>NZ_JANUFB010000002.1:0-775000 GCF_024809055.1 Citrobacter sp. JUb117
GTGATGAACATCGTGTTGGCCGCCGCCAGGTTGGCGGTATAGCTGGCCGATTCCGGGCGCACCACCCGGATACCCGGTTCATCAGGTGTGCGTGGAGTAACAGGAACTACCGGTGTACCCGGCTCTGCGGGCGTTTCCGGCCCCACCGGCGGCGGAACATACAGGCTGGTCAGGAACCAGTCCGTGCCTTTTTTCACCAGGCTGTAGTCATAAGCCCCGGCCACAATACGTCCGGATTTGGTAAAGGTGCCATCAGATGCCCCATGAACCTCCACCACACGGATACCTTCCACCGTCTGTGCGCCGCCACCGCCGGCATTGTTCACCTTCATAAAGGTGTTGCCGCTGGTATCGCCATTGACCACAATCTTGTCGGTCGTCGAGGCGTCGTCACCCAGCACGGTATTCAGCACCACCGTACCATCCTGTCCGTGCCAGCTGGTCGCGGTCAGGGTCCGTCCGGCGTTCATGGGCAGAGAGGACGGGGCCGCAAAATTAATGGTCCCGGCAAGGTTAACTTCATCGACCAGCGAGTCCGCAGTCATATTCCAGCGGCTGGTGGTGTCAATGCTGACGTCCGTCGGGTCAATCCAGCCGGTCAGGGTGGCACCGTTACGCAGGGATAACGCGGTGTTATCCTGACCGATGACGTTGCTGACCAGCTGCGCGCCGCCGTTGCTGCCATCCAGCACCAGTTCACCGCCGTCGATATGGGTGTCCCCGGTCCAGAGGGTGTTGCCGGACAGCGTCAGGGTGCCATCGCCGGCTTTGGTCAGACTTCCAGGCCCCGAGATCATCCCCGCGAGTGCAAGTGTTGTGGACGGTGAAACATCAAACTTTCCTCCACCTTGCCCCAACATCACATTACGCACCGTCGAAATATCGGCGCCGGTGGCAAGCGTGGCGTTATTCAACAGGGTAAGATTGCCGCTCGCATCACCCAGCGATTCATCAGTGATAATCGACAGAGTGCCATTACTTACCGTCCACGGCGTCAGCTGCGCGGTGGTCTCTGTTAACTGCCACGTGCTGGTACCGGTTTTATGAAATGTACTGAACCCCTGAAACTGACCATTACCTCCGGTGGCAGAAAGTTGAGCAACATCAAAGACCGTTGGCCCGGTCCCCTGCGATTGTGTCGTATCCCCACCCAACACCAGCGTATTTGTTGACCCGGTCATACCGACGACCTTGCCAAGAAACGACCATCCGGCCTGCAGTTCCAACCGATTGTCACCACCGGTAAACTCAATGGCGTTCGCCTGTCGTGATGTCGGTCCACCAAACAACGGATCGCCACTCTTTCCGCCATTAATAGCACCAGCGTTGATAATCGATAGGAATGCGCCTTTTACCCCAGCCCCACCATCGCCGAGCCGACCATTTGACGCGCTTCCGCCTTGTGCGCCCCCTTCACCCGCACCGCCTTCCCCATTGCCGCCTGCCGCAAATGATGGGCCACCGTTACCACCTGAAATCACGCCCTGGTTGATAATAGAAACCGTATTTTGACCATTATTCGCTACCAAAATACCCGCACCACCCCCACCGCTTGCAGTGATACTGGCGGAAGGACGAATGCCGCCATCACCGCCAGTGATCGTACCTCCGACGAGGTTGGTCACATTTGCATTGGTCACAACGGCGGCGCCACCACCGCCGCCGAGCGTCCTCGACCACCGACGCCACCGGTTATCGTGCCGCTTTCATTGGTCAGGTGAGTCGCCGTTCCACCGGTCAACACAACCGCCGTACCGCCGCCGCCGCCCGAACTGCTCCCGGTTCCCCCGGCGCCTCCTGTGATGGACGTACCACTCCCGGTCAAGATCAGATTCCCATCTGTCAGCATGCCGGCGCCGCCGCCGCTGCCAGTGTCCAGGTTGTTTGGCGTCCCCGTACCACCGTTCCCTCCGGTAACCGTTGCACCGTCGAGCGTCAGCGATGCACCACTGCGCACAATTATCCCGGTGCCACCACCGGCAGCGCCGGTATCGTCAGCACCCGTTCCTCCGGTGACACGGGTAGTGATCGTCTGTGACGCCGTTATCTGCATTCCAGGATCGCCCCCTAACCCGGCAGAATTCCCGTTTTGTCCATCTGCGCCTTTTCCATCAGTTACGCTGCCATCACCGCCATCATTCGTACCGCTACCGCTGCCACCACCACCGCCACCCGTGACCTGACTCCCTGCAGACCCTGGGGTACCCGATGTTGCACCATTTCCTCCAGCATAAGCATCTGATAGCGTCAGCGTACTGATGACCATGAAGGTAAACACCCCTCCCAGCCACGTAAATTTCCTGGATCGCGTAATATTCCCGTGTTGTCGATAGGCCCGGCCTGCGGGAATCATATATAAAGTCTTATTCATTATTTTACCTGTGAGGTGTTGTTATCGTCGCTCTTAGCAATAGATGTGCACATCCACAGAGCACATAAATGTGCACATCGATTATTTCAAGCAACCGAAGCGTTTGTTGGTGAATAGCGTTGCGCGGCTGAATGCGCGGTAAATAATGCTGTTCCGACTGTTACAGTTGGCGCGCTAATCTTTTAGATGGCTCCACGGTTCATTCGATAAATGAAGTCTTTTTATGACAAAAACAAAATACAACTGCATATACATTCACATTGACTAACTCTGTATTCATTGATTTTCATAAAACACAATAGGGAATAGATCACCCTGCATCTCAGCAACTTTCACCTCAACACAAAATCAATAGATATCAATTAGTTACAAGAAAAACCCAATGAGAAAGACAAAAAAATGTCACAGCAAGCTTATTTTAATGTTTCATAAGCCACCGTCATTCACATCCCGAGTTTATATTTACAGATAGTAACACGCAGAAAATAACAAATCAGCCAAATTTCAAGAAGCACTTAAATGTTTTTGCTTTGACATTTCACAATCAAATCCTCAGGCCAATAAATTCGCACCTCGGTAAAAAATTATAAACATCATCTTGATAAAAATTAATTATTTAAAAATATTAAAAAGTTTAACGCAATTCAAATAACATATAAAAATAAACATTAATAACAAGAACAAATACCAGCAATCAGTGGTTATAGCTCTTCAACCGCTATACCCACCGAAAGAGTCTGCCATCAACACACGTTTAAGTAGCCTATAAAATGAAACAATATACTCACCTGTTGGTACTATTTTTTGTCGACGCCATCACCTTTTTCCTAAGTAAAATTCATTAGACCAACTGGCGTACGACTCATACTTATCCTAGGGTTAGAATATGTCTCCATATGCCGCATTATTGTATTTTTAAAGTAAAAAATGTGGTTATTTGAAAAAGGTAAAGAATATGGCTCCAGTTATCGTCACTCGCTTAATTCTTTGTTGCAGCGCCTTTTCCATCATTTCAGCGGCTGATGCTGTTACCGCAAACGGCACGTTTCAGGTGCTAATGACGATTCAAAAAGCCTGTACCGTTACCGCAGGTTCAGGGTCAAATATTGCCCTGGGATCGGTCAATGCCACTGCGACAAATACATCGGCCAGTAATACCATTTCCATTAATTGCTCCAAGACGACACCTTATTTTATAGGTCTGGCACCTTCGGTCGCTAACGGCGGGAATACCACGGGCAGAGGGGCAATGTCCTCGGTGGCCAACGCAGCAACCAACACGGATAAAGTGCCGTACCAGTTGAACCAAACGTCTGCAACGGGTCCGGTTTGGGGTAATACAGCCACTGCGGAAAGCGTGGGAAATGGGGTGGCCTCGACCGGAACCGGGCTGGGACAAAGCTTCACTGTGTATGCCACCGCTCCGAGCGCCAACTTCACGCCTGATGACTATGCCGATCTCGTAACGGTTAACGTTAACTACTAACCTCAGGACGACCCATGACATTGAAACTGCCTGTGCAGCGGTGCGCCTTCGCGTGTCTGTCAGGAATAGCCATGAGCATTAATATCGCGGCGGCAAGCGGGCTGCAAATAGCGCCGGTTACGCTGACACTGCAGGCGACGCAAAATGCCGACGGTATCTGGTTAAGCAACGCAGGTGAAAACGTGCTGAATGCACAGGTACGCGTTTTCCACTGGCGTCAGGGAGCAGACGGCGATACGTTGTCCCCCTCTCAGGGACTGGTCATCAGCCCACCAATGCTGGCATTAGCCCCGGGTGAACGCCAGCTCATCCGCGTGATACGAACCGCGCCGCCATCAGCGTCTGTTGAAGAGGCCTATCGCTTATCCATTGATGAATTACCCCCTGCAAAATTACAAAAAAATAAACTGCAATTTGTGATGCATTATTCCGTGCCCGTGTTTATTCAACCCACAACGCAGGCTGACACAGCGGCAAAATTACAGTGGAAACTGCAACAGCGTGACGGCAAACACTTTCTTGAAGTCAGTAATCAGGGAAACGCTCATGCCCAATTATCCGCCGCCACATTTATACAACGAAATGGCGCGAAAAAAGTGATCAGTCCAGGACTGCTAGGCTACGTTCTTCCAGGTTCAACGATGCGGTGGATAGTCTCCCCGTCAGCCAGTGATACTCATTACGGCGGAAAAGTTGAAGTCACGGTCAATGGCCAAAAAACAGTACAAGAACTCTGACTGGCTCTGGCTTGTGGTGAAATATGGCGTAATTAATGGGGCCTTACTCTCGGGAATGGCCTGCGTGCACGCACAGACAAACACCCCAACGGACACGGGCATTATTCGTGATGAGTCCCCCTTGCCCGGAGTCGATTTATATCTCGACGTGACGGTCAACGGCAATGCCGCTGGATTGGTTCATTTTGGCTATGAAAACGAAAAGCTGTACGCCAGTGCCAATACCCTACGCACGCTGGGTTTTCGTCTACCAGAGGAAACTACTCAGCCTGTCGGGCTGTATGATATTGCGCAGCTGAACGTTGACTACAATAAACAACTGCAAACGCTGGCGCTAACCGTACCACTAAGTGAACTCGACCTTGCCACCACCCAGCTTAACCCACCCGCAGAAACTGCCCCGATGGCCTCCTCCGCGGGCGGCGCGTTGCTCAATTATGATATTTACACAGAGCAGGGTGACGCCAGCAGCATTAATACGTTTAGCGAACTGCGCGCTTTTAATGGTTCAGGGGTGTTAAGTACCACTCAACTCACCCAGTACTCCACTGAAACCGATGCCGATAACGCCTTTTACCGACTGGATACCAGCTGGCGCTCATCATTCCCGGAAACGATGCTGGCATTGACCGTGGGGGATACGCTGACCAGTTCGCTCACCGGCTCCCGCCCAACCCGCATCGGCGGGATTCAAATTGGGACCGATTTTGGTTTGCAGCCGTATATGCCAACCACCCCGCTTCCCGCGTATCTCGGCTCCGCAACGTTGCCGTCCAACGTAGAGTTGTATGTCGACGGGGTCAGGTACTACAACGGTGAAGTCCCGGCGGGCAGTTTTCAGATCAACACCTTGCCAAATATCAGCGGTGCGGGGACGGGTCAAGTGATGATGACAGATGCGCTGGGCAGAACGACGGTGCAAAATTTCTCTTTTTACAACGATCAACAGCTGCTGCGCGAAGGTCTGACCTCGTGGTCAGCCGAGATTGGGGTGGTGCGCGAAAACTACGGGTACGCTTCATTTGAGTATGCCAGCGCCCCGGCGATCAGCGGGACCTGGCGTCGGGGATTCAGCAGTAACTTCACCGCAGGTGCGCACGCCGAAACCAGCGACGGGCTGATTAATGCCGGTTTCAGCAACGACTGGATCCCAGATATCCACAGCGGCACATTCTCTACGGCATTGGCGGCAAGTGCGGACGCCGGGAAAAACGGTTTTTTATACAGCGTAGGATACCGCTGGTCCGGAGAGAAATTCAATTTCAGCACCAGTACTACCGCCACCTCCGGCGATTATCGTGATGTGGCGACCCATTATGGCGAACCACCACCGACGCTTAGCAGCAACACGGTGGTGGGCTATTCGCTGGCGTCCGCCGGAAATATCAGCCTGAGCTACCTGCAATTTCGCTACCCGCATGAAAGCGCCGTGCGCTATGCCAACGCCAGTTGGTACAAGTCCCTTACTGATACCGTGTCCCTTAACGCAGGGTTCAACCAGAACGTTGATGACAACCGCGACCGCAGCGTCTACCTGATGGTGACCGTCACCACTCCTCGTAATCTGAGCGTCAGCAGCACCATCCAGCGTACGAATGACGAAACCGGCTACCAGTTGAATGCCAGCCAGACGCCGCCAGCTGACGGGGGCTGGGGCTGGAACGTCGCCGCCAGCCAGCAAGCATCTCAACAAAGCGGCCAGGGGGAAGTAGGTTATTTAGGCCGTTACGGGAAAGCGTACACCGGCTTCAGCCAATTGCCGGATAACCACTATGGCTATGCCGGTGCGACCGGGTCCGTGGTGATGATGGGCGGCGGCCTGTTTGCCGCGCGTGAAATTAGCAATGGCTTTGCCGTGGTGTCGACCGACGGCATTCCCGACGTTCCCATCAAGCTACAAAACAACGTGATCGGCAGCAGTGATGACAATGGCCTGCTGCTGGTTACCTCCCTGAACAGCTATCAAAAAAACCAGATCAGCATTGACCCGATGGACCTGCCCGCCAATATGCGCATCACCCACGTCGAGGCGAATGCCACCCCTGCAGACCGTTCCGGCACGCTGGTCAGTTTTGGCATTACGCCAGTACGCGCCGCGCAGGTGATCCTCGTCGATGAACAGGGGCAGGCTATCCCCGAAGGCAGCATGGCCATTGCCACCACTGGCGCGGGCCAGTCATCACTTGTTGGGTTTGACGGGATGACCTGGTTCGACACGTTGGAACAGCACAACGCTCTGCGTATTAAGACAGAAACCGGTACCTGCAGCGTCAAATTTGACTACCCGGCCTCAGCGCGAGGCATCGTGCAAATTGGCCCACTGGTATGCCGATAACAGGAGTAATTTTATGTGGCTAAGAAATCTGACCCTGATTAGCGGATTACTCGTAAACCCAGGATTCGTTTACGCGGTCACCTGTTCGGTAAGCAACGTGCAGCCGGTTAATTTTGGCGCCGTCAATCCACTGCCAACGTCAGCTGTAACATCCGCGATGACCTTTAACTACAGCTGTGCTAAAGAGCTGGGTGACGTGCTGGCGGGGATTAATCTGTGCTTTAATATTGGCATCTCCGGCGTCAGCGGCCAGGTCACCACCAGGAATATGTCATTGAGTGGTACGCCAGCCAGAACGCTGACCTATCAGCTGTACCAGGACGCGGGACATAGCAAAATATGGGGAAGTCAGTATCAGTCGGGCGCCACCTTCCCGATGGTAAAGCTCAACTTACTTAACCTGACACCGGTGACCGGTACGCTGACGGTGTACGCGAAGCTCAACACCCCGCAAACGACCGCCGTGCCGGGAAACTATCAGGATAGCTATACGACGGCAACAGCTCTGGTGACGCTCAATCCCGGTCTGGTTTTGCCACCCACGACCTGTGGTGATACCGTCGCAGCCAGGCTACCCTTCACCGTCTCGGCCAACGTCACAAAACAGTGTGCGATCGGCTACGCCAATAACATTACCTTTAACCCGTCTAAAGCCACTGACCGCAACGTCACGGCAAGCAGTGCACTCGGGGTCGCCTGCACCAATAACACTCCCTATACCATTGGATTGCAGCCTTCCAATGGGAATACATCAGGTTATGGTGTATTGAAAGGAACCGGGGCCAATCAGGATAAAGTGCCGTATCAGCTAAGTTCAACACCTGGCCCGACGGGGACTATCTGGGGAAATACGTCGCTTAATGCAGTAGCAGGCACAGGTACGGGGTTAACCACCGATTATCCGGTGTATGCCACCGTTCCGAGCAGCAATTTTACCCCTGATAACTATGCCGATACGGTGACCATCTCGGTGACCTACTGAGAGCAGAAATGCAATAAGGAAAATACAATTTATTATCATATTCTTTACTTTTAGAGGTGCGTCATAAATCTGACAAATAGCAAGCCGCACATCTTATGCACTGCAACTGGTTTATTATCAAAAAAACCGCCCAAAACCCTGTGAATCCCGGATAATTATTCACATTCCAACTAAAAACCTAACCCACAGACATGACAATCCGTGCCCTGAAGGCAGGCCGTTGTTTGAAAAAAATGTTAAATTTACGTTTATATGGTGAGATCCACTGTATACCACGGCGAAATTAAGCACATATTACTTTTATAACTAAGGTTTATCATGGATAAGTTATCTTACGCTTCAGATAGCAGCACATCTGCCTGGAATACCTACCTGCAACAAATCGAGCGTGTGGCCCCGTACTTGGGTGAACTTTCCCACTGGGTGGATACCCTGCGTCACCCAAAACGCGCATTGATTGTCGATATCCCGGTGCAAATGGATGACGGTACCATCCGCCATTTCGAAGGATACCGCGTGCAGCACAACCTCTCCCGAGGCCCAGGTAAAGGCGGCGTGCGTTATCATCCTGATGTTGATCTTAACGAAGTGATGGCTCTTTCTGCGTGGATGACCATCAAATGCGCCGCGCTTAACCTGCCATATGGCGGTGCGAAAGGTGGCGTTCGCGTCGATCCTTTCTCATTGTCTGAAGGCGAACTGGAGCGTTTGACCCGCCGCTATACCAGTGAAATCGGCATTATCATCGGACCGCAGAAAGATATTCCTGCCCCGGATGTCGGTACCAACGGGAAAGTCATGGCGTGGATGATGGATACTTACTCCATGAACCACGGCACTACCGTGACCAGCGTGGTCACCGGTAAACCAATCCATCTTGGCGGCTCTCTGGGTCGTGATAAAGCCACCGGTCGCGGCGTATTCGTCAGCGGTCTGGAAGTAGCGCGCCGTGCCAACATCGCCGTTGAAGGCGCTCGCGTGGCAGTGCAAGGTTTTGGTAACGTGGGGAGTGAAGCAGCTCGCCTGTTCGCCGGTGCGGGTGCACGCGTGGTCGCTATTCAGGATCATACCGCCACCCTGTTTAATACCACCGGGATCGACATGACTGCGCTGACTGCATGGCAGTTAGAGCACAAACAAATTGCCGGTTTCCCGGGTGCTGAAACCATCGCCAGCGAAGCGTTCTGGAGCGTGGAGATGGATATTCTGATCCCGGCTGCGCTTGAAGGCCAGATCACCCGTCATCGCGCGGAGACGCTGACCTGTAAGCTGGTGCTCGAAGGCGCAAACGGCCCAACCTACCCGGATGCCGATGACGTACTGGCCAGCCGCGGTATCGTTGTGGTACCTGACGTGGTCTGTAACGCCGGTGGCGTTACCGTCAGCTACTTCGAATGGGTACAAGACATGGCAAGCTTCTTCTGGAGCGAAGAAGAGATCAACGCGCGCATGGATAAGATCATGACCGACGCAATGGTCCACGTGTGGGAAAAAGCCGCGGAGAAATCCTGCTCTCTGCGTACTGCCGCCTACATTGTCGCCTGTGAGCGTATTCTGCTGGCGCGTAAAGATCGTGGTATCTATCCGGGCTAAGACCGGACTCCGCTCTTGCGAACAAAACCACCTGCAATGCAGGTGGTTTTTACTTCACCTCCCCACGCTGAGGCGTTTTGCGCTAAACCTGCCGCATCTCTCATTTCCGCTGTTTTATGCACCACTACGTTTCAATACGGAACATTTATCAGCGAAGATGTTCCGTATTGAAACGCTCATTACGGCAATTTTCTTTTGACAACCCATATGCAAAATTACCTTATCGGCAGCGAGAGGTCGCCGTGGCGCTGTACATCACCGATACCCTACACCAGATGTCTGCCGTTTTTTGCAGCCATCTCAGGACTGTCTACGGAGCATAAAAATGAAAAAATTGATCAACCGTGTTGAAGACGTACTGAATGAACAACTCGCCGGGCTGGCAAAAGCCTACCCTTCTCTGGCGCTGCATCAGGACCCGGTATACGTCACTCGTGCTGACGCGCCGGTGATGGGTAAAGTGGCGCTACTTTCAGGTGGCGGCAGCGGGCATGAACCAATGCACTGCGGCTATATTGGTCAGGGCATGCTTTCCGGTGCCTGTCCGGGGGAGATTTTCACCTCGCCAACCCCGGACAAAATGTTCGAATGCGCCATGCAAATTGACGGTGGCGAAGGCGTGCTGCTAATCATCAAAAATTACACCGGTGACATTCTGAATTTTGAAACCGCTACCGAGCTGTTGCACGAAAGCGGCGTCAAGGTCACGACCATGGTTGTTGACGACGACGTAGCGGTAAAAGATAGCCTGTATACCGCCGGACGTCGCGGTGTTGCGAATACCGTGCTGATTGAAAAACTGGTCGGCGCGGCTGCCGAGCGCGGAGACTCGCTGGAAGCGTGTGCCGCATTGGGTCGCAAACTGAATAACCTCGGTCACTCTATCGGCATTGCTATCGGCGCCTGTACTGTCCCGGCCGCAGGGCAACCTTCGTTTACGCTGCAGGATAACGAAATGGAGTTTGGCGTCGGCATTCATGGGGAGCCGGGGATCGACCGACGCGCCTTCTCTTCCCTCGACCAGACCGTGGATGAAATGTTCGACACCCTGCTGGAAAACGGTCATTACAGCCGTACGCTGCGCCACTGGGACAACATCCAGGGTGCCTGGCAGGAAGGTAAAGAAACCAAACAAGCGCTGCAACAGGGCGACCGCGTCATTGCGCTGGTCAATAACCTTGGCGCAACGCCGCTATCCGAGCTGTTCGGCGTCTATAACCGTCTTGAAAGCCGCTGTCAGGATGCGGGTATCATCATCGAACGCAATCTGATTGGCTCTTACTGTACCTCTCTGGATATGACCGGCTTCTCCATCACCCTGTTAAAGGTCGATGACGAAACGCTGAACCTGTGGGATGCACCGGTGCACACCCCTGCTCTCAACTGGGGTAAATAAGGAGATTCATAATGTCCCTCAACAGAACACAAATCGTTAACTGGCTTTATCGCTGCGGTGAAATATTTACCACCGAAAGTGATTTTCTGACCGGTCTGGACCGGGAAATTGGCGACGCCGACCACGGCCTGAATATGCACCGTGGCTTCAGTAAAGTGGTCGAAAAACTGCCGTCCATTGCGGATAAAGACATCGGTTTCATTTTGAAAAACACCGGCATGGTGCTGCTTTCCAGCGTCGGCGGGGCCAGCGGTCCGCTGTTCGGCACCTTCTTCATCCGCGCCGCACAGGTGACTCAGGCCCATCAGAGCCTGACGCTGGACGAGCTGTATCAGATGATGCGCGATGGCGCAGAAGGCGTGATTAGCCGAGGTAAAGCCGAGCCCGGGGACAAAACCATGTGTGATGTCTGGGTACCGGTGGTCGAGTCGCTACGTCAGTCCTGCGAACAAAAACTGAATGTACAGGCGGCGCTGGACGCGGCGAGTCAACAAGCAGAAGCGGCTGCACAAAGCACCATCACCATGCAGGCACGTAAAGGTCGTGCCAGCTATCTGGGTGAGCGCAGTATCGGGCATCAGGATCCCGGCGCAACGTCGGTGATGTTTATGATGCAAATGCTGGTTCAGGCCGCCAGAGAGTAAGGATAAAGCGATGGTAAACCTGGTTATTGTGTCTCATAGCGCGCAGTTGGGCGCAGGCGTCGGCGAGTTAGCCCGACAGATGTTAATGGACGAAGGGTGCAAACTAGCAATCGCCGCGGGCATTGACGATCCCGATAATCCTATCGGCACCGATCCAATTAAAGTGATGGAAGCCATTGAGTCCGTCGCAGACACGGATCACGTGCTGGTGATGATGGATATCGGCAGCGCGTTATTAAGTGCGGAAACCGCCCTGGAACTGCTCGATCCGACGATCGCCGCGAAGGTACGCTTGTGCGCAGCCCCGCTGGTAGAAGGCACCCTGGCCGCAACGGTCAGCGCCGCAGCAGGTGCCGATATCGACCGCGTCATTCGCGATGCCATGAGCGCCCTCGATGCCAAATATGCGCAACTGGGTTTACCACCGTCGTCCCCGGTCGTGACCTCGCCGGAAGGCCTCTCTGCTGATGACGAGGCCCGCTCTGTTGCCGTGGTGGTCAAAAACCCCAACGGCATCCACGTTCGCCCCGCGTCACGGCTGGTCTCCACGTTGTCTGGCTTTCGCGCCGACATGCTGCTTGAGAAAAACGGTAAGTGCGTGGTCCCGGACAGCCTGAACCAAATCGCGCTGCTGCAGGTGCGTTGTAATGACACGCTGCGCTTAATTGCCAAAGGTGAACAGGCCGACGACGCGCTGGCGGCATTCAAACAGCTGGCTGCGCAGAACTTTGGTGAGTCCGTTGAACAACCACATACCGGCGGCATCACCAACTCAGCGCCGATACAAGCAACAGGGATGGCCTTTTGCTATACGCCGGTCGCCGCAGAGGTAGCCCCGCAGCCTGCCACCGATTTACCGTACGAACAGCAGCGGTTACAGGCGGCAATCCGCAATACGCTGGAGGATCTGAACTGTTTAACAGCGCTTGCCGAAGAGAAATACTCCGCCGATATCGCCGCGATTTTCTCCGGCCACCACACGCTGCTGGACGATACCGAGTTATATGACATGGCCTGCGCTATCATGCGCGAAAAACAGTGTCGCGCCGAACATGCCTGGCATACGGTATTGAGCGACCTGAGTCAGCAGTATCTCCAGCTCGACGACCCTTATTTGCAGGCGCGGTATATCGATATTGACGATTTACTGTACCGCTCGCTGCGGCATTTGACCGGAATACCCGCTCAAATCCCGACCTTTATTCGCCCGACAATCCTGGTGGCAGACGTCATTTACCCGTCCACCGTACTGCAGTTGGATCCGCTGACCATCAAAGGCATCTGTTTGCGCGCGGGCAGCGAGGCGTCCCATTCGGCAATCATTGCCCGCGAGATGGGGATCGGCTGGGTATGCCAGCAGGGTGAAGCGCTCGACGCCATCAAAATGGGGGACACCCTGACCCTTGACTGCGCGGCACATCAGGTCATCCGCGTGGGCTAAACGCCGCTGCACGTCCTGTTATCACAAAGGGCGTGCAGCTTTCACATCACGTGCAGAAACGTCTGTTTGTTCGCAAAATAGGGTCCCTATAACGCGTAACGGTCGATCCTGGACTAAGGTTTTCTCATGGTAAATGCCGCAACTTCGGCACGCCGCTAAGGAGATTACCCGATGATAACGCCAGCAATTCGCCATCCTGGCCTGCTCTCTGTTACAGTAAAACTCACGCTCGCAAGTACCCTTTTGGCCCTTGCTTCATTCGGCGCCCACGCCGAGGAACAGCCCGCCGCAACGCCGCAGCCCCCTGATATCCTGCTCGGCCCTCTGTTTAATGATGTGCAAACCGCCAAGCTGTTCCCGGATCAGAAAACCTTTGCCGATGCAGTGCCCAATAGCGATCCGCTGATGATCCTTGCTGATTATCGGATGCAAAAAAACCAGTCCGGCTTCGATCTTCGTCATTTCGTCGGTGTGAATTTTACGCTGCCCAAAGAGGGTGAGAAATACGTACCGCCCGCCGGGCAGTCGCTGCGTGAGCATATCGACGGGCTGTGGCCGGTGCTAACGCGCTCGACGACTGACGTGGAAAAATGGGACTCATTGCTGCCACTGCCGGAGCCGTATGTGGTGCCCGGCGGGCGTTTTCGCGAAATTTATTACTGGGACAGCTATTTCACTATGCTGGGGCTTGCCGAGAGCAACCACTGGGACAAGGTCTCCGACATGGTGGCGAACTTCGCTTACGAGATTGATGCCTGGGGACACATTCCTAACGGTAACCGCAGCTATTATCTGAGCCGCTCCCAGCCGCCGTTCTTCGCCTTTATGGTTGAACTGCTGGCGCAGCACGACGGTAATGATGCGCTGAAAAAATACCTGCCGCAGATGCAGAAAGAGTACAGCTACTGGATGGAGGGCGTCGAAACGCTTAAGCCAGGTCAGCAGAACAAACGGGTAGTCAAACTGGCTGACGGCACGGTGTTAAACCGCTACTGGGATGACCGTGATACGCCAAGACCCGAGTCCTGGGTTGAAGATATTGCCACCGCCAAAAGCAATCCGAACCGTCCGGCCACCGACATTTACCGCGACCTGCGTTCGGCCGCCGCCTCGGGCTGGGATTTTAGCTCACGTTGGATGGACAACCCGAACCAGTTAAGCACCCTGCACACCACCAGCATCGTCCCTGTCGATCTCAATGCGCTGCTGTACAAGATGGAAAAAATGATTGCGCTTGCCAGCAAAGCCGCAGGGGATGAAGCCAAAGCTACACAGTACGAAGGCTTCGCTAATGCGCGACAAAAAGGGATTGAAAGCTACCTGTGGAACGATAAAGAGGGCTGGTATGCCGACTACGATTTAAAAAGTCAGAAAGTACGCAATCAACTGACCGCCGCCGCCCTGTTCCCGTTGTATGTCAATGCGGCGGCCAACGATCGCGCCAGCAAGGTGGCTGCGGCGACCCAGGCGCATCTGCTGCAACCCGGCGGTCTTGCCACAACGTCGGTGAAAAGCGGTCAACAGTGGGATGCCCCGAACGGCTGGGCACCACTCCAGTGGGTTGCAGCGTCCGGGTTACAAAACTACGGCCAGGATAAGGTCGCCATGGAGGTCACCTGGCGCTTCCTGACCAACGTGCAGCATACCTATGACCGGGAGAAAAAGCTGGTTGAAAAATACGACGTCAGCAGCACAGGAACCGGCGGTGGCGGTGGCGAGTACCCGTTACAGGACGGCTTTGGCTGGACCAACGGCGTCACCTTAAAAATGCTCGACCTGATTTGCTCCAAAGAAAAACCCTGTGATAGCGTCCCGTCGACACGACCAGTAACTGAAAAAACAACGCAGACCGTGCAATAAATCACACCAGATTAGCCATGAGAGGCGGCCCCCGCAGGGGCCGCTGAATTAATCTCGCCGTACCAACCGGAAAATCCCCAGCACGAGAATGGCACCGACGACGGCCACCAGGAAACTGTGCAGATTAAACCCGCTGATATCTCCCCCGATACCAAACATGGTTGCCAGCCATCCGCCAACCACAGCCCCGACAATGCCGAGAATACAGGTCAGAATAAATCCTCCGCCATCGCGCCCCGGCATGAGCAGTTTAGCGATAACACCCGCAATCAGACCAAAAATAATCCAGGCAATAATTCCCATTTTCAGGCCCTCTTTCCAATGAACGCACGCGCAAGCCATTCCTGCGCCAGTACGTTAAGTATAGGCAAGCCGTCGCCCGGCGTTTTTCTACAGCTTGCGTTCAGCGGACTTAATAAAAAATTTCATCCATTTGTATTAAGTTCTGTCGCGCGATGCCGATAATCCAACGACAAACCAGGCATCCAGGAGTCATTAGGTGTGAGCAACTACCATGAGCAGTTCCTGAAGCAAAATCCATTGGCGGTGTTAGGCGTTCTCCGCGACTTAAATTCACAGCAGATCCCCCTGCGAATCTCCTGGTCAGGAGGGCAATTCATCAGCAAAATTCTCGCGGTGAGCCCGGATGAATTAGTTATGGATTTTGGCAGCCAGGAATATGAAAACCAGGCCGTTCAGCGGGCAAACCACGTCTCTGTCATCGCTGAAACGCAGGGCGCCAAGGTCGAGTTCACCCTGCCTCAGCTCAAAAAAGGGGAATTTCAACGGTTGCCGGCATTTATCTCGTCGCTGCCGCCCGCGCTGTGGTTTGTCCAGCGCCGGGAATATTTCCGTATTGGTGCCCCATTGCATCCGCCCTATCACTGCACGGCAAAAATGCCGGACAACAGCATTTTACGTTTTCGGTTGTTCGATTTATCGCTCGGCGGGATGGGCGCGTTGTTAGAAGAGGCAAAACCAGAAGGACTGGTGGAGGGCATGCGCTTTTCGCAGGTTGAAATCAACATGGAACAATGGGGAGTGTACCACGTTGACGCCCAGCTTATTTCCATCAGCGAGCGCAAAGTTATCGACGGGAAAAATGAAACCATCACTACTCCCCGCCTGAGCTTCCGTTTTCTCAACGTCAGCCCGGCGGTGGAGCGGAACTTACAGCGGATTATTTTTTCACTCGAACGTGAGGCCCGGGAAAAATCCAACAAGGTACGCGAGTAACCTCACGCGAACTACATCACATCCAGCGCTTGCTGAAGCTTCCAGATATAACGCGGAGCCTGCGGCGCCGGATGATTATCAGCCACATGCTCAATAAATTCATCCGGACTGAGATCGTTGATTTTGTTGATGGCTTTTTTCCTGTCGGAGGAGAATGTCCGCAGCAACGCCCCCGCACCGTTGGCATATGACACCACCAGCGCATATTGCATCACCTGTGGGTCTTCGATGCCGGCCAATGGTCCGGTTTCGAGAATATTCAGGTACGCGGCACCCATTGAGATATTGCGCTCAGGGTTTTTCAGCTCACTGGTTGACGGCTCGCCACTCCAGCCCATCCGACGGTAGACATCCCGTCCGGAGGTAGAGGCTTTGAGCTGCATCAGCCCAACGGCGTTAGATTTACTGACCGCATTCGGATTTCCGCCTGATTCAATGGCGATGATGGCCGTAATCAATTGTGGGCTTACCCCCCAGGCCGCGCCGGCTTTTTCACTGATCGGCATCCATTGCATTGCGCGTTTAACCGGAACTTCAGCATTCCATGGCGGATTTTTGTAATCCTGTTTTGAACTACAGCCCGCAAGTAATACAACCAAAAAAGCAAACCATCTCAATTTCACGTCATCTATCCTTATAGCCGGAACCTGTCGCTGAGGTGACAACGACATACCTACGCGGCATGATATACATTTGGTTTTAGTTGTAGCAAGGAAATGCCATGTCCCGGTTTCACTTAATTGCCCCCTCGGGCTACTGTATCAACCAGCAAGCGGCATTGCGCGGGCTTTCGCGCCTTACTGAGGCCGGTCATCAGGTCACAAACTCGGCGGTTATTGCACGTCGCTACCAGCGTTTTGCCGGGACGGAAACCGAACGGTTGGCGGATGTGAATGCATTGGTTGAGCTGAAAACGCACGATACCATTGTACTGGCGGTGCGCGGCGGCTATGGCGCCAGCCGTTTACTGGATGCTATTGACTGGCAGGCACTGACCGCCCGCCAGCAACACGACCCACTGCTCATTTGCGGACACAGCGACTTTACGGCAATCCAGTGCGGCCTGCTGGCACAAGGCAACGTCATTACCTTCAGCGGCCCGATGTTAGCGGCCAATTTTGGTGCCGAAGAAATGAACGCGTTTACCGAACACCATTTCTGGCAGGCATTACGCAATGCGCAATTTACTATCGACTGGCAAGGTGATGGTCCGGACTGCGCCACCGAAGGCACGCTGTGGGGCGGTAATCTGGCGATGCTCATTTCGCTGATTGGCACCCCGTATATGCCCGCCATTGATAACGGTATTCTGGTGCTGGAAGACATTAATGAGCATCCGTTCCGCGTCGAGCGCATGCTGTTGCAGCTGTACCACGCGGGCATTTTAGCCCGTCAGAACGCCATTATTCTCGGCAGTTTTAGCGGCAGCGCACCAAACGATTACGACGCTGGCTACAATCTAGAGGAAGTCTGCACATTTCTACATGCCAGACTGTCGGTACCGTTGATTAGCGGTCTCGATTTTGGTCACGAACAGCGTACCGTCACGCTCCCGCTCGGGGCAAAAGCGGTGCTGAAAAACGTGAAAAATAGCAGCCAGCTCACCTTAACCGGGCATCCGGTGCTGAAATCGTAAAAAAAGCCGCTAACAGGGCTAAGTAAAACGCTGTTTCTGCCGCTAATATGTTAGGGTTTGTTAATACGAAACAGCGTAATTCAGGAGTAACCGAACGTTGGATGCCGCAGCAATTATTAGCCTTTTTATTTTGGGTTCCGTTCTCGTCACCTGCAGTATCTTACTCAGTTCATTCTCATCACGTCTTGGTATCCCGATCCTGGTGATATTTCTCGCGATCGGTATGTTAGCGGGCGTAGATGGCATTGGCGGTATTCCTTTTGATAACTACCCTTTCGCCTACATGGTGAGTAACCTGGCGCTGGCGGTTATCCTGCTTGATGGCGGGATGCGTACCCAGGCCAGTTCCTTTCGCGTAGCGCTCGGTCCGGCATTATCACTGGCGACCGTGGGCGTGCTGATCACCTCCGGCTTAACCGGCATGATGGCCGCGTGGCTGTTTCATCTGGATCTCATCGAGGGTTTATTGATTGGCGCGATTGTTGGCTCAACCGACGCCGCGGCGGTATTTTCCCTGCTCGGTGGGAAGGGTCTGAACGAACGTGTCGGCTCGACGCTGGAAATAGAATCGGGCAGCAATGACCCGATGGCGGTGTTTCTGACCATCACGCTAATTGAAATGATCCAAAACCACGAGACCGGCTTAAGCTGGATGTTCGCGGTGCATATTATTCAACAGTTCGGTCTGGGTATTGCGCTGGGTCTGGGTGGCGGTTATCTGCTCCAGCAAATGATTAACCGGATTTCGCTGCCTGCCGGATTGTATCCACTGCTGGCGTTAAGCGGCGGGATCTTGATTTTTGCCCTCACCACCGCGCTGGAAGGCAGCGGTATTCTGGCGGTCTACCTGTGTGGTTTCCTGTTGGGTAATCGCCCCATTCGCAACCGGTTCGGTATTCTACAAAACTTTGACGGCCTGGCCTGGCTGGCGCAAATCGCCATGTTCCTGGTACTGGGTCTGCTGGTGACGCCATCCGACCTGCTGCCCATTGCCATTCCGGCGCTGATTTTGTCTGCCTGGATGATTTTCGTTGCCCGCCCGCTGTCGGTGTTCGCCGGGCTGCTGCCGTTCCGGGGTTTTAATCTGCGTGAGCGCATTTTCATCAGTTGGGTCGGCTTGCGCGGTGCGGTGCCGATCATCCTCGCCGTCTTCCCGATGATGGCCGGGCTGGACAATGCCCGTCTGTTCTTTAACGTGGCGTTCTTCGTCGTCCTGATTTCGCTGTTGTTTCAGGGGACATCGCTCTCTTGGGCTGCCAAAAAAGCCAAAGTGGTGGTTCCACCGGTCGGCTGGCCCGTTTCGCGCATTGGTCTGGATATTCATCCTGACAATCCCTGGGAGCAGTTTGTTTATCAACTGAGTGCCGATAAATGGTGTGTGGGGGCCGCACTACGCGACCTGCATATGCCAGACGAGACGCGAATTGCCGCGCTGTTTCGTGACAACGTGCTGTTTCATCCGTCGGGCAGCACCCGCCTGCGTGAAGGTGACGTATTGTGCGTTATTGGTCGCGAGCGCGATCTTCCCGCATTAGGCAAGCTGTTCAGCCAGTCGCCGCCGGTCGCGTTAGACCAGCGTTTCTTTGGTGACTTTATTCTCGAAGCCAGCGCCAAATACGCCGACGTGGCGCTGATTTACGGGTTGGAAGATGGCACTGAATATCGCGATAAGCAGCAGACACTGGGTGAGATCGTCCAGCAATTGTTAGGCGCCGCACCGGTGGTCGGCGACCAGGTCGAATTTGCCGGGATGATCTGGACTGTGGCCGAGAAAGAAGATAATTCGGTGCTGAAAGTCGGCGTTCGCGTGGCAGAAGATGAGGATGAATAATAGTGGTGTTTTTGCCGGGTAGCGGCTGCGCCTTACCCGGCTTACAAATGTACAGCTATTGTAGGCCTGATAAGCGCAGCGCCATCAGGCAACTTTACAAAAGTTACACCGTCACAACCGGTACGCGCAGCGCCATCAGGCAACTTTACAAAAGTTACACCGTCACAACCGGTACGCGCAGCGCCAGCGAGCACATCAATTCGTACCCCACCGTACCGGCCGCGGTAGCCACATCGTCGATTTTGATCTCTTTGCCCCACAGCTCTACCGGCGTACCAATGCCTGCCTGAGGACATGGCGTCAGATCCACTGCCAGCATATCCATCGACACCGTGCCGACCGTCCCGGTACGGACACCGTCTACCAGCACCGGCGTGCCGCTCGGTGCATGGCGCGGATATCCATCGGCATAGCCGGTCGCCACAATCCCGATACGTTGTTCACCGCGTGCGGTGTAACGCCCACCGTAGCCGACCCTGTCACCGGCCTTCAGCGTTTGCACCCCGATGACCTCGCTGTTCAGGCTCATTACCGGTTTGAGACCAGTGTTGGCGATGTCCCGCCATTGCCCTGACGGAGAGGCGCCGTACAAAATAATACCCGGGCGTACCCAGTCGAAATGGGCTTCCGGGTGCCACAGCGTGGCGGCGGAGTTTGACAGCGAACGTCGGCATTCAAGCCCTTCCGTCGCCTGTGCAATACGCGCCATCGCGTCCTGAATACCGTCCGGATGTTCGGCATCAGCAAAGTGCGACATCAGCGTCATTTCACCCACATTCGGCATCGCCCGCAGCTGTTGCCAGACGGTTGCCACCCGCTCAGGCAAAAAGCCCAGACGGTTCATGCCGCTGTTAACCTTCAGGTATACATCCAGCGGAGCGTTCAGTCGGGCATTTTGTAACGCTTTGAGCTGCCAGTTGCTGTGTACACAGGTGGTTAAACGATATTGGTCATACACCGTCAGATCGACGGCGTGGAAAAAACCTTCCAGCATTAAGATCGGGCCTTTCCAGCCACGCTCGCGCAGCGTTATCGCTTCTTCCAGATTCAGCATGGCGAAACCGTCGGTGGTCCCCAGCGCATTCCAGACGCGCTCAATGCCATGTCCATAAGCATTGGCTTTTACCACCGACCAGACGCGGGCGTCCGGTGCGGCCTGCCGTGCAATGCCTAAATTTTGTTTCAACGCCTGCAGGTCAATGCTGGCCAGTATTGGGCGGGTCATCTCGCGTCCTTCTCAGCTATGTGCGCCGTGTAAATGTCGTGGACGTGACGGCGAAAATCCTGGGCTGTAACGCGCCACGCTCAGGTCATCGTAAGGGATGGCGGGCGTGCGACCAGAAAGAATATCGCTCAGCAACTGTCCCGATCCACAGGCCATGGTCCAGCCCAGCGTACCGTGACCGGTGTTGAGCAGCAGGTTCTTAAAACGGGTACGCCCGACTACCGGCGTGCCGTCTGGCGTCATCGGTCGCAGCCCGGTCCAGAAGGTGGCCTGCTCCACATGCCCCCCGCGCGGGAAAAGATCGCGCACCACCATTTCCAGCGTTTCACGTCGCGGCTGTAATAATTCAGTATTGAAGCCCACGATCTCCGCCATGCCGCCCACGCGGATACGGTTATCAAAACGGGTAATGGCAATTTTGTAGGTTTCATCAAGGATAGTCGACACCGGCGCGCCGTCGTCCTCCGCGATCGGAATGGTCAGCGAATAACCTTTGAGTGGGTAAACCGGGATATCGACCATCCCTTTCAGCATAGCCGTGGAGTAAGAGCCAAACGCCATCACATAAGCATCGGCTTTGATAATTTCCTCACCGCACTGCACGCCATAAATCTGTTCGCCATCGCTCAGCAGCTTATCAACCGGTGTGTTGAAGCGGAATTTAACCCCTGCCAGCTCCGCCATTTGTGCCAGGCGTTGGGTAAACAGCTGACAGTCGCCGGTTTCGTCATTCGGTAGACGCAGCCCGCCGGTCAGCTTATGCGCCACTTCGGCCAGCGCCGGTTCCACTTCCGCGAGGCGATGGGCTTCCAGCAGTTGATATGGCACACCCGCATCTTCCAGAACGGCGATGTCGCGCGTGGCGTTCTCATACTGCTGCGCAGTACGGAATAGCTGCAGCGTCCCGCCCTGACGACCTTCATATTCAATGCCGGTAGTGGCTCGCAGCGCCTTCAGGCAATCACGGCTATATTCCGCCAGACGCACCATACGACCTTTGTTTTCCATGTAATGACTGGTGTCACAGTTGCGTAGCATCTGCCACATCCATTTCAGTTGGAACTGCGTGCCGTCAAGGCGAACGGCCAACGGCGCATGGCGTTGAAACATCCATTTAATCGCTTTTAGCGGTACGCCGGGTGCCGCCCACGGTGCTGCATAGCCTGGAGAGATTTGCCCCGCATTCGCCGCACTGGTTTCCAGCGCCGGACCGGGCTCACGATCAATGACGGTGACATCGTGTCCAGCCTGACTTAAATACCAGGCGCTGGTCACGCCAACGACACCACTTCCCAGTATGACAACTCGCATAGCCACTCCGTTAACAGTAAAAGAATAATCATCTAATTACATCTTGATAACTCAGTTGAAAATATTATTCAACATATGGCTTTTTTATGGTGATGTATCTCACACATAGCGGTAACGACAGGGATGTCTCTGCTTTAGGATCTCCTGCTGTGCGTCATTTTTATCCAGCATAAAATTTCGTGAACATCCTGTTTTTCGATGTTGGATTAACGTGATATCGCAAAGAAAAATTTTCTGCCGCAGCACGTTTTTTAACACCGTGTTCTATGCTTGAAATGAGGTACTCCAGACAGAGAGTGCCGCCAACAATGAGGGTGCGCGAATGGCTACGATTGATTCCATGAACAAGGACACCACACGGTTGAGCGATGGACCCGACTGGACGTTTGATCTGCTGGATGTCTATCTGGCGGAAATAGACCGCGTGGCAAAACTCTACCGACTGGAGACCTATCCGCACCAAATCGAGGTCATTACCTCCGAGCAGATGATGGACGCCTACTCCAGCGTCGGGATGCCGATTAACTATACCCACTGGTCGTTTGGTAAAAAATTTATTGAAACCGAACGTCTGTATAAGCACGGTCAGCAAGGGCTGGCTTATGAGATTGTCATCAACTCCAACCCATGTATCGCGTATCTGATGGAGGAGAACACCATCACCATGCAGGCGCTGGTGATGGCACACGCCTGCTATGGGCATAACTCCTTCTTCAAGAACAACTACCTTTTCCGTAGCTGGACGGATGCCAGCTCCATTGTTGATTATCTGATTTTTGCCCGAAACTACATTACCCAGTGTGAAGAGCGCTACGGCGTCGACGAAGTCGAAAAACTGCTCGATTCCTGCCATGCACTGATGAACTACGGTGTCGATCGCTATAAACGCCCGCAAAAAATTTCATTGCAGGAAGAGAAAGCGCGGCAAAAAAGCCGCGAAGAATATCTGCAAAGTCAGGTAAATATGCTGTGGCGTACCTTGCCGAAAAAAGAGGAAGAGAAAACCGTGTTTGAAGCGCGGCGTTATCCTTCTGAACCCCAGGAAAACCTGCTGTACTTTATGGAAAAAAATGCCCCTCTGCTGGAGTCCTGGCAGCGTGAAGTGCTGCGTATCGTGCGCAAAGTGAGCCAGTATTTTTATCCGCAGAAACAGACCCAGGTGATGAACGAAGGCTGGGCGACGTTCTGGCATTACACCATCCTTAACCACCTGTACGATGAAGGCAAAGTCACCGAGCGGTTTATGCTGGAGTTTCTACACAGCCATACCAATGTGGTGTTCCAGCCGCCGTACAACAGCCCGTGGTATAGCGGGATAAACCCCTATGCGCTCGGATTCGCCATGTTCCAGGACATCAAACGTATTTGTCAGTCTCCGACCGAGGAAGATAAATACTGGTTCCCGGATATCGCCGGTTCTGACTGGCTGGAAACCCTGCACTTCGCGATGCGTGATTTTAAAGATGAGAGCTTTATCAGCCAGTTCCTGTCACCGAAGGTGATGCGTGATTTCCGCCTGTTCACCGTGTTGGACGATGACAGACATAATTATCTGGAAATCTCAGCAATTCATAACGAAGAGGGATACCGTGAAATTCGTAACCGGCTGTCGTCGCAGTATAACCTGAGCAACCTGGAGCCAAACATTCAGGTATGGAATGTCGATTTGCGCGGCGATCGCTCTCTCACACTGCGTTATATCCCGCATAATCGCGCCCCGCTGGATAAGGGCCGCAAAGAGGTGCTGAAGCACGTCCATCGGTTATGGGGTTTTGACGTAACGCTGGAGCAACAAAATGAGGATGGCAGCGTGGAACTGCTGGAACGTTGCCCGCCGAGAATGAACGGTCTGTGAATCTTATTGCCGGATAGCGACGCGAAAGCGTCTTATCCGGCCTACACTAGACATCCACGTAGGCCGGATAAGGTGTTCACACCGCCATCCGGCATTGAGCGATTAACGGCCCTGAATGGCTAAATCGCCGGGCAGGTTTTTCTGCATGCGATGCCAAATCTCGCCGCTGTCGTGACCGTAACTGCGCACCGTTTCATACACCTGGTCATGGGAACCCTGCTCGCAGAGCAATGACAGCTTACGGTAGAAGCTCAGTGCCAGACCGCGGGCTTCCGGATTGGCGAAATAATGACGACCAATACGGGTATACAATCCCTTCATGCCGTTGAGGATCAGGCCGTAAATCGGATTGCCGGACGCGAATGCCAGGCCGCGGAAAATGTTGTAGTCCAGGTCAGCAAAAGCGTCAGCGTGGTCGGCTACCTGATTTGCCGTCGCCAGCACTTCCTGCGCTTTGTCCGGATGTTGGCGGAATGCGGTGCGAATGAAGATTGTTGAGATGTTGGTACGCACCGACAGCAGATTATCAATGAGCTGCGGAACGCTCTCGTGATCGAGGCGCGCCAGCGTTTCAAGAATATTCAGTCCTGACGTTTCCCAGAAATTATTCACTTTCGTCGGTTTGCCGTGCTGAATGGTCAACCAGCCGTCCCGCGCCAGGCGCTGTAACACTTCGCGTAGCGTGGTGCGTGTTACTCCGATAAGTTCAGAGAGTTCACGTTCAGCGGGCAAAATAGTGCCTGGGGGGAAGCGGTTATTCCAGATACTTTCAATGATGTACTCTTCCGCGAACCCCGCTGGGCTTTGCGCCTTAATGACCATAGTAATAATTCCATTACACAGCAAAACATAGTTACACACATCATACCAGACGGGTCTGATAGCTGATAGCTGAGGCAATGAAGAAAAAGTGGATCAAGGCTTCATTTTCCAGATAACGCTGGGGCGCAATTGGCGCGACGAAGCACGTGAAGAGCTTGCCTGCGTTCCCTCCTCCCGCTAAGCTTTGCCGTCAAACATAAAAACATGATTTCATTTTTACAGGTAAGGGAAACTGCCATGGAGCTATCCTGGGGTCGCGCGCTGTGGCGCAACTTTTTAGGCCAGTCGCCGGACTGGTACAAACTCGCATTATTATCCTTCTTAATCGTTAACCCGATTATTTTCTTCATCAACCCGTTCGTTGCCGGGTGGCTGCTGGTGGCTGAGTTCATTTTTACGCTGGCAATGGCGCTCAAGTGTTATCCGCTGCTGCCGGGTGGCCTGCTGGCGATTGAAGCCGTCGTCATTGGCATGACCAGCGCCACGCACGTGCGTGAAGAGATTGCCGCCAATCTTGAGGTGTTATTGCTGCTGATGTTTATGGTGGCGGGCATCTACTTTATGAAGCAGTTACTGCTGTTTATTTTTACCCGATTGCTGCTGAGCATTCGCTCTAAAATGCTGCTGTCGCTGTCCTTCTGCGTAGCCGCCGCCTTCCTGTCCGCATTCCTCGATGCATTGACCGTGGTCGCCGTCGTGATAAGCGTGGCGGTCGGTTTTTATGGCATTTACCACCGCATCGCCTCTTCCCGTGGGGAAGATAATATGCTCGATGACAGCCATATTGATCAGCACAATAAAGCCGTGCTCGAGCAGTTCCGCGGTTTTCTGCGCAGCCTGATGATGCATGCCGGCGTCGGCACGGCGTTAGGTGGCGTGATGACCATGGTTGGTGAACCGCAAAACCTGATTATCGCCAAAGCGGCGGGCTGGCATTTCGGGGATTTCTTCCTGCGGATGTCCCCGGTCACCGTCCCGGTGCTGATCTGCGGACTGCTAACCTGCATGCTGGTCGAGAAATTACGTTGGTTTGGCTATGGTGAAACATTGCCTGAAAAGGTACGTGACGTTCTGCAGCAATATGACGATCAAAGCCGCCAGCAGCGCACCCGCCAGGACAAGATCAAACTGATTGTCCAGGCGATTATCGGCGTCTGGCTGGTTATCGCCCTGGCCCTGCATCTGGCCGAAGTTGGACTGATAGGCCTGTCGGTTATCATCCTGGCGACGTCCTTAACGGGGGTCACTGATGAACATGCTATCGGCAAGGCGTTCACCGAGTCACTGCCGTTCACCGCGCTGCTGACCGTGTTCTTCTCAATTGTGGCCGTAATTATCGATCAGCAATTGTTCGCTCCGATTATTCATTTTGTTTTACAGGCTTCAGAGCATGCCCAGCTCACTCTGTTCTACCTCTTTAACGGTCTGCTTTCTTCTATCTCCGATAACGTCTTTGTAGGCACGATTTACATTAACGAAGCCAAAGCGGCGATGGAGCACGGGACCATCAGCCTGAACCAGTTCGAACTGTTAGCCGTGGCGATTAATACCGGGACTAACCTGCCTTCCGTCGCAACTCCGAATGGCCAGGCCGCATTCCTGTTCCTGCTGACTTCCGCACTGGCACCGTTGATTCGCCTCTCCTATGGCCGCATGGTATGGATGGCGCTGCCGTATACCCTCGTACTGACGCTGGTCGGTCTTTTGTGCGTGGAATTCACCCTCGTCCCGGTGACCGAGTGGATGACGCAAATAGGCTGGTTAGCTACACTTTCATAACAACTTACCGGGCAAATCACTGCCCGGTTTGACTTTTTGCATGATAATTATCCGATTACACAATATTTCAATAGCTGCTAGTGGCGCATAAATTGAATTGGTTTAAACTGCGCTCTCTACGCATGTTGCAGGGAATTTATTATGTTGCGATTTTTAAACCAGTGCTCCCGCGGTCGCGGAGCATGGTTATTGTTGGCGCTAACCGCCCTGGCGCTGGAACTCGTTGCGCTGTGGTTCCAGCACGTGATGCTGCTTAAACCTTGCGTGTTGTGTATTTACGAACGTAGTGCGTTATTCGGCGTAATGGGTGCCGGGCTGGTGGGTGCTATCGCGCCAAAAACGCCGCTGCGTTATGTAGCGATGGTTATCTGGATTTACAGCGCCTGGCGCGGTCTGCAGTTAGCGTATGAGCACACCATGATCCAGCTTTACCCGTCTCCGTTCATGACCTGTGATTTTGCGGCGCGCTTTCCAAGCTGGTTACCGCTGGACAAATGGCTGCCTCAGGTTTTCCTGGCATCCGGCGACTGCGCCGAGCGTCAGTGGTCTTTTTTAACCCTTGAAATGCCACAGTGGCTATTAGGGATCTTTGCTGCGTACCTGGTGGTCGCCGTGCTGGTGGTCATTGCCCAACCGTTTAAACCGAAAAAACGCGACCTCTTCGGTCGCTAACAGAGACGCTCCTTCGGGAGCGTTTTTTTTGCCATAATGTCATTGCTTGGTGGCATCTATAAGGTGTATATTAAATACATCTTATAGATGCCACACCAAGGAGATGTCCCATGTCCCATTTACGCATCCCGGCAAACTGGAAAGTTAAACGCTCTACTCCCTTTTTCACAAAAGACACTGTCCCAGCCGCACTGCTTTCCCACCATAACACCGCAGCAGGCGTCTTTGGACAGCTTTGCGTGATGGAAGGTACGGTAACGTATTACGGCTTTGCGAATGAAGAAGCGAAAGAACCTGAAGTTAAAGTGGTGATAAATGCCGGTCAGTTTGCGACCAGCCCACCGCAGTACTGGCATCGTGTTGAATTAAGCGACGACGCGCAGTTCAACATTAATTTCTGGGTTGAAGATGACAACCACTCAGATGAGATGTATCAGGCGAAAAAATCTTAATCTTTAGCGCCTGTTAACCGATGGGCGGCTCAGTCCGCCCATGAAGGTTTGTTCAAAATAGGCGGCACTATTAATTTATAGTGCGTCGAAGTGAGAAGAAATAAGTCATAAAGCAGAGTGTTAGCGCAAGACGAATCACCACCTTCAGAGGTTTTGAGTTGTTTTGCGCTAATTTTTTGCCCCATCCATGCCCCATCACACTTCCCATCTTCGAAAAACATGCAAAGCCTTGCAGGCCGATGCAAAGCTTTGTGTGTCCCACTTTGGTATCTCCTTACCGGGTTATCACCCCGCTCTACCGTCATGGCATCGTTGATATCTACCGTCACTATCGATCAATGATTTTTACAGTGTTAATATGTTTCCAGTTAATCCGGAAACGAAAAAGTGGTTATAAAATGGTTGATTTTCTTGTACGTTTTGCAGCCTTAATCTCATTTTTAGGCCTGGTTACAGGGTACGGCGCTAACAATTTCTCGCATCAACTTGTAGAGGTGGTGATGATTGTCATATGGCTACTAACAGACATGCACAACCTGAAGAATTTGGCAACAAAAATAAAGGCTAAATTAGCCGACGCAGGTGACAAATTTTTGGATTAATTTTCACGCATACCACTTAGTAGTTTATTGATTTATATGCAAAAATAAATATTATTTAACATATTGTAAGTGTTATGAATGATCATGATTATCACACCTGATACACTCATCTAGATAAATAATTCTAAACTTTTAAATTAATAGGTCATGGAATGTTCGCTTTATCTGAAACTCAGAAGACTACATCAAGATATTACCAACCTGATGTTGATGGCTTAAGAACTGTAGCGGTTCTTCTTGTGCTGTTCTTTCATGCTGGATTTACATCATTAAGCGGTGGATTTATCGGTGTAGATATTTTCTTCGTTATATCAGGTTACCTTATTACCGGGATATTGGTGTCTAGCGTAGAGAAGAAAAAATTTAATTACATCACGTTTATGCTATCAAGGGTATCAAGATTATACCCAACCCTATTGGCAATAATTTTATTAACTCTTGCTTTTGGTTTTTTAATTTATACACCAGGAGACTTCAAAGAACTTGGTGTTACGTCTTTTTATTCTGCGCTTTCTGCATCAAATTTTCATTTCATGCTAGGTGCTGGATATTTCGATACATCTTCTGAGATTAATCCGCTTTTACACACTTGGTCGTTAGCTGTCGAGCAGCAATTCTATTTAGTATGGCCCATTGTTATATGGCTATCAATGAAAGCAAGTCGTAAACTAGCTATAGCCATGATCGCCGCATCAGGCATAGCATCACTGATGGCATCTCAGTATATGACCCATACTGACCCCACTCAAAACTATTTTATGGTTCAATACCGTATATTTGAGTTTGCAGCAGGTGGATTACTATTCTTCATACCAAATAGTAAATGCCGTAATAAACTACTAAGTACTTTGATGTTTATCATTGGTATTTCATTGATTATTTACGCTGCATTTCACTTCGATAAAAACACAGCATTCCCAGGCGTAAACGCCATGTTACCAGTTATTGGTGCGTGTCTATGCATTATTTATTCAAAACATACTCCAGCTGGTTACCTGCTGAGAAACAAAATGTTCGTAAGTATTGGCCTTGTTTCATATTCAGTATATCTAATACACTGGCCTTTATTAGTTTTCTACAAATATTATATATTTAGACCGTTATATACTTTTGAAAAAATCTCATTAGTAATTATGTCTCTGCTGCTTGCCTATGTAAGCTATATGCTAATTGAGAACAAGTTCAGAAGAATTAACTTATCTAGCATAAATGTAATGAGTACATCTTTCATTGCTATACTGGCTTTGGTAGTTTTCTCATCAACCATGATTTATAGATACGATGGTTTCTCATTCCGCGTTAATGAATACTTTAAAGAGAAGATGAATGATGCTGGAGCATTCCATCTACAGCAGTATGGCGGGAATGGTTATTATGCTGGAGCACATATAATTGGTGACAAGACTGCAGCTAAAGTATCTGCGGTAATTATGGGTGACAGCTTTGCAAGGCAATATGCACATGCAATAGATGTAGATAGCAAAGGATATAAATTCATAACCTCAATGAATGACGGTTGTTTTTTCTCGCGTAATTACACAACATTCTATGCGGGTTTGCCGGATCCAAAATGCCAGCAAAGATTAAACTTCGCCATTGATTATTCAAACAAATTTAATGTTCCCGTTATTTTTGGGATGCGTTGGGTTGGATATGAAGCTATGATAAGTGATACAGAAGGCAACCAGAAGAAATTTACTAATGAAAGCGAATTTATTAAATTCAGCATAGAAAACATTAAAAATAATATTGAGGCATTTAAAGGCCGCAAGGTTGTTCTTCTTGGAGCTCCTCCAGGAACTGAAGGAGTTGGTGGTGTTGAAAAGTGCGTGAACCGACCTTCATATCTTCCATTGGCATGTACAAAATACCTTGAAACAGAAAATAGGGACACTATAAATAAAAGGATAAACATTGCCATTAAAAATGAGTTTGCAGGGTATGGAAATGTATTGTTTATTGATCCATATGATATCCTTTGCAAAGATGGCAAGTGCTCAACCATGACTAATGATTATCAATTCATTTATTCAGACGCTGTACACCTATCTAAATCAGGTGCTGAATTAGTATGGTCGAAATCTAAAGATAAGATTCTTGATTTCTTAGAGTAAAAAAAAGGCCTCCACCGGAGGCCTGATTTTATGGATTTACTAATGCCACTTTCCCCCACGTTGTACCTGAGGCTGCAACGTAGCAGAAATCAAAGTTGGTTGGTATAGGACTTGAATTATAAACTACATCACCAATACTTTGAGACACTTTCCCAGGGTAGATATCTGTTGGTTTACTTGTCAGCCCAGCAGTTGCATCAGCGTGTTTCCATCCGCACTGGATGATGTCTGCCACTCCCCTGAATACGCCAACACCAGTTAATCCAATATATCTGTTATTCCTGTATGTCATTGCAGAGAAGTTATCCCAGTCCATTATGCGTGATATTGGGTTGCTTAGGTTGTTAGAGAAATTGTTATCCTCGACGTTAGCCCCATCAATCCGGTAGCCTAGGTTAACAGCCAGCAGAGATGTGCTGTCAAAGTTATTTCCGGAAATCGTTGGATACTGACCTGCAATAATACAGCCTTGATTCCCGAACTGTATGTGCGTTTTATTGTTCCTATAGACAGTGCCAACCCATGCCGAGCTTGTTATTGTGACGCGATCAGTCCTGTCAAGATTGTTATCTTCAATAACCAGTCCAGTTGCTTTCTTCCCAAGAAGGCCAACATTATAATCCTGTATAGCCCTTCCTCCTCCCCTGAGTGTATTATTAATTATCCTAATTGAATTAAATGATGTAGCGTAATCCCCTTCGTCACCAATAATTAGTATGTGCGTTGACTGTGTTCCATCAGCGTTTATTGCTCCATCGCTCACGCAGTTAGTAATTGTGACATTTTGAGATGCAACTGAGCCTGATGTCCCTCCAATCTCTACAAAAATTCCACCGCCGTTTTTTGTGTCGCCGGTGATCGTCATGCTTTTGCGAACTCCCCAAGGACCAACTCTTGACTGAAGGCTAATTGGGTCAACAAAATGGTTATTGATAGATTTACCATGCCATGTTCCATCAGCGCATGCAAAATCTTCACCGTACGTGTGCCATGTACGACCAGTTCTTTTCATAAAGCTATTTGAAAGTGTGGCAACACCTTCAAGGAATCTGGTTATGAAAGTGTAGTTTGTTATCAGGTCGGTTCTGATCCGGTTTAGTGTTATGTCCTTGTTGTGTACAGATCCGGCGCCAGCAGTATCTGCCATGCAGAATACCCTGCAAGCCAAAGCATCCATATCATCTATGTAACCACTTGATCCTTCACATATGAAACCGAACCAATCTTCCTGAGGCTTAAAGGTTGTATCTGTTGAACCAGTAGAAAAATTTGTGCATGTCTGATTGAATTTAAATCCATAGAATGAGTAATTAATGCATCCAATTAAACCAAAGCAAACGCGCTCGCTCTCCCCGCCTCCATCAGTGTTAATATTCACATCGTTTTCAGCAAATATTGTCAGGTTGTCCTTCCCATTAATGACGAACGCAGTCTTACGAGCAACGCTGAATAAATCGTGATATTGATAGGTAGTTGGGAAGCTAACTTTTAGTGTTCCAGGGCTCAACCTGATGCTTCTGACACCACCAAATTTATTGATACAGGCGTTTACCGGTGCGGTTGAATCATTTACCCCAGTTACATCATGACCAGCCCACTCAGTGTGGATTGCATCCAGTGGTGAATTAACACGAATCCAGCAACCAGAACCACTACTGTCAGTCTCGCCAGTTCCAGCAAGGAACGCGGACAGACCAGCATAAGAGCCATCCCACGGCACCGTAGGGCTGAATATGGTGATACCGTTATGCTGAGATTTTGGTGTCAGTGGATTCCAGTAGAACTCGCCGCCGCCAAAATCCGTACCCGGGACATAACCAGTAACATGGCGAACATTATTTGCTGATTTATCACCTACAGCCATCAGGTCTTTGACTGAATCAACGATAGCAATGCTCTGGCCAAAGGCCGCAGCACCTACCGCAACCCACGCACCATCTCCAATTCCACCAGTACTGTCTGGCGTTGAACCGGCAGGAACGGTTTTAGGCAATACACCATCCCAGCGGTAATATTCGCCAGTAGCTTCTAGGCGCAGAACCTGATTTGGCAGTGTCAGTGTGTTTCCGTCTTCGAAACTGTCCAGCGTAATATAGCCAAATGCCGAAATAGCCTGTTGCGCTACCCAGCGAAGACCCTCGATGGTGTAGTGGGCCTGACCAAAACGATCGATGTATTGTCGAGCCATTGACGTAACAAACTCGTCAATTTTCCCCGCGTTGAATTTCAGGTCAATCGGCGATTCGCTTGGTACTGAATTATTGGTTGGTGTAGTAGCCATATTTATTCCATAAAAAACCCGGCACAGTGGCCGGGTCAGGTTGGTCGGGGACGGTTCTTATTGGTAGATAGCGTCGCTGTACTCTGCGACGGTCAGAGATACCGTGTTATCTGTGTTGGGTTTTATGCTGTTGACTGTCCATAGTTGACTGTCCAACTCCCCTATCGACACTAAAAACTGGACGATTCGTATCAGCAGGAACCTTGCCATATCCAATCATTTCACGCCGCCAAAGACAGAAAGCGGGAACCGGACAATTAACCTTACAACTCCGGCTATCGAGGCACTAAAAAGCCAGATGGCCTACACCAGGGTGGGGAAACAACATCAAATAGACGTTCACCTCAGAGAGTTTGGCAGAACTCGCCGGGATGAATGCACATTTGTTTTTGTTCCCAGGCTAACTGCAAGGAATGGCAAGGGAGGTAAATGGTACTCACCAGGGTCATTCTCAGGAACGTGGAACAACATATTAAGAAGGAGCGGCATTCCGCACCGCAAGTCATATGAGTCTCGACACACATATGCTTGTTTGGCATTAAGTGCCGGAGTCAACCCCAACTTCATTGCAGCTCAAATGGGTCATACATCGGCACAGATGGTTTACAGCGTTTACGGTAAATGGATGACAGACAACAATGATAATCAACTGGCAATATTGAATGCTAATTTCGGAGGTGATGCCCCACAGATGCCCCACGCCCAAAACGAGTAAACACAAACTCCTTTAACCTCATGACGTTAATCCGCCCATGAAGGTTTGTTCAAAATGTGATCCTGCCAGTCGTGTACTTCTGATTCTTTCACCGCAATATGACGGACTGAAATACGCTCACCGTGCATCGCGGTTTTCGAGCCAGTCAGTAGCGGGTGCCAGTCCGGCAGCCCTTTCCCTTCCGCAAGCAGACGATACGCGCAGGTCATCGGTAGCCATTCAAAAGTTGGCAAATTGTCACGCGTCAGCTTGATACAATCAGGCTCGTATTCGAAACGACGTTCGTAGTTACGGCACTGGCAGGTTTTAATATTGAGCTGCTTACAGGCGACGTTGGTAAAATAGATTTCGTCGGTGTCTTCATCCATCAGCTTATGCAGGCAGCATTGACCACATCCGTCGCATAATGACTCCCACTCGGCATCGGTCATTTCATCCAGGGTTTTGCTTTGCCAGAAAGGTATGTCGCTCATCAGGGTATCCGCTATTGCAATAAAGCTGCACCTTATAACCAGTCTGGCACGTTGATGCAAGTTTTGCCGCCCGAAAAGGCGGCAAGAAGAGATTACAGTACTCTCGTCGTCAGCGTTTGACCGTGAAAACCGATCGCTAGCTCATCACCACTGTGTAACGGCCCTACACCTTCTGGCGTTCCTGTCAGTACCACATCCCCCGCTTTGAGGGTGAAGAAACGACTCATGTAGGCAATCAACGGAATAATGTGATGGATCATGTCCGCCGTAGAACCGTGCTGACGTGTTTCACCGTTTACCGTCAGACTGAGCGGCGTATTTTGCGGATCGCCGTTAAACTCCGACACCGGAATAAAGCCCGACAGCGGACAGGAATTATCAAATCCCTTCGCTTTTTCCCACGGCTGCCCCGCTTTCTTCATTTTGCCCTGAATATCGCGCAGGGTCAGATCCAACGCCACGCCATAACCGGCAATGGCTTTACGCACATGATCTTCCGTTGCCTGGCGCAGGGTCGCGCCAATCAGCACCGCCAGCTCAACTTCGTGGTGCACCGCCCCCATATCCGCCGGGATAACCAGCGGTTGGCGCAGGTCGCACAATGCCGTTTCCGGTTTGATAAAAAGCACGGGTTCATCTGGCGTTGCGCTGTCCATCTCCTTAATGTGCTTTGCGTAATTACTGCCCACGCAAACCACTTTACTCACTGGGTAATCCAGCAGAGCACCATGCCAGTTGTGATGTTGATACATGACTTTCCCCTAACGTCGTCTTCGATTTCAGGAACTGCATCGACGGGACATGCGGCTGCCGGATACAGTTAACCTTTAGCGTCTGGTATATTTTGTTTTGCCACAGACAGATGCTGTTTGAGTAAATCTTCTGGCGGTGGCGGGATTTGTAAATAATAGCCCTGCTCGGTTAACGCCTGTTTTACTTTTTCAAGGTCAGCGTTCACCAGTTTCTTGCGACCATCAAGTGGTAAAATCATTGCCAGTTTCGGCTGACCAAAACCTTTCATCAGTTCTTCAGGAACGCGAGAGAAATCGTCTTTTTTTTCGACATATAAATAGGTCTGGTCACGTTTGCTGCTTCGGTAGATCACACAAAACATATCTTTTACTCTGAATTCACGGAATGGTGGCTTGCCTCAATATAATACTGACTATAACATGCCTTATAGTCTTCGGAATATCACCCCGCGCTGGGGATGATAAATAGCAAATTGAGTAAGGCCAGGATGTCAAACACGCCAATCGAGCTTAAAGGCAGTAGCTTCACCTTATCTGTGGTTCACTTGCACGAGTCAGAACCCGAGGTTATTCGTCAGGCGTTGGAAGACAAAATCGCGCAGGCTCCTGCTTTTTTAAAACATGCTCCCGTGGTGATCAACGTCAGTGGCCTTGAAAGCCCGGTAAACTGGCCAACGCTGCAGAAAGTTGTCGCATCTACCGGTCTGCGCATTATCGGCGTTAGCGGCTGCAAAGATGCCAGACTCAAAGCAGAGATCGACGAAATGGGCCTGCCTTTACTGACTGAAGGTAAAGAAAAAGCGCTGCGCCCTGCCCCCATTGCTGAACCCGCACCTGCCGCGCCGGTACAAAACGTTACTCCCATCACAAAAACACGATTAATAAATGTCCCGGTTCGTTCCGGTCAGCGCATTTATGCACCACAATGTGATCTGATTGTTACAAACCACGTCAGCGCGGGCGCAGAACTCATCGCTGACGGCAATATTCACGTTTATGGCATGATGAGAGGCCGTGCACTGGCGGGTGCAAGCGGCGATCGAGAAGCACAGATTTTTTGTACCCACCTGACGGCAGAACTGGTGTCTATCGCAGGTGTTTATTGGCTGAGTGATAAAATCCCAGCAGAATTTTATGGCAAAGCGGCGCGTCTGCAATTAGCAGAGAACGCTTTGACAGTTCAACCGTTGAATTGATCCCTTTTTAACAAGGAATTTCTATGGCACGCATTATTGTTGTTACTTCGGGTAAAGGGGGCGTTGGCAAAACCACCTCCAGCGCGGCCATCGCTACAGGTTTGGCCCAGAAGGGAAAGAAAACTGTCGTTATTGATTTTGATATCGGCCTGCGTAACCTCGATTTGATCATGGGTTGCGAACGCCGCGTCGTTTACGACTTCGTCAACGTTATTCAGGGCGATGCGTCGTTAAATCAGGCGTTAATCAAAGATAAGCGTACTGAAAATCTCTTTATTCTTCCGGCCTCACAGACTCGCGATAAAGACGCGCTGACGCGTGAAGGCGTCGCAAAAGTTCTGGATGATCTGAAATCGATGGACTTCGACTTCATCGTCTGCGACTCCCCGGCCGGTATTGAAACCGGTGCGCTAATGGCACTGTATTTTGCCGATGAAGCGATTATTACCACCAACCCGGAAGTGTCTTCAGTACGTGACTCTGACCGTATTCTGGGCATTCTGGCGTCGAAATCTCGTCGCGCGGAAAATGGTGAAGATCCGATTAAAGAGCATCTGCTGCTTACGCGCTACAACCCTGGCCGCGTAAACAGAGGCGACATGCTCAGCATGGAAGACGTACTGGAAATTCTGCGCATCAAACTGGTTGGTGTGATTCCGGAAGATCAGTCAGTCCTGCGCGCATCTAACCAGGGTGAGCCGGTGATCCTCGACATCAATGCGGATGCTGGCAAAGCTTATGCAGATACCGTAGACCGTCTGTTGGGAGAAGAACGTCCTTTCCGCTTCGTTGAAGAAGAGAAGAAAGGTTTCCTCAAACGCCTGTTCGGAGGATAAGTTATGGCATTACTGGATTTTTTTCTCTCGCGGAAAAAGAGCACAGCAAACATCGCTAAAGAGCGACTGCAGATCATTGTTGCGGAACGTCGTCGTAGTGACGCCGAACCGCATTATTTACCGCAGTTGAGGAAAGATATTCTCGACGTTATCTGTAAGTATGTACAAATCGATCCAGAGATGGTCACTGTACAACTTGAACAAAAAGACGGCGATATTTCTATCCTCGAACTTAACGTGACATTACCAGAAGCAGAAGAGTCGAAATAAGCGCTTTGGTAAAAAAGTTGTGGTCGAAAAAAGGCAGAATATTCTGCCTTTTTTATTTTCAGTGACCCGTCCTGAATAGCGTTATTACCGAGTAAACAGTAGATAGGGTTCCAGAATAACCACCAGACACTCGCTTATTGTGGATATTCCAGCAACAGGGCGTTAAGTCGCTCGGCCATCAGCTCGCCACGCCAGCCGGAAATAAGCTCCGGCAAGGAAGACTTCGGCTTTAATTTCCAGTGCCAGTTAAGCAACTGATTTATCTGACGGCGGGAGGCCAGCAGCTCCACGCTGAGATTGTGTTCCGCGCTCACGTCAGCCACCAACGCCTTAATGGCTTTGAAGGCTTTACGGTAGCCCGGCATATCCATCAGGTTCAGCAGTGGTTCAGGCAACGATGCTTCCGGCAGGGCCTGCGCTTTTTCTACCAATGAAATCAGTGTCTTGCCATGGAAGCGAATTTCGCTCCCGGAAAGACCGAGGCTGTCCAGCTCACCCAGACTACCCGGCATATAGCGCGCCACTGACCACAGGTGCTCTTCGCGTACCACGAAATTCACCGCCAGATCGCGTTCACGCGCTTTACGCAGTCGCCAGTCAGCCAGCAGTTGCAGGCAGGCAAGCTGACGGGTACGCAGCTGCCAGGCGTTGGTAATGTCACGCCACGCGTCCTCAGGCGCCAGTACTTCCTGGCGACGCTGCTGCATTAAACGACACTCATCCAGCGCGGCCGGTAGCCAGCCAGAGGCATCGGTTTCAGCCATCAGTTTTGCGGTGATCGGTAATAAATACCAGACGTCCGCGGCAGCATACTCACACTGACGCTCAGTCAGCGGTCGGGCCAGCCAGTCCGTACGGGATTCGCTTTTGTCCAGCGCCACCCCCGTAAACTCTTCCACCATCGCGGCAAATCCCCAAGACAGCGGGCGACCGCAAAACGCGGCCAGAATTTGCGTATCAATCAGCGGCTGCGGAAGTTCGCCAAAGGTGTTGAGAAACACTTCCAGGTCTTCACTTCCCGCGTGCAGGAATTTGGTTATCGTGGTGTCGCGTAAAATGTCGCGCAGCGGCGACCAGTCGGTGATCCCCAGCGGATCAATCAGAGCAACGTGTTTGCCGTCAAACAGCTGAATGAGTCCCAGCTGCGGATAATAGGTACGCGTGCGAACAAACTCAGTATCCAGGGCAATCGCCGGAAACTCACGAACGGCTTCGCACAGCGTGGCCAACGCGTCGTCCGTGGTAATCATTTGGTAATTCAAATCGTGCTCTCTCAGGTTTGCGCCAAAAAAAACGCCGGATTAACCGGCGCTTTCTGATGACTGACTTAACGCTCAGCCTTTATTGTCCACTTTGCTACGGGCTTCGTCACGCAATTCTCGTCGCAAAATTTTGCCGACGTTAGATTTTGGTAACTCATCACGGAATTCCACCAGCTTCGGGACCTTGTAGCCGGTCAACTGACGGCGGCAGAACGTAATCAGCGCTTCATCGGTGAGTGACGCGTCTTTCTTCACGACAAAAATCTTCACCGCTTCACCGCTGCTGCCCGAGGGCACGCCCACCGCGGCTACTTCCTGAACGCCAGGATGTTGCATCACCACGTCTTCAATTTCGTTCGGATAAACGTTAAAACCGGAGACCAGGATCATATCTTTTTTGCGATCGACGATACGCAGGAAGCCTTCGTCGTCCATGACCGCAATATCCCCGGTGTGCAGCCAACCATCTTTAACAATTTCATCGGTCGCATCCGGGCGCTGCCAGTAACCCAGCATCACCTGCGGGCCTTTCACGCACAGTTCACCCGGCTCGCCCGGCGGGACTTCGTTATCGTCATCATCCACCAGCTTAACCTCAGTGGAGGGAACCGGCAGGCCAATACTGCCGCTGTGATAGTCGATATCATGCGGATTGACGCTCACCAGCGGCGAACACTCGGTCAGGCCATAGCCTTCCAGCAGATATTGGCCGGTCAGCTTCACCCAACGTTCTGCAACCGCCTGCTGGACGGGCATACCGCCCCCCGCAGAAAGATGCAGCGACGAGAAATCCAGTTGCTGGAAGTCTTTGTTATTCAACAAGGCGTTGAACAGCGTATTGACGCCGGTCATGGCGGTAAACGGGTATTTCGCCAGCTCTTTTACCAGGCCCGGAATATCACGTGGGTTAGTGATCAGTACGTTTTGACCGCCAAGCTCAATAAACAGCAGGCAGTTCATCGTTAAAGCAAAAATGTGATACAGCGGTAGCGCGGTGATCACCAGCTCTTTACCCGGATGCAGCAACGGACCGTAAGTAGCATGGACCTGCTCGAGGTTCGCCAGCATATTGCGGTGGGTGAGCATTGCACCTTTTGCCACACCGGTTGTCCCCCCGGTGTATTGCAGGAAGGCCAGATCTTCAGAGACCACTTCAGGTTTCACATACTGCATGCGATACCCGTTTTGTAACGCACTGCGAAACGAGATGGCATCAGGCAGGTGATATTTCGGTACCAGCCGCTTGATGTACTTCACAACAAAGTTAACCAGCGTTCCTTTGGCGGTTGATAGTTGATCGCCCATTCGCGTCAGGATCACGTGCTGAACCGATGTTTTATCGACCACTTTCTCCAGCGTGTGGGCAAAGTTGGACACGATCACAATCGCTGCCGCGCCGCTGTCATTAAGCTGATGCTCCAGTTCACGCGGTGTGTACAATGGGTTCACGTTTACTACAATCATGCCGGCACGCAGAATGCCAAACAGCGCCACCGGATACTGCAGCAGGTTCGGCATCATCAGTGCGACACGATCGCCCTTTTTCAGCCCCAGCCCTTCTTGCAAATATGCCGCAAATGCGCGGCTACGCTCTTCGAGTTTGCGGAAGGTCATCACCTCCCCCATATTCACAAACGCGGGCTGATCGGCATAGCGCCTGACTGAATGTTCAAACAGTTCCACCAGGGATTGATAACGGTCAGGATTGATCTCCGCGGGAACACCTGCGGGATAACGGTTAAGCCAAACCTTTTTCAATACATCACCTCTAAAATGCGTATTCGTCGTCATCACAACCCCAGACAATAAACAAACTGTTAACATAATATTAACTCAGCGTACCAGTTTGTTTATTACACAACGACAAGGTTGCGAAGCACGTCACTATTTATTTTTTTTATAGCCACATAAATGCAGAAACAGCGGACGCGCCGCTGCTTCTTTTATACATAAATCAAAGAGTTATTCTGTAACTATCGTCTGAACCTGTGCCGGACCTGGATTGTACCATCCCCATCCGCCGTAGCCGCCGTATGGCCAGCCACGCGCACCGTAGAACCAGGGATCGATGGGCTGCGGAGGCATCACGATCTGCTGAGTAATATGCCAGCGTTTATAACCGGTTACCTGCATCAGCATGAACTTATACGGCGTACTGCCAATTTTACCGTCCACCGTGCCGCTAATAGGCCCTACGACGGTGACCAGTTGTCCGCGGAAATCCACCGGATCGAGAAAGCCATTAACATCGGCATAAATACGCCCGCGTGAGGCTTCACCCAGAATCGGACGCGCACCGCTGTCGAGAGGCACGGTGGCAATTTCCAGTCGGGATTTCCCCTGCTGATTCTGAATGTCCACCACTTTGCCGCCAAAGCGTGCTTCCTGTCCGACATACAGTTGCGGCGCATTCATGACCCGTACCAGATCCTGTTGCGGTGTTGGGCTTGAACCTTTAATCGCATCAGGAATGGTAACGCAACCGCTTAGCATGAACGCCAATGCGCCCGTCAACACGCCTTTTAATACCCATTTCTGAACCGCCATGTTGCGACTCCCTTATCTCAGCGCCTGTCCCCGGTGAGTTTCAAACTGCTGCGCATTCATCGCGTTGAGCCCGTTTGAAAGCATCGGGGGATGTACTACTAAGATTCATTCTTTTCCGGGAAGTTTCTTCCACGCCACGGTGTTACGTAAATAAACCGGTTCAGCATGTTCAACCGCTACCGTCTTTCCAGAGGCGAACAGTTGGGTGGCGAGAGGCAACATATCTTCAGCAGCCGGAAGCAAAACGTCGCCATCGCGCAGCATCAGGCCACTGTCTTTACCGAGTTCAGGCCATGCAGGCCAGCCCGTGCCGACCGTTACCCAATCACCGGAAAGCTGCAGCAGTCGCTCATGAACCTGTTCCGGAGTTAATACCGCTTCGGTGTCTTCGCCGTGCCAGATACCGTTCTCATCACGCTGGTATTCGGCCCAGTAGACTTCACCCATGCGCGCATCAATTGCAGCCAGCACGCGCGTTGCGCCGTTTTTGCGCCAGGCCCCCTGCGCCATAGTTGCCAGCGTGGACACGCCGATCATTGGCAAGTTCGCCCCTAACGCCAACCCTTGAGCAATACCAATACCAATACGCACGCCGGTGAAACTACCGGGACCTCGGCCAAACGCCAGAGCGTCGATATCCGTTAATGTGACATTGCCAGCAGTCAGGATATCCTGAACCAGCGGCAGGATGCGTTGGGTATGCTCTCGAGGGCAAAGCTCGAAATGAGATGTGATATTACCGTCATTCCACAGGGCGACAGAGCACGCCTCTGTGGCGGTATCGATAGCCAGAATTCGCATGGGTCTTCGTGATCAGATCAATAAATTTGGCGCGTATCTTAGCACAGTCTGTAACAAATTACTCAGTCGTTGGTATGGCAAGAAAGCGAACCGCGCGGGCAATGTCACGCGTGCGGGGTGCCGGTGGCAGGCTGGCCAGGAATGTCGCACCGTAAGGTCGCATGACCAGCCGGTTATCACAAATCACCAGGACGCCGCGATCGTCAGCGTCACGAATCAAGCGCCCCACCCCCTGCTTAAGCGTGATCACGGCATCCGGGAGCTGGACTTCGTCAAACGGGTCGCCGCCGCGCAGCCGACAGTCTTCCATACGCGCTTTTAACAGCGGATCGTCCGGCGAGGTAAACGGCAGCTTGTCGATAATAACCAGCGACAGCGTATCACCTCGTACGTCCACACCTTCCCAGAAGCTGCTGGTCGCCACCAGCAGGGCATTGCCCGCGCTGACAAACTGCTGCAATAGCTGCCCTTTGCTGGTTTCTCCCTGTAGCAGGACCGGGAGCGTCATGGTGGCACGAAACTGTTCCGCCAGGTCGCGCATCATTGCGTGCGAGGTACACAGCATAAAGCAGCGCCCATTGTTAGCTTCAATAATGGGGCGCAACATGGCGGCCAGCTGACGCGCCGCCCCCGGCTGGTTAGTTTGCGGAAGATTGCGCGGCACGCACAGCAGCGCCTGTCGCGTGTAGTCAAAGGGGCTCGGCAACAACATTGATTCAGCCTGTTCAATGCCCAGTCGCGCGGTAAAGTGGCGAAGATCGTCGTTGACCGACAGCGTAGCGGAAGTAAAAATCCAGCAGCCCGGCTTTTGGTCCATCACCTCTTTGAATTTATCCGCTACGGTGAGTGGCGTCAGCGCCAGCGTAAAATGCCGTGAAGTGCATTCATACCAGTAGCTGAATCCCGGTTGGTTGATCTCCTTCAGGCGTTTCAAGCGGGCGCGATACAGCGTGGCGCGCTCGAATGCGGCATCCAGCAGCGCTGAACGTCCGAGCGACAGCTTCGCTACGTCGTAGCACAGTTCCAGCGTGTCATCGAGCAGCAAAAATGCCCGCTGGACGCGCTGATCGGCCAGCAATTCACGCAGGTTACCGCGATAGCCCGGCTCGCCCAGTTGCAGGCGGAAATCCTGCGCGCTTTGCGCCAGACGGTCAGCGCACTTTTGTAGTTGCTGGGTATCTTTTAGCTCGGTGCGATAGGCAATGGTAATGTCTTTGGCCAGATCGAGCAGTTGGCGGCTGGAAAGCGACTGACCAAAATACTGGCTGGCGATATCCGGTAGCTGATGGGCTTCATCGAAGATCATCACGTCTGCCTCCGGGATCAGCTCCCCGAACCCGCTCTCTTTCACCACCATATCAGCGAGAAACAGATGATGGTTAACTACCACCACATCGGCATCCATGGCTTTTTTACGCGCTTTAACGACAAAACAGTCTTTATACAGTGGGCAGTCGCTGCCCAGACAGTTGTCGTTGGTACTGGTCACCAGCGGCCATGCGTGCGAGTCTTCCGCCACGCTGACGCAGGTGCTGATATCGCCATCAACGGTTTGATTCGACCACGAGCGCAGCAGGATCACGTCGCTTAAGGTTTGCACCGGCAGGTCACCGCCCGCCAGCGCCTGTTGTTCAAGGCGTTCCAGACACAGGTAGTTAGAGCGCCCTTTCAGCAACGCCAGTTTGCCGGTAAATTTCAGCGCTTTTGCCACGGTAGGGAGATCGCGGCTGTAGAGTTGATCCTGCAGCGCTTTCGATCCGGTAGAAATGATCACTTTCTTACCGGCGCGCAGTGCAGGCGCAAGGTAGGCGTAAGTTTTCCCGGTCCCGGTCCCGGCTTCGACGACAAGCGGCTGTGATTTTTCAATGGCATGCGAGACGGCGACGGCCATCTGTCGCTGTGGTTCACGCGGTTTAAAACCCGGTATCGCTTTAGCCAATTGACCGTCTGCTGCAAAATCGTCCGTCACACTACCCCCTGTTCATTTGAACAGGGATTATGTCAGGCCAGCGGGTCTTTCGCCAGTTGAAGAGGTGACGAGGGCACAACATTATGGCAGTCTTGTCGCCAGCAGAAACCGATTAAATAAAAACGTAAATGAGGAATAATTTATGACTATCGTGCGCATTGATGCCGAGGATCGTTGGTCAGACGTGGTGATTCACAACAACACGTTGTATTACACCGGCGTACCGGAAAACCTGGATGCTGACGCGTTTGAACAAACGGCCAACACGCTGGCACAAATTGATGCGGTGCTGGAAAAACAGGGCAGCAACAAGTCACGTATTCTTGACGCGACCATTTTCCTGACGGACAAAAGCGACTTCGCCGCCATGAACAAAGCCTGGGACGCGTGGGTCGTTGCCGGTCACGCGCCCGTGCGTTGTACCGTACAGGCCGGGTTGATGAACCCGAAATACAAAGTCGAGATCAAGATTATCGCCGCGGTGTAACGAGCGTTACTCGTCTTCGTCCTCGTCTTCAAAACGCGCCACGATCCGTTCGCCGGTATGAGTGGCGCGAATTTCAGCCGCAACCTGAGTGATCGCTTCGCCGCTGCTCATCCCCTGTGACATCAGTTCCTGAATACGCTCAACCGCTTTTTGCTGCTGTTCATGACTGAGTGAAGGTAAACCTGCAAACATTGTTAACTCCTGCTAAATTGTCTGCGCTAATTATCCCATGCTACCGGGCAGTAAGCCAGTAAAGTAGTAACGAGTCAGGACTGATGAAAACGTTATCTCCCGCAGTAATTACATTACCCTGGCGTCAGGACGCCGCTGAACGCTATTTCTCGACCTTAAGCCATCTGCCGTGGGCGATGCTGTTACATTCGGGGCACGCCGACCACCCGCATAATCGCTTTGATATTCTGGTCGCCGACCCTGTGATGACGCTGGTCACGCGAGATGCAGACACCGCAGTGCATGACAAAAATGGAATCACGCACACGCCTGATGACCCGATGACGGTGTTACGCTCGGCGCTAACTTCACTGGCAATACGGCCCGATTATAATCCCGTTCTTCCCTTCCAGGGAGGGGCGCTGGGCCTGTTTGGCTACGATTTGGGCCGACGCTTCGAAGCGCTGCCAAATGTCGCTGAACGTGATATCACCCTGCCGGATATGGCGGTTGGCATTTACGACTGGGCACTGATTGTCGACCACCAGCGGCAAACCGTGTCGCTGCTCAGCCACGGTGATGTGCAGGCCCGCCGCCACTGGCTGGAAAGCCAGCGCGCGCCAACACGTGAGCCTTTTATGCTAACGTCAACATGGCAATCCAATATGAGCCGCGCGCAGTACGGCAAAAAGTTTCGCCAGGTACAGCGCTATCTTCACAGCGGGGACTGCTATCAGGTCAACCTTGCCCAGCGTTTTCAGGCGCAGTATCAGGGGGATGAGTGGCTCGCCTTTGAGCGACTCAACCAGGCCAACCGCGCCCCGTTCAGTGCATTTATCCGCCTTGAGGAAGGCGCAATCCTCAGCCTGTCGCCAGAGCGGTTTATTCAGTTGGAAAATCGGCAGATCCAGACGCGCCCCATCAAGGGCACCCTGCCGCGACTGGACTCGCCAGATGCCGATCGTCAGCAGGCGCAAAGACTGGCAAACTCACCTAAAGATCGTGCTGAAAACCTGATGATCGTGGATCTGATGCGTAACGACATTGGTCGCGTTGCCGTGCCGGGTTCGGTCAAGGTTCCCGAACTGTTTGTTGTCGAACCCTTCCCTGCCGTGCACCATCTGGTCAGCACCATTACGGCGCGTTTGCCGGAATCGCTGCACGCCACGGATCTGCTGCGCGCCGCCTTCCCTGGTGGTTCCATTACCGGCGCGCCAAAGGTGCGGGCGATGGAAATTATTGACGAACTGGAACCACACAGACGTAACGCCTGGTGCGGCAGCGTCGGCTATCTGAGCTTTTGCGGCAATATGGATACCAGTATTACCATCCGCACCCTGACGGCCACCGACGGACAGCTTTACTGTTCGGCTGGCGGTGGAGTTGTTGCGGACAGTCAGGAAGACGCGGAATATCAGGAAACGTTTGATAAAGTGAACCGTATTTTGCACCAACTGGAGAACTGAACCGTGGAAAACAGCAGCCTGACGCTTGATGACTTTTTATCGCGCTTTCTTCTCCTGCGCCCGCAGGTCAATCATGAAGCGTTAAACCAGCGCCAGGCCGCCGTGCTGATCCCGGTCGTTCGCCGCCCACAGCCGGGATTGCTGTTAACCCAACGCTCGGTGCATTTGCGTAAACACGCCGGACAGGTTGCCTTCCCGGGCGGAGCTGTAGACAGCAGCGACGCGTCGCTGATTGCCGCCGCGCTGCGAGAAGCCGAGGAGGAAGTGGCCATTCCCCCTTCGTGCGTTGAGGTGATTGGCGTCCTGCCGCCGGTAGATAGCGTCACCGGTTTTCAGGTCACGCCAGTGGTGGGTATTATCCCACCTAATCTGCCCTATCGTGCAAGCGAAGATGAAGTCTCTGCAGTATTCGAAATGCCGCTGGCGCAGGCGTTGCATCTGGGTCGTTATCACCCCTTAGATATCTACCGTCGGGGTGACTCGCATCGCGTCTGGCTTTCCTGGTATGAGCATTATTTCGTCTGGGGAATGACCGCCGGGATAATTCGTGAGCTGGCGCTGCAAATTGGCGTGAAGCCCTGACTATACTTATCTTTACGCACCGCAGACACAACCTGAAACGCCGGTCACAACATTAGTAAAACCGCGGTTATCTATTAGTTTAATTCATGTGAATAGTTAAGCCGATCGCCGCGTTCCCTCTTACACTATGCGCAGTTATAACATCGTTACTGGAAAGCCCAGTCGCCCTGTAGGAGTATTATCGTGATTAGTCTATTCGACATGTTTAAGGTGGGGATCGGTCCCTCATCTTCCCATACCGTAGGGCCTATGAAGGCGGGTAAACAGTTCGTCGATGACCTGGTCGAAAAAGGATTACTGGACAGCGTTACTCGTGTCGCCGTCGACGTGTATGGTTCACTGTCGCTCACGGGTAAAGGTCACCACACCGATATCGCCATTATTATGGGTCTGGCAGGCTATGAGCCTGCGACCGTGGACATCGACAGCATTCCCGGATTTATCCGCGATGTAGAAACGCGTGGACGCCTGCTGCTTGCGCAGGGCCAACACGAAGTCGACTTCCCGCAAAACGACGGCATGCGTTTTCGCAACAGCAACCTGTCGCTGCATGAAAACGGTATGCAAATTCATGCCTACAACGGTGACACCGTTGTTTACAGCAAAACATATTATTCCATTGGCGGTGGTTTCATCGTTGATGAAGAACACTTTGGTCAGGACGCGGCGAATGAGGTCAGCGTACCTTATCCGTTCAAATCTGCCGCTGAAATGCTGGAGTACTGCAACAGCACCGGTCTGTCGCTTTCTGGCATGGTGATGCAGAACGAACTTGCGCTGCACAGCAAAAAAGAAATTGAAGAGTATTTTGGTAACGTCTGGCAAACCATGCAGGCCTGTATCGATCGTGGGATGAACACCGAAGGCATTCTGCCGGGGCCGCTGCGCGTGCCTCGTCGTGCCTCTGCCCTGCGTCGTATGCTGGTCTCCAGCGACAAACTCTCCAACGATCCGATGAACGTGATCGACTGGGTGAACATGTTTGCGCTGGCCGTAAACGAAGAGAACGCCGCGGGTGGTCGCGTTGTGACAGCGCCGACCAACGGTGCTTGCGGCATCGTGCCTGCGGTTCTGGCTTATTACGATCACTTCATTGAGCCCGTCAGCCCGGATATCTATACCCGCTATTTCCTGGCGGCCGGTGCAATTGGCGCGCTGTACAAAATGAATGCCTCTATCTCTGGCGCAGAAGTGGGCTGCCAGGGCGAAGTCGGTGTGGCATGTTCCATGGCCGCAGCAGGTCTGGCAGAGTTACTGGGTGCGAGCCCGGAGCAGGTATGTGTGGCTGCCGAAATCGGTATGGAACACAACCTCGGCTTAACCTGCGATCCGGTTGCCGGACAGGTCCAGGTGCCGTGCATTGAGCGTAACGCCATTGCTTCCGTGAAGGCGATCAACGCGGCACGTATGGCCATGCGTCGTACCAGCGCCCCGCGCGTCTCACTGGATAAAGTCATCGAGACCATGTACGAAACCGGCAAGGACATGAACGCCAAATACCGCGAAACCTCCCGCGGTGGCCTGGCGATCAAAGTTCAGTGTGACTAATACTTAATTTTCGCCCATCTGCGACGGATGGGCGAATTTGCTTCCCCTCCCTCGTCTACGGTAATTTTCCCCACTACACTTGCTCTGTTGCTGTTGGCTTCTGTGACCAACGGCTTATCGGGCGGCCCGCATGCAAACAGCACAACGGATCATCAAAAATTATCGCCGTAATCGCTTAATCGTCTGCACAGTTTGTGCGCTACTGACGCTCATTCTTACATTATCTGTCCGATTTATTTCGGAGCGTAATTTAAATCATCACTCCACCGTCACGTTCGCTAACCATGCTGTAGAAGAGCTGGATGATATCCTGCTGCCGTTGCGGACCGGACGTGATGTGCTGCTGCCGTTAATTGGCCTGCCCTGCTCGGTGGCGCGCTTAGCCCTGAGCAAGCACGCCGCCAGACTGCAAACTGTGCGCTCTATTAACCTGGTTCAGGGTGGCATCCTCTATTGTTCGAGTATTTTTGGCTATCGCAATGTGCCCATCAAGCAGCTGCAACCTGAATTGCCCAGCCGCGAACCGCAGCTACTGTTATCCACCGATCATTCGCTCATTAAGGGCAGCCCTATTCTGACGCAGTGGTATCCGTCGTCTGCCAATGGCGAAGATGGGGTGCTGGAGATCGTCAATATTGAATTATTGTCGGGCATGCTGCTTGAACCACAGCCTCCGCAAATTACACATGCCAGTTTAACCATCGGTAAGCGGCATCTGCTGTACGGACAAGGCGTCGTCGACAAGCTACCAGAGAGTGACGGCGAACAACGCTACCAACTTTCATCACAACATTTCCCCTTTGCCATCAGCGTTAGCGGACCAGGAGCCAGCGAACTGGCGTTAAGACACCTGCCCACCCAGTTACCGTTAGCGGTCATGCTCAGCTTATTAGTGGGGTATCTGGCCTGGCTGGCGACCGCTAACAGAATGAGTTTTTCCTGGGAGATTAATCTGGCCCTCGCCGAGCGGGAGTTTGAGCTATTTTGCCAGCCACTACTGAACGCCAGCACCCAGCAGTGTACGGGCGTTGAAATTCTCTTACGCTGGAATAACCCGCGCCAAGGCTGGATTTCACCTGAAGTGTTCATCCCTATCGCGGAAGAGCACAACCTGATTGTCCCCCTGACTCGTCACGTCATCGCAGAAACCATTCAGCAACGGCACGTTTTCCCAATGAGCAGCCAGTTTCATATTGGTATCAACGTCGCCGCCAGCCATTTTCGTGACGGTATGTTGTTAAAAGACCTTAATCAGTACTGGTTCAGTCAGCATCCCATCCAGCAACTGGTGATTGAACTGACCGAGCGCGATGCGCTGCTGGATGTCGATTATCGACTGGTGCATGAACTTCATCGACTGGGGGTAAAACTGGCCATTGACGATTTCGGTACCGGCAACAGCTCGCTCTCGTGGCTGGAAAAGTTGCGCCCGGATGTACTGAAGATTGATAAATCCTTTACCTCTGCGATCGGGACTGATGCCGTCAATTCGACCGTTACTGACATCATCATCGCACTGGGGAAAAAACTGAATATTGAACTGGTAGCTGAAGGGGTTGAAACGCAGGCGCAGGCCCAGCATTTACGGCGACATGGCGTGAATGTATTGCAGGGATTTCTCTATGCCAAGCCGATGCCGCTGCGCGATTTTCCTCAATGGCTGGCGGGCAGTAGTACACCACCACCCGCCCGGCATAACGGGCATATCATGCCTGCTATGCCGTTTCGGTAGGTCAAATTATTCGTCTTCGTGGTGAGCGGATTGCTCTTTAACAATACGAACGAGATCCACACGATAGTCGTTCGCTTCGACAATGGTGATGCTTAGCGGTGCAACCTCAATCACATCGCCAACACGCGGAATGTGACCGTTAGCCGCGATAACCAGCCCCGCCACCGTCGCAATGTCTTCGTCTTCGTCCACCAGCGTATCAACGTCAAGCGCCTGCTGCAGAGCGTGCAGATCGGTGCCGCCTTTAACCAGCCAGCCACCCGCATCGGCGATGATTTCCGGTGTTTCATCAGCATCCGGGAACTCACCGGCAATGGCTTCCAGAACATCCAGCGGGGTCACCAGACCCTGAACAACGCCAAATTCGTTGGTAACGATAACGAAGCTGCCCCGGGCACGACGCAACACGCCCAACAGATTAATCGGATCCAGCGTTTCTGGGACCACGATGGCCGGTGACGCTGAGGCAATTGCTGCCACATCTACGCCGTCTTCGAGGGCCACTAACAGTTCTTTTGCCCGCACGATACCGATAATTTCGTCCAGTTCACCACGACACACCGGGAACAGACTGTGTGGGGAAGAGAGCAGCTGTTCACGAATTTCTGCCACGCTCAGATCTGCATCCACCCAGCTGATTTCGCCACGCGGCGTCATAATGCCGCGCAAAGAACGTGAGGCCAGCGACAGCACGCCGTTGATCATATAGCGTTCTTCTTCAACAAATGCCCCTTCCGGAACGGGTACCGGCACCGGGTTGTCAGACTCAATCTGCACACCGGCCTGACGTTTACCGCCCATCAGGCGCACAATGGCCTCGGCGGTACGTGCACGCAGCGGCAGCGTCGACTGGTGGCGAATAAAGTTACGACGAGCAATCTGGTTAAACAGTTCGATAATAATCGAGAAGCCAATCGCAGCGTACAGATAACCTTTCGGAATGTGGAAGCCAAACCCTTCGGCTACCAGGCTCAAACCGATCATCAACAAGAAGCTCAGACACAGCACCACGACCGTCGGATGTTGGTTCACGAATCGCGTCAACGGCTTGGACGCCAGCAGCATTACCGCCATCGCAATCACCACCGCCGCCATCATTACCGGCAGATGGTTCACCATACCGACGGCTGTAATCACCGCATCCAGGGAGAAGACCGCATCGAGGATCACAATCTGCGTCACGACAACCCAAAAGCTCGCATAGCCTTTTGACTGGCCGGTATCATGCTCACGGTTTTCCAGCCGCTCATGCAGTTCGGTGGTAGCCTTGAACAACAGGAAGATACCTCCCAGCAGCATAATCAGGTCACGCCCCGAGAACGAATAGTCCATCACCGTGAACAGCGGTTTCGTCAGCGTCACCATCCACGAGATCACGGACAGCAGTGCCAGACGCATAATCAGCGCCAGCGACAACCCGATCAGACGCGCTTTATCCCGCTGTTTAGGCGGCAGCTTATCGGCCAGAATCGCAATAAAGACCAGGTTATCAATACCCAGAACAATTTCGAGAACAACAAGCGTGAGCAAACCCACCCAAATCTGCGGGTCCATTAAGAATTCCATGACAAGCTCCTGCTCAAAGAATGGCTAAACTGCGCCCTGGACATCTCAGGCGTTGAAGCAATATGCAGATAAAGTGTGTGGCAAAAAGTGCCAAACTGACAGGCGCTAAGCGGCCTCGAGGTGAAATGACGTCGGTGACGATCCATACGGTGGGCTACTGCCCTATACTCCTGATTAATTAAATATATGCTAAACATAACAGACACAACCGGTTTTTAGCAAAGATTTACCTTCCTTTGCAATAAGTTGTGTCGGAGATATTTTACTCTTCGAAATTTCTTTTAATCGGAAGTTAAATTACGGATCTTCATCACATAAATTATTTTTTTCGATATCTAAAATAATTCACGAAAATCATAGGTTTTTCATTGTAACCCTTATCTGAATCGATTCGCTTGCGGACGACGATTCAAAATACATCTCGTTGTCGATGTGTTAACGATAATAAAGGAGGTAGCAAGTGACCATTGCTATTGTAATAGGCACACATGGTTGGGCTGCAGAGCAGTTACTTAAAACAGCAGAAATGCTGTTAGGCGAGCAGGAAAACGTCGGCTGGATCGATTTCGTTCCAGGCGAAAATGCTGAAACGCTGATCGAAAAGTACAACGCTCAGTTGGCAAAACTCGATACCAGTAAAGGCGTGCTATTTCTCGTTGATACATGGGGAGGCAGCCCGTTCAACGCTGCGAGCCGCATTGTCGTCGACAAAGAGCATTACGAAGTGATCGCTGGCGTGAACATTCCCATGCTGGTCGAAACCTTTATGGCGCGTGATGACAACCCAAGCTTTGATGAATTAGTCGCACTGGCAGTAGAAACCGGTAGCGAAGGCGTGAAAGCGCTGAAAGCAAAACCGGTAGAAAAAGCCGCTCCGGCCCCAGTTGCTGCAGCAAAAGCAGCGGCACCGGCTAAACCGATGGGTCCGAACGATTATATGCACATCGGCCTCGCACGCATCGATGACCGCTTAATCCACGGTCAGGTAGCCACCCGCTGGACCAAAGAAACCAACGTCACGCGCATTATCGTCGTCAGCGATGAAGTTGCCGCAGATACGGTGCGTAAAACGCTGTTGACGCAGGTTGCGCCTCCAGGCGTAACGGCGCACGTGGTGGATGTCGCGAAAATGATCCGCGTCTACAACAACCCGAAATATGCAGGCGATCGTGTGATGCTGCTGTTCACCAACCCGACCGATGTTGAACGTGTCGTGGAAGGTGGCGTAAAAATCACCTCGGTAAACATTGGTGGCATGGCTTTCCGTCAGGGTAAAACGCAGGTTAACAACGCGATTTCCGTTGATGAAAAAGACATCGAAGCCTTCAAGAAACTCAACGCACGCGGCATTGAACTCGAAGCCCGTAAGGTTTCTACCGATCAGAAACTGAAAATGATGGATTTGATTGCCAAAGCGAAATAACCCGCTGGCATTTACTTAGTTTTCACACTTAAGTCTGTATAGCAATAGGAGAAGTACAATGGAGATTACCACTCTTCAGATTGTGCTGGTGTTCATCGTCGCATGTATCGCGGGTATGGAGTCGGTACTCGATGAATTTCAGTTCCACCGTCCGTTGGTGGCCTGTACGCTGATTGGCGCCGTTCTCGGGGACATGAAAACCGGTATTATCATCGGTGGTACCCTGGAAATGATCGCGCTGGGTTGGATGAACATCGGTGCCGCCGTTGCACCAGATGCCGCACTGGCCTCAATTATTTCTACCGTTCTGGTTATCGCAGGTCACCAAAGCATCGGTGCCGGTATCGCGCTGGCTATCCCGCTGGCAGCAGCTGGCCAGGTTCTGACTATCATCGTTCGTACCATCACCGTCGCCTTCCAGCACGCTGCGGATAAGGCGGCTGAGAGCGGCAACTTGACGGCGCTCTCCTGGCTGCATGTGTCATCGCTGTTCCTGCAGGCAATGCGTATCGCGATCCCTGCGGTTATCGTGGCGATTTCTGTCGGCACCAGTGAAGTCCAGGGCCTGCTCAACGCCATCCCTGAAGTGGTCACCGGCGGCCTGAACATCGCGGGTGGTATGATCGTCGTCGTGGGTTATGCGATGGTCATCAATATGATGCGCGCAGGCTACCTGATGCCGTTCTTCTACCTCGGTTTCGTCACCGCGGCATTTACCAACTTTAACCTGGTTGCACTGGGTGTGATTGGCGCAGTTATGGCCATCCTCTACATTCAGCTGAGCCCGAAATATAACCGCGTAGCGGGTGCGCCAGCGCAAGCTGCTGGCAACAATGACCTTGATAACGAACTGGACTAGCAGGTGAGCGAAATGGTTGATATGACTAAAACTACCACCGAGAAAAAACTCACTCCGAGTGACATTCGTGGCGTGTTCCTTCGTTCTAACCTGTTCCAGGGTTCATGGAACTTCGAACGTATGCAGGCGCTGGGTTTTTGCTTCTCCATGATACCGGCAATTCGCCGTTTGTACCCGGAGAACAACGACGCGCGTAAGCAGGCTATTAAGCGTCACCTGGAATTCTTTAACACCCATCCTTATGTTGCGGCACCGGTTCTTGGCGTAACGCTGGCGATGGAAGAACAGCGTGCTAACGGTGCAGAGATTGACGATGGTGCCATCAACGGTATCAAAGTCGGTCTGATGGGTCCGCTGGCAGGCGTAGGTGACCCGATCTTCTGGGGTACCGTGCGTCCGGTATTTGCCGCCCTCGGTGCGGGTATCGCGATGAGTGGCAGCCTGCTAGGCCCACTGTTGTTCTTCATCTTGTTCAACGCGGTACGTCTGGCAACACGCTACTACGGTGTGGCCTACGGTTATCGTAAAGGTGTCGATATCGTTAAAGATATGGGCGGCGGCTTCCTACAGAAACTGACTGAGGGGGCGTCAATCCTCGGCCTGTTTGTCATGGGGGCCTTGGTGAATAAGTGGACGCACGTGAACATCCCGCTGGTGGTTTCCACCATCACCGGTCAGGATGGTCAGACTCGCGTAACCACCGTGCAGACCATCCTTGACCAGCTGATGCCGGGCCTGGTACCGCTGCTGCTGACCTTCGCCTGTATGTGGCTGCTGCGTAAGAAAGTGAACGCTCTGTGGATTATCGTTGGCTTCTTCGTCATCGGTATCGCGGGTTACGCTGTCGGCCTGCTCGGCCTGTAAGACTGCTATACCATACCGGGGGCTCTGCTCCCGGTTTTTCTATTTAGAGGGTTAAGGATTCATGACTATCACGGACCTGGTGCTGGTTCTTTTTATCCTGTCGCTGCTGGCGTTTGCCATCTACGATCAGTTCATCATGCCCCGCCGTAATGGCCCTACTCTGCTTGCTGTTCCCCTGCTGCCCCGTAGTCGTGTCGATAGCGTTATCTTCATTGGATTGATCGCGATTCTCATCTACAACAACGTCACCAGCCATGGGGCGCAATTCACTACCTGGTTATTGTGTGCGCTGATATTGATGGGAATATATTTGTTCTGGATCCGCACGCCAAAAATCATCTTTAAACAGAAAGGGTTTTTCTTCGCCAATGTTTGGGTGGAATATAGCCGGATTAAAGAGATGAATTTGTCGGAAGATGGCGTACTGGTGATGCAATTAGAACATCGGCGATTGCTGATCCGCGTACGAAATATAGACGACCTTGAGAGAATATATAAACTTCTCATATCAAATCAATGATATAGAAACATAGCCTGCACTATGTTATTTGTATATTGACGTAAAACAAACATAGCACAGGCTATATTCACGTTCTCTTTTTGTAATTTAATTTAACGCATTACCGACAATTAAATCTAAATGAAAATCGTTTTCAATTAGAAGTCAAATAATATCCCCCCGTTTCTTGTTTTATATTCTCAAAATATGTTAAGGTTGCGCCCGTCATTGGGGAGTAGCCGATTTCCAGACTCCGGAAATGTACGTGTCAACATACTCGTCGCAAGGCGTGGCGCGTACGGACTGTAAACATACAGTCAGGCGAGACCATAGACACATCAACTGCAATGCATGTCTCCTGAACTGCGTGTTCGGGCGTGCATGGTTACTGGGGGCAGTGATGTGTTTAATGGATACCCCGGTCAGGACGCTGTTATGAATCTCACCGCTACTGTTCTTCTCGCTTTCGGCATGTCGATGGATGCATTCGCCGCATCAATTGGTAAAGGTGCTACGCTACACAAACCTAAATTCTCTGAAGCTCTGCGCACTGGCTTAATTTTCGGCGCTGTCGAAACGCTGACCCCGCTGATTGGTTGGGGTATGGGCATGCTGGCGAGTAAATTCGTACTCGAGTGGAACCACTGGATTGCCTTCATCCTGCTGATTTTTCTCGGTGGACGAATGATAATCGAAGGTTTCCGTGATAACGGTGATGAAGATGAAGAGCCGCAGCGTCGCCACGGTTTCTGGCTGTTGGTGACCACCGCCATTGCCACCAGCCTCGATGCGATGGCCGTCGGCGTCGGTCTGGCTTTCCTGCAGGTGAACATTATTGCCACCGCGCTGGCTATCGGCTGCACCACGCTAATTATGTCCACGCTGGGGATGATGATCGGCCGTTTTATCGGCCCCATGCTGGGTAAACGTGCTGAAATTCTCGGCGGGGTGGTGCTAATTGGTATCGGTGCCCAGATCCTCTGGGCACATTTCCACGGTTAATTCACACGCTGCCAGATATGAATACTAAAGTCTGTCTGGCAGTCAAATGTCGTTTTCCCCGCCAGCGTTTCCCAGACTTCCGGTTTTGCCCGCCAGGCAAAAGGCGTCATTTGCAGCAATGCCACAGCCTCGCTACCGCTAAGCTGCATCTGATAGCCCAACGCGATACTCTGCTGCAGAGCAAAGCCCTCCAGCTGTTCCGTGTGTGGCGCATGCAAACGCACCTCATCGTAAATCAGCCCTTTCAGCTCCATTAAATGGCGCGGGCCCGGCGTGGCCGTTATCACCCATCCACCCGGCTTCACCACGCGCGCCAGCTCCAGAGCTTTACAGGGAGCGTAGATCCTGACAATGGCATCCATTGAAGCATCAGCAAAAGGCAGTCGATGACTTGACGCAACACAAAATGTCACCTGCGGATAACGCCTTGCTGCGGCCTTGATCGCCACCTTCGAGACATCCAGACCAAAGGTCATACTTCCTGCCAGCGCATCGGCAAACGCGTGCGTGTAATACCCTTCCCCACAGCCGATATCGAGAATCGCCGCGTCACCTGGCGTTAACGTTTCCTGGAGAACATTCACAATCGCCTCACGCAGCGGCTGATAGTGGCCGGCATCGAGAAATTCCCGACGTGCCTGCATCATTTCCGCACTGTCACCTGGATCGCGCGAGCGTTTGTGTTGAACAGGCAGTAAGTTGACATACCCTTCTTTCGCCACATCAAACTGATGCCGCCCAGGGCAGGCAAAACTGCTGTTATCTTGAGTAAGAGGCTGATGGCAAAGGGGACAGGAAAACAACATGACAACTCCGGCAGATGGCTTCAGGGCGCAAGTGTAACGCGAATTGCGCCCTGGGAAAATAACTTACAGCGCCGGAGAGACGCCGTTATTACCTTGCATTACCAGCAAGTGTTCCGAGTCAGCGGGCATGCCATCCGGTTTAACGTTTTCCAGACGCAGCACATCCCCCATTATCTGACTAAAGACGGGGGCCGATACGGCACCACCGTAATACGCCCCATTTTGCGGGTTGTTGATAACCACAACCAGCGCAAACTTCGGATCGCTTGCCGGAGCCACGCCCGCCGTGTATGCCACGTATTTATCGACATATTTGCCGTCATCGCCAATTTTCTTTGCCGTCCCGGTTTTTACCGCCACGCGATAATCTCGTACCGCAGCCTTTGTTCCCCCACCGCCGGGCAGCGCGACGCTTTCCATCATATGCTCAACCTGATGAACTAACGCCTCAGACATGACGCGTCGGCCTATTACCGGCGGATCGATACGGGTGATGGACAGCGGTCGATAGATGCCAAAACTGCCAATGGTGGCGTAAACGTGCGCCAACTGTAGCGGCGTGACCATTAATCCGTAGCCGAAGGCAAAGGTTGCGCGATCCAAACTGCTCCAGTAACGTCTCTGAGGCATTAAGCCGCTGCTTTCGCCAGTCAACCCTAGACCTGTCGGTTCGCCAAAACCAAAGCTCTTGTAGGTGTCCAACAATCGCTGAATGGGCATAGCTAATGATAAATGTGACACGCCGGTATCGCTCGATTTTTGCAAAATACCGGTCAGCGACAACTCAGGATAATAGCCAACATCGCGAATACGGTGCCCGTCAAGATTAAAGGGGTGGGTATCAATCACGCTGTCGGGCTGTACAATTCCCTGTTGCAGGGCAGTCATAAGCACCAACGGCTTAACGGTAGATCCTGGCTCAAAGGTATCGCTGATCGCGCGGTTACGAAAATCGTCCAGCACCGCACCGTCGCGGTTATTGGGGTTGAAATCCGGGAAACTCGCCATCGACAATATTTCCCCAGTGGCGATGTTGATCAGTACCGCCGCCCCTGACTCGGCTTTATTCCACGTCACGGCATTGTCCAGCGCATCCTCGGTGACCGTCTGCAAGCGTTCATCGATACTGAGCTGTAACTCATGTGCGGGTACCGGCATCACTTCCGTGATGTTCTCAATCACATGACCAAATTTGTCTTTACGCACCAACCGCGAGCCGGGTTTGCCCATCAACTGGCTATTGAAGCTTTTCTCTACCCCTTCAATACCCTGGCCATCAATATTGGTGAAGCCAATCAAATTCGCGGCAACGTGACCGGCGGGATAGAAACGACGGGACTCTTCGCGAAGATTAATCCCCGGAAGATTCAGATTATCAACCCACTGCGCCTGTTGGGGTGAAATCTGGCGCGCCAGGTAGATAAAGCGTCCGGCGGGGTTACTATTAACGCGTTCCGCCAATGAACTAAGCGACAAATTCAACGTTTTTGCCAACGCTTGCCAGCGCTCGTTATACCCGACACCACCTTTGCTAATAATCGTCTTAGGATCGGCCCAGACAGCATTAACCGGTACGCTCACCGCCAACGGTCGCCCTTCTCTGTCGGTAATCATTCCACGCGGTGATGCCGTCGTTACTTCACGTAATGAGCGCATGTCCTCCTGCTTCACCAGACTGGTCGGCGTGACGATTTGCAACCACGCAACCCTGCCAAGGAGCAACCCCAGACTCAATAAAATTGCCGCGCAAAGCAGGGCAAAACGTACGGGAGTAAAATTGCGTGCATCGCCGTCGTTTTTCTTTTTCACCTGTTCTCCAGCAAGATAGTTGTTCAGGTGACTGATTTAACGAGAATTAGCGACAGAAAGCGGGGAAAAGAATGCTACGAATATCACGCCTTTGCAACAAAGCGCTAATGAGACGGCATTTTGAAATACTTTGACGTAATCTGAATTAAAAAGCCCCGCAAATGCGAGGCTTTATATCTGAAATTGCTGCGCCTGAGCGCTTCAAATCAGTGGTTTCGATCAGATAGCTGTTACGTTAACAGCAGCCGGACCTTTCTGGCCGTCCTGAATTTCGAACTCAACGTTCTGGCCTTCAGCCAGAGTTTTGAAGCCGTTACCCTGGATTGCAGAGAAGTGTACGAACACATCTTTGCTGCCATCAGCAGGAGTAATGAAACCAAAACCTTTAGACTCGTTGAACCACTTAACTTGACCTTTAATCTTTGCCATTTGCAAAATTCCTTAGAGTATTTTCTTCGCCCGCAGGCATAACATAGATAAAACTGAGACATTACTGCTTGAGGCACTAATATAAGGTTCGGCAGAGAAGCGGTATTCAACGTCAACGTGTTTACTCAGGACTTCTTTACTGAAAATGCCACACATAAACAGAACTGTACCTCGTTTAACCCAAAACGTGTTATCACATACAACGATAATAATGGCAAGCCATTTTTAAACGTGTCTCGATCGGTCGCACAAATCCCGAAGTTCATCTCACGACAACTGCACAGTTATGCGCCAGACCGAGTCTGGATATATTCTCACCGCTCCCGCCCTGCCCCGGCTGGCATACGCAGCAGCCGCGACATGTCTACCATAGCTCACCTTGTGAGGTTGTTCCAGACTCACTGATGCACCGTGTGCTGAATATCATTTTTTATGCTTAGTAATGCATAATTTGTCACAACGGTAAAAATGAGATCCGTCTTCTGGTTTTGCAGAAAAATAATGAAAGAACGATGACAAAGCACAAAAAAAGTAAGAGAAACGTTTCGCTGATAATAAAAACGATCACTATCACAAAAATGACATAATCATATTATTAACGTATGGGTAATTATATTTAACACCACGCACAGGCACAGAATTAATCGGCCAACATGAATTGATGGAAGAACGTTATCGACAGTTCACCGCGCGAACCGCGTGGAGGTCGCAGAAGAAAATGATATGACAGGGTTAACGACAGGATGGAATATCTGAGAACAGCGTCATCAGACGCCCACCCTGTCTTTCAGTTGACTAACGTTCTGCTACCAGGCGAATGATACTTTCATCTTCATCCTGGTTTTTCACTGCAGGTTCTGCGGCTTTTTCAGGTTCGTTAGCTTCACAAAGACGACGAAGCAATGCGTTCTGTCGTTTTTGTTGATCTAACAACGCTTCAAGTAACTCGATCTGCTCATTAGTTCGTGAGCTTGCCCGATTGATGAAGAACCACAGCACAAGCCCGATAACCAGAACCACCACCGATACCACTAAAGACGCAAAACTTAGCGCGCCAGAGTTCAAAACTTCGTTCATTTTACCACCTCAATGTAGACAGCGTAGTTTACCACTGCCGCACAAGAAGGTAATCAACTGTTGCTAAAATGCGCTTACCAGGGAATAAATTTATTGATGGCACAAATTCCGTTGAAAAATTGTACGTCCTGATCGCACATGATGTTGAACACCTGCGCCCACATCAGTATGCATACCAGTACGACAATGATCAGCACCACCCACCGAATTTTTTTCACTCCAACTCCACTCTCCGAATCCACATCTTATGCGACTAAATTATCATGCGTTACCTAAACCCAACGTTAACCTTAGCGGCATAAATATTTTTAGGAATGATTCACTTGTTTCATTCAGTGTACAAGCTAATCTTATAATAACGAGAAAAGATAAGAGGTTGTAATGCGTCTGATTATTCGCGCAATTGTATTGCTGGCTCTGGTTTGGATTGGTTTATTACTGAGTGGCTATGGCGTGCTGATAGGGAGTAAGGAGAACGCAGCAGGACTGGGTCTGCAATGCAAGTACCTGACGGCACGGGGCACCAGCACCGCACAGTACGTACATACCAGCAGCGGTATCATCGGCTTGTCGGACTGTCCCCTGTTAAGGAAAAGCACCTTCATTGTCGATAACGGTTAATATTGAAGCAAGAAAATTACCTGTTATTGGTGTCGGCTTGTATTAATTTTGCTCATTTAAAAAGCCCCGGTACAAAATACCTGGGGCTTTTGACCTATTGCGTATAAATCAAATCAGAATGGATAATCGTTATAACCCATTTGTTCTGAAATTTTTCGCGCAGCCGTGTGCAGCATTTCGACATATTCGTGTAAACGCTCTTCAGAAAAACGCAGAGTCGGGAATGAAATACTCAAACCTGCGATGACCACACCGAAACGATCAAAGACCGGAACGCCGATGCAGCGCAGTCCTTCTTCCTGCTCTTCGTTGTCTTCACCGTAGCCTTGCTCACGCACTTTATCCAGCAGCAGCAGCAACTCATCAGTGCTGGTGATCGTACGGTCGGTGCTGCGTTTGTATTCCACGCCTTCAAGAATCTGTTTTACTTCGTCACGGTCACGCCATGCCAGCAGTACTTTACCGATCGCCGTGCTGTATAACGGGTTACGACGTCCTACGCGAGAATACATGCGTAAATTGTACATCGAGTCGATTTTATGGATGTAGACAATGCTGTCTTCGTCCAGCGCACCGAGGTGGACCGTCTCTTTAGTTAAACGCGACAGTTCACGCATCTGAATATCAGCGCTACGGATCAGATCGACGTTTTGCAACGCGCGAGCGCCCAGTTCAAACAGTTTCAGGGTCAGAGAGTATTTCTCAGACTCACCTTCCTGTGCCACATAACCCAGCGTTTTCATGGTCTGTAAAAAGCGATAAACGGTGCTTTTAGACATCATGACGCGTTGCGACAATTCGGTTATACCAATTTCGCGCTCTTCACCCAGCGCCTGCAGAATGCCAAAAACCTTCAGCACGGAAGAAACAGAATCGGGTTGTTTATCCAGATCTGCGATAGCCATTTATCACCTCATTACGAGTGTTTTATAAAAATCAGAACCGGTTTTTATTATAATTTCACGTACCGATGCTCGCAATCCATCTTTGCCCACTTAGTTACAAATCTGCGACATAACACCTGAATATCAATGCTAAAATTATTATTCTCATCATAATTTCCGACAATATTGACTTCCTATGGATAAATTTCAGGCCGATGGCCTGCCGCTGCCCCAACGATATGGCGCAATATTAACCATTATTATGGGTATTTCGATGGCCGTACTGGATGGTGCAATTGCCAATGTTGCCCTGCCGACGATTGCCGCCGATCTTCAGGCCTCCCCCGCCAGTTCAATTTGGGTCGTTAATGCCTATCAAATTGCGATAGTGGTTTCACTACTCTCATTTTCTTTTTTGGGCGACATGTTTGGCTACCGACGTATTTATAAATGCGGACTGGTCGTTTTTCTGCTCGCATCTCTCTTCTGCGCATTATCAGATTCCCTGCAGATGCTCACGCTGGCGCGCGTGGCACAAGGGTTTGGCGGAGCCGCATTAATGAGCGTGAATACGGCGCTGATCCGGCTTATTTACCCTCAACGCCAACTGGGGCGCGGAATGGGTATTAATTCATTCATCGTGGCGGTCTCGTCTGCTGCAGGTCCGACTATTGCCGCGGCGATCCTCTCCATTGCCTCATGGAAATGGTTGTTTTTGATTAACGTACCGCTTGGGATTATTGCTCTACTGCTGGCTATGCGCTTTTTGCCCGCAAACGCTGCACGCAGCAATAAACCCCGTTTTGATTTACCCAGCGCGGTGATGAATGCGTTAACGTTCGGTTTGCTGATAACTGCACTCAGTGGGTTTGCCCAGGGACAGTCACTCACGCTAATCGGGGCTGAACTGGCGGGACTTCTCGTGGTGGGCTATTTCTTTGTCCGTCGACAGCTGTCACTACCTGTACCGCTGTTACCGGTTGATCTGCTGCGCATACCGCTTTTTTCGCTCTCCATCGGCACCTCGATCTGTTCATTCTGCGCGCAAATGTTGGCCATGGTCTCTCTCCCCTTCTTTTTACAAACCGTGTTGGGTCGTAGTGAAGTTGAAACAGGTCTGTTGTTGACCCCATGGCCGCTGGCCACCATGGTTATGGCACCGCTGGCGGGTTACCTGATTGAACGCGTCCACGCCGGGCTTTTAGGGGCATTAGGCATGGTGGTGATGGCATGCGGGTTATTTTCTCTGGTGTTGCTGCCCTCCGCCCCGTCGGACTTCAATATTATCTGGCCGATGATCCTGTGCGGTGCTGGCTTTGGTCTGTTCCAGTCACCAAACAACCATACCATCATCACTTCCGCGCCGCGTGAACGCAGCGGTGGCGCAAGCGGGATGCTGGGAACGGCGCGTTTACTGGGACAAAGCACCGGTGCCGCGTTAGTGGCGTTGATGTTGAATCAGTTTGGCGACAGCGGTACCCACATGTCTCTGCTGGCGGCTGGCATTCTGGCGACGCTTGCCGCTATTGTCAGCGGACTGCGGATCACCCAACCTCGGATTCAGGCGTAAAAAAAGCGCGTCTAACGACGCGCTTCTTCATTATTTAACCTGCTGCGGGTTATTTCAGGTATTCCCCACTGCGCAGCGCTTCAATACGCTTATCCAGCGGCGGGTGAGTCATAAACAGCTCACTCAGCGACTTAGATTTACCGTTGATGCAGAAGGCCATCATGCTGGTTGCTTCCTGCGGCTCATAGCTAGTTTTCAGCCGCTGCAGCGCAGCAATCATTTTCTCACGACCCACCAGTTTGGCAGAGCCTGCATCCGCATGGAATTCACGATGACGTGAGAACCACATGGTAATAATGCTCGCCAGAATACCAAACACCAGCTCCAGCACCGTCGCTACCGCGAAATAGATTAGCGGGTTGCCGTTGCTACCCTCACCTTCTTCACGGTTTCCGCCCATAAAGCCGGCGGCGAGTTGCGCCAGAATACGTGAGATAAAGATAACAAAGGTGTTCACCACGCCCTGGATCAGCGTCATGGTAACCATATCGCCATTGGCAATGTGGCTAATTTCATGTGCGATAACGGCTTCGGCTTCATCGGGACTCATGTTTTGCAACAAGCCGGTGCTGACAGCCACCAGCGACGCATCCCGGCGAGCGCCGGTCGCAAACGCGTTAATATCTGGCGCATGGTAAATAGCCACCTGCGGCATAGCGATCCCAGCCTGACGAGCCTGAGTTGCTACAGTATTCATCAGCCAGCGTTCTCTTTCATTACGGGGCTGTTCAATTACTTCCCCACCAACGGACTTTAACGCCATCCATTTGGACATCAGCAGCGAAATAAAGGAACCACCAAAACCAAACAGCAGAGCCATAATCAACAAGCCTTGAACGCTGCTTGACTGAATCCCTGTCAGGCTCAATACCAGCCCGAAAACGACCATCACAGCCAGGTTCGTCAGCAGGAAGAGCGCGATTCGCATCATAATTTTCTTTTAACCTCAATTTAACAAAACGCACTATGCGATTACCCATATCGTATGGGTCTTACGGCTATTTTCAAGCATGCATACGTGCTAAGTCAGTAGAAAGACACAACTTTACATTTTACCGTATCAGACTGACGACTTCATACGCTTGTTAAAAAAACAGGCACAATTTCTTGTGCCTGTTGGATATTACTGTTTGGTCGCAGACTGTTCCGCTGGCTTGTCTTTTTCAAGACGCGCCAGGTCGAGCGCTATTTTCACCGTCTCATCGAGATACGGATCCGGCTCCTGGTAATCCTTCGGCAGATCGTCCAGTTTCTTCAGCGGCGGTTTACCTTCACGCTTCAAGCGATCGTTGATACGCGCCAGACGCAGGGCATCATCTTCGTTATTCTCTTTCTCACGCTGAGCGTAATTCAGAGACGCTATGTTGCGCTTATCTTTCAGGGCATTGAAACGAGCAATATCCTTCATGATGTACTGGAACTCAGGATCTTTAACGATACGAGCATTATGTTCTTTCAGTAATTCAGGACCAAACGGCGTTAAATTATCTGACTTCGCATAGGTTGCAGCATCAACGCTATCCCACGGTAAGGCGTTATCTTCGAACTTCTCACCGGTTTCAGTTTCTTCATTGCCTGTCGGCATGATGATATCCGGCGTCACGCCCTTACGTTGCGTGCTGCCACCGTTAACACGGTAGAATTTCTGGATAGTGTACTGAACGGAACCCAGCGCTGGCCATTCCGGACGCAGCATCTGATCGTAGATACGGTTCAGAGAACGGTACTGCTGCACGGTGCCTTTACCAAAGGTCGGTTCCCCGACGATTAACGCACGGCCGTAATCCTGCATTGCCGCGGCAAAAATCTCAGAAGCAGAAGCACTGAAACGGTCAACCAGCACCACCAGCGGGCCTTTATAGTAAACAACGCCGTCGGTATCACTGTCTTCGCGCACTTTACCGTTATTGTCGCGAACCTGAACAACAGGGCCAGAAGGAATAAACAGACCGGAAAGCGATACGGCTTCGGTCAGTGCACCACCACCGTTAGTGCGCAAATCGATGATCACGCTGCTAACATTCTGTTTTTCCAGCTTCTGCAGCTGAACTTTAACGTCATCCGTCAAGCCAACGTAGAAACCGGGAATATCGAGCACACCGACTTTTTCTTTGCCAACGGTTTTGACCGACATTTTAACAGCACGGTCTTCCAGACGAATACGTTCACGCGTTAGCGTAACGGTACGTGTCTTGGTGCCTTTACCGGCAGGCAGGATTTCAAGGCGAACCTTGCTACCCTTTGGTCCTTTGATCAGCGCGACAACGTCATCGAGACGCCAGCCAATCACATCAACGACGCCTTTACCAGCCTGGCCGACGCCAACAATACGATCGCCTACGCTTATCGCCTTGCTTTTGGCTGCCGGACCACCCGCTACCATTGAATTAATAACGGTATAGTCATCATCCATTTGCAGAACCGCGCCAATACCTTCCAGAGACAGGCTCATTTCGGTATTGAACTGTTCGGTATTCCGCGGAGACAGGTAGTTGGTATGCGGATCGATTTCACGCGCAAACGCCGTCATCGCCAGTGAGAACACATCTTCACTGTTAGTCTGCGCCAGACGGCGAATAGCAAATTTGTAACGACGGGTCAGCGTTTCACGAATTTCAGCATCGGTTTTACCGGTCAGTTTCAGGCTAAGTTCATCGAATTTAACCTTACCGTCCCACAATGCGTTTAGCTCGGCTTCGCTTTTTGGCCATGGGGCCTTGCTGCGATCGAGGTTAAACGTGTCGTTACCGGTGAAATCCATTGGACGCGCCAGCACGCTTAACGCGTACTGGTAACGTTCAAACCGGCGCTTTTGCGCCAGATTGTAGAGATCGTAAAAGACATCCAGCTTGCCCGTGCGCAGTTCATCACCGATGACGGTTTTCTTTTTAGCAAACTGCTCTATATCGCTCGCTAACAGCACGTTATGGCTGTAGTCGAGCAGATTCAGATAGCGGTCAAAAATTTTTGCCGAAAACGCCTGATCCAGATCGAACTGGCGATAATGAGAACGCGTAAAACGCGATGTGACACGTTCGCTCACCGTCGCGTGCTGCGTTTCTTCCTTCAGTATGGGGAGTTGATCGGCACGCGTGATGTCTTCCACAGCGAGTGCCTGGCCTGCTAATGCAAGCAGACCAGCTAACGCAGTAAGCCTAAAAAAAGTGTTCATGCCAGGCCAGGCCTCCGTTTCAGAACACCAAGTGTTCTGCGCGTACAATCAAAGACATACCCGAATTCAGCTGTACACGGACGCCATCTTTGGTGATTTCTAATACGGTGGCATCCATCGCATTATTACCTGCTTTCACCTTTAAAGACTGCCCTACCTTCAGCACTGAAATATCAGACACTGGGGTATGCTGTTCTTCGCGAGGAGCACGCGGTGCTTGAGCGGCCGGTTTTTCAGCGCGAGGTTTACGCTCTGCACCTTCTTTACGACGCGGAGCAGGACGCGGCTTACGCTCGCGACGCGGTGCGCCGTCTTTTTCACCCGCAGCAGCTGCCGCTTCGCGTTTTTTCGCCTGTTGCTCGGCACGTTGCGCCTGAACGCGGGCTTTTGCTTCTTCAAGCTGTTTGCGCGCATGTTCGACGTGTTGCTCATCCAGCTCACCACATGGGTTGCCGTCGAGATCGACACGCGTTGCGCCCAGCTTAACGCCATACAGATAGCGCCAGCTTGAAGTGTAGAGACGTAAGGCAGAACGAAGCTGTGTCTTGCTGAGGTTCATTTCACCCTCAACACGCTCTACCAGATCCTGAAAAATGCCAATTTTCAGCGGGCGCGCTTCGCCTTCCGCACTAAAACATTGCGGGAAGCGTTCGGCCAGAAACGCGATAACTTCTTTACTGCTATTCAACTTAGGTTGATTTTCCATGAAATTTCCTGATTACAACGGACGTAGCCAACAAGCGCAGGCATGAACAGGCGTCATTATAATGACGTCATCAGTAATTGCTACGTTATCCGTTGATTATCCTGCGACGGTCGCAAAGAATTTTTTGTAATCCGTCATTGCAAGCACGGTTTCAAGCTGTGCCACAAGCGTACGCAGCCCCTGTTCATCCTCTTCAGTAAAGCGGCCAAACGCTGTGCTATCAATATCCAGCACGCCGATTATCTGATTTTCAACCATGATTGGCAGGACGATTTCAGCATTGCTGGCGGCATCGCAAGCAATGTGCCCGTCAAAGGTGTGAACGTCTTCAATGCGCTGAACCTGGTTCTGCGCCACCGCTGTACCACACACGCCACGCCCAACAGGGATACGCACACAGGCGATCTTTCCCTGGAAGGGACCGAGCACCAGCGTGTCGTTTTCGAGCAGATAAAAACCAGCCCAGTTCACTTCTGAAAGACGTTCGTACAACAAGGCGCTGGTATTTGCCAACGTTGCCAGAAAACTGGTTTCACCTGCCATCAATGCGCGAAAATCACGGTTCAGATCCGTGTATAGCTCTATTTTGTTCATTATGTAATCACTTAGTTGTCTTACTTAAAACTGCAGCCTACTAAAATAAACATTAAATGCGTTAATGCTCAAGATCATTCCCGTCATGGGTTAAGATAACATTACTCTAACACTTTGATCCGCGATACATGGCCCTAAATACTCCACGCATCAAGCCATCCAAAAAAATAGCGATCAGGTCCGTCGGTGAGGCGCTACCCCGTGCGCACTACCAGCGTTGCCCCGAATGCGACATGCTATTTAGCTTGCCGAAAATGCGTTCGCACCAAAGTGCATACTGTCCCCGCTGTCAGGCAAAAATTCGTGACGGACGCGACTGGTCATTAACACGGCTGGCGGCAATGGCCTTCACCATGCTGCTGCTGATGCCTTTTGCCTGGGGAGAGCCGCTGTTACACATCTTTTTATTAGGCATTCGTATTGACGCCAATGTGGTTCAGGGGATCTGGCAAATGACCCGCCAGGGTGATCCACTCACCGCCTCCTTCGTGCTCTTTTGCGTGATGGGCGCGCCGATAATACTTGTCTCGTCCATTGCTTATCTGTGGTTAGGCAACATTCTCGGTATGAACCTGCGCCCGGTCCTGCTGATGCTGGAAAGGCTCAAAGAGTGGGTCATGCTCGACATTTACCTGGTCGGTATTGGCGTCGCGTCGATCAAAGTGCAGGACTACGCTTTCCTGCTGCCGGGCGTGGGGCTGTATGCTTTTCTTGCGCTGGTGATCCTCAGTATTCTGACGCTGTCGCACCTCAACGTGGAACAGTTGTGGGACCGTTTTTACCCGCAAAGACCCGCACGGCGCCCCGATGAACAGCTTCGCGTGTGCCTCGGCTGCCATTTTACAGGCTATCCGGACACCCGCAGTCGCTGCCCGCGTTGCCATATTCCGTTGCGCTGGCGCAGGAATCAAAGCATACAAAAGTGCTGGGCCGCGCTGCTGGCCTCGATTGTCCTGCTGCTGCCTGCTAATCTGCTGCCCATCTCGGTTATTTACGTTAACGGATCCCGGCAGGAAGACACGATCCTGTCCGGCATTATGTCGCTGGCAAGCAGCAATGTTGGTGTCGCGGCAATCGTCTTTATCGCCAGTATTTTGGTGCCTTTCACCAAAGTGATCGTGATGCTTACCCTATTGATTAGCATCCATTTTAAATGTGAACAGGGCTTACGCACGCGCATTCTGCTACTGCGCATAGTGACGTGGATTGGCCGCTGGTCGATGTTGGATCTGTTTGTTATTGCCTTAACCATGTCGCTGATTAATCGCGACCAGATACTTGCTTTTACTATGGGACCGGCTGCGTTTTATTTCGGCGCAGCGGTAATTTTGACTATTCTTGCTGTGGAATGGCTGGACAGCCGCTTACTTTGGGATGCACATGAGTCAGGAAACGCCCGCTTCGCAGACTGAAGCGCAGATTAAAACAAAACGCCGTATTTCTCCATTCTGGCTGCTACCGTTCATCGCCCTGATGATCGCCGGGTGGCTGATCTGGGGAAGCTATGAAGACCGCGGCAACACCGTTACCATCGACTTTATGTCTGCAGATGGTATTGTGCCGGGCCGGACGCCTGTTCGCTATCAGGGTGTCGAAGTTGGCACGGTGCAGGATATCAGTCTCAGCAAAAATCTGCGCAAGATTGAAGTTCGCGTCAGCATCAAGGCCAGCATGAAAGATGCCCTGCGTAAAGATACGCAGTTCTGGCTGGTGACGCCAAAAGCCTCGCTGGCAGGCGTTTCCGGTCTCGACGCACTGGTTGGCGGAAACTATATCGGAATGATGCCCGGAACCGGGGAGCCGAGAGATCATTTCGTCGCCCTGGATACGCAGCCCAAGTATCGCCTGAATAACGGCGATTTAATGTTGCATCTGCATGCACCTGACCTCGGCTCCCTGAACAGCGGCTCGCTGGTATATTTCCGCAAAATACCGGTAGGCAGGGTATATGACTACACCATTAACCCCAATAATCAGGGCGTAACCATCGATGTGCTCATTGAGCGCCGATTTACTAATCTGGTCAAAAAAGGCAGCCGTTTCTGGAACGTGTCTGGGGTCAATGCGGATATCAGCCTCAGTGGGGCGAAGGTTAAGCTGGAAAGTCTGGCCGCACTGGTGAATGGTGCCATCGCCTTTGACTCACCGGAAGATTCACAGCCCGCTGTTGCCGACGATACATTTGGTCTGTATCAAGACCTTGCCCATAGCCAGCGCGGCGTGATCGTCAAGCTGGAATTACCCAGCGGCGATGGGCTAAAAGCAGGGTCCACATCGCTGATGTACCAGGGCTTGGAGGTCGGCGAACTGACAAAACTAGAACTTATCCCAGGAGGCAAAGTCACCGGCGAAATGACGGTGGATCCGAGCGTCGTCTCGTTGCTGCGGGACAATACGCGCATTGAGCTGCACAGCCCCAAATTGTCGTTGAGCGATGCGAACCTCAGTTCGCTGTTAACCGGTAAAACCTTCGAACTGGTCCCCGGCGAGGGCGAACCTCGCAGTCAGTTTGTGGTGGTTCCCGGCGAAAAATCTTTACTGCACGATCCAGGTGTGATGACGCTCACCCTGACTGCACCGGAAAGCTACGGCATTGAGGCGGGTCAACCGCTGATCCTGCATGGTGTCCAGGTTGGACAAGTGATTGAACGTACGCTGTCCAGCAAAGGCGTTTCCTTTACTGTTGCCATCGAACCCCAGCATCGCGACCTGGTACAAGGTGACAGTAAATTTGTGGTCAACAGTCGGGTTGACGTCAAAGTAGGCATTGACGGCGTGGAGTTCTTAGGAGCCAGTGCCAGCGAATGGATTAGCGGCGGTATTCGTATTTTACCCGGCACCAAAGGTGAAATGAAACCCAGCTATCCGCTTTATGCCAACCTGGAGAAAGCGATTGAAAACAGCCTGAGCGATCTGCCGACCACCACGCTCAGCCTGCGCGCCGAAACGTTGCCTGACGTTCAGGCCGGTTCAGTGGTGCTGTACCGTAAATTCGAAGTGGGTGAAGTGATTAGCGTGCGCCCTCGCGCCGATGCGTTTGATATCGACCTGCACATCAAACCGGAATACCGCAACCTGTTAACCAACAACAGCGTGTTCTGGGCAGAAGGCGGCGCAAAAGTTCAACTTAACGGTAGCGGACTGACCGTACAGGCTTCTCCGTTGTCTCGCGCGCTAAAAGGGGCAATTAGCTTCGACAACCTGAGCGGTGCCAGCGCCAGCCAACGCAAAGGTGACAAGCGGATTCTGTACGCTTCTGAAACCGCCGCACGTGCGGTAGGCGGCCAAATTACCCTGCACGCCTTTGACGCCGGTAAGCTCGCCGCGGGCATGCCAATTCGCTATCTTGGCATCGATATTGGTCAGATCCAAACCCTGGAACTCATCACCGCACGCAATGAAGTGCAGGCGAAAGCGGTACTGTACCCGGAATATGTCCAGACCTTTGCGCGCAGCGGGACACGCTTCTCGGTAATTACCCCGCAAATCTCTGCGGCAGGTGTGGAGCACCTCGATACCATCTTGCAGCCTTATATTAACGTGGAGCCGGGTCGCGGGAATCCACGCCGTGATTTTGAGCTACAGGAAGCCACTATTACCGACTCGCGTTATCTTGATGGCCTGAGCATCGTGGTCGAAGCGCCGGAAGCCGGGTCGCTGAATATCGGCACTCCGGTTCTGTTCAGAGGTATCGAGGTGGGTACCGTCACCGGGCTGACGCTGGGTTCGCTTTCTGACCGCGTGATGATTGCCATGCGCATCAGCCAGCGCTATCAGCATCTGGTGCGTAATAACTCCGTGTTCTGGCTGGCGTCCGGCTACAACCTCGACTTCGGCCTGACCGGCGGCGTGGTGAAAACCGGGACCTTTAATCAGTTCATTCGCGGCGGTATTGCCTTCGCCACTCCACCGGGTACGCCACTGGCACCAAAAGCACAGGCTGGAAAACACTTCCTGTTGCTGGAAAGCGAACCCAAAGAGTGGCGTGAATGGGGAACCGCCCTGCCGCGTTAATGACCCTCCTGCTCCGGCGTACTCGCGCCGGAGCAAATATGCTACACTGCGCGCCTGTTTTTTTTCCGGTGGTATCAAGTGGCTTATTTTCCTGACGCCTTTCTGACTCAAATGCGGGAAGCAATGCCTTCCACGCTCTCTTTCGATGATTTTCTCGCCGCCTGCCAGCGTCCGTTACGACGCAGCATTCGTGTCAATACACTGAAAATCTCCGTTGCCGATTTCCTCGCCTTAACGGCACCTTACGGCTGGTCGCTCACGCCGATCCCCTGGTGTGAAGAAGGGTTCTGGATCGAGCGTGACGAAGAGCAGTCAGTCCCACTGGGCAGCACCGCCGAGCATTTAAGTGGGCTGTTTTATATTCAGGAAGCCAGTTCAATGCTGCCAGTTGCCGCGCTGTTTGCCGAAGGGAATACTCCGGATCGGGTGATGGACGTAGCCGCCGCGCCGGGTTCAAAAACCACGCAAATCGCCGCAAAAATGAAGAATAAGGGCGCGATCCTGGCCAATGAGTTTTCCGCCAGTCGCGTTAAAGTGCTGCATGCCAATATCAGCCGCTGTGGGATCGCTAACGTTGCCCTCACCCACTTTGACGGACGCGTATTTGGCGCAGCGTTGCCAGAATCTTTCGATGCCATCCTACTGGACGCACCGTGCTCCGGTGAAGGCGTGGTGCGTAAAGATCCCGATGCGCTGAAAAACTGGTCCGTCGACAGTAATCTTGAGATTGCCGCCACCCAGCGCGAACTGCTCGACAGCGCGTTTCATGCTTTACGCCCTGGCGGCACGCTGGTGTATTCCACCTGTACGCTGAACCGTGATGAAAATGAACTCGTCATGCAGTGGCTACTAGAAACCTATCCGGACGCCGTGGAGTTTCTCCCATTAGGTGATTTATTCCCGGATGCTGAACGTGCGCTGACGCCAGAAGGTTTTCTGCATGTCTTCCCGCAAATTTACGACTGCGAAGGATTCTTTGTTGCCCGTTTGCGAAAAACAGCCGCTATCCCTCCTCTGCCTGCCCCTAAATATAAGGTCGGCAATTTCCCGTTCAGCCCATTGAAAGGTCGTGAAACCGCACAAATCACTGCGGCGGCAAACGCCAGCGGATTACAATGGGAAGACAATCTTCGCCTCTGGCAGCGTGATAAAGAAGTCTGGCTATTCCCTGTTGAGATTGAATCACTGATTGGTAAAGTGCGGTTTTCCCGCCTCGGGATTAAGCTGGCTGAAACCCACAATAAAGGGTACCGCTGGCAACATGAGGCCGTCATCGCTCTCGCCAACCCACATCACCGCAACGCGTTCGAACTGAACCTTGAAGAAGCAGAAGAGTGGTATCGCGGCAGAGATGTCTACCCGCAGACCGCGCCTGCCAGCGACGACGTGCTGGTCACCTTCCAGCACCAGCCGGTTGGGCTGGCAAAACGGATTGGTTCACGGTTGAAGAACAGCTATCCACGCGATCTTGTCCGGGATGGCAAACTCTTTACAGGATAACGCACGTTTTTACTGGCGCTTTTGCTCACGTTGACTACGCTGAAAAATGGACGACCTAACTGGTCGTACCACAACCAGCAAATTGACGGAGAGCACGATGATGAAAACCAGTGTGCGCATTGGCGCTTTTGAAATCGACGACGCCGAGTTACACGGCGAATCGCCGGGAGACCGAACGTTAACCATTCCGTGTAAATCCGATCCGGATTTATGTATGCAACTGGACGCCTGGGATGCCGATACCAGCGTCCCGGCTCTCCTTAATGGCGAACATTCTGTTCTATTCCGCGAGCACTACGATCGTAAGTCAGATGCCTGGATCATGCGTTTTGCCTGATTCAAAAAGAACCCGTCGCCAGACGGGTTATTTATGTCTTCATTTCCCCCACGCAGTAACCTCTTCTACACTATCGGTACGGCAGTATAATTTGGGGATGGAATGTTCACGCTGGTTCTTTTTGTTTGCTACCTGGATGGCGGTTGTGAAGATATCGTGGTCGATGTCTACAATACGGAACAGCAGTGCCTTATTTCGATGGACGATCAGCGGATTCGCAATGGCGGATGCCTGCCAGCAGATGGCTACATCGACAGCTTCTGGCGACCTGCGCAGGAATATAGCGATTTTTGATTATTGTAATTGCACCATCGTTAGCTCGCCGCCGAATACCGCACCGGTATCGATATAGTGCAGGTTATCAACGTCCAGACGATGGCGCAGCGGCGTATGACCAAACCAGAAATGGTCCGCGCCACCAATTCCGCCACTTTTGTTCATCAACCGCGAGCGATCCCACAATACCCGCTGTAAATCGACATGCTTTTGCCATTGATATTCATCATCCGGGTAATCGGCATGGGCAATAACGTGAACACCATTCTGACAGCGCAGTTCCACAATCCAGGGTAATTGCTGACACGCCTCAAGCGCATGCCTCGCCGCCGGTTGCACGGCATGGGTAAACCACTCTCCCCCGTTCATTTGCCACAGCAACTGTTCTCCCGTTGTCAGCGCATCCAGCGCCATCTGCTCATGATTCCCCCTGACCGCTACCATCCAGTTTTTACGCAATAACACCAGACAGCGCAAACTGTCTGGTCCACGGTCAATCACATCACCGACTGAAACCAGCAGATCCTGCCACGGATCAAAACGGCACTGGCGCAATTTAGCCATCAACATGGAAAAACAGCCGTGGAGATCCCCCACCACCCAGACGTGGCGCCAACGCGTACCTTCTATTCTCTGGTAGACAGCATCAGGGTGTTCCATTCGACCTCCCGGATAGAGCGATCGCCCTTATAATAATTTAACAATAGCAGCAAAAAAGCCTGGACGATTGAGGGGCGGAGTATGGTATGGTTTGGGAAGAATACAGCATGCGACACGCAGTGTTTTGCCCTGGACGGCATCGTATTCGACAGATAAAAAGAGACCGAATACGATTCCTGTATTCGGTCCAGGGAAATGGCTCTTGGGAGAGAGCCGTGCGCTAAAAGTTGGCATTAATGCAGGCTAAGTTACCCTGCCATTTAAGAATAGATGACAGCGCCAGGTTTTCCAGTCCGCGACCAAAGTGGCCTGAAAAAAAGGACGATTGTCACCCGCTAGAATGCAAAAACCGCAAGTTCTGCAGCCAGAACGTTGCGGTTTTTTATTGGAAATCAGAAAGCTACATCTGACAATTAACAGAGCTTTTCTGCACGCTCAATAAACGGGGCCAGGCTCATTTTGTCGCCAGGCTTTGCCGGATCGTCAATCTGGATAATGTCGATCGGTTTGGCGGTCGTTTTACCGCTTGCTACCTGCTGTCTGGCAATATCGTTCAGCGGGTATTGCACCAGCGTGCTGGGGTTGATGACATACAGCGCATTACCCGGTCGGCACGTCAGCATCACTTCTTCGCGATTAAACGCCCACTTGTCTTTGCCAACCTCAAAGCGACTGACGGTAATAACCTGCGGCGCGGCCAATGCAGCTCCTGAACTTGCCAGCAGGAACACAGAGATAATCAATTTTTTCATACGTTTTGCCAGTCCATCAGAACGGTTCCAGGGTTGCAAACAGGCTGACGATTGCCAGCACGACGGCCCCTATTCCCCATTCAATCTTAGTCATCCAAATAAAATAGAGAGTCATGCAGCGATTATCCTGCTGCATACGTGGTACGAGAACATACCGGTTCGCCAGCGCAATCGCCACCATTAGCGCGACCAGCACACATTTTAACAACAGAAGTTGCCCATAGGCTGCATGCCAGGGAAAGGATAATCCGACAATAAACAGGCCGTTGGTGATGCCCGTCAGCAAGACGCCAATTACGAAAAGATGCCCAAAGCGGGAAAAACGCATCATGGTGGCGATCGCCTGTTGTTGCCAGCGGCCTTGCGCCATTCTCATACAGTAAAGAACGGGCAGCAAGCCGCCAAACCAGGCAGCGGCGCAGACCAGATGCAGAGCGTGATTAAGCTGCTGCACCGCCCGCGTTGCGCCGTCATGCAGCGTCGCATGTCCGACACCGGCTAATAAAATACACTGCGCAATCGTCAGCATCAGCAGCAGTCGTGACATACTGCGCGGCACAATGAGGGTCACCACCAGCGTAACCAGAGCGAGGATAATTTGCCACAGCCATACGCCGCCAAACTGCGTTTGCAGGACTGCTCCCCATATATCAACGGAGAAAACATCCTGCCAGCCGGACCCCATTAATCCCCCCTGGACAGCCAGCATCAGCGTCGCGCTGATAAAGCTCCACATCGCGGCATGGCGTTGCAGGCGCATAAAACGGCGCATCATTAAACGTCGTACCGAAACAGGTGCCAACCAGGCGCCGTACAGCGCACAGCCAAATACCAGCATTAAAGAGGTGAAATGGATAAACCGCAGCGTAACCCAGGTGAATGCCAGCATCGTTTTATTTCACGCTAAAGGTATAGTGTCCTTTGGTTTTGTGACCGTCTACCGACACAACGTGCCAGTCAACCGTATATTTTCCGGCGTCCAGCGATTGTTCCACAGGAACGATCAGTTGCGTCTTATCCTGCTCATTACGCGTCGCCTTACCCGTTTTAATCGGCTGCTGCTGTGGGCCTGTCAGCGTTGCACCGCTGAATGCAGGTTCAACGCCCTCTGAAAAATTCAGGGTCAGCGCCTCAGGAGACACGGTAATCTGCGCATTCGCTGCCGGATTTAGTTGCGTCAGGTGTGCATGTGCCAGTGCGGCAGGAGAAATCAACGTGGAGACGAGAGCGATGAGAGCAAAGCGAAGTGAGGATGCAGATGAAGCCATATCAACTATTCCTTTTTGTTATGTCTAATCTATAGAGAATAACCTTCTACAATGAACGAGTCGAGAATCATCAATTCAGGCTTGCCATTAGCGCACACTCTTAGTAACTTTTGCGCGCTACGGGATACCTATAAGGAGAAACGCATGAATCTGGCCAAACTCGAACAATCTGAAATGGATAAGGTCAATGTTGACCTGGCCGCAGCTGGTGTCGCCTTTAAAGAGCGCTATAACATGCCTGTTGTTGCCGAAGTCGTCGAACGTGAGCAACCCGCACACCTGCGAGACTGGTTTCGTGAACGGTTAATTGCGCATCGTTTAGCGTCCGTTTCCCTCTCACGTTTACCTTACGAGCCGAAAGTTAAATAAACCTTATAATACGTTACGATTCCTTACATGATGACTGCTACAGTATAAGTATATTCTTAATCTATACTTTAGAGATGATTGTAGACACTATGAAAAGGAAGTCATTATGTCACACTGGAAAATTGCCGCAGCGCAGTATGAACCGCTTCAAACCTCACTAACTGAACACGTCGCCCATCACCTGCAATTCATCAGGGCGGCGGCCAAATGCCAATGTGAATTGCTGGTTTTCCCCTCCCTTTCTCTATTAGGTTGTATGGATGAAAGCGATGAGCTGCCAGCCCCACCCGATGAATCTCTGTTGCAGCCCCTCGCCCACGCCGCGGCGACGTATCGCATGACCATTATTGTGGGGTTGCCGGTTGAACATAACGAACGTTTTGTGAAAGGTATGGCGCTTTTTTCGCCGTGGATGACCGCCCCCTTAATGTTCCACCAGAGCCATGGGGCTTGTATTGCCAGACAGCGAAATACCATCAGCGTTGTCGACAGCCAGCCAGAAGGCATCGATATTGATCCTGCGTTTTCACTGTTTACCACCTGCCAGTGCGTCAGCGAACCTGAACTTCTCTCATCAACCTCTCGCCTGCAACGTTTCTCGCATCAGTTCGCCATTGCGGTACTGATGGCCAATGCGCGCGGAAGCAGCGCATTATGGGATGAACGGGGCCGTTTAATTGTTCGCGCGGACAGCGGCTCACTGCTCTTAACCGGCAAGCGCACCTCTCAGGGTTGGCAAGGCGATATCATTCCATTACGCTAGGCGTTTTCGGCCAGGAGCATGGCATGCTGCGCATAATAGATACAGAAACCTGCGGTCTGCAGGGAGGCATTGTTGAGATCGCATCTGTCGATGTGGTTGATGGCAAAATTGTGAATCCGATGAGCCACCTGGTGCGACCCGACCGCCCCATCAGCCCGCAGGCAATGGCGATACATCGGATTACGGAAGCCATGGTGGCGGATAAACCGTGGATTGAAGACGTCATCCATCATTATTACGGTAGCGAGTGGTACGTCGCGCACAACGCCAGTTTCGACCGTCGCGTATTGCCTGACATGCCGGGGGAATGGATTTGCACGATGAAGCTGTCCCGCCGCCTGTGGCCGGGGATAAAATACAGCAACATGGCGCTGTATAATTCCCGCAAGCTGAGCGTACAAACCCCCGTTGGTTTGCATCAGCACCGCGCGCTATACGATTGCTACATTACCGCGGCACTGCTGATCGACATCATGAACACCTCAGGCTGGTCGGCAGAGCAAATGGTCGAGATCACCGGTCGCCCTGCGCTGTTAACCACATTTACCTTTGGTAAATACCGCGGTAAACCCGTTTCCGAGGTGGCAGAACGCGATCCGGGCTATCTGCGCTGGCTGTTTAATAACCTTGACAGTATGAGCCCGGAACTGCGGTTAACATTGAAGCACTATCTGGATAACGCCTAGACGGCCGCGTTGCCGGGCAACGTCCCCTGCGCCAGGCCAATCAAAAAGGCGAACTCAAGGGCCACACCTTCATAAGATTTAAAACGTCCGGACTTGCCGCCGTGACCGGAGTCCATATCCGTACACAGCAACAGTAGATTGTCGTCCGTTTTCAGCTCCCTCAGTTTCGCTACCCACTTTGCCGGTTCCCAGTATTGCACCTGGGAGTCGTGAAGCCCGGTGGTGACCAGCAGATGCGGATAAGCCTGTGTGGTGACGTTATCGTATGGGCTGTAGCTTTTCATGTAAGCGTAATATTCCACATCCTGCGGGTTGCCCCACTCTTCAAATTCCCCGGTGGTGAGCGGGATCGACTCGTCCAGCATCGTTGTGACTACGTCAACAAACGGCACTTGGGCAACCACGCCGTGAAATAACTCCGGACGTTCGTTAATGGCGACCCCCATCAGCATTCCACCCGCGCTTCCTCCCATGCCGTAGCAGAGTGAAGGCGCTCCGTAGCCCAGTTTGAGCAGCGCGTCACAGACGTCGAGATAATCGTTGAAGGTATTTTTCTTCTGCAAGAATTTACCGTCTTCGTACCACTGCTGCCCCAGCTCGCCACCGCCACGGACGTGGGCAATAGCATATACAAAGCCGCGATCCAGCAGGCTCAAACGGCTGCTGCTGAAATCAGCATCCATGCTGGCGCCATACGAACCATATCCATATACCAGCAGTGGATTTTTCCCTTTTTGGAAATGCCGCTGATGATAAACCAGTGAAACCGGCACCTCTACGCCATCACGGGCGGTTACCCACACATGCTCGCTGCGGTAGTTTGTCGCATCAAAACCGGGGACATCCGTCTGTTTGAGCACCCGTCGCTCTCCGGTGTCCATATCCAGTTCAAATAGCGTGTCCGGTGTCGTCATGGATGAATAACCATAGCGCAGCCGCGACGTCTCCGGTTCGGGATTATAGGCAAGCCAGGTGACATAAGCCGGATCGTCAAAGGCAATCCCAACCACTTCACGCGTCTTACGGTTGATCTGCCGCAGGCTGGTTAAGCCCTGCTGACGTTCTTCCACCACCAGCCAATCGGTAAACAGCGTAAACCCTTCCAGCATAACGTTTTCACGCGGCGGAATTAACGCTTCCCAGGTCTGTTCATCACGCACACGGGTACGGTACAGACCAAAGTTTTTACCCTGTCGGTTAGATCGCAGATAAAACGCGTGTTGATAGTGATCGAGGCTGTACTCATGGTCTTTACGCCGCGGTAAAAAAACCAACGGTTCAGCGTCGGCCAGCTCAGCGTCAATCAGCAGAACCTCACTGGTGGTCGCACTGGCAATATGAATAACGACATAATGCTGCGAAGTCGTTTTGTGCAGACTGACATAAAACATATCGTCTGCCTCTTCATATACCAGCCTGTCTTCGGATGACGGCGAACCGATGGTATGTCGCCAGACCTGATACGGCAGTAACGTTGTTTCATGCTTACGCACGTAGTAGAAAGTTTGCGAGTCGTTGGCCCAGACGAGTTCAGGCTCGACGTTGTCGAGGACTTCCGGATACCAGTTACCGCTTTGCAGATTGCGAAAACGCACACCATATTGCCGGCGCGAGAGATAATCCTCAGCCAGCGCCATGATGGTGTTGTCCGGCGAGATTGCCAGACCGCCCAGTGTATAAAACTCGCTGTGAGCTGCGCGCTGGTTTCCGTCCAGCAACGTATCCCAGGCATCCCACTCTTCGCTGAGCGCAGACTGACGCTGGTATATGGCATATTCACAACCGGGCTCATAGATATGCCGGTAGCGATAACCGTTTTTCACGTAGGGAGCCGAAACATCCTGCGGGGGAATACGGTCGATAATTTCTTTCAGCACGCGATCCTGTAATGCCTGCTGTGAGGCCATAACCTGGCGACCATAAGCATTTTCTTGCTGCAGGTAGTCGAGGACCTCTGGCTGCGAGCGCGTGTCATCTCGCAACCAGTAATAATTATCGACGCGGGTGTCGCCATGTTGCGTCATGGCGTGTGGAATACGAGGAGCGTTCGGTAGCATGTCATTGTTCTTTTGCTTAATCATCCTATAAGGGTGGCAAAAGTCAGCAATGATGCAAGCGAAATATGCTCCTGCGCCGTAACTATTTAGCCCGGCAATGCCTGTTTTTGTTGCTTAAGATCTTGCTCAATACCTTCTCGAACATCCTGTGGGATCTTTAACGCATCGCCCAGCGCGTTCAGATAGCTGCGCTCCATAAAGTGGTCGATATCAATCGCCGCACAGCTGAGGAAGTAGATTTCCAGCGCCTCTTCTTCGTTGCGGATCCCCTGTGCCAGACGCTGAGGATCCAGCGGTTGCTCAATGGCGCGTTCAATCAGGATACGCCCCTGGTCTTCTACTCCCGCTTCACGCAGCTGCTGATCGATGGCCGCACGCTCTTTTGCATCGATATGACCATCGCTTTTTGCCGCAAAAACCAGCGCGAGGATCAGGCGTTCAGTCCGCTCATCCACCGGCGTACTTTGCACGCCAAACTGCGGCTCATCCTGATGCGCCGTGCGGACTTTATCTTTGTATTTGTTCCATAACACGCTGCCAGCCACCGCGCCGCCACCGACGAGCAGCGCACTGGTGCCGTACTTGGTCAACAATTTGCGCGAGGATTTATTGGCTACCAGTAACCCCGCCAGTCCGCCTAATGCGCCGGGAACCAGCAATTTGCTCAGTCCCTGATCGCCCGAAGAAGACGCGGAAGATCCTTTTTGCCCAAGAAGAGATTGCAGTTGATTCAGCCAGTTAGCCATTTTGCCCCTCAAATACTGACGATTAATTATCACAGCGTACCCGAGGGGATGTCAGGAAGTGTCTATTGTAGCAAAAGATGCGCAAATACCAGGTTACTGCGCCAGATACTCTGCGCTGCCCGTTTTGCAATCAACCTTCACCTGATAGCGAATATCCGCACTCTTACCGCGCACGGTAAGTGGTACCGTCCACTGCCCGTCTTTGCCGACAATGTCCTGTGGATTAACCCAGGCAACAGGATCGAGTTGTCCCAGTTTTTTCTGATCGTCAGCCCAGCGCACGATACGATTTTGCTGATAATCACGTTTCACGCTCGCAGCAATACCGTCGGCGTTCAGTCCCTCACACTTGGGAAACTGAACGGTCTTACTTTCCGTATTTGCAGCAAAGGTCGACACGCTGGCGGATAACAGCAGCAGGCTTAACAGCGTTTTTCTTTTATTCATTCTTTTCTCCTTTATCCCCTTCGTCCTTCAGGCCGCAGAAATGCAACGCGAAATCAGTTGGGTACAGCACAATGATTCAGGGAAAAGCATGGTACAAAACGCCGGGAGCGCAAGTCGGATCAGGCTGCTTGTGTGTCATCTCCGTCGGACGCCGTGTTTTCTACTGCCTGAGGCGACGGCAGTTTGCCGTTTTTCAGGATCGCACTTAGCACGTCTTTTTGCTCGGCCAGCCAAAGAGAAAGCGCTTCACGCTGTTCATCTTCCAGCGCGACCGGCGACTGCTCCAGCCAGGTGTCTAGCAGGTCTGCTGTATCCAGCATTTTGTCATACGCATCGGCTTCCTTTTTGCTGGTAAACGACATTTTTTCCTCACCTTCCCGAATGACTACGTATTTAACTTCAACCGCCATTTTGCAGCCTCTTAAATTACCTGTAATTATGTACAGTATATTCTTTTTCAGCCGCAAAATCAACCTGGTAATAAAGACAGACGCAAACGTTTTCGTATATACTGCGCCCAGATAAAACAGGGGATTAATTTATGACGTTATTAGGCACAGCGCTGCGTCCGGCAGCAACGCGAGTGATGTTATTAGGTTCAGGGGAACTGGGTAAAGAAGTGGCGATTGAATGCCAACGCCTGGGTGTAGAAGTCATCGCCGTGGATCGTTACCCCGACGCGCCAGCGATGCACGTAGCCCACCGTGCGTACGTGATTAATATGCTGGATGGCGAGGCATTGCGCGAGGTTGTCGAGCGCGAAAAACCCCATTATATCGTGCCAGAAATTGAAGCTATTGCGACGGATATGCTGGTAAAACTGGAACAGGAAGGTATGAACGTCGTGCCTTGCGCGCGCGCCACACAGTTGACCATGAACCGTGAAGGCATTCGTCGTCTGGCTGCTGAAGAGCTGTTATTACCCACATCCTCTTTCCGCTTCGCCGATAGCGAAGCCCGCTTTCGAGATGCGGTGGCTGAAATCGGCTTTCCATGTATCGTGAAACCGGTAATGAGTTCTTCCGGCAAAGGTCAGAGCTTTATTCGCTCCGCTGAGCAGCTTACCGAAGCCTGGGAATATGCCCAGCAGGGCGGCCGAGCTGGTGCGGGACGTGTAATCGTGGAAGGGGTAGTGAATTTTGATTTTGAAATCACCCTACTCACCGTCAGCGCCGTTGACGGTGTGCACTTCTGCGCGCCGGTAGGCCATCGCCAGGAAGATGGCGATTACCGCGAATCCTGGCAGCCGCAGCAGATGAGTGAACTGGCGCTGAAACGCGCACAGGAAATTGCCCGCAAGGTCGTGCTGGCGTTGGGCGGTCACGGATTGTTTGGCGTAGAGCTATTTGTTTGCGGTGATGAGGTAATTTTCAGCGAAGTCTCCCCTCGCCCACACGACACCGGCATGGTGACGTTAATTTCGCAGGATCTGTCCGAGTTTGCGCTGCACGTCCGCGCGTTCCTCGGATTACCCATCGGCGCAATCCGACAATATGGTCCGTCCGCATCAGCCGTTATCCTGCCACAACTCACCAGTCAGAATGTGACGTTTAATCACGTAGAAAGTGCCGTTGGTGCAGGTTTGCAGCTTCGTCTGTTCGGTAAGCCGGAAATTGATGGCTCACGTCGCTTAGGCGTTGTGCTGGCAACAGATGAAAGCGTTGACGAGGCGGTTGAACGGGCAAAGAATGCTGCCGCACAGGTGAACGTCGCAGGATAAAATATCGGGCCTTCTGGCCCGTTGTAAGGTATTCCGTCGGCCCGAAAAGCGTAGTGGACTGCACCCCAAGATTGGTTATCCAGCTGAATAAGGTGCAGTTTTTTTTGACTAAATCACAATATTCTCTGGAAACGAAACTGACGTTAGTTGACCGTATTCTCTCCAGAAAAGATCGGACCCTTCGCACAGCAAAACGTTTTGGATAAACAATTTTCGATAGGTGAAACCGCCGCCTGGCTTGCTATCCCGACTCAAACGGCTGTACTGCGCTAAAAGCAAAAAACCCGCTTAGTTTCCTAAGCAGGTTTCTTAAATATGGCTCCTCTGACTGGACTCGAACCAGTGACATACGGATTAACAGTCCGCCGTTCTACCGACTGAACTACAGAGGAATCGTGTGAACGGGGCGAATATTAGCGATGCCAGTTAGCATTGTCAAAGCCTGAATGGAGAAATGCGATCGTTTGCCGAATATTTCTTCATTTCGTTGCTTATTCAGACGCAACGGGTTGTTTTATAGACTTTTCCCGTTCCGGACGCGGATACTTCCATAACCATCGCCCGGTGATCATGCGCCAGTAAAACAGCGCAGCACGCACTGCCCAGTCGAAGAACATCCCCATCCAAACCCCGACGACACCCCAATCTAAGACGATCCCGAGGGTATAACCTGCCACCACGCGACAGCCCCACATGCCCAGCATGGAAACCCACATTGCAAAACGGACATCGCGTGCCCCCTTAAACCCGGAAGGAAGAACCCATGATGCCGCCCATATCGGCATAAATGCCGCGTTGAGCCAAATCAGAACAACTATGACCTCTTTTACATCCTGATCGCGGGTATAGAACGAGGCCATTAATCCGGCAAAGGGAGCTGATAACCAGGCTATGGCGGTTAAACCAATTGTGGATAGCCAGAATACATGCCGCAACTGAATCTCAGCCTGGGCAATCTGTCCATTTCCCAGACGCCGCCCGGTAATAATGGTGGAGGCAGAACCCAGAGCATTGCCGGGCAGGTTAATCAGTGCTGCGATAGAGAAGGCGATAAAGTTACCGGCAATGACGCTGGTTCCCATCCCTGAGACAAACATCTGAGTGAGCAGCTTACCGCCGTTAAACAGTACTGATTCGATACTCGCAGGAATACCGATCCCCATCACCTCCCAGATAATGGCAAAATTCAACGGCTTAAAATAGCTCTTCAGGGGAATCCGCAGCGCTGGGTTAAAACCAATCATCAATACCCAGATAATGGCGACAGCACCGATGTAACGAGAAATCGTCAACCCCAGCCCAGCGCCTGCAAACCCCAGCCCTTGCCAGGAAAAAATACCGTAGATCAGGATACTACTGATGATGATGTTCAGTATGTTCATACCGCCGTTAATCAGCAGCGGTATTTTGGTGTTTCCAGCACCGCGTAGCGCCCCACTGCCGATCAACGCAATGGCTGCCGCAGGATAACTGAGCACCGTCAGTTCAAGATACGTTAGCGCCAGCGCTTTAACCTCAGGTGTCGCTTCTCCGGCAACGACATTAATGATCTGTTCCCCAAAGTAATGAATGATCGCGGCCAGCACGACGGCAAAAATTGTCATGATCACCAGCGACTGTCTGGCTGCGGCTCGGGCTCGACGACGATCGCGTTTTCCCAGACTAAAGGCCACGACAACCGTGGTGCCAAGATCGATGGCGGCAAAAAATGCCATGATGACCATATTGAAACTGTCGGCGAGGCCGACGCCTGCCATCGCTTCTTTGCCCAGCCAGCTTACCAGGAAGGTACTCAGTACCCCCATTAAGAGCACACAGGTATTTTCCAGAAAAATAGGTACGGCAAGCGGGGTGATTTCGCGCCAGAATAGAACTTTATAACTCTTGCGTTTGGCGTACCAGGGCGTGCGGGAAACGACCTGGCGTAAGGCAGCGGAGACGTTCAAAGTGGACCTTAATGAAGAAAGTTGAAACCTCATTTCAAATGATGAGGGAGAATCAAAAAAGCTGCAAAGTTTTTTCCATATAAAATGTCTGTAAATGCAACAAACTGTCGAGAGAAGCACCAATTGATACGCATTGAAGGAAATGGGGTTTGACAAAAAATTTTTCGCCGCTAAGATAAGCCTCCACACCGATTCCTCTGTAGTTCAGTCGGTAGAACGGCGGACTGTTAATCCGTATGTCACTGGTTCGAGTCCAGTCAGAGGAGCCATATTTAAGAAGCCTGCTTAGGAAACTAAGCGGGTTTTTTGCTTTTATACTCCCGCATTTTCACGCGCTATCTGCAGAAAAGCCTGTACAGCCCCCTTATTCTCTTGTTGCCTGCTGATGAGCATCAGATTCGCCGACAGTTCCGGCGCATCCAGTGGGCGGTATACCAATCCAGGAATATTCACATGCTGCAGAGGATCGGGCACCAGCGCCAGCCCCTGGCCGGCGGCGGCGAGTGCAAGCACGCTTAGGGTACTTGCGGTGCAATGGGCGATATGCGGAGCATGGCCCATAATTTCGGTAAGTGCGGTGTAAAGCGACTCATCAGCCCCATGCGCGTCATAAAAAATGAGTGGCTGCTCGGCGAGCATATCGATTGTCAGCGACGCCCGTGCGGCCAACGGGTGGTCGTCAGCCATCGCCACTTGCCGGTGCCAGACACCGATCTGTTCAGCCATTAGCGCGGCATCATGGATTTTGTGGTGATCGGGGGTATAACCCACATCGAGCTGTCCCGTCAGGATAGCCTCGGCTTGCAGCAACGGTGCGACTTCATTCACAACCAGTTCGGCATCAGGGTAGGTTCGGCGAAAAGCACGTAGATCGTTGGTGAGCTTGCCGCTAAAGACGGCATTACCGGCAAACCCCACGCGTACTTGACCCGTTTCACCGCGTATTGAGCGCTGAACGGTCAGTCGGGCGTGATCCGCTTGCTCCAGCGTGCGCTGCGCCTCGACCTGTAGTAGCCGCCCGGCGTCCGTTAACTCCACTTTGCGGCTGGTGCGTACAAACAGCGGACCACCGAGTTCCTCTTCCAGGGCCTTGATTTGCATACTCAGCGCAGGTTGGACGATATGCAGACGTTGAGCCGCGCGACCAAAATGGCCTTCTTCGGCAACAGCCAGAAAATAGCGCAGATGGCGCAGATCCATATCGTTACTCCGTCATCAAATAAAATGATTGATCGGTCATATCTATCTATTTGAGTTTATCTCCATTGGGGATGAAACTGAAATCCAATCCCATACCAGAGTACATGTTATGCAAAATTATTTGGACGACCGTCAGCAAATCACCGATCTTCTCACGGGCTGGATGCACCGCGATCTGGGGGAATGGGAGCAGCTGCGCAACCTTTTTCACCCGGACGGCACCATTGAAATCACGTGGTTTGAGGGCCTCGCCAGCGATTTCGTTGAGGGCTCAATACGGATGGGAGCGTCAGATGTGCGCACCAAGCATCTAATTGGCACGCCGGTAGTCACCTTCAATGCCAACGCGACGAGGGCTATTGTCGAAACCAACGCCATGATTATCGCTGAGCACGTTAAGCTGAATCTGGGCTGCATTGGTCATAACCGTTTCTATGACATGGCAGAAAAACGCGACGGCGTCTGGAAGCTGTTCCATCGCCAGAGTATTTACGATATGGCCAGCTTTACCTTTCCGCTCGGCATGGTCGCGATTGACCAAAGTGCGGCAGAGAAATATCCGCGTGAATACGCCGCGCTGGCTTATCTGCTGGAAAAAAGTGGTTTTCCGGTTCAGCGCGTCTTTGCCACCCGTGGCAGCGATCTGGAACAACAAATGAAAGCAAGTGGTACACGCTGGTTAGCCGGGCAGACGGCCTGACAATTTCATCCGCCATTGACCCTTTTTCATCTCAGCAACGCAAAGGAAATGTATGCGCCCCAACAAAATATACGGAAAATATCTGGCAATGCTGTTCATCGCCTTGCTGCTACCGACCACGGTTTCGGCTACACAAATCCTGACATACAGTGATCATGAACCGCTGGGTGGGATGCGCACTCGCTTTCTTAACGACGTGCTCTTCCCCGCCATTGAGAAAGAGTCAAACGGACGGCTGAAAATAGAGGCGCACTGGAGCGGTGAGCTCAGTAACAGCTACGATGCATTACGCAACGTCGGCAACGAACGAAAGGTGGATATGGCGACTGTCGTACCTGAATACACCGCCGACGCGCTGCCCCTGAATCAGATATTTAAAAGCTTTCCCGTCGGACCGGCCAGTGAACAACAGGTGGCCTTCTTCCGCCACGTCTACGCTGACATCCCGGCATTTCCGGCTGAACTTGAGAAAAATAATGTGGTGAGTATTTTCCTTGCCACTGGCTATCCACTGGCCTTTTTCAGCGCTAAGCCCATAGCGACGTTGAGCGATATCAAAGGCGGCACATGGCGCTCTGCCAGCTTCTGGCACCGTGATTTTCTGCAAAACGCTGGGGCTAAACCGGTGACCATGCCCTGGGGTGAAAAGACCTATAACGCACTAAAAACGGGGGCAATCGATGGCATGATGCTGAACGTGGACAGCGGTTACGCTCTTAAAGCGTATCAGTTCGCACCCAATGTGCTTCTCGCCAAAAATCTGTGGCTGGGGCATCTCTATATTCTGACGATGAACAAAAAAACCTGGAACGCGCTTTCTCATGAAGATCAGGTCGCCATTCAGCGTGCGGCTGAAACAGCGTATCAATCTCTGGGTTCAGTCATGGACAGGTGTTTTAACACCCAGATAGACGATTTACGCCAGGCTGGGGCCTCGGTACGCGTTCTGCAATCGCAGGAGGTCGCACAGTGGAACACCGCCACCCATTACCGGGCTGCGCAAACCAAGTGGGTCCACGAGCAGGAAGCGAAAGGCGTCAAAAACGCAGGCATGGTGATGAAACAAGTTAGCGCCATTATGGATGAAACCCTGTCACAAAAAGCGCGCGTAAAACGGTAGTTATCCATGAACTAGTGGCAGGGAGTCTCACCCTCTCTCTACCCGCCACTTTTCGCCGAGTAAACCCCACATCACACCGTTGTTTAAAGTTATGTAAATGTAAATCGTTTAAACTTTGCCATTATTGTAAGTGCTAGTGATTATCATTTATTGTACGCGGGCCAAAAGAACGAGCGCCTGCTCGGGTCACTGTACGTTCCAATTACTCTGGGATATAAACGATGAATGCTCTGCCTCGCACCGGACTGCGCCGTATCACGCTTGCATCTGCCCTGGTCCTCTCCGTCAGCCTGCCGGCTTTCGCACAGGATACGTTAACGCTTTATACCACCCGTGAACCTGGCCTGATCCAACCCCTGCTCGATAGCTGGACAAAAACCAGCGGTATAAAAGTGAGCACGGTGTATATCAAGGATGGCATGCTTGAGCGTGTTAAAGCGGAAGGGAAGAACTCCCCTGCCGACCTGCTGATGACCGTCGATGCCGGTAACCTCATCGATTTAGTCGAAGCGGGCGTAACGCAACCGGTAGAGTCCGATGCGCTGAAAGCCGCCATTCCGGCTAACCTGCGCGGTGCAGATAATCAGTGGTTTGCGCTTTCCATGCGTGCACGCGTGCTCTACGCTGAGAAATCGATGCCTATCGATAACTGGCATTATGAGCAGCTCGCAAGCCCGGAGTACAAAGGCAAAGTCTGTATCCGTTCCGGGCAGCATCCGTATAACACCGCATTGATTGCCGCCATGATTGCCCACCACGGTGAGGCCAAAACAGAAGAGTGGCTGCGCGGCGTGAAGGCGAACCTGGCACGTAAAGCAACCGGCGGCGATCGTGACGTTGCCCGCGATATCCTCGGCGGGATTTGTGATATTGGCCTCGCCAACTCCTATTACGTCGGTCATATGAAAAATGCCAAAGAAGGCACCGATGCACGTCAGTGGGGTGATGCCATTAAAGTGGTGAAACCGACCTTTGAGAAAGGCGGCACACACGTCAACATTAGCGGTGCTGCCGTAGCCCGTTACGCACCCAATAAAGCCGACGCCGTTAAGCTGATGGAATATCTGGTTTCCGCACCTGCCCAGCAACAATACGCGAAAGCGAACTTCGAATATCCGGTACTCAAAGGTGTAACGCTCGACCCGGTTATCAGCGCCACTATCGGTGAAATCGACGTCGACAAGATCCCGTTAACCGAAATCGTGAAGTACCGTAAACAAGCTAGTCTGCTGGTAGATAAAGTTGGATTCGATCAATAAACCGCTATTGCTTCCGACGTTACGCGGCCTGGTTTCCGGGCCGCAGTCATTATTAACGCCGTTACATCTTGGTGCCCTGTGTATTGCACTCGGCGTCCTGACCCCTATTGTGGCGCTCATCTGGCAGGCCACACAAGCTGATTTGTCTCACTGGGATAATCTCATCACCTGGGTGTTGCCCTCTGCGTTAAAAAACACTGTACTGTTGTTGGCAGGTGTCGCGGTCATGGTCGGCGTGATTGGCGTTGGCAGCGCGTGGGCAGTCACTGCATGGGATTTTCCTGGGCGCAAAATACTGAGCTGGGCGCTGCTGCTGCCGCTGGCGATGCCGACCTATATCGTGGCCTTTGCCTGGCTCGATTTACTGCATCCCATTGGCCCACTGCAAACCTTCATCCGTTTTTTACTCGGTTTCGATAGCCCGCGACAGTTCCGCTTGCCGGATTTACGCTCCCTTTCCGGCGCGATCCTGCTGCTCGGTTTAGTACTGTATCCGTATGTTTATTTAACCACTCGCGCCACGTTTATCAGCCAGCCTGCGCATTTGCTGGAGGCGGCACGTACCCTGGGCTGCAGCGCCAGCGGAACCTTCTTCCGCGTGGCCCTGCCAATGGCCCGTCCGGCGTTGGCGGTCGGGATCAGCCTGGCGCTGCTGGAAACGCTCAATGACATCGGCGCGTCGGAATTCCTTGGGGTACAAACCTTAACCGTCACCGTGTACACCACGTGGATCTCGCGCTCTGATTTATCCGCTGCGGCGCAAATCGCCTGCATGATGCTGATGTTTATCTTCTTTATCCTGACGCTGGAGTTTTACGGTCGCAGAAAACAAGGATTCAGCAGTCGCAGTCTGCGAGAAATTCAACCCACGCGCGTGCATGGCTGGCGCGGTTGGCTGCTCGGCGTGGTTATTTCGCTCCCGGTTGTACTGGGTTTCCTGGCCCCGGTATTGTTTTTACTGTGGGAGAGCGCCAAACGGTTAGGCGGTGAGAATCCGCTGTCCGCGTCATTACTTTCTGCATTGCAAAACACGCTATCGCTAGCGGCTGGTACCACGCTGGTGGTGATTTGCGTCAGCATGCTGGTGGCGTGGAGCGCACGTCGCAGCGCCGCAGACAACGCCATGCCTGGCTTTCGTCGCGGTGTGATGCGTCTGGCCTCGTTAGGTTACGCCGTGCCTGGTACGATTCTGGCGATTGGTTTTCTTCCCCCGGCGATGGCGGTTGACCGCTGGCTGGCCGATCTGCTCGACATGCGCGGTTTACCGCTGATGTCTGCCGGTATTTTGCTGATCATTTGCTGTGCGATGCGTTTTCAGGCCATAGCCATCGGCGCGCTGGATTCCGGGCTGGGCCGTATTCCTCCTTCCCTTGAGCAAGCCTCACGTTTACTGGGAGAAAATGGGGCCGGTACGTTTGCTCGCGTGCATTTCCCGCTACTGCGTCCAGCGTTGGTAAGCAGTGCATTGCTGGTGTTTGCCGATGCAATGAAAGAGTTGCCCACTACCCTGCTACTACGCCCGGTAAACTTCGAAACGCTGGCCACGCTGCTGTATGCAGAAGCGGCGCGAGGTACCTATGAAGAAGGGGCAATTGCTGCGCTAATGATTGTGTTAGCCGGCACACTGCCTGTTATTTTGCTGGTTCGTCATCAGATGACGCGCCGTGGTTGAGAGAGCAACAATGTCAGAAATCGCGTTACGACTCCAGGATGTACACGTGGCCTACGGCAACAGCCAGCAATCGGTGCTGGCCGGCTTTTCAATGTCGGTGCGCAAAGGCGAAATCGCCTGCCTGCTGGGTGCGTCAGGCTGTGGGAAAACCACGGTTTTGCGCGCGGTCGCCGGATTTGAACGCCTGCAACGCGGAGAGATTTATGTTTCACAGCGGCGTGTTGCTGGCCCCGGCGTGCATCTGCCGCCGGAAAAACGGCATGTCGGCATGGTGTTTCAGGAATACGCGTTATTCCCACATCTGACAGCCCAACAAAACGTGGCCTTTGGTTTGCGCCGCCTGCCACGAGAAGCGCAACAGGCCAGAGTCACCGAGCTGTTAAAAATGGTTGAACTACACAGCCACGCCAGCCATTACCCTCATGAGCTTTCTGGCGGACAGCAGCAGCGTATCGCCCTGGCCCGCGCCCTGGCGCCACATCCGGATATTCTGCTGCTGGATGAACCGTTTTCCAGTCTGGATAAAAGCACCCGCGAGCGTCTGGGTGGCGAGGTACGGGATATTTTGCGCGCCGCCGGACAAACGGCGCTGCTGGTCACCCACAGTGAGCATGAAGCGCAGTTGATGGCGGACCATATTGGTTTTGTGAAAATGGGGCAGTTTCAAACGAAGCACGCGGCCTGACAGTAACATACAGGCCGCGCGGGGTAGTGATTAGAATCTCTGCACCTGGCTGATATTCACTGGCATCCCGGAGCGGCGTTCCAGCGTTGCATTAGCACGACTGACGTCCACTCCCTCTCCGCTCACAAAACTGCGTAATGCCGGAGTCACCGGCAGTGGGATCTTTTTATCCGACTCATATTCGCTGCGGTTGCGTGACAACGGTTCATGAACTTCAACCCAGCGGCTACCGTCTGGCTCAGTGCTGTATTTAACAGGCCGGTCGATAAGTTGAACCCGCGTTCCCACCGGCACGGTATCAAACAGGTATTTAATATCGTCATTGCGCAGGCGAATACAGCCCTGGCTGACTCGCAGCCCAATTCCGAAATTAGCATTGGTGCCGTGAATAGCGTACAGCTTGCCAATATAAATGGCGTACAACCCCATCGGATTTTCCGGCCCGGCCGGAACAAACGCCGGTAAGCTTTCGCCACGCGCGGCGTATTCCCGGCGGGTATTTGCTGTTGGCGTCCAGCTCGGTGCTTCCTGCTTACGCTGTACCGTCGTCACCCAGTTGCGCGGCGTTTCTCTCCCCGCCTGACCGATACCGATGGGTAAGATTTCAACTGTATTGCTGTCTTTGGGGTAATAGTAAAGACGCATTTCAGCGACGTTTATAACAATGCCCTCGCGCACGGTATCCGGCAAAATAACCTGCTGTGGCACCACCAACGTAGAGCCCGACTTCGGCAAATAGACATCCACCCCCGGATTGGCTTCCAGCATATTGCTCAGCCCCTGCCCGTACTGCGCCGCAAATGCTTCCAGCGGTTGCGTATTGGCTGGCGGCACCGTAATAGTCAGCGGACTGCCGACCAGGCGGCTGCCCTCTGGCGGCAACGGATAGCTCACCGCCTGAGCTCCCTGGCCGGCAAGCAGTATGATAAGTGAACACAACAGTTTTACACGACGCATCATTGTCCTTTCCTTCGCCGCAGCAGATATCCGTTAATTATAGCTTTTTTATCGGGTTAACGGGGTTACGACGGACCCTACCAACAAGAACCCCGCCGTTGAGCGGGGTGCAGCTTGACTACGCTTCCTTACCGTCCGGAAGCACAATATTGCTGGCGGCTAAATGCCCCATATTGTTATACATGGCGCAGGCGGCCTCAACGATCGGCATCGCCAGCGCGGCACCGCTGCCTTCACCTAAACGCATGCCCATGTTGAGATACGGGTCCAGCTCCAGATGCGCCAGGGCGGTACGGGCACCTTTTTCGGCGGAAAAATGTGAAGGGATCAGGTACGGCTTAATCTCTGGCGCAATCTGACAGGCTGCCAGCGCAGCGGAATAAGAAAGGAACCCATCCAGCAACACCGGCAGACCGCAGGAGGCAGCCCCCAGCATCACACCCGTCATCCCCACAAGATCAAAACCACCGACTTTGGCCAGCACATCGATACCATCTGTGGGGTCGGGCTGATTAACGGCGATCGCCCTACGCACCACATCCACCTTATTGCCCACCCGCGAGAGTGGCAGGTTAGCGCCAATCCCCACCACCGCCTCAGCATCACTGCCGGTCAGTACGCTAACAATCGCCGCCGCAGGCGTGGTATTGGCCATGCCCAACTCGCCGACGCCAAACAGCGTGACGCCCTCTTTCGCCAGTTCACGGGTATAGCGCATCACTTCCAGCAACAGTTCCTCGGCCTGAGAACGGTGCATTGCCGGGCCTTCAGCAATATTGCCGCAGCCACGCGCAACGCGCATATTCACCACGCCAGGAATAGGTTCAGCGTCAATCCCCACATCAATCACATGAACCTTTGCGCCAACCTGGGTCGCCAGTACGCAAACGCCGGTCGTGCCACGCGTCATATTTGCTGCCTGAATCGCCGTAACCACTTTCGGCGAAACGGCCACACCTTCATCCCAGACGCCGTGATCGGCGCACATCACCAGCATCGCTTTCCCCCCCACGCGCGGCACGCCCTTCAGGCCTGGCATACCGGCGAGTTGCACGGCCAGGGACTCAAGACGTCCCAGGCTGCCCGGTGGTTTAAGTAAGCCATCAATATGCTGCTGTGCGCGTAACATTGCAGCACTGTCGGGAGAAGGGATCGCGTGGAGTAAAGCGGATAAAGTCTGCATAAGGGTTCTCAATGTGTTGACTGGCTCAAAGCAGAGCCAGTAAGAAGATCAACTCGCCAAGTTCGATGGCCGCGCCAAGCGTATCGCCTGTCTGCCCACCTAACGTGCGTTTTAATAATTGCCCAAGAATGAAAATTGCCACCATCGTGACGACCAGCGCCGCCACTCCACGCATGCCGGGAAGCAGTACAGCAGCAAGGATCGCCGCAAGCCCCAACGTAACGCAGGTTTGTCGTCCGGTTACTTTGCCTATAAAGACATTTCCCAGCCCTTCTTCGCGGGCATAACGATGCCGGTACATCAGCAGAACTGCGGTTCCACGCCCTGCCACACAGGCTGCAGTCAGTGCAGCCAGCATTGGCGTTCCGCGTAGAGCCAGTTCGCTCACCACCAGCACTTTAGCCAGCAGAACAAAGATCAGCGCCAGTCCGCCGTGGGTCCCCAGGCGGCTGTCGCGCATTATTTCCAGCATCCGCTCGCGCCGACGAGCAGAAAACACGCCGTCACAGGTATCCGCCAGACCGTCAAGATGAAAACCGCCGGTCAGCAGCGCCAACGTCAGCACGCTAAACAGCGCTGCCAGCGGGATACCGCACCAGGTTTGCAGCGCCATGAAGACCAGTCCCGTCAACCCTCCCAGCACCACGCCAATCAGCGGGAACATGACGATGCCGCGCGAGTATTGTTCGAACTCCAGACCTTGCGACCAGCGTGCAGGAACGGGCAAGCGACTGATAAAAGAGAGCATTGCCCAAAACAACTTACTCATTTAATTTTGACTCCAATTCCAGATACCACCAGCCAGACCTCATCTGACGCTGCCGCCAGGCGCTGGTTTACCCGTCCAGCAATATCGCGAAAATGCCGCGCCAGACGATTTTCCGGAACAATCCCCATCCCCACTTCGTTAGTCACCAGCACGACTTTTGCCGGGCAACGCTGACAAGCGTCAATCAGCACACGGATCTCATCCTCAATGGACCGTTCCATCGCGGCGTAGTCCCAGCCATCCGGTGAACTGTCGCCGCCTAACGCAAACAGCTGGTTCGTCACCATCGTGGTAATGCATTCCAGTAAAATCGCCTCGTGCGGATCGTTCTCAGCCGTAATCAGCGCATCAAGATGTTGCCAGCGCTCGGCTGTACGCCAGTGCGCAGGGCGTCCATCACGATGGTGTTGAATTCGCGCCGCCATCTCCTCGTCGAATATCTGCGACGTCGCGATGTACAGCACGTTTGGGGAGTCCGCGATCAGTGCCTCTGCGTGACGGCTCTTGCCGCTACGGGCACCACCGGTAACCAGAATCATCATACTGGCTCCTGGTGTTGCTGCATGATGGTATAAATTTTCTCAATATCGATGTGTTGCCGCATCGCATCCGCCAGCAGATCAAACTGCTGTGATTTATATTGCGCGTAATGGAAGGTTGAATCCAGTGGTGCTAACCCTTTGCGCACCCGCAGGCCATTCACCAGCGCGCGCGTGAATTCATCGCTGTCAAACAAGCCGTGGAGATAGGTGCCGAACGCCAGAGCGTCGTGAGTCACCGCGCCATCAGCAACGTTACCACCCTCTTTTTGCAGCGTCATCACCGACCGACACTCCCCGGATAACACCGTTTCACCCATATGAATTTCATAGCCGCGAACAGCTAACCCTGAGGCGTCTGCCAGCCAGTCCGGCAATGTGGCCGACATTTGCCCTTCAACCAGGGTCGTGGTTTTGTGCTGCGCAAAATGGGTAACGGTATCGAGCAAGCCAAGGCCCGGCAGCGTTCCCAGGCCCGACTCCACGTCATCGATAATGGTCTCGCCGAGCATTTGATAGCCACCGCAAATCCCCACCACCGGCACATTCTGACGGTGTAGCTGCAACACGCTGTGCGCAAGACCGCTTTCGCGCAGCCAGACTAAATCGCCGAGCGTATTTTTACTGCCCGGCAAAATCACCAGATCGACGCCTGCCAGCTCTTCCGGGTGGCGAACATAGCGCACCCGAACGTCCGGCTGGGCGGCCAGCGCATTAAAATCCGTAAAGTTGGAAATATGCGGCAGTTGCACCACAGCAATCTCGATATCGCGTTTGTCGGTGCGTAAATACTTCCCTTTTTGCAGCGCGACGCCATCTTCATCTTCGAGATCAACATCCAGCCACGGCATCACGCCGAGTACGGGAACGCCGGTCAGCGCTTCAATTTGTTCAATACCGGAATAGAGCAGCGCCACATCGCCACGAAATTTATTGATAATCACGCCTTTTACGCGCGCGCGTTCATGATCATGCAGCAGCGCCAGCGTGCCATAAATCGAGGCAAACACGCCGCCGCGATCGATATCCGCCACCAGCACAACCGGGCACTGCGCCATCTCCGCCATCCCCATATTGACGATATCGCGATCGCGCAGGTTAATTTCAGCCGGACTTCCCGCCCCTTCCAGCACAATAACGTCAAATTCCTGCGCCAGGCTGTTATAAACCGAAATGATCTGCTCGCGCAGACGCGGTTTGTACTCGTGGTAGCTTACCGCATCCATATCGGTCGCCACTTTGCCCATCAATACCACCTGCGCTTTGCGGTCGCTGGTCGGTTTCAATAGCACCGGATTCATACGTACATCTGGGGTGATCCCTGCCGCTTCAGCCTGGAAAATTTGCGCGCGCCCCATCTCTTTCCCCTCAGGCGTAATACCCGAGTTCAGCGCCATGTTCTGCGATTTGAACGGCGCAGTACGTCGTCCATCCTGATAAAAAATACGACACAGCCCGGCGACTAATACGCTTTTGCCTACATCAGATGCCGTTCCCTGCAACATTATTGCCTGCGTCATGACGCCTCCTTCAGTGCGTTCTCTCGCATACAACGATAAAATTCAGCCTCTGTTTTACACAATGGAAAGCCTAGCTCTGTGTGCAACTTCACCAGCCAGGGCTGAGTTAATCCTGCTTGTTCAATAAGGTCCGTGCGCGCGAATACCTCACCGGGGGTGCCGTGCGTCAGCACTTCTCCCCGGCGCAAAACGTAAACCGCGTCGCTCACTTCATAGATAAGATCGATATCATGGCTGGAAATAACCACATGATTTCCCTGCGCCACGATCCGTTTAATAATCTCAATCATTTGCGTACGGCCCGAGGGATCAAGGCCCGCTGTCGGTTCATCCAGCAGCAGATACTGCGCCTGCAGTACCAGCGCGCCAGCGATCGCCACGCGTTTTTTTTGTCCGTGGCTTAGGCATTGAATAGGCTGATGACGGAAATGTTGTGCATCCACCAGCGTCAGGGCATCTTCCACCCGGCGAGCAATTTCTTTTTCATCCACGCCAATATTGCGCAGGCTAAAGGCGATGTCGCTGTCGATATCGGTATAAAAGATTTGCTGATCGGGGTCCTGAAATACGGTCGCCACCTGCTGACGCAGTGCCAGCAGGCCTCGCTTGCTGTAATCCAGCGGTTTTCCTTGCCACATCACCGCCCCCTGCTGTGGACGCAACAAGCCACTCAGGTTCATAAACAGCGTGGATTTTCCGCACCCATTGGCCCCCACCAGTCCAGTGACGGCCTGCGTGGAAAAATCCAGCGTGAGCCCTTTGAGGACCGGGTCATCCTGATAGCGAAACCAAAGCGCTGAGGTGGCAAGCATACTTATCCTTACAGGTGAAAATCACCCTGATACAGTTTGATATCCAGTGTGGTGGTCATTTGCTGATAGCGGATTAACACACGCGTAAACAACAGCCCCACCAGCATTGCCAACGAGCGATAGCTCAGCGGCACGCTACGATAACCAAAACGCAGCGTTTGCGCGCGGTGAATAGCGAGCGCTTCGTCTAAAAGAATAAAAATAAATCGCCAGGTCAGCAGGATCTGCTCAGTCAGCAGGCGCGGAACGCGCGCCCATTTCAGTAAAAGAATTAATTGCGGGAACGGCAGATTAAGTACCAACCAAAAGGTGGATGCCAGCGCCGCCAGGCTTCGCCAGAATGTTGCATTGGCAGTGAGTACACCCGCTTCGGTGACGCCTAACCAGTAGCTACCCACCGGCAGACTAACCAGTAAGCTATGTGGATCGCGACTCACACTGAATAGGATCGTCACTACCCCGACCAGCAAAAAACCAAACGGCAACGCCATCCAGCGACACCAACGCCAGAAAGAGATGCGCAGCAGCCAGCAGCTCAGTGCGGCAATGAGTAACAGCTCGATACCCTGCCCCAACGGAGGCAGGGTAAACGCCAGAATCATCATCACTAACCACAGCAGAAATTTGCGCTGCGGTGTGACATGAAACCAGCGGCTCTGGTAGCTCAGCCTGTCAAGACCGGTCATCACGGCGTTGTCTGCCCTTGGTGTAACCCAGAATGTAGAAAATTACCGCTGCACCGAGCGATCCCTGAAGCGTAAACAGCAGACTTTCAATTTCACCGCTGGCTGGCTCATACAGCGGCTGGAACCACGGCTCATAATGCGGAGCGATGGCCTGAATCTGGCTTTCCGCTTCGCCATCTGATCCTCCGTATTCTCCACCGTGGTTGATGAAAAATGGCAGGACAACCAGCCCAATCACCATTGCTAACAGAATCAGCGTCTTTTTCATGGTTAATGTCCTTGTGCGGTGATGAGCTGCCGTTTGGTGAGCTGGTCATAAATCATCACCGTGAGCAAGCCTTCTGCGATAGCGATTGGGATCTGCGTCAGGCAGAAAATCCCCATGAACTTGATGATGGAGCCCGTAGCACCTACGGACGGGTCCGGGAAAGCAACACCCAGTTGCACCGACGTCACAAAATAGGTCACCAGATCGGCCAGCATGGCGCAGAGGAAGACGCAGACATCACGACGGAACCCCGCACGGCAAGCCATCTTCCACACCATATAGCCGACGACCGGACCAATAACCGCCATCGACATACCATTAGCGCCCAGCGTGGTCAAACCGCCATGTGCCAGCAATAATGCCTGGAATAACAAAACGATGGCCCCGAGAATGGCCACCACGCCTGGCCCGAACAGAATCACCGCCAGACCGACCCCGGTCGGATGCGAACAACTCCCGGTAACAGATGGAATTTTCAGCGCTGACAGCACGAAAATAAACGCGCCACACAGGGCCAGTAACACTTTCTGGTGGCTATCTTCCTGCACAATTTGGCGCAGGCGCACCAGCCCATACCACAGGCAGGGTAAAAACAGCAGCCACCAGGCCAGCGCCCACATCGGCGGTAAAAAGCCTTCCATAATGTGCATAGCAAACGCCTGCTCAGGCACAATCATCAGCAATAGCGCCGCAGCCAACCCGCTGAAAGACAGCTGTTTTAGCTGGTGTTCTAGCTTCATCTTTCATACTCCCACTGTTTATTGACCAGAATGGTCGAGAAATACGGCAGCGGCTGATCGTCACTCACTTCACTGAGTTGGCGCCAGCACTGCTCACCCGGTAGCGTGGCTTCGGACATCATTAACGCGCAGTCCAGAATGCCTTCTTCTTGCAGCAACGCCTTGATGCGTGCAAACCGACCGTAGACCTTCATCAGCACCAGGCTGTCATGCTGCTTTAACGCCTGCCGGATTTCTGCCTCCGGCGCAGTGCACGAGACGACCGCCAGCGACTGCTGTTCCATGGCGAGCGGCGTTTTTGAACGCGCGGCAATCGCAGCAAATGAGGTCACGCCGGGGACGATTTCTAACCAATCAGGATTACCAATACGCTGGAGTAAAAAGACCCAGGTACTGAACAGCATGGCATCGCCGAGGGTAATGAAACCGACCTGCTTGCCGGCCTCCACTTCCGCAACCAGTGCAGCGGCAACCTCATCCCAGACGGCTTCTTTTTCGGTACTGTCGGCGCTCATCGGGAAATGGCAGCAGCGGATTTCGGTCTGCTCACCGACATATTCCCGAACGATAGACAGCGCCAGGCTGTCGCCACCTTTACGCCCGGCGGGCGCATAGAGAATATCCAGCGAGCCGAGCGTGCGCGCCGCGCGCACGGTTACCAGATCGGAAGCACCTGGCCCGGTGCTCAATGCATACAATTTGCCACTCATGCTGCTTCCTCCAGCGCCACGCTCAGCGCCTGCTGTAAATGTGCCACGAACATGGCGCGTACCGCCGGATTTTCACCCAGACCACTCAGCCACGGCGTGGCCGGAATGCCTGCCGCGTTAAATAATGTTTTCCACGAATCGTCTTCGTCGGAGGCCATATCGTTGATAGCGTGGTCACCCGCAACCAGCATTAATGGCATAAGATGCACCGCAGTTATCCCTTCGCGACCTAAGCTGTCGATAAGAATATCCACTTCCGGGTAGCTCTCTACCGCACCAACTCGCGCCGGGAAACCCTGCGCGGTCATCATGTGATCGAGGCAGGCATAAGCGGCAAAAGCGTGATGGCTGGCCCCGTGCCCCATAAACACCACTTTTTCGCGCTCACCAAGCGACGGCATCTGCTGCTGCAGCGCCAGCATCAGTTGCGCGTAATCATCATGGCTACTCAGCAGGGGAACCCCCAGCGTCAGGCGGGCAAACAGCGGGCGCATACTCTGTACTTCACGAACTATTTTTTCGTACTCGTCACCGTTAATGATGTGCAGCGACTGAATAGCCACATCCTGATACCCCTGCTCCGCCAGCTTTTGCAGGGCCTGCAACGGCGTGTCGATGTCAATGCCGTCGCGCTGTTTGAGCTTGCGGATGATCATCCCGGAGGTAAATGCCCGAAACAGGTCACGGTCAGGGCAACTGGCCGCAAGATCGCGCTCACAGGCCACAATATTTTTCTCACAGGTGTCGTGATAGCTGGTGCCAAAGCTGACCACCAGAAGCGCCTTTTTCATCTCTAACTCCTTAAGCCACAGCCAGCCAGCGCACTAAACGCGCCGCAAATGCGGCCTGACTATCCAGTAATTCTTCTCCCGTCACCAACGGTGCCGGACGTGTAATCACGATGCAGGGGATCCCGGCATCCAGACAGGGTTGTACTTTTTCCTGATAACCACCTTCCGCACCCGATGCTTTGGTGATGACCACGTCAGCCAGACACTGACGGTAAAAAGCGGCATTAAACTCAGCACTAAACGGCCCGCACAGGGCGAATATTTCGCCAACGCCAAATCCTAAATCGGCGCATTGCTGGATAACGTCAGGCACCGGCAGTACGCGGGCCAGCAGTGTTTTTTCCGGCAGCCCCGCGCGCCAGATAGCCAGATCTTTGCTGCCGGTGGTTAGCAGCACGCGTTCGCCAAAGCGACGCGCTACGTCGCAGGCTTGCTGAATACTCTGCACGGTGTACAGATGCGGATGCGTTAAGCCACTCAACTGCTCAGGGCGCTGATAGCGGCTCAGCAGCACGCCCGCCGCTTCACAGGCGCTCATGATGTTACGACTCACCACTTCGGCATACGGATGTGAGGCATCAATCACCCAGCGCGTACGGTTTTCCTGCAGCCAGGCAACCATGTGTTCCCGCTCCAGACGTCCGCAGCGCACCTGACCTTTAATATCGCCCGCCAGCTGTTTCCCCGTTGGGGTGGCTACCGACAGGGTATAAGCCACGTTCGCCGCGTCCAGTTGCTGGCACAGCATGCGCGCATCGCTGGTACCGCCCATGACCAGCACATCACCGTAATTCACAGTACATAACCGCGTGGGGTGATCATCAGGCCATCCTGAACGTAGGTCGTTTTGTTGCCGACAATCACCAGGCTGGTCATATCCACCGGTTCAAAGTCCATTTCGCCGAGCGTGGTCAGCCATTTTTCCTGTTTTTTACGTCCGGCTGACTTCACGATACCCACCGGTGTTTGTGCACTTTTGCTGGCAGAAAGCAGCTCAAAAGCACGTGCCAGATGCCCTTCGCGGCCACGGCTGCGCGGGTTATAGAAACAAATCACGAAGTCAGCTTCGCCCGCGGCCACAATGCGTTTTTCAATCACCGGCCACGGTGTTAACAGGTCGCTTAAACTGATATGGCAGAAGTCGTGCATCAGCGGAGCACCGAGCAAAGAGGCCGCGGCAATGCTGGCAGTCATCCCTGGAATTAGCTTGACCTCAACATCCAGTTTCTGCTTGCTGACCAGCTCAAGCACCAGCCCGGCCATGCCGTAAATTCCGGCATCGCCGCTGCTGATTAGCGCCACGTTATGACCGGCCTGCGCTAGCTCAATCGCAGCCTGGCAGCGTTCTATCTCTTTGCACATCCCGGTTTTGATCACCTGCTTATCGCCGGTGAAGGCTTTTACCAGGTGGGTGTAGGTTTTGTAACCCACGATAATTTCTGCCGCTTTCAGTGCTTCAACGGCTTCCATGGTCATCATTGCCTGCGAGCCAGGACCAATTCCAATTACGGTTAACATCAGTGTGAAACTCCCAAAGTAATAGTGACGCCCTGTTCACGCAGGGTCTCGCCTAACAGTTGTCCATGGCTCAGCAGCCAGGCTGCAGGACCGGAGACGCTCCCCGTCCCGACCGTTTTACGCACAAACGATGAGGCAGGAAAACGGTGTTCATGCTCACGCAGCGCGTCAGCAGTAAAGGTTTCGAAAGGTACGCGACAGCAGGAAGCCAGTTGGATAAGCCCCTGTTCATCTTTTTTCAGCGTGATGCTGCCGATGGCTTTTAGTGCCAACGGATCGAGCCGTTGGGCTTCAAGTTGGCGGGAAAGCAGTTCAGCTAACAGCGGGAACGGCGTATCGCGACGACAGCCAATCCCGGCGACAACCCGCTGTGGCACCAACTTCCAGTGCGGAAGGGGCAACTCGGGGAGATCGGTCCGCAAGGTGATGCAAATCAGCGCATCGAGTTCAGGGAGTTGGTTCAGGTCAGTCACCGTGATGAAACCACGACGATCGCAATGACTGACGTCCTGCGCCAGTTCGTCGTCCCACCACAGGCCAACCCGCTTGTTGCTGACCAGCATCTGATTAACGATTTTTACCACCGAACGGAAGTCGGTCATTCGCGCATTCAGTTGAAACGCCAGCGTATCAAGGGCCGCCATGTCATTCACATCCGTCGCCGTGGTGATCACCGGATCCGCACCCAGCATGCCCGCCAGGTAGCGCGCCAACGTGTTAGCGCCCCCCGCATGGCCCGACAGCAGGCTGATGACATGCTGCGCACGCTCATCGATCACGACCACCGCCGGGTCACAAAACTTGTCGTTAACCAGCGGGGCCAGCACACGTACCGCAATACCGGTCGCGCCGATAAAAATCAGCGCCGAATAGTTCGCAAACGCATCGCGGGCCGCATTGGCAAACCCGTTTTCGAAGGGAAGAAATCCCTCCTCCAGCAATTTTTCACTGGTGAAACAGGTCACCGGTAGCATTGCCGCCAGACGCTTCGCCAGCAAAACACCGCCGGGCGTCAGGCAGAACAACGCGATAGACTCAGGCTTTACGGTATTCATGGCTAAAATCCGCCGCATAGAGTTTGGAGTAGTGATACTCCGTGCCCAGGAAGTTGCCGACCAGAATAAGCGCCGTTTTCCGGATCCCCGCATCGCGCACTTTGTCGCCAATATCCTCAAGGGTGCCACGTACGGTCTGGCTTTCAGGCCAGGTGGCTTTATAGATGACCGCCACTGGCGTGGTCGCCGGATAACCGCCTTCAATCAGACGCTCAGCCACCCGATGGATACGCTGGACGGAAAGATAAATCGCCATCGACGTCTGGTGACTGGCAAACGCCTCCAGTTGTTCGCGCTCCGGTACCGGCGTACGACCTTCAAGACGGGTAATGATCAGACTCTGCGACACTTCAGGTACCGTGTACTCGACGCCGAGTTCTGCCGCTGCCCCGAGGAACGCGCTGACGCCAGGCACCACCTGCCATTCAATCCCGCGTTTGGTCAGCTCTTCACCCTGCTCGCGGACCGAGCCGTACAGCGAGACGTCGCCGGTTTGCAGACGCACAACCGTTTTACCCGCTTTTACACCGGCTTCCATCAGGTCGAGGATTTGTTCCAGATGCAGTTCGGCGCTGTCGTGACACTCAGCGTCAGGTGGGCAATATTCCAGCAGTTCGGTATTAATCAGCGATCCGGCATAGATAACCACCTGCGCCTGCTGCAGCAACCGGTAACCTTTGAGGGTAATCAGCTCGCGATCGCCAGGACCAGCGCCAACAAACCACACACTACGGGGATCAAATATCTCAGACATGGTTTCCTTCCTTCTGACAGGCGATAACAAAAACGGGATTATTCGGTTTGAAATAGTGGCCACTGCCAAGCGTGGTCAGTGATGACACCTGCATTTGCAGGCAGTCCACACCCTGCACGCCAAGGTGCTCCAGATGCGCCAGCGCGGTATTCAGGTTTTCCTGAAGAATGAAGGTCATTACCAGCCGTCCGGCGGGATGCAGTTGGCGCATCGACCAGTCGATCAGGTCGGTCAAGTGACCACCACTGCCGCCCATAAAGATGGCATCAGCTTTTTCCGCGATGGTCATCGGCGCGATACCGGGATAAATATCAACGTTGGCGCAGGCAAAGTGCTGGCGATTCTCGTCCAGCAGTCTGAGTGCCGCCGGGTTACGCTCAATCGCCGTCACGCGTAGCGATGGATATTGCAACGCCGCTTCTATCGACACGCTGCCGGTTCCTGCGCCAATATCAATCAGGTGCGTGGCACGGTGTAATTCAAGTTTTGAGAGGGCAAGTGCACGTACCGCTTCTTTGGTCATCGGCACCTTCTCTCCACGCAGAAAAAGCTCATCTTTCATCGAGGATCACCACTGCATTCATGTCATAGTCGGCATTAATTTCACTGAGCGGCAGGCAGTGGATGCGTTCATTTTCCATTGCCAGGTTTTCGCCAATCACCATCCAGCGATGCCCCTTACCACGGGCAATAAGCTGATGTGCAATTTCGCGCGGACCGCACAGGGCATCCGTGACCATCGCCACCTTGTTATGTCGTGCCAGTTCATCGAAACAGACGCTACGGCCGTGGCTACTGGTCAGCCACATGTCGTTCATATCAATACCGGACTGCGCGCACAGATATTGCACCGCACTGATGCCAGGAATAATGCGCACATGTTCAATGCCAAAATGCGCCACCATCCGGGTGCCAATGCCGTAGAACAACGGATCGCCAGAGGCCAGTACCACTACATGCTTCCCCTGATGCTCGCCAATCCAGGTTAATAACTCCGGGATATTGGCGCCAAGGGCAAACCGCTCGCCGGTAAAATCCGGGAACTGCTGCAAATGCCGTTTACCACCGACCAGCACATCCGCCGTGGCGACAGACTCGCGTGCTGCGGGCGTCATCAAATGCAACCCCGCGGGTCCCATCCCTACAACGGTAAGCATGTCATCTCCTGCGCAATCTCTGTGACCGGGCGGTTGCTGCCGAGGATCTGGTTATCAAAAGAGAACATGATGGCGTCGCAGGTCGGCGGATTTTTGGTAAAACGCAAAGTCTGCAGGACACGCATGCAGATACGTTTAGCCAGATGATCGTAAATATGCTGAAAACCGTAGGCATCGATGTGCTCCATCGCGGCTTCGGTGGTATCGCAGTCGCTGACCAACGTCAGTAATTCCAGCGGCGCACCGAGCAGCGCCAGGTGGGCGACCAGAGTTTCCATACGTGCGTCGGCAATATGGCTGTGGGTATGGAAAATACCCGCTGCAATTTTGATGAGCTTGCCCGGATGTCCGACGAGAACGATTTGTTTGAACCCAAGGCGGACGGCCTCTTCAATCATGTAGCCGACAAAGTTGCTCATGGTGACCACCACCTGCGTGTCAATCCCCATCTGTTCGCGGACAAAACGTTCGCCATGGTTACCCGGCACCAGCACCACGTGTTCAAGTCCCGCCGCACGTTTGATTTCCAACTCCAGCGACAATGAACGCTTCCAGCTCTCTTCCGACATGGGCGTAACAATGCCGGTGGTGCCGATAATGGAAATGCCGCCCAGAATACCCAGACGCGAGTTGTAGGTTTTCTGCGCCCGCTCTTCACCTTCCGGGGCAAAAATTTCAATCTTTGCCCCACGATTTGGGCCGATCGCCTCGCGAACCGCTGACTCAATAGTCTGACGCGGCGTGCGATTGATTGCCGAACTGCCTACCGGTAGGCCAATTCCTTTGCGGGTGACCGTGCCGACACCTTCGCCGCCCTGCAGCGCTATTTCGCCGCTGTCGTCTAGCGTCACACGAGCAAAAATCAGCATCCCGTGGGTGGCGTCCACATCATCGCCGCCGTCTTTACGAATAGCGGCAATCGCCTGCTGCCCTTCAATGTGCGGCGACTCAACGTTCAGGCATAGCGTGACCCCGGACGGGGTGACTATGGATACTTGATGGATCAAATGCTGACGCAATACCATCAACGCAGCGACTTTGGCTGCTGCCGTCGCACACGATCCGGTGGTGTACCCTTTGCGCAGCGCTTTACCGTTGTGCCATACCGGTGCGTCAAAGGGTTGGTCGCTCATCGCGCCCCCTGCATGTGGTAGAGCATCGCGTTGACGATAGCGGCTGCGACGTTGCTTCCGCCTTTGCGGCCCAGGGCAGCTATGGCAGGCAGATGACTTTTCGTCAGCGCATCTTTTGACTCCTCCGCGCCGACAAACCCTACCGGCACACCGACCACGCCGCTCACGGCAACATCATGTTCCATCAGGCGGAACAGCGCCGTCGGCGCATTGCCAAAGACAAACAGCTTTTCGCCCTCTTCCTGAACCGCAATGTCGACGGCGGCCATCGAACGAGTGATACCCTGTTCTTTTGCGGCGCGCACCACACGCGGGTCGCTGATGTAACAGCGGCATTCTCCGCCGAATTTTGCCAGCAACGTTTTGTTGATCCCGGAAAGGGCCATCGTAGTATCGGTATAAATCACGCTTGATCGGTTTAACGCGGCGCAAAACTGCGCCAGTACATCATCGGAAAACCACAAAATGTCCAGCCAGTCGAAGTCAGCGGTGGTGTGGATCACCCGCTTGATGATGGCCTCATGTAATGGGCTGGCAAACTGATAGTCCGGGCGGGTTTCACGAATAATGTCGCCAATGATGTCGAAACTTTTGGCTTCAATCGCCTGGGGTTGCTGAATGTATTGCATTGTTTTGTCCTCAGGCCACACCGACCAACAGCCACCGCAGCGCAATAAATAGCGCCAGAGCCAGGGTCGATGCTACCCACATCAATCGTATCGTTTGGGAAATGTCGTCTACTGAAATGTCTCGTTGTGCATCACCGATCCACGGTTTCTCAACGCGCTCGCCAAAGTAGTCGTTAGGACCACCCAGTCGAATGCCTAATGCCCCGGCAACGGCCCCCTCGGACCAGGCACAGTTTGGACTGCTGTGGTTGTAGCGATCGCGCCAACCAATGTGTAATGCACCGAAGCCGTCTTTACGGCATAAAAATGCAGCGCACCCGAGCAACAGCCACCCCAGTCGGGCAGGAATCAAATTCGCGACATCATCCAGTCGTGCACTGACCATCCCGATAGCGCGGTACTTTTCATTTTTATAGCCAACCATGGAGTCCAGGGTGTTCACCGCTTTGTAGGCCATCGCCAACGGGGCACCGCCGAGAAACAGGAAGAACAGCGGTGCAATGATGCCGTCCACGGTGTTTTCAGCGATGGTTTCCACCACCGCGCGATTGATCTGTTTCGGCTGTAATTGTGAGGTGTCACGCCCCACAATCCAGGAGAGTTTTTCCCGACTTTCTGTGAGATTATTGGCACGCAGTGGACGTTCGACATCTCGTGCGGCATTCGCCAGGCAGCGGCCAGCCAACACGGTAAAGATCATCCACACCTCGACGCCCCACCCTAGCCACGGATGAAGCGATTGCGCCAGCGCCAGTACGCCCCATGAAACGCCCCAGGTCACGCCGACCACCACAACCCACAGCACTGCGCCACCGATACGCAGCATGCCATCGCTATGGCAGTAGCGGCGCACCAGGCGCTGCACAGCGGTAATGAGATTGCCAATCCAACGTACCGGATGCGGCCAGCTCTGCGGATCGCCAATGATAAAATCAAGCAGCCAGGCGACACACCACGCGAGCAGTGTCATTTCACGCTCCTCGCGGCGTCCAGCCAGTGATTAAGCATCTCAGGACGCTGAGCAAAATGAACGTGCAGGTAGCTGGCAAACGCATTGCCAACCTGCCAACCGCCAGACCACGCCTGTAACGTTTCGCCATCGCGAACTTTGCGACAGCTCATCACGGCCTGGGTTTGAGGGGTAAAATCGGAATAGTGAAATTCATGTCCGCGCAGCACGTCACCGGGCGCAGCGAGTAAGGTTTGTTGTTCGGCCTGCGCTTCACAATAGCCAAATCGGGTCAGACGTTTGCCCATTTTGCTGTGACCGGGAATAATATCCGCCATCGGCCAGATATCGCCGTTGCTGTCTTCCAGCGAACTCCCCAGGTACATCAGACCACCGCACTCCGCGTAAATCGCCACACCGCGCTGATGAGCCGCACGCAGTTGCGCCAGCATGGTGGAATTTCGGGCAAGCCCGGCTGCGTGCAGCTCAGGGTATCCGCCCCCTAGCCAGATCATCTGGCAATCAGGGAGACGGCTGTCGTGTAGCGGGCTGAAACGGACAATATTGAGGCCCGTGCGCGCCAGTAGCGTAATGTTATCCGGATAGTAGAAGTTGAATGCTTCGTCATCAGCAATGGCAAGCGTCAGTCCAGCTCCGGCATCGGCGGCAGGAAGCGCGGGCCATTCGCCCACCGGTGGGGTGTCTAACTGGCTTAAGGCCAGCAGCGCGTCGATATCTAACGTTTGCTCAAGCGTTGTAGCAAATTCCTGCCACGGCAACTGATTGACGATTGATTCCCGCGCGGTCACCAGTCCCAGATGACGCTCAGGGAGCGCCACGCCATCCACGCGGGGAACATAGCCCAATACCGGTATCGAACAGTAGCGTTCGATGGCGACTTTAAGTAGCTGGTAATGCGTTTCGCTGTTTACCCGGTTAACAATCACGCCAGCAATGTTCAGCGTTGGGTCAAAATGCTGGAATCCCATCACCGTGGCGGCAATTGACGTTGAGACGGCTTTACCGTCCACCAGCAAAATGACCGGACAGCCCAACTGCTTCGCCATCGCGGCGGAACTGCAGTAATTGGGGTCCGTACCATAACCGTCATACAACCCCATAACGCCTTCGATGACGGCGATATCCGCATGCTGCATATGTTCGCAAAATAAGGCGTTCAGCGTGGAAGTGGGGAGCATGAAGCTATCAAGATTGCGGGAGGCTGTGCCAGATACGGCGGTATGCCAGCCGGTATCCAGATAATCAGGACCGACTTTGCAAGGCTGGACGCGCAAACCGCGTTTTTTCAGCAGACTCAACAAGCCCAGCGTTACCGTGGTTTTACCACAGCCGCTTCCGGTACCTGCAAGAACAAACGCGCGAAAATTGGCCGCCATACCCTGATCCTGTTCAGGGTGGTAGGGGTGTAGAGATACCCAGTCTTTCGACTGTATGCATCTGAGCAACCCACTTCCCACCGAAGTTGTTGGTAGTCACTGACAGGCAGGTCTTCTGGCTTAGCGTCATTCTCACCCGTCCTTCCCAATCTCGCGATCAGTGGTCTATACGGGGTCGTCAGCATCACAGCAGCGGGGGCTGCGGGGGATTCTCACCCCCTTCCCTACCACAAACGTGGTAAACCTGTCAGCTCAGGAGCAAATTCTATTAAGCTCCAGGCATGAGATGAATTAACACACCTCATGACAAAAATTCATTTAAATATCTTTTACGCTCATTCAGCCAATGTTATGGCGTCATTCAGCTTATTCTTAAGTTTGCATTCCGTATGAAAGCTTCAATTAATAATAAAGAAAGTCATTCATACAGACACTGTATCTCATCACAAAAATAAAAACTGGTGCAGTTTATCCTTCAGACACTATTACTTTGTTGCGCTATGACAATTTATTGTCTTCTATCCTTATTTTTCATTTTATAATGACGGACATACAATACGATATCAAAAATCGGCAATAGCAAAATATTGCTATTTATGCTGACTCTTCGGACGAAACAACACTAATTTGCTGGCGAAAAGCCTGCGGCGTCACCTGGTATGTCTGGCGGAAAACTTTGCAAAAATAACTGGTTTGCGAAAAGCCTAAATTTCGCGCAATACTGGCAATACTCCAGTCACTATGACAAAGCAACTCTTTAGCACTTGCCATTCGCTGTTGGTTTACCCAGGCATTAAAACCGATCCCCTGATATTTTTTGAACAGCTTGCTGAAATAGTACGGGCTGAGATAAACATGCGAAGCCACCTCCTCGAGACGAAGCTCATCCGACAAATGTGCGTCGATATAGCGCAACGCTTTTTTCATTTTGCTGTCATGCGGAGTCGGGCTACGGGTTGAACGCACCGACTCTGACTGCTGTGGACTGTCTTTAATGACAACGAAATTCAATTGTTTTTTAAGGCAATTTTCAACAATCAACTTCAGCAAATCTGCAGAGGCGATGACGCGAGAATAGTCCATTTCCGGAACATTACGAAATTCATTGAGCAGTTCGGGATCGGCTTGCCAGCGATCATCGACATTCAAAATATCAACCAGGCCTACGTCATTGCTTAAGCGCACCTGACCGCATAAAACAAAACCAACCAAGTGGCCTGCAATCACCAAAGGGATAGAAAAATCGGTAAGGCCAGCATGACAGCGATAAATACACGGCTGGTCTGATTTTGATGCTTCAAGGCCCCCACAACGATCGCTCATACGGCATCGCGTGCTGTGCTGCGGATGCTGGCGCATCAACTGGCAGAAAGGGGTAAAATTAAAGAGTTCAGAAATTTCATCACCGTGAATATTGACAACCACAACGGCCAGACTGGTGGCCTGTGCAAAATCCTGTGCGATTTTATTAATGAGTTCTGAGTTCAGGGCGCTCGCAGAAATCATGATAAAACCTCTCAGTTAATTTATTGTTATAAATAAAAACACATTATTTACATTCACTTTTCATCTCGCTATTAGACGCAATGATAAAAGGTGTTAATGGACCATAACAAAAGTCTCCCATTGTGGGGAGACTTTTTAAGCTGTTCAGGAAACCGGATCACGAAATCAGTTTTTGCATTTCAGAAATAAACAATTTCCATGAAGCTAGTTCTCATTTTCCTCCAGCTTACAAGTATTACACGGTAAATTTTTGCCAATAAAGTAACGATAAATTGCTGCCCCGGCGCACGCGCCGATGATCGGTGCCACAATCGGGACGATAAAGTATGGGATATCGCGTCCCCCCGTCATCGCAACATCTCCCCATCCGGCAAACCAGGCAAACAACTTAGGACCAAAATCACGCGCCGGATTCATGGCAAATCCTGTGAGCGGACCTGTTGATGCACCGATGACGGCAACCAGAATACCAATCAGCAATGGCGCGAGAGGACCTTTAGGCACCCCATTGCCATCGTCCGTCAGCGCCATAATCATACCCATCAGAATGGACGTGATGACCACTTCCACCAGCGCCGCTTGCCATACGCTAAGCGCAGAGGCCGGATAAGTACTAAAAATACTGGCCAGTTGCAGGCTTTCAAGACTGCCACGAACCATATGGTGCGCCGTCTCATATTCAATGAATAAACTGCCGTACAGCAAATAGGCCAGCAACGCGCCGCCAAAGGCACCCGCGACTTGCGCGACCGTATAGGGTAAAACTTTACGCCCAGGGAAACAGGCAAACAGCCACAGAGCGATGGTAATCGCAGGGTTGAGGTGTGCCCCGGATATTCCGGCAGTCAGGTAGACCGCCAGCGAAATCCCAAGACCCCAAATGATGCATATTTCCCATAACCCTAAACTCGCACCGGCCACCTTAAGGGCACTCAGGCATCCAATGCCAAAAAACAGGAACAGCCCGGTACCTAAAAACTCGGCAATGCATTGCGCTTTTAGTGAATCGTTCATTGTGACACCTTCTAAGCAGAGTTCGTGTCTGTACCAGCGGACTCCCTGCTGGCAGTAGAGTACTTCAAGGCTTACTATAAAAAGCGCCGTCGGCAAATTGTTGGCAATCTGAGCACTTCCACCTTTTTAAAATCGTGTAGTGATAACAAATTCTTGCTGTCAGCATTATTAAAACAGCTAACAAAAACGGGCATTAGCCCTATTAAAAACGCATTATAAAAATAATAAAATATTGCCAACAGCAGATTTCTGTTTTCAAACAAGCATCACAATTTCATTTCCCCCGCATAGCAAATGATATTTATCGTGTCACTAGCAAAAATGTAAATCTGGTATTGACATAACCAATTTTTCACATCCACAAGATCACAAAAATCATTTTAAAACAATCTGATAAAATAAAATCAAGCAATTTTACATCACCGTTCGCTTACTATTTTTTCACTCTCCGTTTCAAGTCAGCCATTCTTTTTCCTCGCTTCTTTTTATAGTCATGAAAATCGGAACAACCCAGGCGAGGTCTTTATGCAACAAGAAGCGTTAGGAATGGTAGAAACCAAAGGCTTAACTGCAGCCATAGAGGCCGCAGATGCAATGGTGAAGTCAGCCAATGTGATGCTGGTCGGCTACGAAAAAATTGGTTCAGGGCTGGTCACCGTGATTGTTCGCGGTGATGTTGGCGCGGTAAAAGCGGCAACAGATGCAGGCGCCGCTGCCGCACGTAATGTGGGTGAAGTGAAAGCCGTACACGTGATCCCACGTCCTCATACCGATGTCGAAAAAATCTTACCGAAGGGAATTAGCTGATGAGCAGCAATGAGCTGGTTGAACAGATCATGGCGCAGGTGATTGCTCGAGTGGCAACGCCAGAACACAAGGCTATCCCTGAAAATAATCTTCCAACACGAGAGACGGCTATGGCAGAGAAAAGCTGCAGTTTAACGGAATTTGTCGGCACCGCGATTGGCGACACCGTCGGTCTGGTGATCGCCAACGTCGACAGCGCCTTACTGGACGCGATGAAGCTTGAAAAACGCTATCGCTCCATTGGCATTCTAGGCGCCCGTACCGGCGCAGGCCCCCATATCATGGCCGCGGATGAAGCAGTAAAAGCCACCAATACTGAAGTGGTGAGCATTGAGCTTCCGAGAGATACCAAAGGCGGAGCAGGCCACGGTTCACTGATTATCCTCGGCGGCAACGATGTTTCCGACGTAAAACGCGGAATTGAAGTCGCGCTGAAAGAACTGGATCGCACATTTGGTGATGTCTACGCCAATGAAGCCGGTCACATCGAAATGCAATACACCGCACGTGCCAGCTATGCGCTGGAAAAAGCCTTCGGCGCACCCATTGGTCGTGCCTGTGGTGTGATCGTCGGCGCACCGGCATCGGTTGGTGTACTGATGGCCGATACCGCACTGAAATCGGCCAACGTCGAAGTGGTGGCTTATAGCTCCCCTGCCCATGGTACCAGCTTCAGTAACGAAGCCATTCTGGTTATTTCCGGTGACTCTGGCGCCGTACGTCAGGCCGTCATCTCCGCGCGCGAAATCGGTAAAACCGTGCTTGCGACCCTCGGCTCAGAACCGAAAAACGATCGTCCGTCCTACATCTGATACCCGTGAGGCTGATTCATGAGATCGAAAAGATTTGAAGCACTGGCGAAACGCCCTGTGAATCAGGACGGCTTCGTTAAGGAGTGGATCGAAGAAGGCTTCATTGCGATGGAAAGCCCGAACGACCCAAAACCGTCCATAAAAATCGTTAACGGTATGGTCACCGAACTGGATGGTAAAGCCGCCAGTGAATTTGATTTGATAGACCATTTCATTGCCCGCTACGGTATTAATCTGGCGCGCGCTGAAGAAGTGATGGCGATGGACTCGGTCAAACTCGCCAATATGCTCTGCGATCCTAATGTGAAACGCAAAGACATCGTTCCGCTGACCACCGCGATGACACCGGCAAAAATTGTCGAAGTGGTTTCGCATATGAACGTCGTCGAAATGATGATGTCGATGCAGAAAATGCGTGCCCGCAGAACCCCTTCTCAACAAGCGCACGTCACCAACGTTAAAGACAACCCGGTGCAGATTGCGGCCGATGCAGCAGAAGGCGCATGGCGTGGATTTGACGAGCAGGAAACAACCGTTGCCGTGGCACGCTATGCCCCGTTTAACGCTATTGCTCTGCTGGTCGGTTCACAGGTTGGGCGTCCCGGCGTATTAACCCAGTGCTCGCTGGAAGAAGCCACCGAACTCAAACTCGGCATGTTAGGCCACACCTGCTATGCAGAAACGATTTCCGTGTACGGTACTGAGCCGGTCTTTACCGATGGTGACGATACCCCATGGTCAAAAGGCTTCCTGGCCTCTTCTTATGCCTCACGCGGTCTGAAAATGCGCTTTACCTCAGGCTCAGGCTCAGAAGTGCAGATGGGTTATGCAGAAGGCAAATCCATGTTGTATCTGGAAGCCCGCTGCATATACATCACCAAAGCCGCTGGCGTGCAGGGTTTACAGAACGGGTCCGTTAGCTGCATCGGCGTCCCTTCCGCCGTACCGTCAGGTATCCGCGCAGTGCTGGCAGAAAACCTGATCTGCTCGTCACTGGATCTCGAATGCGCCTCCAGTAACGACCAAACCTTTACCCACTCGGATATGCGCCGTACCGCGCGTTTGCTGATGCAATTCCTGCCAGGAACTGACTTCATCTCTTCCGGTTATTCCGCCGTGCCGAACTACGACAACATGTTTGCAGGCTCTAACGAAGATGCCGAAGACTTTGACGACTACAACGTTCTCCAGCGTGACCTGAAAGTCGACGGGGGTTTGCGTCCGGTGCGTGAAGAAGACGTCATCGCCATTCGTAACAAAGCGGCCCGCGCACTGCAGGCAGTGTTTGCTGGAATGGGATTGCCCCCCATCACCGATGAAGAAGTTGAAGCCGCGACTTACGCCCACGGCTCGAAAGATATGCCAGAACGTAACATCGTTGAAGACATTAAGTTTGCGCAAGAGATCATCAGCAAAAACCGCAACGGACTGGAAGTGGTGAAAGCCCTGGCCCAGGGCGGATTTACCGATGTTGCTCAGGATATGCTCAACATCCAGAAAGCCAAGTTAACCGGAGACTATCTGCATACCTCCGCCATTATCGTCGGCGACGGACAGGTGCTTTCCGCGGTGAATGACGTCAACGATTATGCCGGTCCGGCAACAGGTTATCGCCTGCAAGGCGAACGCTGGGAAGAAATTAAAAACATCCCCGGCGCACTTGATCCCAACGAGCTTGGCTAAGGGGTGAACTATGGAAATCAATGAAAAGCTGCTGCGCCAGATAATTGAAGATGTGCTGTCTGAAATGCAGACCAGCGATAAGCCTGTTTCTTTCCGCTCGCCTGCCGCGGCAACCGCACCGCAGATGGCAACCGCGCCAGGTGACAGTTTTCTGACCGAAATTGGCGAAGCCAAACAGGGCCAGCAGCAGGATGAAGTGATTATTGCCGTTGGTCCGGCGTTTGGGCTCTCGCAGACCGTCAATATCGTCGGTATTCCGCACAAGAATATTTTGCGCGAAGTGATCGCGGGTATTGAAGAAGAAGGCATTAAAGCACGCGTCATCCGCTGCTTTAAATCCTCCGATGTGGCGTTTGTCGCCGTGGAAGGTAACCGTCTGAGTGGTTCCGGTATTTCAATCGGCATCCAGTCCAAAGGCACCACGGTTATCCACCAGCAGGGGTTACCGCCGCTTTCTAACCTGGAGCTGTTCCCTCAGGCCCCTCTCCTGACGCTGGAAACCTACCGCCAGATTGGTAAGAACGCCGCGCGTTACGCCAAGCGTGAATCTCCACAACCGGTCCCGACGTTGAATGATCAGATGGCGCGTCCGAAGTACCAGGCGAAATCAGCCATTCTGCACATTAAAGAGACCAAATACGTCGTGACGGGCAAAAACCCGCAGGAACTGCGCGTGGCGCTTTGATAAAGGATAACTCCATGAATACCGACGCAATTGAATCGATGGTTCGGGATGTGTTGAGCCGAATGAACAGTCTGCAGGGAGAGACCGTCACTCCAGCCGCGACTGGTTCATCAGCGCATACCGCGAAAGTGACGGATTACCCGCTCGCCAATAAACACCCTGAGTGGGTAAAAACCGCCACCAATAAAACGCTGGATGACTTCACGCTCGAAAATGTGCTGAGCAATAAGGTCACCGCACAGGATATGCGTATCACACCAGAAACGCTGCGCATTCAGGCGGATATCGCCAAAGATGCCGGACGTGACAGGCTGGCGATGAACTTTGAACGTGCCGCAGAACTGACCGCGGTGCCTGACGATCGCATCCTTGAGATCTACAACGCCCTGCGCCCATACCGCTCAACCAAAGACGAGCTGATGGCCATCGCCGACGATCTCGAAAATCGTTATCAGGCAAAGATTTGCGCAGCCTTCGTGCGTGAAGCAGCCGTGCTGTACGTCGAACGTAAGAAACTCAAAGGTGACGATTAATTTTAGGGAAAAATGATGCGATATATAGCTGGCATTGACATAGGCAACTCTTCAACAGAAGTCGCTCTCGCGACTCTGGATGACGCTGGCACGCTGAGCATTACAACCAGCGCACTGGCAGAAACGACTGGAATTAAGGGCACGTTACGTAATGTGTTTGGTATTCAGGAGGCGCTTACGCTTGCAGCAAAAAATGCAGGCATCAATGTCAGCGATATTTCGCTCATCCGTATTAACGAAGCCACGCCGGTCATTGGTGATGTGGCGATGGAGACGATCACCGAAACCATCATCACCGAGTCAACCATGATAGGCCACAACCCTAAAACGCCTGGTGGGGTCGGGTTAGGTGTTGGCGTCACAATTACGCCGGAAGAGTTGTTAACCCGTCCGGCGGATATGCCTTATATCCTGGTGGTGTCATCGGCATTCGATTTTGCCGATGTCGCCACCATGATTAATGCCTCCGTTCGCGCCGGATATCAGCTAACCGGCGTTATTTTGCAACAGGACGATGGCGTGCTGGTCAGCAACCGTCTTACTACGCCGCTGCCCATCGTCGACGAAGTGCGCTATATCGATCGGATCCCGTTAGGGATGCTGGCGGCCATTGAGGTCGCCATCCCCGGAAAGGTGATTGAAACGCTCTCCAATCCTTACGGGATTGCGACTGTTTTTAACCTGAATGCGGACGAGACCAAAAATATTGTCCCTATGGCACGTGCCCTGATTGGTAACCGCTCAGCGGTCGTCGTGAAAACACCGTCGGGCGATGTAAAAGCGCGAGCCATTCCTGCCGGAAACCTCGAACTCCAGTCGCAAGGACGTACTGTTCGCGTCGACGTTGCCGCAGGCGCGGAAGCCATTATGAAGGCGGTAGGCGAATGCCCACGGCTTGATAACGTTATCGGCGAAGCAGGAACCAATATTGGCGGCATGCTGGAACATGTACGCCAGACCATGGCGGAGTTAACCAACAAGCCCAGCCATGAAATCTTCATCCAGGATTTATTGGCAGTTGATACCTCCGTTCCCGTCAGCGTGACGGGGGGACTCGCCGGAGAGTTCTCGCTGGAACAGGCGGTGGGTATTGCCTCAATGGTGAAATCAGATCGCCTGCAAATGGCGATGATAGCCCAGGAGATCACGCAAAAGCTCAACATCGACGTTCAGGTAGGCGGCGCTGAAGCCGAAGCGGCCATCCTGGGTGCCCTCACTACGCCGGGCACAACGCGTCCGCTGGCCATTCTGGATCTCGGCGCAGGTTCCACCGACGCCTCAATCATTAATCCAAAAGGCGAAATTATTGCCACACACCTGGCGGGTGCGGGCGATATGGTCACGATGATTATTGCCCGTGAACTGGGACTGGAAGATCGTTACCTCGCCGAGGAGATCAAAAAATATCCGCTGGCGAAAGTAGAAAGCCTGTTCCACCTTCGCCACGAAGATGGCAGCGTTCAGTTCTTTCCTTCTCCCCTGCCGCCAACGGTATTCGCCCGGGTCTGTGTGGTGAAACCCGATGAACTGGTGCCATTACCTGGGGACCTGGCTCTGGAGAAAGTTCGCGTCATTCGCCGCAGCGCCAAGGAGCGCGTTTTTGTCACCAATGCGCTGAGAGCGCTTCGTCAGGTTAGCCCCACAGGAAATATTCGCGACATCCCGTTTGTGGTTCTGGTTGGTGGCTCTTCTCTGGACTTCGAAGTTCCACAGCTGGTAACGGATGCGCTGGCGCACTACCGCCTGGTTGCGGGTCGCGGCAATATTCGCGGTACCGAAGGCCCACGAAATGCTGTCGCAACTGGGCTTATCCTCTCCTGGTACAAGGCATTTGCTCATGGAAAGTAACCCCAGCGCACCGGCTATCGTGATCTTCACCCTGGGAGAGGACATGTCACTCTGGAATGACGTCCTGCTGGGTATTGAAGAAGAAGGGATCCCCTTTGTGGTTCAGGAGAGCCATTCCGCCGACATCATCCACAGCGCATGGCTGGCGGCATGTCAGTCACCGCTGCTCGTCGGCATTGGATGTAACCGGGAACAACTGGTTGTGCACTACAAAAATTTACCGACCTCAGCGCCACTTTTTACGCTGACGTATCAACAAGATAGCCACGCTCGTCGGCGCATCGGCAATAACGCTGCGCGGCTGGTTAAAGGCATTCCCTTCCGGGAATGCCACTCATAATCCACAGGAGAAAAGCAGTATGAATAACGCACTGGGACTGGTTGAAACAAAAGGGCTTGTCGGCGCTATTGAAGCCGCTGATGCCATGGTGAAATCCGCTAACGTGCAGTTGGTTGGTTACGAAAAAATTGGCTCGGGCCTTATCACCGTCATGGTTCGTGGGGATGTCGGCGCGGTTAAAGCTGCTGTAGACGCTGGCAGCGCTGCCGCCAGCGCCGTTGGCGAGGTGAAATCCTGCCACGTCATCCCGCGTCCACACAGCGACGTCGAAGCCATTTTACCTCAATCCGCTTAAACCGTTGCAACAAGGAGCACAGCGTGAAGCAATCACTGGGATTACTTGAAGTTAGTGGTCTGGCATTAGCCATCAGTTGCGCGGATGTCATGGCGAAAGCCGCCTCCATCACGCTGGTGGGCCTCGAAAAAACCAACGGCTCAGGCTGGACGGTGATCAAAATCATCGGGGATGTGGCCTCCGTGCAGGCGGCCATTTCCACCGGTGCGAGCTTTGCAGACCAGCGGGAAGGTCTGGTTGCGCACAAAGTCATTTCCAGACCCGGGGAAGGCATCCTTTCGCACAGCGTCGTTTCGACGCCTGAGCCCATCCCTGAACCCACACCTGTCGAGGTGGAAGTACAGGTGGTTGTGGAAAGTGAATTACCCGAAGCACCACAAGATACAGACCTGATTAGCTGCAATTTATGTCTCGACCCTGCCTGTCCGCGCCAGAAGGGAGAGCCTCGCTCACTCTGCCTGCATTCTGGTAAACGAGGTGAAGCGTAATGGATAAACAGCAACTGGAGACTACGGTCAGTAAAGTACTGGATGAAATGCGCGAGCGCCCTATTCCACTGGGGATCTCTAATCGTCATATCCATCTTTGTGCTGAAGATTACGCTCGTTTGTTTCCCAATCAGCCCATCAGCGAGAAAAAAGGTCTGCTGCAGCCTGGACAATATGCCGCAGATCAGACCGTTACGCTGGTGGGTCCAAAAGGCCAGCTAAAAAATGTGCGTTTGCTGGGACCGCTGCGTAGCACCAGCCAGGTAGAAATCTCCCGCACCGACGCCCGCACGCTGGGTATCGCTGCGCCGTTGCGTATGTCCGGCAATATTCAGGGAACGCCGGGCATTCGCCTGGTGAGTCCTTTTGCTGAACTGGATATCTCATGCGGAGTGATTGTCGCCCAGCGGCACATTCATATGTCACCGCTTGATGCGCTGATCCTACGCGTGTCACATGGCGATAAAGTCTCCGTCGCCATCAATGGAGATGAACGCAGACTGATCTTCGATAACGTTGCCGTTCGCGTATCGCCGGATATGCGTCTTGAAATGCATATCGACACTGACGAAGCCAATGCTGCAGGGGCGGATAGCCCACAGGCATTCGCCACGCTGGTGAGCTCACGATGAACAATGAACTGCTGCAACGCATCATCGGGGAGGTCGTCTCCCGATTACAAAAACGCGCGGACAGTTCGCTCTCTCTGAGCGTCGCGCAGTTACGGGAAGCCGATCCCCGGGCGCTGGTTTGTCAGTACTCCGCTCTGATTATCGAGCACGCTGATTTACCGCTGCTGGCGCATATTGCGCAACACGATTCATCCGATGTGTCAGCGATCACTCTCCACGAGGCCCTGGCCTGTGGCGTTCGCGTGAAGATATCGCTGCAGCATCAATTGCTACCGGCGATCCCCGTACGAAAACTCGCGCGACTGCCGCTGGAGTTCAGTGATGAACGCGGGCAAACCATCATTCTGCATCCCGAGACGCTTTTAAGTTATGCCGATGTAGCCCGATTACAAGGTGGGTTTCTGGTGTTACGCCGTCGATGTGTTGTGACCGCACTGGCAAAAGAAACCGTCAGTATGCGCAATATCCAATTAATTAAGCAGGAGTGAACCATGCATCTGGCACGCGTTACAGGCGTCGTGGTATCCACGCAAAAATCACCGTCACTGGTTGGAAAAAAACTGTTACTGGTACGTCGGGTAACGGCCGACGGCGAACTACCGCAATCGCCAACAGCGGGGGACGAAGTCGCAGTTGATTCAGTGGGTGCCGGTACCGGTGAGCTGGTTTTACTCAGCAGCGGCTCCAGCGCCAGACACGTTTTTAGCGGCCCCAATGAGGCTATCGATCTGGCCATCGTTGGCATTGTCGACACGCTTTCTCGCTAGGAGGAACTATGGCGATTTATACCCGAACAGGCGATGCCGGTACGACAGCGCTCTTTAGCGGACAGCGCGTCAGTAAAACACACCCGCGCGTTGAGGCTTACGGCACGCTGGACGAACTCAACGCGGCGCTGAGCCTATGCGTCTGCGCGGCACAAAGCCTGCAACACCGTGTGTTACTTGAAGAAATTCAGTTACAGCTGTTTTGGTTCAGTGCCGAACTGGCCAGTGAAAGCGAACAGCCCACGCCCGCCCAACGCTACATCAGCTCGGAAGACATTGCAGCACTTGAGGCTGCCATCGATACCGCGATGGCGCGAGTGCCTCCCCTGCACAGTTTTATTTTGCCCGGACGCTGTGAAGCCGCCAGCCGTCTGCACTTCGCCCGCACGCTTGCCCGTCGCGCTGAAAGACGGCTTGTCGAACTCTCCACAGATGCCTCCATCCGACAGGTACTGATGCGCTATATCAACCGCCTGTCCGATTGCTTATATGCGCTCGCCAGGGCTGAAGATTATGACGCGCACCAAAACACGCTCATTCAGAAGGTGGCTGAGCGTTACGTGGCAGTGACCCAGACATCGGCAGTTCAGGAGTCTGCTATGTCATTGTCATTTCAGGAACTCCATCAGCTTACGCGTACGGCGGTAGCGCGTGCACAAGCACTCAAAGTTCCGGTTGTCATCAGCATTGTGGATGCAAACGGTACACAAACAGTGACCTGGCGCATGCCCGATGCCCTGCTCGTCAGTAGCGAGCTGGCGCCGAAAAAAGCGTGGACCGCCGTGGCGATGAAAACCGCCACCCATGAACTGAGCGCAGCGGTGCAACCGGGCGCCGCACTTTACGGTCTGGAAAGCCATATGCAGGGAAAAGTCGTCACGTTTGGTGGCGGATACGCACTATGGCGAGAAGGTTTACTCCTTGGGGGTCTTGGCATCAGCGGAGGAAGCGTTGAGCAGGATATGGACATTGCAGAAACCGCCATTGCGGCGATTAACGTGAGAACACATCAATGAATACGTCAGAACTTGAAACCCTTATCCGCACTATTTTGACTGAACAGCTCGAACCGGCAAAAGCAGAGATAAAGGGTGGCGGTATTTTTCCATCCGTCGGTGAAGCAATCGATGCCGCACATCAGGCCTTTTTACGTTATCAGCAATGCCCACTGAAAACCCGTAGCGCCATTATTAGTGCTCTACGGGAAGAACTGACACCTCATCTGGCCTTGTTGGCGGCAGAAAGCGCAACCGAAACGGGAATGGGCAACAAAGAAGATAAATTTCTCAAAAATAAAGCCGCGCTGGATAACACCCCCGGTATTGAAGATCTAACCACAACCGCCCTCACCGGTGATGGCGGCATGGTGCTATTTGAATATTCCCCCTTTGGCGTAGTGGGTTCCGTTGCTCCTAGCACCAACCCAACGGAAACTATTATTAACAACAGCATCAGTATGTTAGCAGCAGGGAATAGCGTTTACTTCAGCCCGCACCCGGGCGCTAAAGTGGTTTCACTCAAGCTGATTGCCATGATTGAAGATATTGCCTTCCGCTGCTGCGGGATCCGAAATCTTGTTGTCACAGTCACAGAACCCACTTTTGAAGCTACCCAGCAGATGATGGCGCACCCTAAAATCGCAGTTCTGGCGATTACCGGTGGCCCGGGCATTGTGGCTATGGGTATGAAAAGCGGGAAAAAAGTCATTGGTGCCGGTGCCGGGAACCCCCCCTGCATCGTTGATGAAACCGCCGATCTGGTTAAGGCCGCGGAAGACATCATCAACGGTGCATCGTTTGATTACAATCTGCCCTGCATTGCAGAGAAAAGCCTAATTGTTGTCGAAGTGGTTGCCGAACGACTGATTCAACAAATGCAGTCTTTTGGGGCGTTGCTGCTAAACAGCGAAGAAGTGGACAAACTACGCGCCACCTGTCTGCCAGAGGGAATGGCGAATAAGAAACTTGTCGGAAAAAGCCCGGCAACGTTACTGGAAGCGGCAGGTATACCCGTTCCAACAAAAGCGCCTCGTCTGTTGATGGGCGTCGTCAAGGCTGACGATGTGTGGGTTACCAGCGAACAGTTGATGCCCATGCTCCCTGTCGTGACGGTTAACGATTTTGACAGTGCGCTAACGTTGGCGCTGAAGGTTGAAGAGGGACTGCACCATACTGCCATTATGCACTCGCAAAATGTGTCGCGTTTGAATCTTGCTGCTCGCACGTTGCAAACGTCTATTTTTGTGAAAAATGGCCCCTCTTACGCCGGTATTGGCGTCGGCGGAGAAGGTTTCACCACCTTTACCATCGCCACCCCAACCGGTGAAGGGACAACGTCTGCGCGAACGTTTGCACGTTCTCGTCGTTGCGTGCTGACCAACGGTTTTTCTATCCGCTAATGAGGCCGTAATGAATAGCTTTTCACTGCAAACTCGATTGTACAGCGGCCAGGGCAGTTTGAGCGTGCTCAAACGCTTTACGAATAAGCATATCTGGATTATTTGCGATGGTTTTCTTGCGCGTTCGCCGCTGATTGCAACGCTGCGCGATGCGTTACCTGCGGATAATCGCATTAGCGTGTTCAGTGATATCACACCCGATCCCACCATCAATACGGTAGTACAAGGGATTGCACAAATGCAGTCCCTGCGACCGGATGTGGTGATTGGCTTTGGTGGAGGGTCGGCGCTTGATGCAGCGAAAGCGATTGTCTGGTTCAGCCGTCAGTTTGGCATCGAAATTGAAACCTGTGTAGCCATTCCGACCACTAGCGGCACAGGCTCTGAAGTGACCAGCGCCTGCGTGATCGGCGATCCGGAGAAAGGCATTAAATATCCGTTATTTAATAATGCCCTCTACCCGGATATGGCAATCCTTGACCCAATGCTGGTGGTCAGCGTACCGCCTGCCATCACCGCCAATACCGGAATGGACGTGCTGACGCATGCGCTTGAAGCGTACGTTTCCACCAAGGCCAGCGACTTCACTGACGCGCTGGCTGAAAAAGCAGCGCAAATTGTCTTCCAGTATCTGCCCATCGCCGTCAGCAAAGGCGATTGCCTGGCTACCCGAGGAAAAATGCACAACGCCTCAACCCTCGCGGGGATGGCGTTTAGCCAGGCTGGTCTTGGAATTAACCATGCAATAGCGCACCAGCTTGGCGGTCAGTTTCATCTGCCGCACGGCCTTGCTAACGCACTACTCCTGACCTCTGTGATTCACTTTAATGCCCGCGATCCCAGGGCCACAAAACGGTATGCCCGCTTCGCGAAGGCCTGCCACTTATGCCCTGATAACGCAAACGATACGGCGGCACTCAATGCGCTAATTCATCATATTGAGCAACTCAAAAAACAGTGTGCGTTACCCTCTTTCACAGACGCGCTCAAAGACGGAAAGCAAACCTGGTCACAGCGTATTCCCTCGATGGTTCAGGCGGCTCTGGCGGATGCCACGCTGCAAACGAATCCCCGCGATGCTGATGCCGCTGCCATCCAGGAACTGCTTGAGGAATTATTATGAATACAGCCATGACGGCTGAACCCATTTGTTATGATGCTCAGACAATACGCGATCGCGTGCGCGCTGCAGGTGTAGTGGGAGCCGGTGGTGCCGGCTTTCCTGCCCATGTAAAACTGCAGGCGCAGGTCGATACGTTTCTGGTCAATGCTGCAGAATGCGAGCCGATGCTGAAGGTTGATCAGCAATTAATGGCCGTGCAGGCGGCCCGACTGATACGCGGCGTGCAGTATGCCATGAAGACCACTGGCGCCAGCGCCGGCATTATCGGCCTTAAAGAAAAATATCAGAAAGCCATCAGTGCGTTAACACCTCTCCTGCCCGCCGATATCAGGTTACACATTTTGCCTGATGTCTACCCGGCTGGCGATGAAGTGCTGACAATCTGGATGGCAACCGGACGGCGGGTGCCTCCTGCTGCTCTCCCGGTTAGTGTGGGCGTGGTGGTCAATAACGTCCAGACCGTACTTAACATCGCACGAGCCGTTGAACAGCAGTTCCCCGTTACACGTCGTACATTAACCGTCAATGGCGCAGTTGCCCGGCCGGTTACCCTGACCGTACCTGTCGGTATGTCGCTGCGCGAAGTGCTGGCATTGGCTGGCGGCGCTACCGTCGATGACCCCGGATTTATTAACGGCGGTCCGATGATGGGCGGTCTGATTACTTCTCTGGATACGCCAGTCAGTAAAACGACCGGTGGCCTGCTGGTACTACCGAAATCCCATGCGCTGATCCAGCGACGAATGCAGGATGAACGGACCGTGCTCTCAGTTGCCAAAACCGTCTGCGAGCAGTGCCGCTTGTGCACGGATCTGTGTCCACGACACTTGATTGGTCATGAACTCTCACCACATTTGCTGGTTCGCGCGGTCAACTATCAGCAGGCCGCCACACCGCAATTACTGCTCACCGCCCTGACTTGCTCAGAATGCAACGTCTGTGAAAGCGTGGCCTGTCCGGTGGGGATTTCTCCGATGCGCATTAACCGAATGCTCAAACGCGAGCTACGTGCGCTCAATCATCGTTATGAAGGCCCGTTAAACCCTGAAGATGAAATGGCGAAGTACCGTCTGATTCCAGTGAAACGGCTTATTACCAAACTGGGTCTCAGTGACTGGTATCACGATGCACCATTAGACCAGACAGATCATCCCACTGAAAAAACAACGTTGTTGTTACGCCAGCATATTGGTGCCAGTGCCATTCCTTGTGTGCAAAAAGGGGAGCGCGTTGTGCGCGGCCAATGTGTTGCAGAGATACCCGAGGGCGCATTAGGTGCGCAGGTTCACGCTAGTATTGACGGTATTGTCAGCGAAATCACAGATCAGTCCATCACGGTAATAAGAGGTTAACCATGTCTCAGGCTATAGGGATTTTAGAACTCACCAGCATTGCCAAAGGAATGGAAGCCGGCGATGCGATGCTGAAAAGCGCTAATGTGAATTTGCTGGTCAGTAAAACCATCTGCCCGGGAAAATTTTTGCTGATGCTGGGTGGTGACGTTGGCGCAATACAGCAGGCCATTGCCACAGGAACCTCACTTGCTGGAGATATGCTCGTCGACAGCCTGGTCCTGCCTAACATTCATGCCAGCGTTCTGCCGGCGATCAGCGGACTCAATAGTGTAGATAAACGTCAGGCGGTAGGGATTGTTGAAACCTGGAGCGTTGCGGCTTGTATTTGTGCCGCCGACCGCGCGGTAAAAGCCTCCAATGTCACGCTGGTAAGAGTGCATATGGCGTTTGGTATTGGCGGTAAGTGCTACATGGTTGTCGCGGGCGATGTTTCCGATGTGAATAACGCCGTGACGGTCGCCAGCGAAAGTGCTGGTGAAAAAGGTCTGCTGGTCTATCGCTCGGTGATCCCACGTCCGCATGAAAGCATGTGGCGCCAAATGGTGGAGGGGTGATGGAAATGCAGCCGACGACGGATCGTATGATTCAGGAATATGTGCCCGGAAAACAGGTCACACTGGCGCATCTTATTGCTAATCCTGGTAAAGATTTGTTCAAGAAACTGGGCTTGCAGGATTCAGTCTCGGCGATTGGCATTTTAACTATTACGCCCAGCGAAGCCTCCATTATCGCCTGTGATATCGCCACTAAATCGGGTGCAGTAGAGATTGGTTTTCTGGACCGCTTTACCGGCGCAGTCGTATTAACCGGTGATGTTTCGGCCGTTGAGTACGCGCTGAAACAAGTTACCCGCACGCTGGGCGAAATGATGCGTTTTACCGCCTGCCCGATTACGCGGACATGACGTAATGAAACGCATCATGTTCATTGGACCCAGCCAAAGTGGGAAAACATCGCTCACCCAGTGTATGCGTGGCGAAGCGCTTCATTATCAGAAAACCCAGGCTATCGTCTGGTCTCCCACGGCGATAGACACACCTGGGGAATATCTGGAGAACCGCTGCCTGTACAGTGCGCTGCTGGTCAGCGCCTGTGAAGCCGACGTTATCGCGCTGGTGCTCAGCGCTGACGCGCCCTGGTCACCTTTTTCTCCTGGATTTACCGGCCCCATGAACCGGCCCGTTATCGGTCTGGTGACCAAAGCCGATTTAGCTAACCCGCAGCAGATTGCCCTCGTCGAGGGTTGGTTGATGCAGGCCGGGGCGCAAAACGTTTTTATTACCAGCGCGGTGAACAATACCGGCGTTGATGAGATGTTCAATTTTCTGCACGCAAAGGAACCGTCATGTCTCACAAAATAATGGCCATTAACGCAGGCAGCTCTTCTCTGAAGTTTCAGTTACTGGCGATGCCACAGGGCGAGATGCTCTGTCAGGGGCTGCTCGAGCGCATCGGGATGCCTGATGCAAAGGTCACGATAAAAACCCCGGTGCAAAAATGGCAGGAAACACTGCCGATTGCCGATCACCGTGAAGCGGTAACGCTGTTACTGGAAAAACTGCTCAGTCACAGCATCATTAATAGCTTACAAGACATCGACGGTGTTGGGCATCGCGTCGCGCACGGCGGAGAATCCTTTAAAGATTCAGTTTTAGTCACCGATGAATCGCTGACAGAAATAGAACGTCTGGCAGAACTGGCTCCGTTGCATAACCCGGTTAATGCGCTGGGCATTGCTGTTTTTCGCCAACTGTTACCGGCGACACCTGCTGTAGCAGTTTTCGATACGGCCTTCCATCAGACGCTCGACGAGCCTTCTTTTATTTATCCCCTGCCCTGGCGTTATTATTCGGAGCTGGGTATTCGTCGCTACGGCTTCCATGGTACCAGCCACAAGTACGTCAGCCATACGCTGGCTGAAAAACTGGGTGTGCCGCTCAGCGCTCTGCGAGTTGTGTGTTGCCATCTGGGCAACGGCAGCAGTATCTGCGCCATCAAGGGCGGACAATCCGTTAATACGTCAATGGGCTTTACCCCACAGTCTGGTGTGATGATGGGCACCCGTAGCGGCGACATCGATCCGTCGATTTTGCCGTGGATTGCCCAACGAGAAGGTAAAACACCACAGCAGCTAAATCAGCTACTCAACAACGAGTCGGGGTTACTTGGCGTATCCGGCATATCTCCTGACTACCGTGACGTGGAAAAGGCGGCTGATAGCGGAAACCGTCAGGCAGCGCTGGCGCTGACGCTGTTTGCCGAACGAATTCGTGCCACCATTGGCAGCTACATTATGCAAATGGGCGGTCTGGATGCACTGGTGTTTACCGGTGGTATCGGCGAAAACTCTGCTCGTGCCCGGGCAGCAATTTGCCACAACCTCAATTTCTTAGGGCTGGCGGTAGATGAGGACAAAAATCAACGTAATGCGACCTTTATTCAAACAGAAAACGCGATGGTCAAAGTGGCCGTCATCAATACCAACGAAGAGCTGATGATCGCGCAAGACGTAATGCGTATAGCGATTGCAGAAACTGTGACGCTGAGCATTCCCGCTTAACACTGCTGTGCCGCAGATTGCGGCACATCATGGTAATAGCGCGATCGCCATGACACTATGCGCCGAAGATTGCTAATCACAAAGGTGAAGACGTGGCTGTTGCGCAATGCCCCGCATCATGCGGAGAACTTATCCAGGGCTGGATTCTGGGCAGCGAGAAATTGGTCTCCTGCCCGGTTGAATGGTACAGCACCGTTGAAGTCAGCTCCGGCTCGCCGCTTGCCGATGAGCGTCCTCTTTCACGGGCGATGGTTGACCGCTTGTTGCAGCACTGGCAATATCCGGCACATGTCAGTCAGGATATTCGTATTGATATCCACTCCACTATCCCCATCGCCAAAGGGATGGCCAGCAGTACGGCTGATATTGCCGCCACCGCCATCGCTACCGCACACCATCTGGGCCATCAGTTAGATGAAGCCACGTTAGCGCAGCTTTGCGTTTCGCTCGAACCTACCGACAGCACCGTTTTTCGCCAGTTAACGCTTTTTGATCATAACGACGCATCCACTCAGATCGCCTGTGAAGCGCAGCCCCACCTCGACCTGCTGGTTCTCGAAAGCCCGGAAACGTTACGCACGGTAGACTATCACCGGATCCCGCGCCAGGCCGGGTTACAGGCAGGCGCACCCGCCCTCAAACGAGCATGGGAAAAAGTGCAGGAAGCTTGCTCAAGTCAAAACCCGTACCGGATGGGCGAAGCGGCCACGCTAAGCGCCATTGCCAGCCAGATGTTGTTGCCAAAACCGGATTTCGATTCGTTATTATCGCTGGTTGAAGAATGTGATTTATACGGTGTGAACGTTGCCCACAGCGGCAGCGTGGTTGGCCTGATGCTGGACAGAACGCGTCATGACATTGACTACATCAAATGGATGCTGGTACAGAAAAAACTGACTACACACTGGCCGGAACAGCATTTACTACGGATGGTAACGGGCGGGGTTGAATTACAGTAGGGACGATAGGGGCCGCATTACGCCCCTATCGTTTGCAACAATTACTCTGCTTTCGCTTCGCCGTTTTTCACTTCGCCCATGGCTTTGAGCTTTTTAGAAATGTCGCGACGCTCTTTAGAGATCTCGGCATTTTTGATGATGTAATCATCCACGCGATCTTCATAGTCGCTTTTCATGCTGGCAATAATGCCCTGGATCGCTTCAACGCTCATACCTGGCTTGATGTAGTCGCTCAGGTTGTCCAGCAGCAGGACACGTTTCTGGTTGTCACGGATCTTTTTCTCAACGTCCTGGATTTCACGTTGCAGTTTGTTCTTACGACGGAACAGACGAACAAATTCCAGCACGTCCTGGAAAGAAGGCTTGGTAGTTTCCATTTTTACACCCCTGATAATGTGAGATTCGGATTCGTTTAAACAACGGCTAAAGTGGGTCAACATTACTTTCATGCCCGCCATACTTCAAGTTGCATCTGCATTGACAATACACGGTTGAAACCTGAATTATCGAGGGTAAAGCCATTGCAGTTACCAATGGTTTTAGCCTTTTTCAGTATCATACCCTTAATCGTTGCTGAATCGAAGCAGCAGTAGAACCAATCCCCTCATCTGCGCTTTATTTGCGCAAAGCACGACAGATTAAATGTGAGAGGAGTTCCAGCTGTCGTGCCATCTCCATATTCAGCCAGACATAACCATGAATAGGCGTTTCTGCAACGTTGTCGCCCTTATGTTCATCAATCAGCTGACGCATCTCGGTCACCGTATCATTGAGTTTTTCGGTGTTGGCAAGCACCGGTTGCGGATTACCTTCATAGAGAGCGTGCGTTATCGTCAGCAGTGCCTGTTGCATTCTGAGCTGAGTTTCACGCAGCGTATGCGCATTCAACATCACAAAATGACTGGACCGCGTTGCCCACAGCGCGTTGATTTGCAGTTCAAGCATGCACACCAGATTTCGATTAATCGTTTGAATGGCTTCAAAAACTGATTTTTGAATGCGCGTTTCTTTGCTGGCCGGAATGATTAAGCCGCGCATTTTAACGACGTCACTCAGCAACTGCTGTAAGTGCTTATCCAGCCGGGGTTGTTCAAGTAAGTTGGGTGATAGCGCGGCCTGATATACACGGTTATAGCCGGTAATGCAGTGCGCCAGTTGGATACGCCAGTGTATAAATGCGCGTTGCGGCCAGATCCAGGTAAACAGCATTGCCAGTAGCGAGCCGAGAATCACATCCCCCCCGCGCCAGAGTGCCGTGTTCATATCGCCCGCAGGTGCGCCAACCACGACGGCCAGCGTGATGCCGATCAGCAGCGCTTGATACGGTTTTTTACCCAATGCCAGCCAACCGCACAGGAACATCGCCACCGCACACCATATCAGCATCAGCGGCAATGAAAAGAGCTCCAGCCGGAGCGCCACCAGCCCAAGGACCGAGCCCAGAATCGTGCCACCAATACGCTCAAAAGCTCGGGGGACGACATTGCCCCAAAAGGAAATCGGCCCCATGATCACCACCAGCGTGATCAGAGGCCAGGTACCTTCAGGGATGTCCAGCAGGCGAACCAGCAGAAAAGTGAGAAGAAACGCCAGCGAGATGCGAATACCATGCACCACACGATAATGACGATACAAGCGAATTTCAAAAGGACTCAGTGACTTATCTGCACGCACTCATGCACTCCGTCAGGGAATAGCAAAGAACAGAATTGTACCTGTTTTTTCAGTGAAAACATCACCGTTATCAACAGGCCTTTTATCCTGATTCACACCCAAAACCGTTACTTCGCCTGCACCGGCACGTACATTTCAATATCCCAGTATCCGTCCTCCACACCATTGTTTCGGTAAATTTCAAAACACGGTTTGGCCGATAACTGCCAGGACGAATCCTGCAACAGACAGTCAAAAAACTGATACCAGGGTGTGGCAAAGTCATGGTTTTCAACACGGGCAACGGCCACGGCATAGTCGCCGCCCGCCAGTTCAGTCAGGATCACCCCTTCGCTGTTTTCGGGGATCTCAAAACCTTCAGGCACTGAAACTACGGTATCGCAGCGCAGTTTATCTGCCGGAACCACGTCTGGGTTGTCGTAATAGACGGCTATCCATTCCAGCGGCACAATCTGGTTACCGTCGACCCACATAACCAGCTGTTCAAACCCCTGCTTTACCGTGTGTTCCCACGGTCCAACCATGTGAAACCCGGCAATCCTGCGTCTTTCTACCTGCTTTATCTCATACTCCATATAACCTCCCGCACGATACTGTATAAAAACACAGTATAATTTCTGCGTATTACGACCTCAAGGAAATAGTGATTATTATGTGAGCAGATTCGCAGTCTTGCCAGTTTGGTGCACAAACAGAAATCTACACCTTATGGTGAAAATAATCGCTCAGTCGCGAAAACACGCCCCCCTCACCGACTGACTCCAGCGTCATCAGCGGCCAATGCGCCACCAGCTGATCCCGGTCGTAGAGTTCAATTTCGCCCACGCGCTGATGTGCGGCAATGGGGGCGACCAGCTCTTTCTTATCAAGCACATACTTTGCTTTAATATTCGCCACTTCGGCTTTAGGCAACGCCATCCAAAAATCCTGCTCGGTACCGAGACTGATTTTTTCTTTATCGCCATACCAGATCCGCTCAACGCCGACCTGCTTACCACTTCGCAGAACCTGCACTGTGTCAAAGTTTTGCTGTCCCCATTGCAGCAGCTTACGCGCCTGATCTTCACGCCCCTTCGCACTCTCGGCCCCCATTACAACGGCGATTAATCGACGCTGTCCGTCTACCGCAGATGCAATCAGGTTAAACCCGGCACCAGAGGTATGTCCCGTCTTTAGCCCATCCACGTTCAGGGTTTTATCCCACAATAAACCGTTACGATTCTGCTGGGTGATGCCGTTCCAGGTGAGGCTCTTCTCGCTGTACATATGATAGAAATCAGGCTCGCCGTGAATGATAGCCCTCGATAACACAGCCAGATCGTAAGCCGAACTGTGCTGGCCTGGGGCATCCAGTCCGTGCACCGTTTCAAAATGGGTGTCCTGCAACTTCAGCTTTTGCACATAACTGTTCATCATCGCGACAAACTGTGGCTGCCCACCGGCGATATAATCCGCCAGCGCAACGCAGGCATCGTTGCCGGAATCGACAATTAAGCCACGACTTAAATCACGTACTGAAACGCGGTCACCTTGTTTTAGAAACATTAATGATGAACCGACAAATACCGGATTGTCTTTCGCCCACGCGTCACGCCCAACGGTGACAATATCTGACGGGCTAATACGCTGGCTGTCGATGGCGCGGTCAACAACATAGCCGGTCATCAGCTTGGTCAGACTGGCGGGGTTGCGCTGCTGGTGCTCATTACCTGCGGTAAGAATTTGGCCTGTGGTGTAATCCATCAGCACCCACGCACCCGCATTGATAGCCGGAGGTTGGGGAGCAAAACTGGCGACATCCGCCGCAAAGGCGGAGGAAAAACTCATCGCGAAAAGGGAAGCGGTAATAAACAAACGGCGTTTCAACAGCATGTCCTCAGGAAAAGGAAAAATAGCCGTTCTTTTTACGGAAATTCTGAAGAACAAACAGGGATAAATTGCAAGAAAATGTGACTTAAGGCACATTTTCTTGCAATGGAATGCAGGTATCAGATAAACGGGTAGTGATAAATTCGCACTACATTACCCTTTACGCGGTGATACATCTGCGTGATGGCTGCGATGCCGGTGATAGCCGTCGATCATGCTGCGAAAGATTTGCCCCGGCGTGTCGCCCAGTGTGCACAGGTAGATATGCGCACAAATAAACAGAATGCCAATAATCGCCAACGCCATATGCAACACCAGCATAACCGGACCTGCGCCGATAACTTGTGGGTAAAGACACAGCAAACCGGTGATGATCAACAACGGTACCAGCGCATACATGATGGCCAGATAGGCCAGTTGTTGTAGCGGGTTAAATTTACTCTCTGCCGTCGCGGCAAACGGATGCGCTTCCCCCTTCATTATCCCATACAAGTAAAAGCGCGTTTGCTGCAGGCAGCGCGAAATCAGTCCGCTACATTTCACCCGATAGTGGCAACCGTTGCCGGTGGTGGCATTTATCAGCACGAAACCCACCCAGAAGGCCAGTAATGCAAAGCCACACCAGGTGTGTACCTGCACCATGAGCGCCACCGGCCCAATCGAAAAGTGACCAAACAAACCGCTCACCAACAGCAGAACGAACAACAGCGCATTTCCCCAGTGCCAGCGGCGGACCGCTAACGAGTAGAGGTAGTCACGATGCTCTTCACCGGTTGCGGTTTTAGGTGCCAGCATCCGTCGCAGCAGCGCGTGCGCTACCAGACCCACAATCATCAGCAGGATGACCACACCTGCGTAAATGAGCCACAGCGGCCAGTAGTCCGGCGCATAGTTAAGCTCTGCTCCCCAGATAGCATTCATACTTTCCCCTCCTGATGATACTCTTTACGCCGATAAAGACTCACCTCACCACTGCGCGTATCCTGCTGGCGATATACCTCTTTTTGACTTATCCAGTGCTGGATCTCCGGGTCGTCGCGACGGCCAAACTTCAGCGCATCGGTTGGACAAACAGAAACACAGGCCGGCGCTTGCCCGGCATCGAGGCGGGTATCTGCACAAAAATTGCATTTGTCAGCGATACTCGTTTGCGGATTCAGATAACGCACATGGAACGGACAGGCCGCAACACAATAATCGCAACCAATACAGCGCGACTTGTCCACCTGCACAATACCGTTTTCGTCACGAAATGAAGCACCGGTCGGGCAAACGCTCACGCAGGGCGCATCTTCACAGTGCTGGCAAGAAACCCGCACAAACTGAAAATGAGACAGGACGTCTGACTCTTTTTCCGGGGTGCGGATCTGCACCTGCAGGCGGCTGTACCCCTCCGGCACATCGTTCAGAACCTTGCAGGCAACCGTACATGCCTGGCAGCCAATGCAGCGTTTTTCGTCATGCAGCATGACATAGGGATTAGTGGATTGATTCATGATGTTCTCCTTGTTCATGCCCGACGCAGCGTCACGCCAGCGGTGTGCACCACCGTTCCGGAAACCGGACTGGTCACGTGCGGAAGTAAATTACCGCAGTGAATACCGTGCGTTGTTGCCGCCGTTTTAGCCCCGGCCTTGGCGCCAAACCCCATATAAACGAACAGCGTATCGGGTCGAATACCGGCCGTGACCAGCGCCTTACCTTTTTCTTTGCCGGTGACGTTTTCCAGCCAGATGTCGTCACCGCTTTTAATCCCTTTTTCACGCGCGGTCGTCGGGTGGATCCACACTGCGTTGTCCCACATCAGTTCACTGAGTAAAGGCACATATTGCGTTGCTCCGTTGGTGTGAACCGCCACCTTGCCCTGGATGAAATAGAGTTCATTTTCACCCTTCAGGGCAAAATTGCGGGCGCGTGGAATACCGTAGCCGGGAAGTAACGATTCCAGCTCTGCGGAATAAAGCTCGATTTTGCCTGACGGGGATTTGAATCGCAGTTGCTCCCCGTAGGTACCATCGCTGTCCGCGGGCACTGCGCCAGGATAGCGCTCGACAAACTGGCGCACGGTCTCAGGTTCACGAAATAACAGCGGTACGCCCCACTCCCGGTATCCCTTCTGACGCAGTTCTGCAGATAAGGCGTGATCGCCATTGAGCTGGTACAGCTGGCGCGTCTGCATATCCTGCCACGGGTAAAATTGCCCGAGACCCAACTGTTCACCCAGTTCTTTCCAGATTTGCCAGCTCGGACGAGCATCGCCAATGGGCTCAACTACCTGTTGGCGTAATGCATAAGCTGGATTCAGCCCTGACATATCAGAGACTTCTTCATCACGCTCAAGGTAGGTGCATTCCGGTAACAGATAGTCAGCATAGGCCGCGCTTTCACTTAAATAGACGTCGCAGCTGACCACCAGATCCAGTTGTTCCACGGTTTTGACCAGATCGGGTCGGCAGGTCACGGTCTGGAAAGGATTATGTCGGGACATGATCCATCCCTTCACCGGGTAAGGAGTCTGCTTTAACACGGCATCAATAATGCTTTGCACGACCCCGCCACCCGCGGCGATGTATTTAAACTGCGGTGCCACCAGATCAATGCGCTGCGCGGTTGGCTTCGGTAATTTCACATCCGGTTTTGCCAGCACTGGCGCGACCTTTTCGCCAGCCAGCTTGTTGTAGGTTGCCGCCGCCTTTTTCTGGTACATGCCACCTTCACGTTCGATATTGCCCAGCAGCACGTTGAGGGTGAAGATCATCCGCCGCATGTCGATCTCTTCCTGAGAAAACGTCGCGCGGTGGCCTGGGCTGACGATGGCACGAGGCGCGCTGGCCGCCATTTCTCGGGTTACGCGGGTAATAACTTCAGCAGGAACATCAGCCAGCTTTTGCGCCCATTCAGGCGTTGTCTCTTGTACGGCCTCTGCCAGCTGTGCAAACCCCGTGGTATAACGCTCCACAAACTGCGCGTCATACAGGTTTTCTTTAATCATGACGTGGCACATTGCCATCAGTACCGGCAAGTCGCCGCCAGGCCTGATGGCATGCCATTCATCCGCTTTACTGGAAAATACGGACAAGCGAGGGTCGAAGCTGACCATCTTCGCGCCTCTCTCCTGCGCGGTCATCAGTTCGTGCGTGTCGGCAACCTCAATACCTTCATAGAGGTTATGGCCAAAAGAGACCATATAACGGGTGTTGGCAATATCCATGGACAGATCGCCGCCCATCATCACTTTAGCGGCAATGGATTTCCCGGCGGGACATGTCGAGGCATGGGTAAAAGTGTTCGGCGAACCGAAGGCCGTCGCCAGGTGAAATAAATGACCGGAAAGCGAGCCGGATTTAGAAGAGAAGACAACGCCCTGAGGACCATATTGCGCTTTTATGGCACTCATCTTTTCGGCAATTTCTTGATAGGCTTGCTGCCAGCTAATGACCTGCCATTCTCCAGCGCCACGCGGTCCGGTGCGCTTCATCGGTTTAACAATACGGTGCGGATCGTTAACCAGGCTCACGCCGCTGCCCCCTCGGGCACAGACCCGGGTACCCTGCTGCGGCGCATTAGGGTTCCCCTGGATGAAAACGGTTTTATTATTAATGACCTGAGCTTGAATGGGACAGCGAAATGAACACATTTCGCACAGACTTGGCGTGAGTGAGGTTTTCCCCTTGATACTCTCTGGTGCATTACGCGCCAGTGCCCCCGGTGGAAAAGTTCCTATTGCGCAAGCGGAGCAGCCAATACCCACGCCGCGCAAAAAGTTACGCCGACTAATGCTCATATAACCTCCTGTTATTAGATATATCCAATTATTATATGGAGTTTATATTATTAATTTTTAATCTCACTCACATTTCCTTACAGTGAAGCAAGAACATCCTGACGAATCAGAACCTATTGTTTACAAAGACTTTTAAAACTTCCAAAACTCAACAATTAACCGTAAAAATAACAATAATGGTTATCAATCAAATTATTAAAATGAAATTGTCCTTGATGATAATCATGCCAACAAATACAGTTTCGATCGTTTAATTAATTCAAGAAATATATAAAAGCACCGTTCATCTCAATTTTATTGCGACCTGATTCCCCGAACAGATAATCGCATTGCTGATTACCTCGCTATTTTTTGGTACTCTTATAAAAGCGCTAAATTGATCCCGGACATAACTGAACAATGAATGACGGCAAGCAGCACCCTACGTTTCTCTTCCACGATTACGAAACCTTTGGTACCCATCCGGCGCTGGACAGGCCCGCACAATTTGCGGCCATCCGCACGGATAACGATTTCAACATTATCGGCGATCCAGAGGTTTTTTATTGCAAGCCTGCGGACGACTATCTGCCACACCCGGAAGCGGTACTTATCACCGGTATTACCCCGCAGGAAGCGCGTGAAAAAGGAGAGAACGAAGCAACGTTTGCTGCCCGCATTCACGCCCTGTTTACCGTGCCCAAAACCTGTATTGTGGGCTATAACAATGTGCGCTTCGACGACGAAGTGACGCGCAATATCCTGTACCGCAATTTCTACGCCCCCTACGCCTGGAGCTGGCAGCACGATAATTCACGTTGGGATTTACTGGATGTCATGCGCGCCTGTTATGCCCTGCGTCCGGAAGGCATTAACTGGCCAGAAAACGACGACGGGTTACCCAGTTTCCGCCTTGAGCATTTGACCAAAGCCAACGGCATTGAACACGCCAACGCCCACGATGCGATGGCCGACGTGTACGCCACCATTGCGATGGCGCAGTTGGTTAAGTCGCGTCAGCCTCGTCTGTTCGACTATCTCTATAGCCACCGGAACAAACACAAGCTGGCCGCCCTGATCGATGTCCCACAAATGAAACCGTTGGTTCATGTCTCCGGCATGTTCGGCGCATGTCGCGGCAATACCAGTTGGGTTGCGCCGCTCGCCTGGCACCCGGACAATCGCAACGCGGTCATCATGGTTGACTTAGCCGGTGATATTTCTCCCCTGCTTGAGCTGGACAGCGACACGCTGCGTGAGCGCCTTTACACCGCCAAAGCCGACCTGGGCGATAACGTGGCGGTACCCGTGAAACTGGTGCACATCAACAAATGCCCGGTTCTGGCACAGGCCAACACACTACGCCCTGAAGATGCCGACCGCCTAGGGATTAACCGCCAGCATTGTCTGGATAACCTCAAAATCCTGCGTGAAAACCCGCAGGTTCGCGATAAAGTGGTGGCTATTTTTTCCGAGGCAGAACCCTTCACACCGTCAGACAACGTGGATGCCCAACTGTATAACGGTTTTTTCAGCGATGCCGACCGCGCCGCGATGAAAATCGTGCTGGAAACCGACCCACGCAATTTACCGGCACTGGATATTACCTTTGTTGATAAGCGTATTGAAAAGCTGCTGTTTAATTACCGCGCGCGTAACTTCCCCGGCACGCTGGATGAGTCTGAACAGCAGCGCTGGCTGGAACATCGCCGTCAGGTGTTTACCGCAGAGTTTTTACAGCAATATGCCAATGAATTGCAGATGCTGAGTCAACAGTATGCGGATAATAAAGAGAAGCTGGTGCTGCTGAAATCACTCTGGCAATACGCCGAAGAGATTGTGTAAGAAGAGAAACTAACACGCAGGTATAAAAAAACCGGAGAACATGTCTCCGGTTAGGCAATTTGCCGGATGGTGGCGCAAGGCCCCAGTCCGGCAAACATCAATTACTGCGCGATATCTTCGTACTGTGGAACCGGATTGCGGAAGCTTTTGGTCACGCAAGCCAGGTAAACCAGACCAATACCCGCCCAGATCAGACCCAGAACCATCGAGCTTTCTTCCAGGTTAACCCACAGCGCGCCGACGGTCAGAGCACCACACACCGGCATGACCAGGTAGTTGAAGTGGTCTTTCAGCGTCTTGTTGCGTTTTTCGCGGATCCAGAACTGTGAAATCACAGACAGGTTCACGAAGGTAAACGCCACCAGCGCACCGAAGTTGATCAGCGCCGTCGCCGTCACCAGGTCAAATTTGATTGCCAGCAGCGCAATCGCACCCACCAGCAGCACGTTCCATGCAGGAGTACGCCATTTCGGGTGAATATAACCGAAGAAACGGGTCGGGAATACGCCATCGCGCCCCATCACGTACATCAGACGAGAAACGCCCGCATGTGCCGCCATACCGGATGCCAGTACGGTGACGCTGGAGAACACCAGCACGCCCCACTGGAAGGTTTTACCCGCAACGTACAGCATAATTTCCGGCTGTGACGCGTCCGGATCTTTAAAGCGAGAGATATCCGGGAAGTACAGCTGCAGGAAGTAGGAGGCACCAATAAAGATCAGGCCACCAATCAGCGCGGTCAGGAAGATAGCCTTCGGAATAACGCGCTCTGCGTCTTTGGTTTCTTCTGACAGCGAAGAGATGCCGTCAAAACCAAGGAACGAGAAGCACAGGATAGTTGCACCGGTAATCATCGGCACCACGTGCGCGCCTTCAGACCAGAATGGACGGGTGCTGGTCAGCGTGCCTGCGCCTTCGCCGTGCATAATGCCGTAAATGATCAGGCCAACAATCACTGCCACAATACCCATCTGCAAAATAACAATCAGGGTATTGAAGTTCGCGACGGCCTTGATGCTGCGCAGATTCGAGATGGTCATAAAGCCCACCAGCGCGACAACAAAGATCCACGACGGTACCGACGGCACCAGCGCTTCAAAGTAGATTTTAGCCAACAGGATGTTGATCATCGGCATGAACAAATAGTCCAGCAGCGATGACCAGCCCACCATAAAGCCTACGGTCGGGCTAATGGATTTCTGAGCATAGGTGTACGCAGAGCCAGCAGACGGGAAACGGCGAACCAGTTTACCGTAGCTCAACGCAGTAAAGAGAATGGCAACCAACGCAAAAGCATAAGCCGTCGCGACATGACCATCGGTCAAGCCCGAAACGATACCAAATGTATCGAACAGCGTCATCGGCTGCATATAGGCAAGGCCCATCATGACAACCGGAACCAACGTAAGCGTTTTACGTAATTCCACGCGAGAGGTGTTTGGAGTAACGTTATGCGACATGGTCATTCCCCTTTACGGTGAATACCGTCGCGTAAGCAAAAAATTGCCCCATTTTTACGAATTCCTCAGCGACAACAACTGTCGGTTTTTAGTAAGTATCTATCCGGTACGAAGCCCGGCCTCTTTTATGAATGATTGGTTTGATGCAAAAAAATAACCGACGCGTATTAAAACGTCGGCTAATGTCATTTTTTGCAAGCGGCGTATTTTGCACTAAATTGGAGAGAAATAACAAGAGAATGAGATAGCCAAAAATAAATATTTTTCTCTAACCGCCTGATTTATCGACACTCGATTTTACATAAACGCCTGCGATAGCACTATTTGCTAAAATCTGATCTCGCCACCAGGCGCTGGCTAATCCTGACGTCTGTTCATTCCAGCCAATCCACACCGGTTCAAACATAATTTGTGCGACCACTTTCTTCTCTATCAGGGCACCGCTGTCCAAAAAACGTTGTGCCAGATAGCGCGGTAAATACCCGCATCCCAGCCCACTGATCTGCAGTTCCAGCTTGGTTTTAAAGTCAAAAACGGTGATTGCATCCTGATCGTCAAGCAGTTGAGAACCCGACAAGCTCGCCAGGTGAGGACTGTCCCCCACCACAATGGCACGGAAACGTTTAATGGTACGCCGTTGCAGTGGTTCGTCTTCCTGCGCCAGCGGGTGATGCGGTGCGATCACAAACACCTGTTCGAGGTCACCTAAACGCGCAAAACCAAAGTTACTCGCGGAAGGCGGTTCATGCATCGCCCCGACGATAATATCGGCCCGCCCTTGGGTGAGCGCCTCCCAGGAACCGCCCAGTACACCGTTGATAAATTTAAGCCGCGTGACGCTGTGGTGCTGGTAGAAGGATTCGATAAGCGGGGCCAGCAGTGAAAAAGGAAAGGTGTCATCCACGCCAATAACCAGCTGGTTCTCCCAACCTTCGTGCAGTTTGATGGCCTGTTTTTCGAGTTCGCGGACGGTATGCAGTACCTCCCGCCCCTTTTCCAGCAGCATCTGCCCGGTGCGGGTAAACGTCGCCCGATGCCCGCTGCGATCCAACAATTGAATATTCAGATCGCTTTCCAGCTTATGGACGGTATAGCTCAGCGCGGACGGCGTCTTAAACAATTTTGCCGACGCCGCCGCGAAACTTCCCTCTTTATCTAACGCGTCGAGGATGATCAGAACGTCCAGCAGTGGTTTCATACTCGCCCCCTGGCGGTATATGACGGCACGCTGCTGGTCTGTCACTCCATCGGCATCACCAGCGGGTCGGGATACTGGTACTCAAACCCAAGTTCATTGCAAATTCGGTTGCCGTCAATGACTTTACCTTTACCGTTATCCACACCGTCCCGGAATTCCGGCGGTTCCAGCCCCAGCAAACGCGCCATCTGGGGATAGAACACATTACGCGCCGGATGCATAGGCGCACATATATTATAGATGTGTCCTCCTTTCGGTGCCTGGAGCAGCAGGGTGATTGCAGACACGACATCATCCAGATGCACCAGATTGACGCCATGCTGTCCATCCGGTGCCGTTTTACCGGCGAAAAAACGCCCTGGGTGTCTGCCCGGTCCAACCAACCCGGCGAGGCGCACAATGTCTACTGAGGTCCCCGGCAGGTTATGCAACCAGTCCTCAAGTTCTTTCAGCACACGACCGCTTGCCGTCACCGGATTGCGCGGCGAGCCTTCCTTCACGGCTCCCTGTACGTCACCATACACCGACGTCGAGCTGGTAAAAATAATCCGTGGAATGCGGTATGCCAGCGCACTGTCGACCAACTCCTGCATCGCCTGCAGATAAAAATCTTCACCCGGACCGCTACGGCGGGCGGGCAGCGTGATGACCAGCACATCGACATCCATCAGCGCATCGAGATCGTCTGACGCGCACACCAGCTCAGGTTCAAGGCGCAGCGAGTAGCTTTCGATACCGCTCATACGGGCCGCTTCCACCCCATCCAGCGTGGTTTTGCTGCCGGTGACCTGCCAGCCTCGCGCCGCCAGCGACATGGCTAACGGCATGCCTAACCAACCTAACCCGACAATTGCGACCTTTTTCATGCCTTCTCTCCTGACTTGTGGCCTGTTACCCAAGGCTACGCCAGCCCACGGTGGCTGACAATTCATAGTATCAATATGAAATGAATTAATGATCAAAAAAAGCCCTTGCTTTCGGTGACTAAAGTGGTTTAGGTTAAAAGACATCAAATGAATAAACATTCATCGAGAAAATTTTATGACACGCGCTCAATTTAAACACCATCATCACCATCATCCTGACTAGTCTTTCAGGCGATGTGTGCTGGGAGACATTTAACTCTTCCAGTGGTGCATGAGCGCATGAGAAAGCCCCCGGAAGAATTCTTCCGGGGGCTTTTTTTTTGGTGCGTGACCCAGACCGATTCAGACAGGATAACGAGGACAAAAGAATGTTAGACAATACCCGTTTACGCATAGCTATGCAGAAATCAGGCCGCTTAAGCGATGATTCACGCGAATTACTGGCCCGCTGTGGCATTAAAATTAATCTTCACACCCAGCGCCTGATTGCGATGGCAGAGAACATGCCGATTGATATTCTCCGCGTGCGTGATGACGATATTCCGGGTCTGGTGATGGACGGCGTGGTTGACCTCGGCATCATTGGTGAAAACGTTTTAGAAGAAGAGTTGCTCAACCGCCGGGCGCAGGGCGAAGATCCGCGCTACTTTACGCTGCGTCGTCTCGACTTCGGTGGCTGTCGCCTCTCGTTAGCCACCCCGGCTGACGAAGCCTGGGACGGCCCGGCTTCGCTGAACGGTAAACGTGTTGCCACTTCCTACCCGCACCTGCTGAAACGTTATCTCGATCAGAAAGGTGTCACGTTTAAATCCTGCCTGCTAAACGGCTCAGTAGAAGTTGCCCCGCGTGCGGGCCTGGCCGATGCGATTTGCGATCTGGTCTCAACCGGCGCCACGCTGGAAGCCAACGGCCTGCGTGAAGTCGAAGTGATTTACCGCTCCAAAGCCTGCCTGATCCAGCGCGACGGCGAGATGGCGGAAGCCAAGCAGCAGCTGATCGATAAATTACTGACCCGCATTCAGGGCGTGATTCAGGCCCGCGAATCCAAGTACATCATGATGCACGCCCCAACCGAACGTCTGGACGAGGTCATCGCCCTGCTGCCAGGCGCAGAGCGTCCAACTATTCTGCCACTGGCAGGCGATCAGCAGCGCGTGGCCATGCACATGGTCAGCAGCGAAACCCTGTTCTGGGAAACCATGGAAAAACTGAAAGCGCTCGGTGCCAGTTCGATTCTGGTGCTGCCAATTGAGAAGATGATGGAGTGATCTGATGCCTGATGGCGCTTCGCTTATCAGGCCTACAAGAATTGTCACAATCATTGATATTACGGGTCTTGTAGGCCGGATAAGGCAGCACCGCCATCCGGCAACACCCGATAATGGAGTAACGACCATGAGCTTCAATACCCTGATTGACTGGAATACCTGCAGCATCGAACAGCAACGCGAATTGCTGATGCGCCCGGCAATCTCTGCCTCGGACAGCATCACCCGTACCGTCAGCGACATTCTGGATAACGTCAAATCACGCGGTGATGCGGCGCTGCGCGAATACAGCGCCAAATTTGATAAAACCACCGTCAGCGCGCTGAAAGTCAGTGCCGAAGAGATTTCTGCCGCCAGCGCGCGTCTGAGTGAGGACCTCAAGCAGGCGATGGCGGTCGCGGTGAAAAATATTGAAACGTTTCACAACGCGCAAAAACTGCCCGCGGTAGATATTGAAACGCAGCCCGGCGTGCGCTGCCAGCAGGTGACCCGTCCGGTCAGCTCCGTCGGTTTGTATATTCCGGGGGGATCGGCCCCACTCTTCTCTACGGTATTAATGCTCGCCACTCCAGCCCGTATTGCCGGTTGCCAACGCGTTGTGCTGTGCTCGCCACCGCCTATCGCCGACGAAATTTTGTATGCGGCGCAGCTGTGCGGTGTGCAAGAAGTGTTTAACGTCGGTGGCGCCCAGGCAATTGCCGCTCTGGCCTTCGGTAGCGAATCGGTACCCAAAGTCGACAAAATTTTTGGCCCCGGTAATGCCTGGGTAACTGAGGCCAAGCGCCAGGTAAGCCAGCGTCTGGACGGTGCGGCCATTGATATGCCGGCCGGACCTTCCGAAGTCCTGGTGATTGCCGACAGCGGCGCGACCCCGGATTTCGTCGCCTCCGATCTGCTCTCGCAGGCCGAGCACGGCCCGGACTCTCAGGTGATCCTGCTGACGCCAGATGCCGGGATAGCCCGCCGCGTGGCTGACGCCGTTGAACGCCAGCTTGCTGAACTACCACGCGCGGAAACAGCGCGTCAGGCGCTGAGCGCCAGCCGTCTGATTGTGACCCGGGATCTGGCGCAGTGCATCGCCATTTCTAACCAGTACGGCCCAGAGCATCTGATCATTCAGACCCGTAACGCCCGTGAACTGGTCGATGACATCACCAGCGCCGGCTCCGTGTTTCTCGGTGACTGGTCACCGGAATCCGCCGGTGATTATGCCTCAGGGACAAACCACGTGCTACCGACCTACGGTTACACCGCGACCTGTTCAAGCCTCGGGCTGGCAGACTTCCAAAAGCGGATGACCGTCCAGGAACTGTCGCCACAAGGTTTCTCAGCTCTCGCCTCAACCATCGAAACGCTGGCCGCCGCGGAGCGACTGACCGCCCACAAAAATGCCGTCACCCTGCGTGTTAACGCCCTCAAGGAGCAAGCATGAGCACTGACAACATTCTTAGCGTCACCGATTTAGCCCGTAAAAATGTCCGCGAACTGACGCCCTATCAGTCTGCCCGTCGTTTGGGCGGTAATGGCGACGTCTGGCTGAATGCCAACGAGTTCCCGACGGCCGTTGAGTTTCAGCTCAGCCAGCAGACGCTTAACCGTTACCCGGAATGTCAGCCAAAAGCGGTGATTGAGAATTACGCACAGTACGCGGGCGTTAAACCGGAGCAGGTGTTGGTTAGCCGAGGGGCAGATGAAGGTATCGAACTGTTGGTACGCGCGTTTTGTGAACCCGGCCAGGATGCCATTCTTTACTGCCCGCCGACCTACGGCATGTACAGCGTCAGCGCTGAGACCATCGGCGTGGAATGCCGCACCGTGCCTACGCTTGCCGACTGGCAGCTCGATCTCCAGGGCATTGCCGACAAGCTTAATGGCGTGAAGGTGGTTTACGTTTGCAGCCCAAACAATCCGACCGGCCAGTTGATTAACCCACAAGATCTACGCTCGCTGCTTGAAATGACCCAAGGTAAAGCCATTGTGGTCGCCGATGAAGCGTACATTGAGTTCTGTCCGCAGGCGACGCTGGCCGGCTGGTTAACGGAATATCCACACCTGGTGGTTCTGCGTACCCTTTCCAAGGCGTTTGCGCTGGCAGGGTTGCGCTGCGGATTTACGCTGGCCAATGAAGAGGTGATTAACCTGCTGTTGAAAGTGATCGCCCCCTATCCGCTGTCGACGCCAGTAGCCGATATCGCCGCCCAGGCGCTGACGCCACAAGGCATTGCCGCCATGCGTGAACGCGTAGCGCAGATCCTACAAGAGCGTCAGTACCTGGTGGATGCCCTGAACACGATCCCCTGCGTGGAGCAGGTTTTCACCTCTGAAACCAACTATATTCTGGCCCGCTTTACCGCTTCCAGTTCTGTGTTTAAATCTTTGTGGGATCAGGGCATTATCTTACGAGACCAGAACAAACAACCTTCATTAAGCGGCTGCCTGCGGATCACCATCGGCACCCGTGAAGAAAGCCAGCGCGTCATTGACGCTTTACGTGCGGAGCAAGTATGAGCCAGAAGTATCTTTTTATTGACCGTGATGGAACCCTGATTTCAGAACCGCCAAGTGACTTTCAGGTTGATCGCTTTGACAAACTGGCCTTTGAGCCGGAGGTTGTCCCTGCCCTGCTCAAGCTGCAAAATGCCGGTTATAAACTGGTGATGATCACCAACCAGGATGGACTGGGAACGCAAAGCTTCCCGCAGGCTGAGTTTGACGGGCCGCATAACCTGATGATGCAGATTTTCACCTCGCAGGGCGTGGTGTTTGATGAGGTGCTGATCTGCCCGCACCTGCCAGCAGACGAATGCGACTGCCGTAAACCAAAAGTGAAGCTGGTCGAACAGTATCTGGCTGAACAGGCGCTGGATACCGCGAACAGCTACGTGATTGGCGACCGCGCAACCGACATTCAGCTGGCTGAAAACATGGGAATCGGCGGGTTACGCTACCACCGTGACACCCTGAACTGGTCGATGATTAGCGAACAGCTGACCAAACGCGACCGCTACGCCCACGTTGAGCGTAATACCAAAGAAACGCAGATTGACGTCAAAGTGTGGCTGGACCGCGAGGGCCGCAGCAAAATTAATACCGGCGTCGGCTTCTTTGACCACATGCTTGATCAAATCTCGACCCACGGCGGTTTTCGCATGGAAATCACCGTCAAGGGCGACTTGTATATTGACGATCACCACACCGTAGAAGATACCGGTCTGGCGCTGGGCGAAGCGTTAAAACTGGCGTTGGGTGACAAGCGTGGCATCAACCGCTTCGGGTTTGTGCTGCCAATGGACGAATGCCTGGCCCGCTGCGCGCTGGATATCTCCGGACGTCCGCACCTGGAATACCGGGCTGAATTCACCTATCAGCGCGTTGGCGATCTGAGCACCGAGATGATCGAGCACTTTTTCCGTTCGCTCTCTTACACCATGGGCGTGACGCTGCACCTGAAGACCAAGGGTAAAAACGATCACCACCGTGTGGAAAGCCTGTTCAAGGCCTTTGGCCGCACGCTGCGCCAGGCGATTCGCGTTGAGGGCGATACCCTTCCCTCCTCAAAAGGAGTGCTGTGATGAACGTGGTGATCCTCGACACCGGATGCGCCAACCTCAACTCGGTGAAATCTGCCGTGGCGCGTCACGGTTATGACCCCATCGTCAGCCGCGACGCCGATGTGGTACTGCGCGCCGATAAGCTTTTTCTGCCCGGCGTCGGGACCGCGCAGGCGGCGATGGATCAGCTACGTGAACGCGAACTGATTGAGCTGATCAAAGCCTGTACCCAACCGGTTCTGGGGATTTGTTTGGGTATGCAACTGCTCGGTCGGCGCAGTGCAGAGAGCAATGGAGTCGATATGCTGGGTATTATTGAGCAAGACGTACCTAAGATGACTGACTTTGGCCTGCCACTGCCGCATATGGGCTGGAACCGGGTGTATCCGCAGGCGGGAAATCGCCTGTTCCGCGGCATTGACGATGGCGCGTATTTTTATTTTGTTCACAGCTACGCAATGCCGGTCAATCCCTCGACCATTGCCCAGTGCCATTACGGTGAACCGTTCACTGCAGCGGTACAAAAAGACAATTTCTTCGGCGTACAGTTTCACCCTGAGCGCTCGGGTGCCGCTGGGGCGCTGTTGCTGAAAAATTTTCTGGAGATGTGATGATTATTCCGGCATTAGATTTAATCGACGGCACAGTTGTGCGTCTCCACCAGGGCGATTACACCACCCAGCGTGATTACGGCAACAATCCCCTGCCGCGCTTGCAGGATTACGCCGCACAAGGTGCACAGGTTCTGCACCTGGTAGATTTAACCGGCGCGAAAGATCCGCTCAAGCGTCAGATCCCGCTGATTAAAACGCTGGTCGCCGGTGTCAACGTACCGGTGCAGGTTGGCGGCGGTGTGCGCACAGAAGAGGACGTTGCGGCCCTGCTGGCAGCCGGCGTGGCGCGCGTTGTGGTTGGCTCGACGGCGGTAAAATCACCTGAAGTCGTCAAAGGCTGGTTCGAGCGTTTCGGTGCGGATGCGCTGGTGTTGGCGCTGGACGTTCGTATTGACGAGCACGGTAATAAACAGGTTGCGGTCAGTGGCTGGCAGGAAGATTCCGGGGTTTCACTGGAAGAACTGGTTGAGACCTATTTACCCGTCGGCCTGAAGCACGTGCTGTGCACCGATATCTCACGCGACGGCACGCTGGCCGGCTCAAACGTCGCGCTGTATGAAGAAGTGTGCGCCAAATACCCGCAGTTGGCATTTCAGTCATCTGGCGGCATTGGCGGAATCGAGGACGTAGCGGCCCTGCGCGGGACCGGAGTTCGAGGCGTGATCGTCGGACGCGCGCTGCTGGAAGGAAAATTCACCGTTGAGGAGGCCATTCAATGCTGGCAAAACGCATAATTCCGTGTCTGGACGTTCGCGATGGTCAGGTAGTGAAAGGCGTCCAGTTTCGTAATCACGAGGTCATCGGTGACATCGTCCCGCTGGCGAAACGCTATGCCGACGAGGGCGCAGATGAGCTGGTGTTCTACGATATCACCGCCTCCAGCGATGGACGTGTAGTCGATAAGAGCTGGGTATCGCGCGTAGCGGAAGTGATCGACATCCCGTTCTGCGTGGCGGGCGGGATTAAGTCAGTGGACGATGCTGCGAAAATACTGACTTTCGGCGCTGATAAAATTTCAGTCAACTCACCTGCGCTGGCTGACCCGTCGCTGATTACCCGCCTGGCCGAACGCTTTGGCGTACAGTGCATCGTGGTTGGGATCGATACCTGGCATGACGCCGAAACCGGGAAGTATCACGTTAATCAATACACCGGCGATGAAAGCCGTACCCGCGTCACCCAGTGGGAAACCCTCGACTGGGTTCAAGAGGTGCAAAAACTCGGCGCAGGTGAAATCGTCCTCAATATGATGAACCAGGACGGCGTGCGTAACGGCTACGATCTCGAGCAGCTGAAAAAAGTACGTGAAGTATGCCACGTTCCGCTGATCGCCTCCGGCGGCGCAGGAACCATGGAACACTTCCATGCTGCCTTCCAGGATGCGGATGTCGATGGCGCGCTCGCCGCTTCAGTGTTCCACAAGCAGATTATTAATATTGGTGAATTAAAAACGTACCTGGCAACGCAGGGCGTGGAGATCAGGATATGTTAACGAAGCAACAATGCCGCGAACTGGACTGGGAAAAAACCGACGGACTGATGCCGGTTGTCGTACAGCATGCGGTCTCCGGCGAAGTATTGATGCTGGGTTATATGAACCTTGAAGCACTGGACAAAACGCTTGAAAGCGGCAAAGTGACCTTTTTCTCGCGCACCAAACAGCGCCTGTGGACCAAGGGCGAAACCTCCGGCAACTTCCTCAATGTGGTCAGCATTACGCCCGATTGCGATAACGACACGTTGCTGGTGCTGGTGAACCCGATTGGGCCCACCTGCCATAAAGGGACCAGCAGCTGTTTTGGCGAGGCTAGCCACCAGTGGCTGTTCCTGTATCAGCTTGAGCAATTGCTGGCTGAGCGTAAAACGGCAGACCCGGAGAGTTCCTACACGGCTAAGCTGTATGCCAGCGGCACCAAACGCATCGCCCAGAAAGTCGGTGAAGAAGGCGTGGAGACCGCGCTGGCCGCAACGGTACATGACCGTTTCGAACTGACCAATGAGGCATCCGATCTGATGTATCACCTGCTGGTACTGCTACAGGATCAGGATCTCGATCTGACCACGGTAATAGAGAATTTGCGTCAGCGGCATCAGTAAACTTCGGGCGTAAAAAAACCGGGCGATACCCGGTTTTTTGTTTTTTAGCTCTGCGTCATACTGACTTACTGCGCTTTTGCTTTGTAGCCCCGTAACGCATTGCGCCCCAGCACCACGCCCGCGCCAATCATTCCCCCGAGCAGTACCGCCAGTACCAGCGTAATGGATTTCTTCGGGCTGTCGCGACGAATCGGTAAGGTCGGTTTCATTACATAGCGGTAGGCGTGCACACTTTCCGGTTCCACTTTCAACGCCTGAACAGACAGCAGATTTTGACGCGTCTGATAGTATTGGTCAGAGAACGTTAACGGGCGAGTCGCTTCGTTCTTCACCATGGAAGAAAGCGCCTCACTGCCCAGCATAAACATGGTGTCCTGAGAAACCTGATCGGCCTGCTGGACCTGCGGCAACTTAATGTTGGACTGTTCCGCCACCTTGAGCGCCTGAATCATCTGCGCAATGCGCAATGCTTTTTGCTCCTCCGCCACCGTTTCTTGCGCTTCGAGCGACTTTTGCAAATCTGCGACTCGGTTTTTCACGCTCATGGACAGGTCAGCATTCAACTCCTTTGCCACACTTTCATCGACCTGCTGAATATATTGCGCCAGCGTTTTTTGTGCTTCCTCAGCAGTACGGCTGGTGTAGGAAACCTTTAATGGTAATGTCTGACCTTTCACCGCCGCATCAATAGTCAGTTTTTCCGGCATATCCTGGTTATCCAGCGTTTCCGCTAATGCAGAGAATGCTGAGCTAAAACGACCAATAAACCCCGTCTGCACATCGGTGACTTTGGGCGCATTGTCGCCAAACAATACACTCATGGCATTATTGTAGCTGGCTAGCTGACCTACATCAGGCTGAGTCACAATCGCCGTCGAGGTCCATTTCTCTTTGGCCACCGTCAGATAACCCACCGCAAGGAGGATAGCAACAACAACACAGACAACAATCGTCATTTTTCCGCGCCACAACTGCATCACTAAATCAATTAAATCAATCTGTTCCGGATCGTTACTGCGCCCGGATACGTTGTTATCACCGACAGACATAATTACCCTAAATGAGGAAAGACTTAACGCCAATAGTTTAGCCATAAATTCAGGTAATGCCATAGGATTACTGATAAAAAATACAGATTATTTAAGTGATATTGATTGGTATTTTAATCACTACTTAAAAAGTTAGCCGGGCAATCATAGCAGTCAACAATGAAAATCTGACTGGTGCGACTATTCATGCCATCCTATCAATTCACGTTGTGAATAAAAATGACGTAACCAGAAAAACCGAACAGGGTAATAACACATAACGATTATCTTTTTTATCGTCAAACGGTATGATTCTCCCTTTCTGGCGCCTGATGGCGCCTGGCAACTATAAAGCCAGAAAGAGGTACAAAAATGAAATACCTGGTTACGGGTGCCGCCGGTTTTATCGGCTTCCACGTTTGTAAACGCTTACTGGACGCTGGCCACCAGGTGGTCGGTATGGATAATCTCAACGATTACTACGATGTCAGCCTTAAGCAGGCGCGCCTGGCGTTGCTGGTACACCCCGGATTCCATTTTCATAAGCTTGATTTAGCTGACCGGGAAAGCATGGCGGCACTCTTCGCGGACGAGCGCTTTGATCGCGTAATCCATCTCGCCGCACAGGCGGGCGTTCGATACTCAATCGACAATCCACATGCTTACGCAGACTCCAATCTGACAGGCTTTTTGAACGTACTGGAAGGGTGTCGACATAACCAAATCCAACACCTGCTCTATGCCTCCTCCAGTTCGGTTTACGGCCTGAACCGCAAGATGCCGTTTGCCACAGATGATTCCGTTGATCACCCCGTGTCCTTATATGCGGCAACCAAAAAAGCCAACGAGTTGATGGCGCATACCTATTCACATTTGTATGGACTACCGACCACGGGTTTGCGTTTCTTCACCGTGTACGGCCCGTGGGGTCGCCCGGATATGGCGCTGTTTAAGTTCACCAAAGCGATGCTGGAAGGGAAAAGCATCGACGTCTATAACTTTGGTAAAATGAAGCGTGACTTTACCTATATTGATGATATCGCCGAGGCGATTGTTCGCCTGCAGGACATTATTCCGCAGACCGATGCACAATGGACCGTTGAAACCGGTACTCCGGCTACCAGTATTGCCCCCTATCGCGTCTACAATATTGGCAATAGTGCCCCGGTCGAGTTGATGGATTACATCAAAGCACTGGAAGAAGCGCTAGGTATTGAAGCCACTAAAAATATGCTGCCACTGCAACCCGGAGACGTGCTGGAAACCAGCGCAGATTCTCAAGCACTATACGACGTGACTGGTTTTAAACCCGAAACAACCGTTAAAGATGGTGTGAAAAACTTTGTAGGCTGGTATCGCGATTTCTATGCGGTATAAATTCATTCGTTCTGAAATATAAAAGAGGCCTTTTAAATGGCCTCTTTTATTCGCGATATAGATTAGTCATTACCAAACAGATCGCGGGTGTACACCTTATCGGCGACATCACTTAGTTCCGGCGTCATACGGTTAGAAATGATAATGTCCGCTTCATTTTTAAACACATCTAAATCACGTACCACCCGCGAATGGAAAAATTCATCCTCTTTCATTACCGGTTCAAAAATAATCACCGGCACGCCTTTGGCTTTAATCCGCTTCATGATCCCCTGAATGGACGATGCGCGGAAGTTATCAGAACCACTTTTCATAATTAAGCGATAAACCCCCACCACCTTCGGCTTGCGTGCAAGGATGGAGTCGGCAATAAAGTCTTTGCGCGTGCGGTTGGCATCCACAATGGCAGAGATAAGATTATTGGGAACCGACTGGTAGTTTGCCAGCAACTGTTTGGTGTCTTTCGGCAGGCAATAGCCGCCATAACCAAATGAGGGGTTGTTATAGTGATTGCCAATACGCGGATCCAGACAGACGCCTTCAATGATTTGGCGGGTATCGAGACCTAAGCTCTCAGCATAACTGTCAAGCTCGTTAAAGTACGCCACGCGCATGGCAAGATAGGTATTGGCAAACAGTTTAATGGCTTCTGCTTCGGTTGAGTCGGTAAATAATGTGGGAATGTCTTGCTTGATGGCACCTTCCTGCAACAAGGCAGCAAATCGTTCAGCACGCGCGGAACGTTCACCAATCACAATACGTGAAGGATGAAGATTGTCATAAAGCGCCTTCCCTTCCCGCAGGAACTCCGGTGAGAAAATAATATTTTCCGTGCCAAGACGTTCTTTAATCGACTGGGTAAAACCAACCGGAATAGTTGATTTTATAATCATTACCGCCTGCGGATTTATTTCCAGTACATCACGGATGACTGACTCCACGCTGGACGTATTGAAGTAGTTGGTTTTAGGATCGTAATCGGTTGGCGTGGCAATAATGACGTAGTCAGCATTGCGATAAGCCTCTTGCTTGTCGGTGGTTGCGCGGAAGTTGAGATCTTTTGTGGCCAGATACTCTTCAATTTCTTTATCAGCAATCGGTGACTGTTTCTGATTCAGCATGTCCACTTTGGATTGCACAATATCCAGCGCAACCACCTCGTGGTGCTGGGCAATCAGAATACCGTTCGATAGCCCCACATAACCTGTACCTGAAATCGTTATTTTCATTAGCTCTAACTTCTTCTGGTTAAACATTAAAGAGTGAACAACTCACCATCGTTAGACCCAACGTTGTCGTATCGGATCAGCATAGTTGCATTATATCGTGATTTAGCACAGCTACGCCTATCAGACCTGACCGAATGCCGTTTTTTGCCCATAAAAAAGCCCGGAGGAGTGCTCCGGGCCTGCATTTTCGTTAGGGCTAAATCAGATTAATCCAGCCATTCCGTATGGAACACGCCTTCTTTATCTGTGCGCTTATAGGTGTGCGCACCGAAGTAGTCACGCTGCGCCTGGATCAGGTTAGCAGGCAGAACTTCTGCACGATAGCTGTCGTAATAGGCAACCGCCGCGGAGAAGGTCGGAACCGGAATACCGTTCTGCACGGCATACGCCACCACATCACGCAGCGCCTGCTGATATTCATCAGCAATGTTCTTGAAGTACGGATCAAGCAGCAGGTTAGCGATACCGGAATTTTTAGCGTAAGCATCGGTGATCTTCTGCAGGAACTGCGCACGAATGATGCAGCCGGCACGGAAGATCTTGGCAATCTCACCGTAGTTCAGATCCCAGTTGTGTTCGTCAGAAGCGGCACGCAGCTGAGAGAAGCCCTGGGCGTAAGACACAATTTTACCCAGATACAGTGCACGACGCACTTTCTCGATAAATTCGGTTTTGTCGCCCGCAAGCTGAGCTTTAGGTCCGGTCAGGACTTTAGAAGCTGCAACACGCTGCTCTTTCAGAGAGGAGATATAACGCGCAAATACGGATTCAGTGATCAGCGACAGCGGCTCTCCGAGATCCAGAGAGCTCTGGCTAGTCCATTTACCGGTGCCTTTGTTCGCCGCTTCATCCAAAATGACGTCAACCAGGTATTTACCTTCTTCATCTTTTTTGGTGAAGATGTCTTTGGTGATGTCGATCAGATAGCTGCTCAGTTCACCATTGTTCCATTCGGTGAAAGTGCTTGCCAGCTCTTCATTCGACAGGTTCAAACCACCTTTCAGCAAGGAGTAGGCTTCAGCAATCAGCTGCATATCGCCATATTCGATACCGTTGTGAACCATCTTCACGTAGTGACCCGCACCGTCCGCACCGATGTACGTTACGCACGGCTCACCGTCTTCGGCGACAGCAGCGATCTTCGTCAGAATCGGCGCAACCAGCTCGTACGCTTCTTTCTGACCACCAGGCATGATAGAAGGCCCTTTCAGCGCGCCCTCTTCACCACCGGAAACACCAGTACCGATAAAGTTAAAGCCTTGCGCAGACAGTTCACGATTACGACGGATAGTGTCCTGGAAGAAGGTATTACCGCCATCAATGATGATGTCGCCTTTATCCAGGTACGGCTTCAGGGAATCGATGGCAGCGTCGGTGCCTGCGCCCGCTTTCACCATTAACAGGATACGACGCGGGGTTTCAAGAGACTCGACGAACTCTTTCACCGTGTAATAAGGAACCAGTTTCTTACCCGGGTTCTCGGCAACAACTTCTTCAGTTTTTTCGCGGGAGCGGTTGAAGATAGAGACGGTATAACCACGGCTTTCTATGTTGAGCGCCAGGTTGCGCCCCATCACTGCCATACCGACGACGCCGATCTGTTGCTTGGACATTACATACTCCTGTCAGGTGTGGTCACCGCGCGACGTATGCGCGGCTTGAAATGTGGTGTAGATGTTAACTCAGGAATAGATGGGATGAATAGCATTTGCTGCACTATGCCACACTGATTGGAAAATTACGCGGGCAAAAAGAATCTTTCCTGAACAGGAACCCATAGATTTCTATTTTCGCAACAGCTCAAGTATTTCTTTGGTGCGCGCTTCCATCAGCGCCGGGTTACCGCGTGATTCCACGTTCAGACGCACCACCGGCTCGGTATTCGACGAGCGCAGGTTAAAGCGCCAGTCGGCCCAGGCCATGCTGATACCATCGGTGTTGTCGACCTCCAACGCATGGCTGGCAAAGTGTTCTGCCACCCGGGCGATGGCCGTCGCCGGTTCGGCAAGCTTGCTGTTGATTTCGCCGCTTGCCGGAAAGGCTGCCATGCGGTCGCACACCAGCTCACCCAGCGTTTTACCGCGCAGGCACAGCAGTTCGGTCACCAGCAGCCACGGAATCATCCCGCTGTCGCAGTAAGCAAAATCGCGGAAGTAGTGATGGGCGCTCATCTCGCCACCGTAAATTGCATCTTCCTGACGCATGCGCTCCTTGATGAAGGCATGGCCGGTTTTCGACATCACCGGCGTGCCGCCTGCGGCGCTCACCACGTCCACGGTGTTCCACGATAAACGCGGGTCATGAATAATTTTCGCCCCCGGGTTGCGCTTGAGGAACGCCTCCGCCAGCAGGCCGACGATGTAGTAGCCCTCGATGAACTGCCCGGTTTCATCGAACAGGAAGCAGCGGTCGAAATCGCCGTCGAAGGCAATCCCCATGTCGGCACAGTGTTCAATGACCGCATTGCGGGTGTCGGCCCGGCACTCCGGCAGCAACGGGTTTGGAATACCGTTCGGGAAATTACCGTCAGGGGTGTTGTGTACTTTAATGAAGGTTACCGGTATGTTCAACACCTTAAAGCGCGCTTCCAGCGCATCCACCACCGGGCCTGCCGCACCGTTACCGGAGTTGATAACCAACTTCAACGGTCTGAGATTTTTCACGTCGATGTAGCCAAGCAGATGGTCGAGATACGCCTCGCGCAGGTCGATTTTCTGATAACCACCGCGCTGCGACGCCTCCACCACAGGGAAGTCATTGGTTTCCGCCAGACGCTGAACATCACGCAGCCCGGTATCGCCGCTTATTGGGCGAGCACCTTCGCGTACGAGCTTCATGCCGTTGTAATCCATTGGGTTGTGACTGGCGGTCACTTCAATACCGCCGTCCACGCCGAGGTGGAAGGTGGCGAAATAAATCTCTTCCGTACCGGAGAGTCCGATATCCAGCACATCAACGCCCGCGTCGCGCAGGCCCTTCGCCAGTGCCATCTTCAGCGCTTCACTGGTGAGACGCACGTCGCCGCCAAGGACGATGGTTTTCGGTTTCAGGTATTCGCCATAGGCCCGGCCAATACGCCAGGCGATGTCTTCGTTAAGTTCATCGCCCAAACGGCCACGGATATCGTAGGCTTTAAAACAGGTTAACTTTTCCATAATGACCTTATGCTACTCTCAAGCTCGACCATACCGGTCTGCCAAACGCACAATATCGTCCTCTTCAAGATAAGAACCTGAGCGAACTTCAATCAATTCAAGCGGGATCTTTCCAGGATTTTCAAGACAGTGTTTCGCACCAACGGGAACGTAAACGGACTCATTTTCGCCCAACAACCGAATTTTGTCATTAACCATAACCTGTGCAGTTCCCGCAACGATTATCCAATGCTCAGCGCGGTGATGATGCATCTGCAAAGAGATCCCTTCGCCAGGTTTAACCGTCAGCCGTTTCACTTGGTAACGTTCACCGGTATCGATGGAATCGTACTTCCCCCAAGGACGATATACTTCGCGGTGGGTATGATGTTCATGCCGGCCATCGGTCTTAATGGATTCGACAATTTTTTTGACATCCTGAACAGAGTTACGATCGGCAATCAGCACCGCATCTTTAGTCAGAACCACAACCAAATCCTTCACGCCGACGGTAGCCAACAAGCCTGATTCGGAATACAGAAAACTGTTTTCAGTGTTATGAGAAAGTACATCACCAGTAACCACATTTCCTTCCGGCGACTTGCGACTGATATCCCACAAAGAGGACCAGGAACCTACATCGCTCCAGCCAGCATCCATAGGTACAACTACAGCGTCTGAAGTTAGTTCCATCACTGCGTAATCAATTGATTCATCAGGACAAGCCATAAACGCTTCTTCATCAACCCGAATAAAATCAAGATCTGGATCAACAACGCTCATAGCTTTTTCGCACGCGGCTAAGATATCGGGACGGAACTTCTGTAATTCTTCTATATAGCGATCGGCGCGGAATAAAAACATACCGCTGTTCCAGTAGTATTCGCCACTAGCCACGTATGTTTCAGCCGTTTCCATATTTGGCTTCTCAACAAACTGAGCGACTTTGAATGCACCAGTAGTATCAACACCGCTACTGGCATCACCTCGGCGAATGTAGCCATAACCCGTTTCAGGTTTATTTGGAACAATGCCGAAGGTGACCAGCTTTCCATTCTGCGCATGAGGTAAAGCTTTGCGCACTGCAGCACGAAAGGCTTCTTCGTCCTGAATAACGTGGTCGGCAGGTAAAACCAGCATCAGGGCGTGAACGTCAGGCTCAGTCCGAGTTGCTGCTAACGCCGCCAACGCAATCGCCGGAGCAGTGTTGCGACCAACCGGCTCCAGAATAATATTTTTCGTCAGTTTATCCATCTGACGCAATTGTTCAGCGACTATGAAGCGGTGTTGTTCATTGCAAATCACCACAGGGTTATCGCAGTCAATGCCTTTCAGGCGATGAATTGTCGCCTGTAACATCGTTAACTCTCCATCCAGGCGAAGGAACTGCTTTGGAAAGAGAACACGAGAGAGTGGCCATAAACGGCTACCGGTTCCGCCGGCCATAATGATTGGTAAAATCATATTATTTTTTCGCATAAAACTCGTCTTTTTTAGTGCTCATAAATGTTGATAGCCGTAATTTCCTGGAGAAACTCGACATAGCAAACTCACATGTATAGTTAGCGAAAACTGAGTAATAATCTTGAACGTTAGCCAATCTATTAACTGCCGTTTACAGTCATACATGGTGGTAGCAATCATTATCTGTATGCCTTCTTTGAACTAATGCCTTCGAAACCGACGAGTGAATTATTGCAGGATTTACTAAAGCCATCACTCAGGAATATTATATTAAAAAACCTCAACAAGCCCCACGCGACATATACTAACATACATTTTCGTAACTTCATTAACATCATCGACTATAGATATACAGGTATATTACTGTAGCAATCAACTGCATTTACGACTATCAAAAAACCTTTCCTTTCCTTTGAATATAAAATTAAATTATTTTATTAACCCAGAAAAACTTTTCAAGGAAAACAAGATACTGAATAAATCATTTTTCATCAATTTCACGCCACTAATAAATACGCGATAAATCAATTTTCCGCTCGATAGAAAAATTGGCAACCTGTATCAGTACCTTTGCTGATTAGTTTTAACTTCATTATCACCAATAGTAATATATAAATCACTAAGCGATTATAATCCACCTACAGTAACGTGCAAGATAGTAGCTATTTTAACTTATTGGACCTGAGTTACTCTTTAAAATAATTTCAATAATATCCTTGAGGAAATTATGATTTTTATATGTATTTACTATCTGGTCAAAGTTCCTATTAGGATAGACTCTTAGAAATAAAAACTATTCACTGGGTAATGGAACCAAAAATTAAGGAGAAAAATACTATCATTACATAAATAAAATACTTTGGGATAAATCATACATCTTAGAACCCGTGTGGGAACTTTTGTTTCCAATTCCATGAGTCATGTAACATTGCGGGGAGATCTTTTTCAGCCTTCCAATTTAATAGCTTATTTGCCTTTTCAGCGTCAGCCCAGCATGAAGCAATATCACCTTGTCGCCTGTCTGAGAAAACTTTATTAATTTTTATTCCAGTTTGTTTTTCGAAGGTAGTAATGAGATCCAGCACTGAATATCCTATCCCTGTACCTAAATTGAAAACATGATAGCCAGGATTCGTGGACAAGTAATCAATAGCAGCTAAATGACCTTTAGCAAGGTCTACTACATGTATATAATCTCTGACACCAGTGCCATCATGTGTAGGATAATCATAGCCAAATATATGTAACTCCTCGCGGACGCCGCTCGCAACATCCAGTAAAAAAGGGACTAGATTGTTTGGAACACCTACTGGGCATTCACCAATCAACCCGCTAGAATGAGCGCCGACTGGATTAAAATAACGTAGGCAAACTATGTCAAAGTCTTTAGTATGATTTAAGTCTTCTAAAATGTTCTCCACAAATAATTTTGAGGTTCCGTAGGGATTTGTTGTACCACCAATTTTGGAGTTTTCTGATAATGGCACACTTTCAGGTTGGCCATAAACGGTTGCGGAAGAACTAAATATAAACTTACGCACATCGAATTGCTTCATTTTTTCTAACAAAGTTAGAGTAGCACAGACATTATTTTTATAATATTTGATTGGTTGATGTTGTGATTCTGAAACTGATTTAAATCCAGCAAAATGGATTACCGCATCAATGTTTTCATTTTTAAATATAGCATCAAGTATTGGCTCGTTACCAACGTCACCGACAACATGCAAAAAATTTTTATTAGTAATGTTCTTAATTTGCTCCAAGCACTTCGGAGAAGAATTGCTAAAGTCATCCAAAACAATAACTGAATAGCCAGTGTCTAACAATTCAACAACTGTATGCGATCCAATATAACCTGCACCACCTGTAACTAAAACATTCATGTGGCCTCCTTGTGAAAAATATAAATGTGCTAGGCAGATAAAATCTTCAGTTCATTTCCAATAAATCGCTCGGACGAGTAATATTTTTTGTGTATCAACCGGATGATTGCTTTATCAAAAACATTTTGAGTGACATGATTTGGTAAAGGCTCAGCAACATTGTTGATTAATGATACACACTCACTATTCTCTATTATATCCTCATATCCGATCATCGTGTGCCTGCTACCATAAATATGTAGTCCGTAAGATATAGCCTCAGCAACCTTCGTTTTCATTCCACTTCCCAAGGTCAATGGAGAATAGAAAATATCACAAGAAGATAAAAGGGATGACATTTCCGCACTAGTTAAATCTTCAAACAGATAAATATTGTCAGGCACTTTAAGCCCTAATGAAGACAATTTTCGTCCAGCAAGTACAAAAATGAAGTTCCTGTTATTTGTAGCTGTTTCCAATACTATTTTGGCAGCTTGCACATTTGGAAAAAAATCAAATGATGCGGTAAAAATGAATTTACGTCTAGGATCACATTTTAATAATTCGAGTTTAGCTAAGAACTCCACCGACTCGAAACCATTATTCTGTTGCTTTTCAAAAACCACAGGTATAATTAAGCTCTTTAATTTTTTCAATCGATAAAAGCGCTCAATCTCTTGCTTGTCATGCTCAGTAATATATGTTACAAGATCCGCAAACTGCAGGCCAAGTTTTTCGTTCAGCTTTACAAGAATTCTTTCAAAAACCGTGCCTATGGTTGTCTTTTTTTGCTGTAGGAGATGATATTCAAAGTTATCAGTAAACAAAATAAATTTCTTTTTTGGGAACAGAAATTTTAATAAACAACAGATTATACCAAGCCGTGAATTGTGCAATCCAATAATATCATTTAAACGGCATATCCGAATAATAGAAAAGAGATACACCATATAAAACGATGGCAAAAGAAAAAGTCTTGAAATTACATCTTGTATACGGCCTTTTGAAAAAGAGAAATGTTCCTTAAAGGTAGGGGTGAAGTTTATCACTGTATTTTTTTTATCGATAAGTGTAAGCTCTAAATTTTGTTTTTTGAGAAAGGCAACCAGCGTACGCAAGTATAATCCGCCACCTGTTAATTCATTAAAAGAATTTATCGATATCAGGCAGAATTTTTCAACACTCATTTTCAAAAGCCTTTTTCATTATTTCTTCATAGTGATTTTCAGAGAATATAGTTCGTTGCTCGTAAATATCTCGCCTCAATTTCAAATAATCAACATCCGGCAGATTCATAACATGGCCAATCATAGAAATAAGTTCGTTTTTGTTTTCAACCATAAAAACCCCTGGATGCATATCTGAATACAGTTCACTTATCGCCCCAACATCGTATCCTACCACAGGAGTGCCACAACATAATGCTTCAACTGTAACCAGCTCAAAACCCTCATACATTGAAGGCAGAATTAATAATTTAGCCTCTTTAAAGACCTGTGGCATCGACTCATAAGGAACGCCGATGCTAAATTTAACGTTGTTTAAAACACTTAACTCATCTGGTGCAGGGATACTCGACACCAAATTAAACTGCAATCCAGGGTGTGCACTGCAGATCTCAATGAGTTCGGCAATGCCTTTTCCTTTTTCAAGTCGTCCTACAAAGGTAATGTACCGCTGGACAGCCACTTCATCTTCGGTAAATTTATTTAAATTAATATAATTTCTCACCACATCGATTTTACTAGTCTCTACGGCATAATATTCTTTCCATTCTCTTTTTACTCTCTTGGATACAGCCCAGATTTTTTTCGAAAATCTTCCGGCACATCTTTCATAGAATGCTATGAGCCCGCATCCAGATAATAATCGAAGATTTTTTTTCATTATTGTCTGAGAGTAACATTTCATATTTCCATGTGCTATTAACAGATCATTACTGTAAAATGGCGATGAATATCCATGCGATATTACGATAAATTTTTGACTTGAGAGCTTTTTAAAAATGAAATAAAATGATACTAAGAGAGGATAAAGTAAGATCAGAATTTTTTTATTGGCCACAACTCGAGTCAAAAAAAAATAATTTTTATCAGCAAGAATTACTGTATGATTTAACTTCTGCAACACCTTCTTTTGTTGTGAAACTACTCGTTCCACTCCTCCCTGGCCACCATCGCCATTAAATGCAGCTATATAAATAATCATTAAAAAACTTTCCTTGCGAACGAGGATAACTTTGAGTAAATAAAATGAATCTGCCTATACAATAACGTGTGGTGATCGCTGGTTACTTCATTAATTTGTCGATTAAATTTCTTTAAGAATCGATAATTATTTATTACACTCTCATAATGATACCTAAGTTTGTTAGCCGTTCTTGCTCCGCCAGTAGCCTGTTGTGGAGGTAAATTAATTAATAGCGCCTGGGGGTCATAAACAAACTTATATTTTTGCAGATACAAACTAAACATAAAATCGGTTTCTTCTCGATAGCAATTTCCGGTATAAATTTCGCTAAAACGTAAACTGCCAATAAGTTCGCGCCTAACAAGTATAAGTGCTTGAGCATAAAAACACTCTACTGGGTTTTCTAATTCAGCAGTAAAGCTAAATTCCATTTTACTTATGTCACTTACAAATCTGCCTTCGCGTTTATGCCGCGCAATACATTGTGCAAACTCAGTCTCGTTATTATTCATGTAAAGAATTCTAGCGCCGACAATATCTGCGTTCATTTTTTTCTTTGTGTCTATCATTCTTGCAATTGTTCCCGACTGCAAAAATGAGTCATCATCACCAAAGAATATGTATTCCCCTTTCGCAATATCTAATCCGCGGTTCTTTGAAAAAGTTTGTTTTTTGTTTGTGTCGTTTTCAAGCACAATCAAATTTGGGAATTTACATTGCATTTCCAATAAAACATCATGAGTATTATCAGTCGAGCAATCATTGATAACAATAACTTCCTGTACTTCTGCCTGAAAGTACCCTGGCAAAATTTTACACAATAAATGGGCACGGTTATAACTAGGTATTATTACACTGACATTTTTTTCGATCATACCCTGACACTCTGTGTTTTGTAATTTGAGTATAAAACTATAAAGAATGCAACAAATATACTTTTCAGTAAGTATGGGAAAAAGTATAGTAATGTTTCCCTGGGAATGAATAATATTGGTGGTAAAATACTGAAATAAATGAAGTATATCAGTGGGTTTTCTTTTGTATATTTTTCAGAACTATTTAATAGAAGTAGTACAAGTAAAGGTATGATTAGGCAACCAATAAGCCCCATTGCTAACAATGATTCAGAAAGATAGCTACCACCTAACCCAAATCCTTCACTGTATAGTACTGGATTAGCTGTGGCGGAGGCCAGATGACTATAACTTATTGAGGGCAGATCCACCCCAATTCCAAGAACAGATGTCACCGTTATAATAATCTGACTAAATAAATATGAAATATCGGATATGCTATTAACCATGTGAAGTTTTACACTCTGGAAAACAGTGATGTAGGACACACCCATTCCATATAAAAAATCCATTATTGGGTTATTTCCTTCCAGCAAGGTGATAAAACTACCACCAGACCGCCACATAGAAATGAACTCACTCAAAGCGAAAACCATCAAGAAAACAATCAGCATCTTTGTAATGAGCTTTGTATTTCTAATTTGAATTTCGCTGTAATAAATGCAGAATACTGTCAGCAAAAATGTTATAAATTCCCCCCTACTTCCCTTTAGCGAACTAAATGCAGCTATAACAACCGCCACCAGAAGAAAGATTTTACTGACTCTGAAATTATTAAAGAATGCGCAAATCAGGAAGAAAGAGCAGTAGAACAGGCTAGTAAGGAAATTATAGCCAACCGGTACACTTATATTACTCTGATAAATGCCAACATAACTATTTGATTCTATATAGTAGAAGAAATAAAGCCCCTTCAAAACCATTCCTACTGAACCAAGAATGAAAAGTATAAACAGAAACTTTAATGATGGCGCAGAATATCCGCCCCTCCGCTCAGAGACATGACTGGTACGAGTATTCTTACTAACAACTAATGCTATACTATATCCGAAATACATTAGTGAGATGGCATAATTAGCATATGCAACATTGTCGTCCATGTATCCAGTGATAAACCAATCCGCAATACGAAAATCATAGTTAGCAAAAACTGACAAGAAAGGTCTACATCCTAAAAAAACAAACGAAGATATAATTAGGAGACTGGCAGGGGAAGTGATTTTATTACATAAAAAAGATAAAATGAAGACTGTTATAGTAGCAACAACTAAAATATAAGTCGATCTAGTCACATTATCGTCAACAAAAAAAGAAATGGCAAGTATCACCAAAAGACTAACATACATAACTAAGAGTGGTGTTCGCTTAAATTGCACTGTTGCTGTCTCCTTTCCATTTTCGTTTCGCAACGCAGGCTAAAAATATAAACACCAATAGCTCACCCAGAAGATTCAATGTCACGCCACCAAGCACATTGTAATGATTAATCATAAACCATGACACTGAGCCAACAATGATACCGGACATAATGTTAGCGGTTCTAAGCAACCTGACGTTATCAGTTGGTATTAAAAACTGCACGCCAAGTACATTATTAAGGGATGAGAATATCGTTATTACGGAAGATAACGCAATTATTGTAAATGAAACGTCCACATTACCAATCACCCGGGCTGTAAACTGTCCAAATAGAAGATAACAAACACAAGCCACTGAACTTATTATTAAATGAATCACCAGACTTTGCTTAATTTTTGAAGTGAATTCACTTTCGCTTGTTGTATGTTGCTTCGAAACCTCTGAGAGCATGTATTGAGATACAGGAACAATTAAACTTTGGCAAGCAGCAGTGAGTTTCTGTACTATTGAATAAATACCCAAATTGACATGTCCGCTATAGTTCCCAATTAATATAGGTATTAAACTACCATAGCTAATTGTTCCTAACACACCGACAAAAACGTTTCCTGCGCGCTTAATTTCAGAAAGACATTGTTTGAGTTCAAGCTGTCTAACATTGATCGGAAACGTTCTTTTTCTGACATAAAAATAACAGAGTAGCAAATTCCCATTTTGCAACAGACTGATTATTAATAAATTCTTTCCGTCACATATTAAATAAATTAAAAGCGAGAAAAACAATAATACACGTGTGATTATTTGACAGGATGAGAGAAATTTAAAGTCACCTAATCCCTGAAAAAGCCATAATGGAGTAAATACATTTCCTATCGCACATAAAAATACTGCAAAGATATAAACAGGTGAGGACTGTATAAAAGCCAACAACGATAATAAACTTACTGTAACCAAAGCGACAATAAACAACAAACTCTTCAGAAATATTATTGTTGTATGATATATATGTAATTCTTCTTTATTATTGCGATATCGAGCAGCAGTCACTGGCGATGTATAAGTAAATCCAAAATCAACAAATAATGAAACCACTTGATATATAGCAGTAATGTATATTAGCTCACCATATTTGTCCAATCCAATGTGGCTAATAATTATAGGAATAATGATTACAGGAGCAATATAGTTAAATAATTGCAATATATATAGACCCAAGAAGACATCTTTGATCATTTTCTTTTTATTGGAAAAACTAGACAATTTTTTATCCTGCGTTTTTAATTCCAGAATATAATTAATTACAAACCTACCAACTTTTTCACTTCTAGATATATTAAAGTAATCTTATGTTCTAAGCGATTATTAATAACATTGCATTTTGATCCCATAATTCATTGCTGATGCTCTGCTTATAGCTTGTTATACATCCCGCTACATAAATAATGAAAAAAATCATTCGATAATACATTTCAAGATATATTAAGATTCAAACAATTAATTTAAAAATTTTTTCAATAGCCCCCAAAAAGCATATTGAGAGAAAAAATACAATGAAGGAAATATCGATAATTTTAATTGTTTCCTATAGATATCCCACGTCCATCGTGCAGCAACTAACTTATTAGATGATAATGATTCCCTTGAAACTCTATATTGTGCAAGATATTCTTGTATGCATTTGGCATGATTAGTTTCTCTTAATATTTCCAGCCACATTAAGAAGTCCTCATGCCCAACACTCTTTTGATAAAACTTTCCTAGTTTCTTTGCATTATAAACACCAGTTAGATTCCCGATATAATTTTTTCCTAGCATCATTTTATAAGTAATAAATTCCGGAGCGTTGACTTTAGCTATCTCTCCGCCCTTTATATCAATAGTGCTATAATTGGCACAAACAACATCAATGTCACCTGTATTGAGTATATCTAATTGTTTCTCTAGTTTCGTCTTGCTCCATAAATCATCAGAGTCACAAAATGCTATATATTCCCCCTGAGATTTTTCAATCCCAACATTCCGAGTTTTTGCAACACCCTTATTTTTGTTATTCTTACATATTACAACCCTGCTATTTGTTGAATAGAGACTTTCTAATAGATTTAGAGTCCCATCAGTACTACAATCATCAATGACATATAGTCTTATATTTTTGTAAGTCTGATTCAATATAGAATCAATCGATTGTACAACTGTAGATTTCCCATTGTAAACGGGCATGATAACCGAGACTTTTTCACTTTCCATCTTCATTGAATTCAACTTTTTGTTTCAAGATCGATTTTACACAAGCTAGCATCCCATCTCTTACTCTTGGTAGCACACAAACAATTGTTACAATACATGATAAAAATCAGAGTTTAATAATTCGAACATTCAGGTGACTTTCTACCGCGGCTATGTGGATATATTAATGATAATGCATCCATTTGGCTTATCTGGGGTATAATCAATTTTTTGGAGGAATCCATCAATACCTGCAAACTTTCATTCTTTGAGGAGTACACGTTCAACTAACTGGAGTCACTACCGCATTTGCTGGTCCTCGTCGGTAAACGTGTAGCATATATTCGAAATAATATCAGTATCTATAGCAGATATGATGCCAACATTTTTCGCAAGCCCACTCAACCACGTAATCCATCATATTATTTATAATATTCCGAAAAACGGATAAAACATTTACCACCAATGACGCCAATATACGCCCTTACGGTCAATCGTCATTGTCACTTGTAAAATCGGCCTCATTACCTTTTATGCATCGGGCCAGATTTTCTTCAAGCTCGATTCATTACTTAACTAATCTTTTCATTCCAGAGCAAATCACAGATACCATCGGTTGGATTGAACGCTGCAGGTGCCTGCAATAGTATTTCACGTACGCGCTCATAGTCGAACTCCCGGCAGGCGGTATCCAGTTCAGCAAGAAGTTTACTCATTTCACTCCACGGCAGCATGACCTCATTTGCAGTCTTTATGCGCGGGTGCTGCGTGGTAGAAACGTTGTCGCCAATGAGCAACTCTTCATAAAGTTTCTCACCCGGACGCAAGCCCGTCGTCTGCACCGCTATGTCGCCGTACGGATGCTTGTCATCGCGAACGGAGAGGCCCTGCAGCGCAATCATACGGTGCGCAAGGTCAATAATTTTCACTGGCTCACCCATGTCGAGAACAAAAACATCGCCGCCGGTTCCCATCGCTCCCGCCTGAATCACTAACTGCGCCGCCTCAGGGATAGTCATGAAGTAACGCGTGATATCCTGGTGAGTCAACGTGACCGGACCACCAGAAGCAATCTGTTTTTCAAACAGCGGAACAACCGAGCCCGAAGAACCTAGCACGTTGCCAAAACGAACCATGCTAAAGCAGGTCTTGCCGCCTTCCTTCGCTAATGCCTGCAGTACCAGCTCCGCCATACGTTTGGTCGCACCCATTGTATTTGTAGGTCGTACCGCTTTATCGGTGGAAATTAAAACAAAGTTTTCCACACCGCAGCTTGCCGCCGCTTGGGCACAGCACAAAGTACCGAAGATATTATTGCGAACACCATCAAGGACGTTGAACTCAACAAGAGGCACATGCTTATAAGCCGCTGCGTGATAGATCGTATCGACATTGAATGCCTTAATTAATCTTTCGAGATGCTCTTTATCCTGCACGTTGCCAAGAATTGGGTAAATCTTCACCTGCAAATCCTGGCTGAGATTCAGATTACGCAGTTCAGAATCAATGGAGTACAGTGAGAACTCTGACAGCTCAAATAGAATAATCTGATCGGGCTTATTTTTGATTATCTGCCGACACAGTTCGGAGCCAATAGAACCACCAGCACCGGTCACCATAACCGTTTTCCCGTTGATATTACGAGACACTAATTCTGGAATTGGAGAAACCGGATCGCGCCCCAGCAGGTCGGTGATGACCACTTTGCGTAACGCATCGATACGCGCTTTACCTTCTACCAGGTCAACCATCCCAGGAATAGAAAGCACCTCACAGGGTAAACCTTCCAGTGTCTTAATCACTTCATTCTTTCTGGCACGATTGGCACTTGGCATCGCCAGCAAAATTTTCTTCGCTTCGTATTTCTCAACCAGCCAGGCCAGTTTTTCTGGTGCAAAGACGCTGACACCGTGAATAACCTGCCCCTGCAGGGCACGATTGTCATCGACAAAAGCGACCGGATAATATTCATCCATCTGGCTCAGCGCTGGCAGCAACTGGCGGCCCGACGCCCCAGCACCGTAAATAACGACTCGGGTGCCCAGCTTCAGACCGCGGTTTACCAGCATTCGCATTCCGAGTCTTGAACCGGCGATAAGCAATAAGCCAAATGAGAAATAAATGAATGGAATCGTTCTCGGCAGATAAAGATTGATATAGAACGCCGCAATAATCAGCAATATGGACGATATACACATACCAACTGCCACGACCAACAGAATCTTAGCCGTAATATAGCGAATGACTGCACGGTACAGTCCCAGTCTAACAAATATCGCCAAAGTGACGACGATTATTGAAAATATTAATAGCCAATGCGGCGTACTATATAACGGTGTCAGCGAATCTATACGTACCCAAAACGCAAACCAGAATGCGCATAAGAGCAGTATAACATCGATAGATAACGTAATGATTCGTTTTATTGGTCTTGGTAAAGAGATTAAATAAGTTAGCATACTAAAAACTAGTCGCCTCGTTAAAGCTTGCCTTCAGTTTATAAAATAGTACCAGCAGGACACACTGAGTAATCGTCCACTTTTACATTGTAACCACCCACTGTACCAGCCTGCAGAAAAGCTGATTTCCCAATGACAGCACTCCCTGCAAGATGAACACCAACACCTAAGTGAGAAAAGTCGCCGAGAATAGAATCGTGATCTACCGTAGAATGGCTATTTACAATTGTACCCGCACCTAATGTTGCGTTAGCACCCACCACCGATCCCGCTAATACAACTGAACCATCAGCTATCGTTGCCGACGGGCTGACAAATGCAGACGGATGTATAAGCGTGACAGGTTGGATGCCTAGGCTGATAACCTGCTGATAGAGTTGTTCTCTGACTTTATTATTTCCAATGCCAATAACGACGTTATTTGCATTGTTGATGTGTAACAGTAGCTCTGAAATTTTACCAATAATGAGTTTGTTGGTCTCATGGCAAAGAGATACCTTCTCATCGAGAAACACAATATCCGCATAGCCCAAAATTCTGGCCATTTCGCATAGCGTGCGGCCATGACCACCAGCCCCCAATATCATCAGGTCATACATTGACGTTGCTCTCTTTGTCTTTCACGCCAGCACCACATTTGAAAGCAACAACGAAGAGTGGTAACCAAGCGATAATCAGCCCCACAAGGCCATCAATTTTGGCAACTGCAATCAGATAAGCAATTGGCAAGAGCCAGAGCAGATTAACAGCAATCGCCATCAGCGTCACCGGAACATGACTGCCATATTTCCGGGCCAAGTTCTGATAACCATGGCTCGCATGCGCTTCGTAGACTTTCTTACCGGCAACCACTCTGCGAAACAGTGTAGTGGTGGCGTCGACGATGAAAACACCCAGCAAACATAACTCTGCAATAAAGAAGTGTGAATCGGCTTTCGCAATATGGAGGATCATTAGCCCGATGGTTATTCCGAGGAAACCGCTTCCGGCATCTCCCATAAAGATTTTAGCAGCCGGGAAGTTCCAGATAATAAAACCTGCAGCAGCGCCAGCAAGGGCAAGCGTCAGCGGATATATGCTACCAAGAGCAAACGTATACTGGTTGACTACCATTAACAACGCACTGCTTGCCGCAAAGGTGATCGCTTCCGAACTGGCTAAACCGTTAATCCCATCCATGAAATTGTATAAATTCAACATCCAGACCAAATAGAAGCAGCCCAGAATCATCCCAATCCATGATAATGAGAGATCATAACCAAACAGAGTAATAATTGGGAAAGAACCTAAGAAATACAGGCCAATTGCCGCAGCCAGGAAATGCATCAGCAGACGCCAGCGTGCCGCAATATGACCGTGATCATCCAGGAACCCGATTACCGCAACAATTAACCCAGGAATGAACAAACCTAAGAAGCAATCTACCGTCAGCGTGTTGCTGAAATAAAGCCACACCAGCGCAGCTAAAAGCGTCAGGACAATAGCCACACCACCACCACGCGGAGTCGGTACTGAATGCGAGCTTCTCTGGTTTGGACAGTCAATCACGTTATGTTTAATCGCATAACCACGTAATCTCCAGGTCAGTGTACATGACACAAAAAATGCGAATATTATGATCCCTAAATCCAACATTATTTATTACCTTCGATATAATATTTCGCCGTTTTTTTCATAGTTTCATGCAGTGTTATCGGCGGAGTCCAGTGCAGTTGCTCTCTCGATTTTCTGGCATCAACTTCAAGATCACCGAATAACTGATCGTAAATTCCAACTTTACCTACGGCCGAAAGTAATAATTTCAGGACATTCTTCGGAAAATAGATAATTTTTGCGTGAATACCCATTCCAGTCGCAAAGGTGTTAATCATCTCCTCGGTTGAAGGTCGCTCTGCATCGGCGAGCAGGTAGAGTTGATTTTTCGACTTATCATTCACGACGCATTCATTAATAAAGCTGACAACGTTGTCCAGCGACACCAGCGCACGTTTATTTTTGACGTTTTTAAACGGTAACGGCAGATTTTTCGACACCAGTTTTAACAGGCGCTGGATATTACCCGGCGCATTTTCACCACAGATCAGCGCCGGACGGACAATGGTTACCGCCATTTCGCTATTGGTAAAGGTTCGTCGCAGACTTTGCTCAGCATCAAGTTTAGAAATGGCATAGTCAGAAGTTGGTCGAGGCTCTGACGCTTCAGTAAAGGGGATTCCTGAGGTGGCATTGCCGTTCACCCCAATCGAACTGACGAAAATGAAATGCTTTACACCGCAGCTGGCAGAGTCTTTAGCTAACTTCAAGGTCGCATCGTGATTAACACGACGAAATTCCGCTAATGCATCCTGAGCATTATCATTCAGGATATGTGCCCTTCCCGCGGTATGAATGACTGTATCGCACCCTTGCAGAAGGTTTACCCAGTTAGTTTCCGCTGAAATATCACCCAGGTTGTAAATTCCCTGTTCAATATCTTCTTGCCGACGCGTTGTTAATATCACCTGATGCCCCGATGATTTCAACGCCAGGACTAAAGCTGCACCAAGAAACCCGGTCCCACCAGTCACTAATACCTTCATTACCGTCCCCTATCTGCTCAATCTGATAGTTTTTAACCACGATATTTTTTATCAGCCACGAAACAATATGTTACGTTTATTCGCTAATGCGAGACACGCTACCGCCCCTGGCTCAATAGCTACCAGTGCACTAAACGCATAGAAAGTTTGCTGCCCTACTGCGTTTTTACGCAGTAGGAACATGTAAAATTTGATGACGCATTGTGGTCCTAATCGCACTTTATGACAAGGACAATTCCTACGTATAATCATCAAATATACATGCAACTGTTTTTTTAGTTATTGATTTAAATGACAAAACGGCAGCGGAATTCTAAAAACCCGTTTGGTTTTTAAATACCCAACTGCCGTTCATAGATATAAATTTAATCAATGTATAGCATCGCTACAGGGCCTTACTCAGCCAGTAGCTTCTCAATGCCCTTGCGGAACTTCGCCCCTTCCTTCAGGTTGCGCAGTCCGTACTTCACGAATGCCTGCATATAACCCATTTTTTTGCCGCAGTCGTAACTATCGCCGGTCATCAGCATGGCATCAACAGACTGTTTTTTCGCCAGCTCAGCAATTGCATCGGTCAGTTGGATACGTCCCCAGGCACCAGGTTCAGTTTTTTCCAGTTCAGCCCAAATGTCAGCAGAAAGAACATAGCGCCCTACTGCCATCAGATCGGAATCCAGCGTTTGCGGCTGATCGGGTTTTTCAATGAACTCGACGATGCGGCTAATGTTACCTTCGTTGTTTAAAGGCTCCTTCGTCTGAATGACCGAATATTCAGAAAGATCGCCTTGCATACGTTTAGCCAGTACCTGGCTGCGCCCGGTTTCATTAAAACGAGCCACCATTGCGGCCAGGTTATAACGTAACGGATCGGCACTTGCCGTATCAAGCACAACGTCGGGAAGCACCACCACAAAAGGGTTGTCACCGACGATGGGGCGGGCGCACAGAATGGAATGACCGAGGCCCAGCAATTGCGCCTGACGCACGTTCATGATCGTCACGCCCGGAGGGCAGATGGACTGCACTTCGGCCAGCAGCTGACGCTTCACGCGCTGCTCAAGGAGCGATTCTAATTCATAAGAGGTGTCGAAATGGTTCTCAACGGCATTCTTGGATGCATGCGTCACCAGAACGATTTCTTTGATCCCAGCAGCCACAACTTCGTCGATAATGTACTGAATCATCGGCTTGTCGACAATCGGCAGCATCTCTTTAGGGATTGCCTTCGTGGCAGGCAGCATATGCATCCCCAGACCCGCTACCGGAATAACTGCTTTCAAATTAACCATTACGTCATTCACCTATTCTTTAGTTGCTGAATTATAGCTTTTTAGCGTGTTTTAGCCAGTATGAATTACATCGTTCAGTTGGCGGGTATGTTACGCCGCTTATCTACGGAATGCAGTAATCTTAATCCCAAGCGTGCGTAACTTTAGCCAGGAATGGTCGTAAAATTACCGCCCCCGCTCCGGCAGGCGAAAATTCACCGCCTCGACGTTCACCACTTTATGATTCACCCTGTCGATATCAACCGAACTTTGCCCGGCTTCGTTCACCGCATGGACGTTGGCCAGCGACAGCAGTGTGTCCTGTTTAGCCATAAACTTGCCGCGCACATCCTTACGGAGGTCGAAGTGCATCTTCAGCGCAGGCCCAACGGCAGATTTTTGCATCACATTGATATTGCGTAAAAAAAGATGCTGCGGTTGATTGTGCAGTTCCAGCGTCGCCCGCCTCATCTCCACGTTGGTGATGGCGACAAACGACGTTGCATTACCTGATGAAATTTGAATGCCGCGTAAAGTAGACTCGAGCTGACTATTATCCAGATGAATATTATTCAGCTTAAAGTTTTGCGGAATAGATAAATAACGCCCTTTGATTACGCCGTAACCAATTAACATGCCTGCGCTCTGTTTCATATTGATATTATCAATCACGAAATTATCACAACCATAAATAGCTATCGTGGCATTATCAATGCCCGCTTTCTTACTGAAATCCGGGGTGATATTGCGAGCCTTAACATTACGAATGATAAAGTGTTTGCCGTTCTCAACATGGACCAGTTGGCGACAATCAGATCCGGTGATATTCGCCACCACAAAGTTTTTCACCGCCTGCGCGTCCGGGTAGCTATTGTCATAGGTACTGCCCGCCAGTCCGATGCCAATCCCCCAGTTCACGTTGCCATTGGTGCAGTTAATGCGCTCAATAATATGATCCGAGATGAGAATGTCGCGGTCGTTAATCGCCACATTCCACTCGATGGCATCGCCCTGCAGATCACTAAAATGACCGTTGGTGATCTGCACACCGTCCATCTGGTTGTGAAATCCCTGGCGCAGGATGCCATAGTTCGCGTGGCTGACGGTGATATCGTCAATCATCAGATTGCGCATCTGCCGTGGGGTCTTGCCGCCGATATAAATTTGTGTCACCGGGCCGAAACCGCTCATCGCAAGTCCTTTGATGACGCAGTCCGATCCCCGCACGTCGAGGGTGATATTGTGCAGGCTCCCACTGCCCTCCCCGGTTACCTGGCTTCCCTCCTGCAGAACAAACCGCCCGCGCCCGTTGCCGCTCACGCGCCCGAGTATGCGTAACGTTTTGCCCGGTGGGATAAATACGCCGGTATTCATGTTTTCACAGACCACACCCGCAGGGACCACGACGGTTTGCCCTTCAGCGAAAGCCTGGCGGAAAGAAGCCACCCAGTCATTCGGGTTATAATCCTGAATATTGACGCTGCGCGCGGCTTCCAGCGCCGTTACAGCGGGAGAATGGAGTACGACAAGCGCAGAGCCTGCCGTAATAAAGGTACGTCGGGAGAGTTTTTTCTCTGGCATACAACCTCGGTTTACAGCGCGTGCAGCAGGCTGGCTAACTGTTTATTGATAACGGATTGATTGAATTCCGTGGCGATTTTTTCACGCGCGCGCAGCACAATCGGTGTCACCTCCTGGCTATCAAGCTGACTGAACGCCGCCAGCCGTTCAGCCAGCGACTGCGCATCGTTTTCAGGCGCCAGCCAGCCGGATTTACCGGACTCCACCAGCTCAGGAATACCGCTGTGCACTGTAGACACTACCGGGATCCCCACCGCCATCGCCTCCATCAGCGCTACCGGGATCCCCTCCATGTCGCCATCCGCTCCCGTGATGGAGGGCAGCAGAAATACATCCGCCTGTTCTAACATCGCTTTGACCTGATGACTGGGCATAAAGCCGGGCATCTCAATCACATCATCGAGTTGATACTGCTCAATCAGCGTGCGCAGGCGCCGCTCCCACGGGCCAATTCCCAGAATGCGATACCGAAACGCCACGCCCTGCGCTTTTAGCTGACGACAGGCTTCGATAGCCACATGCAGCCCTTTTTTCTCGGTGAGTCGCGCAACCGAAAGAATTTCCAGCGTTTCTCCTGGCGCTTTCACCTCGCGGGGGGTAAAGCGCGTCATATCAATGCCCATGCGCGATACGGCAATCTTCTGTGGCGGGCAGCCCATATTTTTTAACCTTCCGGCCCACAGATGGCTGATGGGCAGCATCAGATCACCGCGCTGAAACAGCGTTTGATACTCCGGGGTATAGCGGGCGAGCACCTCCCGGTGCGAAATATCGATGCCATGAAACACCGTGGCGATTTTGCCGCTTATCACGCCCAGCTCACGCAGCTTCGCCGCCGTCACGCCCGCCGGTCCAAAGTGGGCAATAAACACGTCGGCATGAAACGTTTTACGGGTTAACCCACATATCGCTGCCAGAATCAGGTTGCGCGCTTCTTCGCCATAGCGAGAGATATTCAGCGCTTTCCAGGTCGCCGCCCGGGTAATGCCCTGCCACGCCGCCGCGCCTCGGTATTGCAGCTTGGCTCGCTTGCCTTGCGGCTCGTCGAGTAGCCAGTGCGTTTTGTCGGCCAATCGGTACGCCTCATAGGCGGCATGTGTGTTTTCGAGATCGCCCTTGTGCAATGCGACAATTTCGACGTCATGACCCATATCGATAAACGCAGTTATCTGATTCAGCACAAAGGTCTCAGATGAGAGCGGAAATTTAAGCAGGAAAAAGCCAACCTTCATTTTTGCTCCTCAATGCGCGTCAGTACCGATTGCACCATGCGCATGCCGTGTTCACGCTCACGCTGCACGGCCTCTTTCAGCCGTATACTGAGAGCTGGCAACTGCCCGAGCACGTCGGCCACCTGCGTTTGCAGACTGCCGTCCAGCAGATGGCTGATCTCAATCGCCATCTCCGGCAACCCCAGCTGCTGCATAATTCCCGCTGATTTATGCTCGTAGTTGATGGCAATTGCCGGGGTGTCAAAGTTCATGGAAATAATGGCGGAGTGCAGTCGGGTGCCCACGGTTAACTCGCACGCCCCGAGAATTTTCCCCATTTCGAGGTCATTCAGTTCGTCCATCACCACGTGATACCGGGCCGGATCGTTAACGTACTGGCGCAGGTTCAGTGCTACCATGCGGTCATCTTTGTTGTAACTGTCGATGCCGGTACAGGTTGACAGCGCCATCACCTGGTAACCCTCGTCGAGGATACGGTTCACCACCCCGGCAAACGCCTGCTCATAGGCCTGCTGCGTGGTGCCCAGACGTTTATCAAACGGCGCCAGCTCCCGCAGGGTGATGGCCACGGTTTTTTGCTGTGCCACTGTGTGTAGCCAGTGCCGGACGGCATAGCTGGGTTCAAAATCGTCCTGATGATTATCAACCAGCCAGGCGGTATCGACGCCGTGCTCCACTTTCTCGGTAGTGATTTCGCTGCGTTTCATCAAGTCCAGACTGACGGACTCACGCAAAATCAGGGCATTACAGTGACCGAAGACGTAATTTGCCAGTTGGTTAAATTGTGCATCCTGGAACGGCCCAACGCTGTGACCAATCATGTACAGCGGCTTTTTCGCCATAAATGTGCACAGAGCATGTTCAAACTGCGGCACGCCGTACAGATCGACAAAAAACGATCCCCCCACCTGGATGATGGCGTCATAGCGCGACAGCAGACGGACAAAATCAGTAAAGCCCTGGGCGATGGCGATATTGCGCAGGTTACCGGAATCGGTCACGCGCGAGAGCAAAACCTGATGCTGATAGCGCCGACGCAGGACTTTCTTCACCCGCCCCACTACGCCGGCGGCGTTATTGTGCTGCTTCATCTGCGAATACAGCGGATCGCCCATCACCGGGCGATTGAGCAGCCAGGAAGAGCTCACCGGATAACGGCTCATCACATCCACTTCCGTCTGCGGTTGCAGCGTGTTAATAGCATCCAGTAAACCGCGCAAAATGGCGCTGTCGCCACGGTTGCCGCAGGTATGGTTGCCGAGAATTAATACTTTCATCATGACCTCTTTCAATCATTGCCGGATGGAGGCTGTCGCCTTATCCGACCTACAACAAACCCAATTCAGCCTGCGCGGAGCAAGGTTTTCATTTTTTCACTGCGGCAAAGCGGGCGCTTGAGTTCCGCCACCAGCGGGTGGCGCGACAGCACAATCGTCACCGCAAATGCCAGCGCGCCCGCCGCTACCTGCAGACCCAGCAGCAGGCTTAACGCCAGTTGGCCCTGCAGCACAATTCCCAGCCCATAGCTAATCACCAGCGTCGGTATGGAGAGATAAAACGGCAGCCACAGGCTGAGCATGTACTGCCTGTAGCTCGGCCCCAGCACCGGTTTAATCATCACGAAGTAGCTGAGAATGGTGTTGACTACCTGCACCAGCAAAAAGCCCAGCGTCACGCCCATCGCGCCTGCCAGATGTCCGCCAACGAGAATGGCCGGAATAAACAGACAGGTTTTGAAGACATTGAATTTGAAGCTGATATCAACGCGGGCTTTTGCCATCAGTAACGAACCTATCGGATTACCGACAGAGCGCAGCAGCCCAACGACACACAGCAGTTGCAGGATCGGGACGATGGCGCGCCATTTCTCGCCGAACACCAGCGGTACCAGATTGTTCGCCACTACCATCAGGCCCAGCAGCGCCGGGAAGTTGATAATGCCGACCACCGACAGGAGCTTGTAAAAATTCACCCGCAGTTTTTCGCTGTCGTCCTGTATTTTGGCAAACGCCGGAAACAGCACGCGGGTGATAATCGGGTTCAGCTTGATGGGCGGGACCACCGCCACGTTCCAGGCCAGATTAAACCCGCCCGCCACGCCTGCGCCCAGCGTTCGGGCCAGCACCAGCGTGGAAAGATTGGTGTTGATATAATTGATAATGCTGTCCGCCGTCAGCCAGGCGCCAAAGCGCAGGTTCGACGTCACCGATGCGAGTGAAAAATGCAGCCCGGGGCGGTAAATCTGGCGGCCAAAATAACCAAACAGCATCGTACGCAGCGCGCAGTTCACCAGATACCCCAGAATGGCAGTCATCGCCAGCGGCCAGAAATGGGCGCCGATCACGGTCACGGTAAACCCGGCCAGCACCGCGCTGGTTTCAATCATGCCAATTTTGTTGAACGCCATGTCCTTTTGCATCAGCGCACGGAACTGCTGCCCGTGCGGGATCAGCACAAACGCCAGCGACAGCGTTTTAATCAGCGGTGCCAGGTCAGGGTTATTCAGGACATCAGCGATCACCTCACCGAGCAGGAACATCGCCAGGCACACCAGCATCCCCAGCCCGACGTTCAGCCAGTACAGGGTGGTAAGTTCAAGATAGCCAATCGCTTTGCGCTGGATAATCGAGTTGGCAATGCCGAAGTCGGAGAGCGTATCGGCCAGTGCGATAATCACCAGCGACACGGTCAGCAGACCGAACTGATGGGCGTCAATGATGCGCGCCAGCACGGTCATCTGAATCAGTCCAAGGCCAATGATGAAAACCGTGGCAATCGCCGACCACTTGGCACCGTTAAGGGTTTTTTCTCGTAAGCTCATGTTTAATACGCCGCTTTGTTAACAAAACCCTTAAATACCGTCAGAAAAACAATCTTGATATCGAACCACACGCTCCATTCGCGAATGTACTCGAGGTCAAACTCCACCCGTTTTTCCATTTTTTCCAGCGTGTCGGTTTCCCCGCGCCAGCCGTTGATTTGTGCCCAGCCGGTAATGCCGGGTTTCACCTTATGGCGCAGCATGTAGCCTTCGATAAGCGTGCGGTATTGCTCGTTGTGTGCCACCGCGTGCGGGCGCGGCCCGACGATCGACATGCCACCGGTCAGCACGTTAATAAATTGCGGCAGCTCATCGAGCGAGGTGCGGCGCAGGAAATTACCCACGCGGGTGACGCGCGGATCGTTTTGCGTCGCCTGGGTGACGACCGCGTCGTTTTCCATCACCTTCATCGAGCGAAACTTCCACACCTTGATCGGCTTGCCGTCCATGCCGTAGCGGGTCTGGCGGAAAATCACCGGTCCTTTTGAGGTGAGTTTCACCGTCAGCGCAATGCCGCACAGCACCGGGGAAATCAGCAGCAGGATCAGCGAAGCCAGCACGATATCTTCCGCGCGTTTCAGCAAGCGATTAATGCCCGACAGCGGCGTGTCGTACAGCGGCACCACCGGCACACCGTTCATCTCTTCAATGCGTGAATGCAGGATGTTGAAGGTAAAGACGTCGGGGATCAGGATCACCGAACAGGTGGTGTCAGCCAGGTCGCGCACCAGTTTTTTTACGCGGGTGCCGTCATTCATCGACATGGCAATATAGACGTTGTGAATGCGGGCAGCTTTAGCGTCATCCACCAGCTGTTGCAGATTTCCGGCCCAGTCGCGGGAGTTTTTTCCTGGGACGGGATCGTGATAGACGCCCGCCACTTCAAAGCCCAGCCACGGTTCATGGCGAAAGCTGTCCAGCAGCAGCTGTCCGGCAGGGAGATCGCCCGCTACCGCCACCCGACGGGTGTTATATCCACGATTGCGCAGCCACCCTGCAATGTAGCGAATAAACGCGCGGCACAGCAGCAGACCGACGCTGGACAGCAGATACCACGCCAGCCAGACGGCGAATCGGTTATCAAAATCGTTGTTAAAGGCAATTAACCCCGCGCTGAAGACCAGGCTCAGCGTCCAGTTTTGCAGCAGCAGCACCAGCTCGGTGGAAATTTTGACCCCGCGCCAGGAACGGTAAAAATCGGTGATCCCCCCCAGCATCTGAAAAACCACCAGCGTGATCAACGCCACCAGCAGGTGCATGTACAGGAAGGGCAAACCGCTCAGTTCACAGACCAGCCACAGTCCGCCAAACATGATGGTGATATCTGAAAAGCGTTGCACCATTGAGATTAACGACGCATTGGTTTTCGCGCGTTGGCGCTTTTTTAGATGTGTCATCGTGGTTCCTGTTAGTCACCCCTTGCCCACTGTCGGGCAAGGGAAGCACCGGCATTACTGATTCAGCAACGCCAGAAGAGTGCGCGTTCGCGCTTCCATCAACGGAATGTCTCCGCGCGATTCCACGTTCAGGCGCACCACCGGTTCGGTATTGGAGGAACGTAAATTGAAGCGCCAGTCGACAAACGACATGCTGATGCCATCGGTTCTGTCCACCGCCAGTGCCTCGCCGGAGAAATGCTGCTCTACCCGGTCAATCGCCACCTTCGGTTCTGCCAGAGTGCTATTGATTTCCCCGCTCGCCGGATACGCCGCCATGCGGTCGCGAACCAGTTCGCCAAGCCGCTGTCCTTTCAGGCACACCAGTTCCGCTACCAGCAGCCACGGGATCATTCCGCTGTCGCAGTAGGCAAAATCACGAAAATAGTGATGGGCGCTCATTTCGCCGCCGTAAATGGCATCTTCATGACGCATTCGTTCTTTAATGAAGGCATGACCGGTTTTCGACATCACCGGCTTACCGCCCGCCGCCGTCACCACATCGACCGTGTTCCACGACAGACGCGGGTCATGAATGATCTTCGAGCCCGGATTTTTCTCCAGAAACGCCTCCGCCAGCAGGCCGACAATGTAGTAGCCCTCAATAAACTGGCCGTTCTCATCAAACAGGAAGCAACGGTCAAAATCGCCGTCAAAGGCAATCCCCATATCCGCGCCGTGTTCAATCACCGCATTACGGGTATCCGCCCGGCATTCCGGCAGCAACGGGTTGGGAATACCGTTCGGGAAGGTGCCGTCAGGCGTGTTGTGGATCTTGATCAATTCAACCGGGACACCGAGAGACTGAAAACGGGCTTCAATGGCGTCCAGCACCGGGCCTGCCGCGCCGTTACCGGCGTTAAGCACCAGCTTCATTGGTTTAAGGTTTTTGACGTCGATGTAACCAAGCAGATGGTCAATGTAAGCCGCGCGCGGATTGATGGCGGTGTAACGGCCACGTCGGGACGCATCCACAGGCGGGAAGTCGTTGGCTTCCGCCAGCCGTTGGATCTCGCGCAGACCGCTATCGCCGCTGATGGGTCGTGCGCCCTCACGTACCAGCTTCATGCCGTTGTAATCCAGTGGATTATGGCTGGCGGTCACTTCGATACCGCCGTCCACGCCGAGGTGGAAGGTGGCGAAGTAAATCTCTTCGGTGCCCGACATGCCGATATCCAGCACATCCACGCCCGCATCCTGCAGCCCTTTTGCCAACGCCATCTTCAATGCGTTACTGGTCAGGCGGACATCACCGCCCAGCACCATGGTTTTCGGTTGCAGAAACTCACCGCAGGCGCGACCAATGCGCCAGGCGATGTCTTCATTGAGCTCTTCGCCCAGCCTGCCGCGAATGTCGTAGGCTTTGAAACAGGTTAATGTCGTCATGTTTTACCCTTCTTCAGGCAACAGTTGGCCCTGACTCTTAATGAGCCTTTTAATGAGTGTTAAATGCATTGCCCGGTGCGCTTCACTTACCGGGCCTACGGTGTTGTAGGCCGGATAAGCGCAGCGCCATCCGGCAAGATATTCAGTACCTACACCCGACCGTAGCGATCGGCAAAGCGCACTACGTCGTCCTCTTCGAGGTAGGATCCCGATCGCACTTCAATCAGATCGAGCGGGATTTTTCCGGGATTCTCCAGACAGTGCGTCGCTCCCAGAGGGATATAGACAGACTCGTTTTCGCCGAGCAGTTTGATGTCATCATCGATCGTCACCTTCGCCGTCCCAGCCACCACCACCCAATGCTCTGCGCGGTGATGGTGCATCTGCACCGACAATCCCTCGCCCGGTTTTACGGTAATGCGTTTAACCTGGTAACGTTCTCCGGCGTCGATGGAGTCATACTTGCCCCACGGGCGGTACACTTCGCGGTGAATATGATGCTCATGGCGGCCGTCAGCTTTAATCTGCTCCACCACCTTTTTCACATCCTGGACCGCGTTGCGATCGGCTATCAGCACCGCGTCTTTGGTCTGCACCACCACCAGGTCTTTCACTCCGACTGTGGTCACCAGTCCGGACTCCGCGTACACGTAGCTGTTTTCGGTTTTGTGGCTGATCACGTCGCCGTGATGCACGTTGCCTTCGGCGGTATGAGCGCTGATCTCCCACAGCGAAGACCACGATCCCACATCACTCCAGCCCGCGCTCATTGGCATCACCACCGCGTCCACGGTATGTTCCATCACCGCATAGTCCACCGACTCTTCCGGGCAGGCGAGAAACGCCTCTTCATCGACGCGGATAAAATCGAGATCGGGATCGACCGTGCTCATCGCCTTTTCGCAGGCGCTCAGAATATCGGGGCGGTACTTTTTCAGCTCTTCCAGATAGCGCCCGGCACGGAACAGAAACATGCCGCTGTTCCAGTAATAATCGCCGCTTGCCACGTAGGCTTGTGCGGTGTCCTGATCCGGTTTTTCCACAAACTGCGCCACCGTAAAGGCAACCGTATCGGTAGTTGCGGGGCAAACGTCACCGCGACGAATATAGCCGTAACCGGTCTGTGCCGAGTCCGGCACGATACCAAATGTCACCAGCTTGCCCGCCTCGGCATGCGGCATCGCATTGCGAACCGCCTCGCGAAACGCCTCTTCGTCGGTAATCACATGATCTGCCGCCAGCACCAGCATCAGCGGGTCAACGTCCGGACTGTGACGTTTTGCCGCCAGCGCGGCCAGCGCAATCGCCGGGGCGGTATTACGTCCGGCGGGTTCCAGAATGATATTTTCGGTCAGCTTGTTGAGCTGTCTAAGTTGTTCGGCAACGATAAAGCGATGCTGCTCGTTGCAGATAACCACCGGGCTTTCGCACTCCACGCCGTTCAGACGGCATATCGTGGTTTGCAGCATGGTGAGTTCGCCCTTCAGGCACAGGAACTGCTTGGGATACAGGACGCGGGACAGCGGCCACAACCGGCTACCGGAGCCACCGGCCATCACCACTGGAAAGAGTGTGCGTTGACGCATGATTTATCCCCGTATATCTGCAATAAATTGGCTAAGCACGCGGTCTTTTTCCAGCGTGCGTTCGGCATAATCACGTGCCACCGTGTTGATGTCAGGCATGATTAGCGCCTGGGTAATTCCGGCCACCAGCGCACTCACCGACTCCGGCTCCACGCATACCGCAATCCCCGGATGGTCCTCGCAGAGTTGGCCCAGTTCGGTATCAGGCTCCGCGGTGATCACCGCATTGCCACCCACGGCAAGAATATTGGTCAACTTGGAGGGCAATACCGCATCCGCCGCACCGCGCTTTTGCACCACTAAATGACAGTCGGCCATCTTCAGCAGCGCAGGCAGTGCGTCATAAGATTGCAGGGGGAAAAATATTACGTTTTCCAGGCCGCGCTCGCGGACCCTGTTTTCCAGTCGCGCCTTGCCGCCACCCTGCCCGACAATCACAAACAGCAAGGGCTGAGCACTCAGCTCGTCGGCGGCATCAATCACGCTCTCCAGTCCCTGCTTTTCACCAATGTTGCCCGAGTAAAGAATGATTTTTTTTCCTTCAGGCACACCGAGTTTTTGCAGCAACGCCCGGGCATCATCCGCGGTCACGTCGCGAAATCGCGCCACTTCCGACCAGTTAGGAAAGAAGATGACCTTTTCTTCAGCGACCCCTTTTTCCTGCGCTTTATTCATCATCGAACGCGAGATGGTTGAGACATAGTCGACGTTATGCAGGCCGCTGCGTTCAAACGCGCTGGCCAATGTGGCCACTTTGCCGCCCCTGCTGTTCCCGGCCATTCCGAGGCCAAGCATGGCGTCAACTTCATAATCCTGAATGTGCAGCAGCGTGCGTGCCCCGGAGAGTTTCGCCAACAGGCGCATCCCCGGTGTGCAAAACAGCGTCGGCACCACGCCAATAATGCGATCGGGCTTCCAGCGTCGCTGCGCCATCAGCGGGAAAAAACTGCTCACGGCAAAACTGCCCAAATGCAGCAGACGTTTCAGCGTTGAGGGCTGCTTTGGCACATACAACGGACAGCGCCAGACGGTGGCATCGCCTTCTTCCCGACGATAACGCCAGGCGGAATAACGGCCGTTCACTTTCCACTGCGGGTAGTAAGGCGGCGCGGTGATCACCCGAACGTCATGCCCGGCTTGCGCCATCCACTCCACCATTTCGCCGGTGTATTTGCCGATCCCGGTCAGTTCCGGCGAATAATTAATGCCGTACACCAGAATTTTCATAAGCCCGGCACTCCGGCCTGACGTTGCGGCATAAAGTACGCCCGGCTGTTATCGTGAACGTTATCGCTGGCCAGCAACGCCTGCGGCGTCAGCCAGCGGTAGTCGTCATGCTGGGAATCGGGCAGACGCAGGTCTGCCTCGCTCACCTTCAGGCGAAAACCGAGCACCACATAATGGGTGGTGAAATCGGTGCCCGAAAAGTTATCGTCATAGAAGTGCTGCCAGACGCCGTAAAACTCCGCGGAAGACAGCGGCAAACGTAACCCCAGTTCCGCCAACGTCAGGCGCTCAAACGCGTCTTCGAGCCGTTCATCCTTCTGCACCCGTCCACCCGGCACAAACCAAAGTCCCTGGGCGGGACGGTTGAGGCGTTGGCCCAGCAGGTACTCACCGCGCGCATTTTCCACCAGCAAATCAATGGAAATCAGCGGCGCACAGCGCACTACCGTGGCAAATTCTTCCTGACGTAAAAACATATTTACCCCCGGTACCGCTGCTGATTTTCAAGGAACCACTGATACGTGCTGGCAAGCCCGTCCTCCAGCGAGACCTCGTGGTACCAGCCCAACTGGTGTAAACGCGTAACATCCAGCAATTTGCGTGGCGTACCGTCGGGTTTGCTGGCGTCAAACACCACGCGACCTTTGTAGCCCACGACCTTCGCGACCGTTTGCGCCAGTTCGCGAATGGTGCAGTCCACGCCGGTTCCCACGTTGATGTGCGACAACATCGGCTGGGTGTGCTCCTGCCAGACCTCGCGGTCCAGTTCCATCACATGAATGCTGGCGGCAGCCATGTCATCCACGTGCAGGAACTCGCGCATTGGCGTGCCGCTCCCCCACACCACTACATCCGGCGCATTTTGTGCGCAGGCTTCATGAAAGCGGCGCAGCAGTGCCGGGATCACGTGCGAGTTACTCGGATGAAAGTTATCCTGCGGCCCGTACAGATTGGTGGGCATCACCGAGCGGTAATCGCGGCCGTACTGACGGTTATACGACTCGCACAGTTTGATCCCGGCAATTTTGGCAATCGCGTAGGGCTCATTAGTGGCCTCAAGCGTTCCCTGCAACAGTTCGCTTTCACCCATCGGCTGGTTGGCCAGCTTCGGGTAAATGCAGGATGAGCCGAGGAACAACAGCTTATTCACGTTATGGCTGTGCGCCGCGTGAATGATGTTGCTCTCAATCATCATATTTTCGTAAATAAAATCAGCGGGGTAAGTATTGTTCGCCACGATTCCACCCACCTTCGCCGCCGCCAGGTACACCTGGTCGATACGTTCGGTGGCAAAAAACTGCTGCACCGCACGGGCATCCAGCAGATTCAGTTCATCACGGGTACGCAGCACCAGCTCCACGTTGTCGCGCGTGGCCAGCAGCCTGACGATGGCGGACCCCACCATCCCGCGATGGCCCGCCACAAAAATACGTTGTTTCATCATCCTCAGTACTCCAGCGCGATGGCGACCTCATAGCCGTGAGATTTCAGCAGAGAATGTTTCTTCGCCGCTTCCAGATCGTTGGCAACCATTTCACTGACCATCTGGCTCAGGGTGATTTCCGGCTTCCAGCCTAGCTTGTCGTGCGCTTTTGCCGGGTCACCGAGCAATGTTTCGACTTCTGCCGGACGGAAATAACGCGGATCGACCGCAATCATCACGTCACCCGGCTTCACGCCCGGCGCATCGTGTCCGGTCACCGACACGACAATGCCTTTCTCCTCAACCCCCTGCCCTTCAAAACGCAATTTAATGCCCAGCTGCGCGGCCGCCATTTCGACAAACTGGCGCACGGAGTACTGCACGCCGGTGGCAATAACAAAATCTTCCGGCTGATCCTGTTGCAGCATCATCCACTGCATGCGCACGTAATCTTTGGCGTGGCCCCAGTCACGCAGGGAATCCATGTTGCCGAGGTACAGGCACGACTCCAGCCCCTGCGCAATGTTGGCAATCGCCCGGGTAATTTTGCGGGTAACGAACGTTTCGCCCCGGCGCGGAGACTCATGGTTAAACAGAATGCCGTTGCAGGCGAACATGCCGTAGGATTCACGGTAATTGACGGTTATCCAGTAGGCGTACAGTTTGGCGACCGCATACGGAGAACGTGGGTAGAACGGCGTAGTCTCTTTCTGCGGCGTTTCCTGTACCAGGCCGTACAGTTCAGATGTGGAGGCCTGATAGAAGCGGGTTTTCTTTTCGAGGCCGAGGAAGCGGATCGCCTCCAGCAGGCGCAGCGTACCAATCGCATCGACGTCCGCGGTGTATTCCGGGGATTCAAACGATACTGCCACGTGGCTCATCGCCCCGAGGTTATAGACTTCATCCGGCTGAACTTCCTGTAAAATACGGGTCAGGTTGGAGGTATCCGTCAGATCGCCGTAATGCAGATGAAATTTTGGATTACCCGAGTGCGGGTCCTGATAAATATGATCCACTCGCTCGGTGTTAAACGACGACGCACGACGTTTAATCCCATGAACTTCATACCCTTTTTCCAACAGAAGTTCTGCCAGGTAAGAACCATCCTGCCCGGTTACGCCAGTAATGAGAGCGACTTTTGACATGTTTACACCTCTTAAATGATCCCCTCAGGGAGTAACTTTCTCAACGCGTTCGCGCGTTACGACCGCAGGATTTCCCCGACAAACGGCATTGGCGGGCAGCGATTTAAAAACGCTGCTTCGCGCCCCAACGACAGTGCCCGCCCCAATCGTCACGCCGGGTGCGACAAATACATCTGTCGCCAGCCAGCATTTCTCGCCAATCACAATCGGCGTGGCGTTAATATCAAAGTGCGGGCTGGCATAATCATGGCTACCGGTACATAAATAACTTTTTTGCGAGATAACAGCATTGGCACCAATCGTAATCGTGCCCAGCGTATATAACACCGCGTCATCACCCACCCATGCGTAATCACCCAGGGTTAATTTCCACGGATAGGTTATTTTTACTGAAGGTCGAATAACGACGTTTTTTCCTATCTTCGCGCCGAATAAACGTAATAAAAATGCGCGCCAGCGGTACATCACCTGCGGTGATAGTCGAAATAATGTTGACTGTACCGCCCACCATAATTGCACTTTAATTGCACCACCTCCGCGAAAGCCTTTCGGCATCGTGAAGCCTTTTAAATCCTGCATATTTACCCCTTACATTTTGCCATATAAGGTTTTGGCCTTACCGGTGGTGCGTAAGCGCAAATGCCAGGACAGTTCGGCCCAAAAGCCCGGCATATGTAATATCTGACGCTGGACCTTTTTTGCATCCCGACATAACTCAAGATTATTTGTCGTCGATACGCCGCCCATAGAAAACTCAGAGACCAGTCCGCTTAATTTTTTAAAGGCATAACCAGATTTATATAATTTTGCGGCCAGCGCATAATCAGACGACACGTTAAATTGCAGATCGTAGCGCCAGGCATGCAGTCCATTGAGCGGAAAAAATATCGCCTGATGACTGGCCGGCAGGCTGTGATAAATATACCAACCGGGCTTGGCACGACGCTTAATTTTGTTTCCATCACCAAAATCCAGCAGCGCATCGCCGATCACCATCGCCTTGTCGCTTTGCGTTTTGAGCTGGCGGATAAATGACGCAGCATCCGCATGCAGAATATCACCGGAGTTCAGAAACAGTGCGAACCGCCCTCGCGCCAGGGCAATGCCTTTGTTCATCGCATCATAAATACCGTTGTCCGGTTCGCTGACAAACCGTAACCGGTGCTCACCGTTGAGATTTTCCAGAAACGCCTGCGTACCGTCCGCAGAACCGCCATCGATCACAATCCATTCAAAGCTGATGTCGCCCGCCTGCGCCAGATGGGCTAGCGATGCGTGGGTTTTGACGATCCCCTGCAGATTACGAAAGGCGACGGTGATAATAGTGAGCAGCATAGGAATTACCTCGCGATATTTAGCGCCTTGCGCAAAATAAACGGACAAACAATTAAAAACGCATATTCCGGGCTAAATACTGAACCGGTAAAAAACAGCGACAGCGGCGTAAAAAGATAAAGCTGTACCTGATAATTCGGATTATCGCCAAACGCATTTAACATCATTTTCAGAACCTTTCCCATGTACCACACCGCCAATATCACAGCGAACCATGAGAAATAAATAATCAGCAGATACAAACCATTGTCTATTGTTTTCCCGACATCTGCACCGTTAAAGATTCCGAATGACGCTACATATTCATAAAGTGAGCCAAATCTGACTACGCCATCGATATTGAGTAATGAATAACCGACCATCACCAGCGGCCCCACAATACGGTAATACGATGACGACCCTTCCGTGCCTAAATCACCAAGTCGTGTGGCAATGTAGGGAAAAGCAAATATTACGCCAACCATAAACACGCTAAGTGAGATTGTCGCCAGCGGTAACTTCTTTTTTATCGCTTCTTTGTTCAGATACTGAAATGCCCACTCTAACAGGTAAAATAAAATAAAAGTCATTACCCCTGAAAACGATCCTGATAATATCACCCCTGCCAGAATCATAGCATCGGTCTTAGGCGTTTTGATACCAAACTGTTTGATGCTGAGCCAAATTGAGATTAATGCCAGAGCAAAAAATGCCGGTTCGAAATAAAGTGCGGTAGTTCGTTTACCACCAAACTTAATAAAGTTCAGAACATAACTGTTGCTGTAAATAAGATATTTCGAAATTGCTTCCATTAAACTGCTGCCACCGGTGAGAATAATCTGCGCCATCTCAACCGCAGCCAGCGCCACCACCAGCCCCACCACCAGCCAGAAAAAACGTAAAATCTTACGGTGGTTATGCGGTGAGACGGTTTTAAAGCGAATACTCCAGACCATGCCAATAATGATCACCGTATAGACAAACAGCATGGTGGAAGTCACATATTTGCTGGCATCCAGCGACTGACCAAACAGGTAATTAAAGGCCGTCAGCCCACCGCCAATCCCCAGCGCAATCAGCAGTTTTTTGATATTGATACGCTCAACAAACAGCAACAACAGCAGCGGCAAAAACGTGACCACGGTGACCGGAAAACTTTCCCCCAACTGCACAAGCTTAACGTTGACCAGCAGGTACAGCAGCGGCAGCATCAAATAGCTACAGATTCTGATAGAACGAGACATAGTCCTCCAGCATCTGTTGGCCGCTGTAGGCGCTGCGGCTGCGCTGGCGAAAGGCCGCCAGCGACGTACCGAATACCGCCTGCGCGATCGCCGTTTTATTGCACTGCACCAGCTGCAGGACATCCTCTTCACTGAAGGTTTTTCCCCCCGATTTCGCCAGCACTTCCTGCGCAGCCTCACTGTGCGTGGCAATCACCGGTACGCCGATAGAAAGCGCTTCGCATAAAATCAGCGGGTAGTTATCCACTCGCGAGCTGAACACCAGTCCATCCATCAGGTTAAGCGCACTCATCAGTATGCGCTTGTCGGTTTCAAATCCATGATTGACCACGTTCGCGCCGCTAAACGGCGAGAATTTGCCGAAGGTATGCAGCTCTATTTTGTCGCCCAGCGCTATCATCTGTCGCACCAACTGTTGGTTGGTTTTGCCGTCATAGCGCAGGTCGTGAGCCACGATGGCGATTTTCGGCCGGCTGCGAGGCTCATCGTTTAGCGGCAAGTCGCTGAGAATGGCTTCGGTCGCGACATCGATCCCGTTGTTGATAATGGCGCAGCGCCCCGCACCGTACAGGCTGTTAAACGCGTCAGCCACATGCTGACTGGGGGAGATAAACTGACAACCCAGCGCCAGCATGGCGCGAAACATCTGGCGTTTTCCGGGCAGTTGTTGATGCGCTTTATCAACCTTAACCGGCGGATAATTACTCAGCGTCGGGCATTTCCGGCAGCCGGTTTTCCAGCCTTCACAGCCGTCAGTAAACGCGCAGCGCCCGGTCACGCTCCAGTGATCGTGCAGCGTCCAGACAAAGGTGATATCCGGTTTATGCGCCTGCACCTTTTGACAAAACGTCACCACCTCTTCCAGATTCAGCCAATAGCTGTGCAGCACGTGAAAATGCAGCACCAGCGGGCCTGCGGTGCGGGTGACTGCACGATACAGATTGTCGAGATTGCCAAACAGGTCGCGGTTAGCGAAGCGAAACAGCGCAATATTCAGCGCCGACGTCAGGCGCGGCGTATGCTTGAACACCTGCGGATAGTGATGGTGGCTGAGGCTTTTCTTACCGCTTTTGCCGTAACCATAAATGAAGCGCGACGACAGCCCATGCTCCAGCGCCCGCAGGTGTAAATCCAGCGCCACCCCTGCCGCGCCGCCTTCTGCCAGTCGGACATTAAATTGCAGGATATTCATTTTACGTCCTTTACTCGCGCTTTCTCACCCACCACCAGCGTATTGTCCGGCACGCTGTCCACAACGACGCTGCCAGCACCAATCGTCACGTTATGACCAATGACGACATCGCCCAGCAAGGTGACATTGGCACCCAACTCAACGCCGTTGCCGATCGTCGGACAGGCCAGATCGTTTGCGCCGAGGTTGCCGATGGTCACGCCATGACGCAGGGTAAAATCGTCCCCGGCCACCACGCGTTTGTTGATGACTACGCCATAGCCATGATGAATAGTAAAACGACGGCCGATAGTCGCAGCCGCCTGGATTTCATAGCCGAAAATACATTCGGTAATCAGGCGATACATCACCAGCACCGGTGCGGCCCACAGGTTATTCAGCACGTTTTTTTTGCGCCAGACAGAGCAAAAATGGGCAACCCGATAGGCCATCACCATGCAGCATGGACGCAGACTCCAGCTATTGGCGCGGATATCTTCCAGCATACTTAGCGCCCCCGTAGACCGTCGGCCAAGCGTTTACCGTTACGCAGCGACAACAGGGTCAGCAACGTGCGCCAGTTCATGCGTTTGTTGCGGATCTGATACAGCGTAAACAGCTGATATTTTTTGCTGGCGCGGTCAAATTTGCCTTTGTGCTTACGGTAAAACTGGAAGTAACCGGAGAATTTTTTCGGCGATGAGGTAATGCGCATCTCGCCGTGATTCACATGCAGGATCTGCGTGGCTTCATTGACCTTCCATGGCTCGCCATAGGCCACCACCATGCGCAGAAAAATGTCGTAATCCTGTGCCGCTTTCAGCGAGGTATCGAACAGGCAGGCTTTGAACCGCCACGCCCAGGTAAAGACCTGATTGCCAATAATGTTGCGTTTATAGAACCTGCGCCGTGAGTACACCGACTTGGGATACAGCGGCAGGCTGGCGGGCTGGGAATAGACCTCGCCTTCGCAAATATAATCATTGGCATACAGAAACGCCCGAGTGACCAGCTGGTGGCGATCTTTAAGGAACACGCTCAGGCGATTCGGCGTCCACTCATCGTCGTCATCAATACCGGTAATGTACTGCCCGCTGGCCTGCATAATGGCCTGATTGCGCACCGCACACGCCCCGGAATTAAAGGCATTATGGGTATAGGTGACGCGCGGATCGTTCAGCTCTTCTACATACTGCTTTAATTGTTCATACGCAGAGGAGCAGTCATCCACGATGATCATCTCCCAGTGCGGATAATCCTGACGCAGGACCGATTTAATCGCCCGGATCGCCAGTTGCTGACGATTCCAGGTCGGCATATAAATTGAAATGAGCGGGTTGTCTGTAGTCATTTTCATTCCCAGGGTATAAATATGTTTCTGTAGGCCGGATAAGGCGTTTACGCCGCATCCGGCAGGGTTGGTTATTTATTTCGAATCCGACGTGTATGCATATTCGTAGTAGCCGTAATCCTGATACCCGCTTGCGCGTCGGAAGATGGAGTTGAGGATCACGCCCTTAACCTGAATCCCGTTTTGCTCAAAGCGGCTCAGGCTGGTTTCCACCTCTTTCAGGGTGTTGACGGCATAACGAGCGACCATCAGCGTGGTGCCAACATGACGGCCAACAATGGCCGCGTCGGTCACCGCCAGAATGGGCGGGGTATCAATCAGTACCAGGTCATAGCGCGCACTGGCCCAGGCAATCAGCTCGCCAAAACGCTCGCTCATCAGCAGTTCAGAAGGGTTGGGTGGCACCTGACCGCGCGGGACCAGATCGAAATGAGGAATAGACGTCGGTTTGGCGCAAGTGGCCATATCGCCCTTACCCACAAGGATGTCGGACAGACCGTTGACGTTATTGGTGCCCAGCAACTCATGCGTGTACCCTTTGCGCATATCGCAGTCGATCAGCAGCACGCGTTTATTGGTCTGGCTGATCACCGCCGCCAGGTTGGCACAGACAAAGGTTTTGCCAATTGATGGGCTGACGCCAGTGAGCATCAGCACATTATTGCGCGCCTGCATCATGGCGAAGTGCAGGCTGGTGCGCAGGCTGCGCACCGCTTCTATCGCCAGATCCGTTGGGTTCCCCACTGCGAGCAGTTGGCTTTGCTTGTAACGTTTGATGCCTTTATTGGTCTGCACGTTATCACGCGCTTTTTGCCATTCCGACAGCGGAATACTGGCATATACGTTGATTCCCTGTTCTTCCAGCGCCTGCGGGCTTTCGATACCGCGGTTGAACAGCGAACGCAGCAGCACGCCGACCACTGATAGCATCAGGCCTAGCAGAATACTGCCGAGAATAATCAGCGCAGTTTTCGGCTTCAGCACGCCGGGCTGAGCAATGGCCGGGTCGACAATACGCACATCCCCTACCGTGCTGGCTTCGGTTATCTTCAGCTCCTGCTGCTTGTTCAGCAACTGCATATAGACCTGCTGACCGGACTCCACATCGCGGGTCAAACGGACAATTTCCTGCTGCGTTTTTGGCATCGCCGTCACCCGACCGTTCAGTTTGCCTTTCTCATCTTCCAGCGCCTGACGTTTTTCCAGCAGCGTGCGGTAAGCCGGATGCGCTTTGGTGAACAGCTTGGAGATTTCCGCCTCCTTGAACGTCAGTTCATTCAACTGGGCGTCAATGTTAACCATCGAATCCAGCACCGCTTTGGCTTCCAGCGGTAAATCGACCGAATCTTTATCCTGACGAAAGGCGTTCAGTTTGTTTTCGGCAACGTCCAGACGGTTACGCACCTCCGGCAACTGCCTGGCCAGAAACGCCAGGCTTTTGGCGGCCTCTTCGGATTTGCGTACGATGTTTTGTTCAAGGTAGTTACGGGTGATGCTGTCAAGGATCTGGCGGATCTGCTCGCGGTCCTCGCCAGTGAACGTCAGGCTCAAAACGCCGGTGTCTTTGCCGGTTTCCGTCACGCTGAGGTTATTTTGCAGGGCGTTTATCATGCCCAGCGTGGAATATTTGCTGACAGTAAAGGCGCTGCCAGCAGCAGCATGAATAGCGTTAACCTGCATCGTGACGCCGCCGTGGTTTAACGGCTGTCCAACCTGACCCTGGGCGCTAAAACCGCCGTCACTGATCAGCTGATAATTTTTATTATTCAGCACCTTAATGGTAAACGCTTGCTCATTCATTGCCTTTGGTAAGGTGAACGTCGTCACGTTAACCGTTTCGTTCTGGCGGCCCATCAGCCGGTCCCAACCCGCCCCAAACAGCGGGAACGTCTCCTTGGTGACGGCGATATCCAGATCCAGATCGTCCACCGTTTTCCCCAATACCAGCCGCGACTTAATCAGCTGAATTTCGGCTTCCGAGGCGGGTGGTTTATTCGACAACGCCGAGCCGATATCCTGCACCAGTGAATTACCGGTATTTTGCTCAATCTGCACCAGCGCATCGGCACTGTAGATAGGCGTGGCAAACAGCGTGTAAATGGCCGCGCACAGCGCAAAGGCCGCGGTAATACCCAGCACCCACCAGCGCGCTTCCAGCACCGTCCCGACCAGGCGACCGATATCAATTTCATCATTGCCGGTTGCTGACGCAGCAGACTGTTTTACGTTCTCTGTCATTGTTTTCCCTGCTCCGCGTTCAGTGCCTGAGCCCATTGGCGGGCAGACTGTTCAAGTAAGGCGTACACCGCGTCAAACGCATCCTGGCTTTTACGGTACGGGTCAGGTATTTCGCGCTCACTGTCCCAGTGACCAAAAAGCATCACCTTGCCGCGCATCTCCGGTGCCATGTCACACAGCGCGGTAATGTGGCGCTTCTCCATGGTGAGGATCAGGTCGTAATCCCGGCACATTTTTCCTGAGATTTGCCGCGCACAATGATTCTCCAGCGACAGGTTATGTGCCTGCGCCACGCTCACCGCACACGGGTCGGCTCCCTTGCCCACCAGCGCCCCGAGACCTGCAGAGGCGACCGTCAACGCTGGATGAAATTGCCTTAACAGGCGCTCTGCCGTTGGGGAACGGCAAATGTTCCCCACGCAGACAACTAAGATTTTGTTAAACATGTCGATTACCAGTTGTGAAGGTCGCTGGCCGTATCCGTCATATAACGAACACCGCTAATGGTCGGCAGCAACTGATTGATCAAACGGTTCCAGCGGGCGACCGGTGCGGTAGTGACATACACCACGTCGTAAGGCTGAAGGCGGAATTCCGTCGCCATCACCAGAGAGGTGGCATCGGACATATCGAGCTGATAAATATTGGCAATCTTGCCGTTGCGTGCGCCCTCGCCTTTCAATGGTCGAATGACGAAGATGCCGCTGGCATTGGAGGTGGTCAGGTCGATCCCTTCCGCATTGCCCAACGCTTCGGTTAGCGTCATACCGCTGAAGTCCATTTTGAGGGTGCTCTGTTTCTTCACTTCCCCCATTACGAAGACTTTCAGATCGTCGTTGCGTGGAACAAACAGGATGTCGCCTGGGTAAAGCAGTCGGTTCTGGCTGAGATCGCCATTTTGCATCAGTGCCTGCAGGGAAATTCGCTGCTCCTGACCGTTATGGGTCAGCACGACGTTACGCCAGTCCGCCGCCTCAGTCAGGCCGCCAGCGGCATTAATGGCGTCGAGAATGGTTAACGGTACGTTGGTAATGGCCTGCTGGCCGGATTTGTTCACCTGCCCGGAGACATAAGCCTTCTGCGAGCGGAAAGCGGCGATATTAACGTCCACCTGCGGGTCAGCAATGTACTTCGCTAAGCGCCCGGTAATATCACTGCGGATTTCTGCCAACGTTTTCCCGGACACGTTGACTTTGCCAATGTAGGGATAAAACATGGTGCCATCGGGCTGAACCCAGTTGCCGGCATCGCTGGAGCTGCGGTATTGCCCCGCTGGCGTGGTCAGTTCCGGATGGTCCCAGACGGTCACATTCAGGACGTCGCCCGGGCCAACGCGATACTGGTACCCGGAAATCTCCTGGTCCAGCGAAGTATTGGGTTGGGCGACGTTTGGACGTGGGCGTAATTGTTCTACCAGTCGGGGCGTCAGTGGATAAACATTCACCATACGGTCGAGATCGAAATCAGCGTCCTGCTGCTTAATCACGTCTTTACCCATCGTCGACATATTGCTGCCCGGTAGTACGGTACAACCGTTTATCAAGATCACCGACACCAGGACGGGTATCAATTTAATTTTGGATTTCATCATTGATTATTTATCACTTTGGCAGAGTCATTATCACGTGCTTTCTAAATGGCAGTTTCACCTGTTCACATTTACCTTGCCGTTAATTGAAAAGAAATTTAACTGGCATCAATCCTAAAAATATTGAATTCATCTTCGGTCTGTTGACTGAATAAATCAGGCTGTTCATCAGGCGGCCAGGCACGCTACCGCCCCTGGCTTTGTTAGCTACCAATGCACTGATTAATTTAAATTTTTACCTTCCCCTTTATTTTCGCCATACCCTTCTCCGCGTCACATCAGAAAATGCAGCACGGAGCAAGGAAGAAATAGGCTTCTTGTTATATACGGAAAGAATTGTTGCAGCTAAAGGAATAGCAGGCAAGATAACAACGCCGCTACCTCTTGCTTTTAAGATTAATATTAAGAATGAAATTTGAATATTTTTAGGATTTTATTGATATTGACAGCACTAATATAAAAAACAGACCATCTGCGATATTTCCTAAATATATGACGTGTTAAAAAATTATTTCCTGCAGAAACATTAAGACTATTTCTCAACTGACTGCCGGATATCAATAACAGAGAAATCCGTTCCCGGCATTGCATTTTTCGCTGGCTTTATCCATGATCGAATTGTGACAATTGTCATACAACTATGGGTATCATTTTTACTATGGAATGGATTGCCGATCCGTCAATCTGGGCCGGACTCGTCACGCTAATCGTGATCGAACTTGTTCTTGGCATTGATAATCTTGTTTTTATTGCCATCCTCGCGGAGAAATTACCTCCAGCCCAGCGGGACAAGGCGCGTATTACCGGGCTCCTGCTGGCGATGGTGATGCGTCTGCTGCTGCTGGCCTCAATCTCCTGGCTGGTCACGCTGACCACCCCGCTGTTTAGCATTCGGGATCTGAGCTTTAGCGCACGGGACCTGATCATGCTCTTCGGGGGCTTCTTCCTGCTGTTCAAAGCCACGATGGAGCTCAATGAGCGGCTGGAGGGGAAAGACAGCGATAACCCCACCCAGCGTAAAGGCGCGAAGTTTTGGGGCGTGGTCGCACAAATCGTGGTGCTGGATGCCATCTTCTCGCTCGACTCGGTGATCACCGCCGTCGGGATGGTCGATCATCTGGCCGTGATGATGGCCGCCGTCATTATTGCCATTAGCCTGATGGTGCTGGCCAGCAAGTCATTGACCCGCTTTGTCAACAGCCACCCTACCATCGTTATTCTGTGTCTTAGCTTCCTGCTGATGATCGGCTTCAGCCTGGTCGCCGAAGGGTTTGGTTTCCGCATTCCAAAAGGCTACCTGTACGCGGCTATCGGCTTCTCGGTCATGATTGAGGCATTAAATCAGCTGGCCATCTTCAACCGCCGCCGTTTTCTGTCAGCCAATCATACCCTGCGCCAGCGTACCGCTGAGGCGGTGATGCGTCTGCTGAGTGGACAAAAAGAAGATGCCGAACTGGATGCTGAAACAGCAGCCATGCTGGCCGATCATCATGAAGGTCAGATTTTTGCCCCGCAGGAGCGCCGGATGATTGAACGTGTGCTGAATCTGAATCAGCGCACCGTCAGCAGCATTATGACCTCGCGCCATGATATTGAGCATATCGACCTTAACGCACCCGAAGCGGAGATCCGCGCCCTGCTGGAGAAAAACCAGCACACGCGTCTGGTGGTCACCGGAGAAGATGAGCAGGAAGAACTGCTCGGAGTGGTACACGTCATCGACCTGCTGCAACAGTCGCTGCGCGGCGAACCGCTCGATCTACGCGCCTTGATCCGCCAGCCGCTGGTATTCCCGGAGACCCTGCCGCTACTGCCGGCGCTGGAGCAGTTCCGTAATGCCCGCACCCACTTTGCGTTTGTGGCGGATGAGTTTGGTTCCGTAGAGGGACTTGTGACGCTGAGCGACGTGATGGAAACCATCGCCGGAAACCTGCCGAATGAAGTGGAAGAGATCGACGCCCGCCACGACATTCAGAAAAATGCTGACGGTTCATGGACGGCTAACGGGCATATGCCGCTGGAAGATCTGGTGCAATACGTCCCGATTCCCCTTGATGAGAAACGGGAATATCACACCATTGCCGGGCTGTTGATGGAATATTTGCAGCGTATACCGAAAACCGGGGAAGAAGTGCAGGTGGGCGACTATCGACTGAAAACGTTGCAGGTGGAAAACCACCGGGTGCAAAAGGTCCAGTTAATACCGCTGCACACTAATGACGAAGAGATGGATTACGAAGTGTAGGTGACGTGCCGGATGAGACGCTCTCGCGCCGTCATCCGGCATTATCCGTCAGAGTTTATCCAGCAGTTTTTTCACATCTTTGCCGCTACGGGACTCTTTGTTGCGATCGGCCCAGTCGTTCAGCCGACGTTTCGCTTCATCCTGTACATGCTTACGCAGCAGCTGGTCCACCTGCAGGTTATAGTTCAACGCCTGCCATGGCCCATAAATACGCAGCGGAACCGGCGTGGCTTTCAGGAAGTCAATCAGCTTGCTTTCCCCATCCCAGCCGCCCAACACACGCACGTTAAACTGCGTGTCACACGTCTGCTCAACCAGATCCAGCGTCCCTTTACCGGAAAGCGCTAACATGGAAGACAGCCCTTCCATCTCATCCAACGACACCTTGCCGTTATCCAGCGACAGCTCGGTGACAAAACGATCCAGTCGGGTCACGTTGTCCAGACTCTGCTGAGACTTCACGTCGCCGCCGCTGCGCTCAACGGCCTGCTGTACCAGCTGCTGGAAGTTCATCCCTTCCATGCGTGTGTCGCTCATATCAACATGGGCCTGCCCTTGCCAGCTGTGACGGAACGCCTGCGCGTCAATATCAGAACCGGAAAAATCGCCCGCCAGCGACAGCTTGCCGGTAAGCGCAATCGGATAGTTAAAGGCTTTCAGGATGGTACCGATTTCGACGTTTTCCAGACGCGGATGAAAGACTGCGTGCGGCTGCGCCTTTCTGGCATCCAGCTTGCCGGGCAGCGAAATCAACCCACCCTCACTCGTCCCCTGCAATTCAGTGATACTCAGCAAGCCTGACTGATTCGCCATTTTGGCTGAAACGTTATCAAAGGCCATTTTACGCCACAGAACTTTGTCTGCCTGTAGCGCAATATCTGCGGAAAAACCCCTGAGCCCCTGATACGACACGGCATCGACCTGGGACGCAATCACCGGTCGCACGAGCGTTGACTGGCTTTGCCCCTGTTGCACCTCGCCGCTCGTTGCCGCCGCGGCGTCACGTTGCACCAGCAAGTTATCCAGATTGAGCAGACCAAAGCGCAGATCGACGCTCCAGTCCGGTTTATCAGACAGCGACACACGGGCTTGCCCGGACAGCGTGCTGTCGTTGGCCGTCAACGCAATCTGGTTAAACGCGAGCTGTTTATTCTCTTCCTGCCACTGAACCTGCAGCTTACCCTGCCCCTGAATCCCCTGCTGCGGCAGATCGGCGCCCTGTAACTGCCAACTGAGCTTCTCGATATTGGCCGCCAGGTTATGCGGGTAGTCAGAAGCATCAACGCTACCGTTAAAGGCTAAGGCCAGATCGCGCTGATCGCGGTTTACGCGACCAGAGAAGTCAAAGGTACCGCGATGCTGGGTGTCCTGTTCCATTTCCAGGTGAATGTCACGAACCGTAATCTGTTCATCGTCTTCATGCTGGAACACCAGCACGCTGTCGGCAACGCGCAGACGCGCGATATCAAACGACCATCCACGGTCTTCGGCGACATCGGGCAACGTATTGTCTTTCGGGGCAATGGGCGCATCTTCGCCACGCACCGCTTCGGTCTGCGGCGTCAGCTGAATAACAGCACCTTTGAGCATCACCTGCTTCACACTGAGCTGGTGGCTCAACAGCGGCCATAACGCGACGTCCAGACGCATATTGTCGGCACGAACCAGCGGTTCGCTGGCCCCTTCAGCCGTTAACACCATGCGTCCAGAGAGGATGCTAAGCTGGGGCCAAACGTGCCAACGCAGTGGGCCGTCCAGTTGCAATTGATATCCGCTACGTGCAGCAACCTGCTTCACCATATACGCGCGAAAATCATTGGGATTCACCAACATTACTAACGCAGAAAAACCGGCCACCAGCACGACCAGGAGAATCATCAGCGTCGTCAGAAATCGTCTCATGCTATCCCCAAAGGACTGAAAATAAATCAGTCTTTATCAATCCGGCTGGCTACTGCACCCTGCTGGTCGCGATACTTCGCATCCTGGCGGCGATTGTAGGGACGCGCAGCCGGACCGGAGAGCGGTTCAAAACTCAGCGCACCAATCGGCATGCCCGGACGCAAGGCCAGCGGTAATTTCCCGGAGTTATAAAATTCCAGCACAATGCACCCTGACCAGCCCGGATCGATACGGTGCGCGGTCACGTGAACCATCAGGCCCAGACGCGCCAGCGACGAACGGCCGTCTAACCAGCCAACCAAATCTGCCGGAAGCGTGACGGATTCAAAGGTTACGGCCAACGCTAACTCGCCGGGATGCAGGAAAAATGCTTCGCCTTCGGCAAGGACAATTTCATCACTCATCACGCGATCCAGCGCGGCGCTAACTTCATCCTTCGGCCCGCTCAAATCGATATACGCTGCCGTATGACCGCGGAACGTACGAAATTTATTGCCAAGACGCACATCTACTGTTGCGCCATTAATACGCTCGACAGGAGGACGTGGATTGATCGACAGACGACCTGCATCCAACCAGGCTTCAATATCTCGGTCACATAAACGCATGGCACTTTCTCCTTTCGTGCTTCACCCCCTTAACGCCAGGTGCGTTAAGGGTGAACCAGGTTATTACTGAACGGTACACAATTCGCTGAACTTATTCAAAGAACTGACTGATTTTCGCCTTCAGAATATCGATGGCAATGCGGTTTTTACCCCCGCGCGGCACGATGATATCGGCGTATTGTTTTGAGGGTTCAATAAATTGCAGGAACATTGGACGCACAGTTTTCTGGTATTGCGCCATCACCGAATCCATCGAGCGGCCGCGCTCGTTGACGTCCCGCTTGATACGGCGCATCAGACAAATGTCGAGCGGGGTATCTACAAAAATAGAAAAATTCATCTCGTCACGCAAACGTGCATCCGTCAGCAGCAAAATGCCTTCGAGGATAATCACTTTTTTGGGTTCAATATGAATAGTCTCTTGCGTACGCGTGTGTTCAACATAGCTGTAGACAGGTAATTCAATCGCCGAGCCGCGTTTCAGCGTTTGCAGATGCTGGAACAGCAGGCTGTGATCCATCGCGTTCGGATGGTCGTAGTTCGTTTTTACACGTTCTTCCATCGACAGATGGCTTTGATCTTTGTAATAACTGTCTTCGGGAATAACGCCAATATGTTCGTCACCCACTTGTTCACGCAATTCGCGATAGAGAGTACTGGCAATAAGACTCTTGCCGGAAGCCGATGCGCCGGCAATGCCGATAATGACGCACTGATGAGACTGATCAGTCATAAATTTAGCGACCTGATTAACCTGGATGTTAGGAAGGGGGCGTCGAAACGCCAAACGCGGCAATTATAGGGATTTCAGCGGCGCGACGCCAGCCCAGGCTGCACCAATGCAGTCCCTGTCGCAAATTAAAATGGTCAGTTTTAAAGCAGGCACAAAATTTATTCACCCACCTTAGGAATTAATAGCTTGAGAGTGTTATTTTATGAGCAGCTGGCGTATAAATTGTAAAATGTTTGTACTAGCATAATCACAGATTAAACATGATGCTTCCGGCATCTTCGCCACGGCGACATCGGCTATTCGGGTAAAGCGGTAATGAGTAAACCATCCCAACATGTTTTAGTTACCTTACCGCATCCTCTACTGCGCCTGGCCAGTTTAGGTCTGGTGGCATTCATCTTTACGTTGTTCTCGCTGGAGCTGTCCCGTTACGGCACGCAGCTAGCGCCGCTGTGGTTCCCGACCTCAATTATGATGGTGGCTTTTTACCGTCATGCAGGAAAGATGTGGCCGGGGATCGCGCTGGCATGCTCCCTGGGCAGCATCGGTGCCTCTTTGTTGTTCTTCCCGACCGACACGCTGAATTTCACCTACACTGCCATCAATATTATTGAGGCCGTTGCGGGCGCCATGTTATTGCGCAGGCTGTTGCCCTGGTACAATCCCTTACAAAATCTTAACGACTGGGCGCGTCTGGCATTCGGTAGTGCCGTGGTCCCGCCGCTGCTGGGCGGTTTTTTGATGTGGCTGCTGCTTCCAGGTGAAACGTCGTTAAATACGTTTCTAATGTGGGTGCTTTCAGAATCCATCGGCGCGCTCGCGCTGGTACCGTTAGGTTTGCTGTTTAAGCCGCACTATCTGCTGCGTCACCGCGATCCCCGTTTATTGCTGGAAACGCTCATCACCCTACTGGTAACTTTAGCGTTCAGTTGGCTGTCGATGATGTATCTTCCATGGCCGTTTACCTGCGTGATCGTTTTGCTGATGTGGAGTGCCGTGCGTCTGCCGCGCATGGAAGCGTTTCTGATTTTCCTCAGCACCGTAATGATGGTCTCGCTAATGCTGGCCGCCGACCCTTCACTGCTCTCCACCTCGAAAACGTTTGTCATGTCCAGCATGCCGTGGCTGCCGTTTTTGATGATTCTGTTACCGGCAAACATGATGACCATGGTCATGTACGCGTTTCGTGCCGAACGTAAACACATTTCAGAGAGCGAAACGCGTTTTCGCAACGCCATGGAATACTCCGCTATCGGCATGGCGCTGGTGGGCACCGAGGGGCAATGGCTACAGGCCAATAAAGCCTTGTGTCATTTTCTGGGTTACAGCCAAGAAGAGCTGCGCTCGCTGACCTTCCAGCAGTTAACCTGGCCGGAAGATCTGAATAACGACCTTGAGCAGCTGCAAATGCTGTCGCGCGGTGAAATCAATAGTTATTCAATGGAAAAACGCTATTACACCCGTGCAGGCGAGGTGGTCTGGGCACTGCTGGCCGTTTCACTGGTTCGTCATAGCGATAACACCCCACTCTACTTTATTGCCCAGGTTGAGGACATTAACGACCTGAAACACACGGAGTGGATCAATAAGCGGTTAATGGAACGTATTACGCTGGCGAATGAAGCAGGCGGCATTGGCATCTGGGAATGGGAATTGCAGCCTGACGTAATCAGCTGGGATAAGCGCATGTTCGATCTTTATGAGGTCCCTGCGCACATCAAACCCAGTTGGCAAGTCTGGTATGACTGCGTGGTCCCTGAAGATCGCGAACATGCCGAAAGCGTGATTCGCGATTCGCTGGCGGCACGTGTTCCTTTCAAACTTGAATTCCGCATTGCGGTCAAAGACGGCATTCGGCATATCCGCTCGTTGGCTAACCGGGTGCTGAATAAAGACGGCGAAGTGGAACGTTTGCTCGGTATCAATCTCGACATGACCGAAGTGAAGCAACTCCACGAGGCGCTGTATCAGGAAAAAGAGCGTTTGCATATTACGCTGGATTCCATCGGTGAAGCGGTGATTTGTATCGACGTCGACCTGAACGTCACCTTTATGAATCCGGTGGCCGAGAAAATGAGCGGCTGGTCGCAAGAGAGCGCGTTAGGGATCCCGTTGCTCACGGTGCTGCGTATTACTTTCGGTGATAACGGCCCGCTAATGGAAAATATCTACAGCGCCGACATGTCGCGCACGGCTATTGAGCAAGAAGTGGTCCTGCATTGTCGTAACGGCACCAGTTACGATATTCAGTACAGTATCACGCCGCTCAGCACCCTCGACGGCGGTAGCATTGGCTCCGTGTTGGTGATTCAGGATGTCACCGAATCACGCAAGATGTTGCGTCAACTCAGTTACAGCGCATCGCATGATGACCTCACGCATCTGGCCAACCGGGTCAGCTTTGAAAACCATCTGAAACAATTGCTGCATACGGTACACAACTCCCATCAGCGTCACGCGCTGGTCTTCATCGATCTGGATCGTTTTAAAGCCGTCAACGATAGCGCCGGTCATGCGGCGGGAGATGCCTTGCTGCGCGAGCTGTCTTCTCTGATGCTGAGCATGCTGCGCACCAGCGATGTGCTGGCGCGTCTTGGCGGCGATGAGTTCGGCTTGCTGCTGCCAGATTGTAATATCGAAAGTGCCCGGTTTATCGCGGGTCGCGTCATTAGCGCCATCAATGATTACCACTTTACATGGGAAGGCCGCTTACACCGTATTGGCGCCAGTGCCGGGATCACGCTAATTGATGACAAAAATCGTATCGCCACCGAGGTGATGTCGCAGGCAGATATTGCCTGCTACGCGGCCAAAAATAGCGGACGTGGGCGGGTATGCGTCTATGAACCCCAGCAGAGCCAGATGCATGCGACGCGAGGGATACTGTCACCCGATGAACAACGCAACATCATTACCCATAACCCAATATTGATGATCGCCCACGGCGTCGCGTCTCCACGGGTTCCTGAGACCTTTAGCTTCTGGCTGTTGTCGCTGCGCTTATGGAACAGCGAAGGCGACGTCATTGAGGAGCAGGCTTTCCGCGCCGGTCTGGTCGATCCTGCACTCAATCATGCCCTCGACCGTCGGGTCTTTACTGAATTTTTCCAGCATTCTGCCTCCGCTGTTGCCGGTAAAGGGCTTAGCGTTGCCCTGCCCCTTTCCGCCGCCGGGTTGCTCAATCCCGTGCTGGTTGATGAACTGCTGGCATTGATGGAAAACAGTCCGCTTCCGCCTCGTTTATTGCATCTGAGCGTACCGGTAGACGTGATGAAAACGCATCCAGCGCAGGCCATGCCCGCCATGCAACGATTACGCCAGGCGGGTTGTCGCATCATTTTAAGCCAGGTCGGTCGCGATTTAGAGGTCTTTGACAATCTCAAGTATCACGTCGCTGATTACCTGTTACTTGACAGCGAACTGAGCGCCAGCGCGCACGGCAATCTGACGGACGAAATGTGGGTTTCCATTATTCAGAGCCACGCACAACGTCTGGATATCAAAACTATCGCTGGACCGGTAAACATGCCGCTGATTATGGATGCCCTGTCTGGCATCGGTATTGATATGATTTTTGGCGATATTATTGCCGACGCCCAACCGCTGGAGTTGCTACTCAACACCAGCAATTTCGCCATCAACTGATGGTTGCCAGCCTTCCGTATACCAGATATGCAGTAGCGCGTAGGAACGCCAGGGCTTCCAGCGCTCTGCGTAGCGCCGGATTTGCGCCGGCGTCATGCCTGGAAAACGCTGTTTAATCAAGTAATCATCGGGAAGAAAAATGTCCTTCGCCTGCCACCCGCGCAGCGCGAAGTAATTGGCCGTCCAGCGTCCAATGCCTGGAAACGTTTGTAACTGCTTCACCCCCTGCTCGATATCAGGCGGGGCAACAGGCTTAAGCGTGCCATCCAGCGCCGCCCGGGCAAGGTGAATCAGCGCTTCCGCACGTTTAAGCGGCATGCCCAGCGCTTTCAGCTCCAGCGGTTGTGCGGCGGCCAGCGCCTCAGGGGTAGGAAAGCACACGTACTCTGGTGCGTCGGCAAGCCTATCGCCATACAGATGTACCACCTTCGCCGTCAGTTTTGCCGCCATCGCCACGCTGACCAACTGACCTAAAATCGCGCGAACGCCCTGTTCGAACGCATCAACCGATCCCGGTAGACGCAATCCAGGGCGTGCGGCCCCCAGACGCCCCAACGCGCTGACAATGTGCTGCGGACAGCAGTTCAGATCGAACAACTGCGCCATTTTGGCCAGACACTCGCGGGCAACGGGCTGAAGTCCCGGGCTTAACATTACCTGCAGCACGTTGGCCTCCAGATCCGGGACAACGCTCACCACCCCACGATGCTGGCCAATCGCCAGGCTCCTTGCATACGTCAATGTGCCTACAGTTTCTACGCCATCCACGGCACGGTCAGCGAGAAACCCCAGCATCCAGGGCCAGTCATAGGGCGATTGCCAGTTCAGTGTATACATGTCCGCGTCCTTTTTTTACCAGCCTACAGCATAAATGCTATTCCGCCGATGCGCCTTGCTTTCATATTCCAGTTGTCGGGACGACAACATTTCGCTAAAGTCTCGCCCCTTCTTGACTGCCCTGGGGAGCTTTACGGTGTTTATTGGTTTTGACTATGGTACGGCGAACTGTTCAGTGGCCGTCATGCGTGACGGGCAGCCGCAATTGCTCAAAATGGAAAATGACAGCACGCTACTGCCCTCCATGCTGTGCGCCCCGACGCGTGAAGCGGTCAGCGAGTGGCTGTATCGCCATCATGATGTCCCGGCAACGGATGACGAAACGCAGGCATTACTGCGTCGTGCGGTGCGCTTTAATCGCGAAGAAGACATCGATGTGAACGCCAATAGCGTGCAGTTTGGTCTGGCATCACTGGGCCAATATATTGATGACCCGGAAGAAGTCTACTTCGTTAAATCACCAAAATCGTTTTTAGGTGCCAGCGGCCTGAAACCGCAGCAGGTTGCGCTATTTGAAGACTTAGTCTGCGCGATGATGCTGCACATCCGCAACCAGGCACAAAACCAGCTACCCGAAGCGATCACCCAGGCCGTTATCGGTCGTCCGATCAACTTCCAGGGGTTAGGCGGCGACGACGCCAACGCCCAGGCACAAGGTATTCTTGAGCGTGCGGCCAAACGCGCCGGTTTCCAGGATGTGGTGTTTCAGTACGAGCCGGTCGCGGCGGGACTGGATTATGAAGCCACGCTGCAAGACGAGAAACGCGTGCTGGTGGTGGACATCGGCGGTGGTACCACCGACTGCTCGTTGCTGCTAATGGGCCCGCAGTGGCATCAGCGCGCCGATCGCGAGACCAGCCTGTTAGGTCACAGTGGCTGTCGCGTAGGCGGTAACGATCTGGACATCGCGCTGGCCTTTAAACACCTGATGCCATTGCTCGGCATGGGAGGCGAAACCGAAAAAGGCATCGCCTTACCTATTCTGCCGTGGTGGAACGCCGTCGCCATTAACGATGTTCCGGCCCAAAGTGATTTTTACAGTACCGCCAACGGACGCTTGTTAAACGATCTGATCCGCGACGCGAAAGAAGCCGATAAAGTCGCTCTGCTGCTCAAAGTCTGGCGCGAGCGTCTGAGCTACCGGCTGGTACGCAGCGCTGAAGAAAGCAAAATTACGCTTTCCACACAGGCAAACGTCACGGCGGCGCTGCCATTTATCAGTGATGAACTGGCAACGGCAATCAGCCAACAGGGGCTGGAGACGGCGCTCAATCAGCCACTGGCGCGCATTCTGGAGCAGGTGCAGCTGGCGCTGGATAATGCCCAGGAAAAACCGGATGTTATTTATTTGACCGGTGGCAGTGCACGCTCACCGCTTATCAAAAAAGCCCTCTCCGAACAGCTGCCGGGGATCCCTATCGCCGGTGGCGATGATTTCGGCTCGGTGACTGCCGGTCTGGCACGCTGGGCAGAAGTGGTTTTCCGCTAAGCGGCTCGCAGGCTGAAAAGTGTGCGTATTGACATCATCGTGACTGTGGCTTATGGTCAGGAGTGAGGGTTAGGGAGGGTTTCCCCTCTCCTGGTGTCTTAGTAAGCCGCGAAGCTAATCACTAAGAGTATCACCAGTATGATGACGTACTTCATCATAACCCTTTCCTTATTTTGGCCCCTTCCTCGGGAGGGGCTTTCCCGTTCCAGCGTCCGGCTGAAATCTCTGGCTTTCCTCCTTTTGCCTTGTCCGCACTCTAGCGCACTCTTCCGCATTGGCGATTTTCACCGCCCATTGTTGCGTAACGCCTCGCAAAGCCGCACCGCCATTCAGACGAATCCCGACAGTGTTTCATAATTCCTCCATCTTTCGCCCTTGATCGCTGGCTAAACTAGTATCATTACGCGAAACGTTTCAGGATGAGAAACTTATAACAATGAAAGGCAGTAACAAATCCCGCTGGGTGATAGCAATCGTGACCGTCGTGGCGGCCATCGCCGCATTTTGGTTCTGGCACAGTCGCAGTGAATCTCAGGGGAATGCCCCCGGTGCAACCGGGCAAGCACAGCACGCCGCAGGCTCAGGGCGTCGCGGAATGCGTTCTGGTCCGCTAGCCCCCGTGCAGGTTGCCACCGCCACTGAACAAGCCGTTCCGCGCTACCTGACGGGACTGGGCACCGTGACGGCCGCGAATACCGCAACGGTTCGCAGTCGGGTAGACGGTCAGCTCATCGCGTTACACTTTCAGGAAGGACAGCAGGTCAAAGCCGGCGACCTGCTGGCTGAAATAGACCCCAGCCAGTTCAAAGTCGCCCTTGCCCAGGCGCAGGGACAGTTAGCCAAAGATACCGCTACGCTGGCAAATGCCCGTCGCGACCTGGCCCGCTATCAGCAACTGGTGAAAACCAATCTGGTCTCCCGTCAGGAACTGGATGCTCAGCAGGCATTGGTGAACGAAACGCAAGGGACGATCAAAGCCGATGAAGCCAGCGTCGCCAGCGCCCAGTTGCAGCTCGACTGGAGTCGCATCACCGCCCCTGTCGATGGCCGTGTCGGCCTGAAACTGGTCGACGTGGGTAACCAAATCTCCAGCGGTGATACCACCGGGATTGTCGTCATTACGCAAACCCATCCCATCGACCTGATCTTCACCTTGCCAGAAAACGATATTGCGACCGTGCTACGGGCGCAAAAAACGGGCAACCCGCTGAAGGTCGAAGCCTGGGATCGCACCAATTCGCAGAAACTCAGTGAAGGCGTACTGCTGAGCCTCGACAACCAGATTGATGCCACCACCGGCACCATCAAAGCGAAGGCTCGCTTCAACAATCAGGATGACACGCTGTTTCCGAACCAGTTCGTTAACGCCCGCATGCTGGTCGCCACCGAGCAAAACGCCATCGTGATCCCCACTGCCGCCTTACAAATGGGAAATGAAGGTCACTTTGTCTGGGTGCTGAATACAGAGAATAAAGTCAGTAAACATCTGGTCAAACCGGGCATTCAGGACAGTCAAAAAGTGGTGATTACCGCCGGGCTGTCGGCGGGCGATCGCGTCGTCACCGACGGTATTGACCGCCTGACGGAAGGGGCAAAAGTTGACGTTGTAGAGGCGCATAGCGCCACAGCCACAAACGATAAAGCCACCGCACGCGAGTACGGCAAAAAAGGAGCACGCTCCTGATGCAGGCGTTACCTCCGGACAACACCGGCGGCCCATCCCGCCTGTTTATTCTGCGCCCTGTTGCCACCACGCTGCTGATGGTGGCGATTTTACTCGCCGGGATTATAGGCTATCGCTTCCTGCCCATCGCAGCGTTGCCAGAAGTGGATTACCCGACCATTCAGGTGGTGACACTCTACCCTGGCGCCAGCCCGGATGTGATGACCTCCGCCGTGACGGCTCCGCTTGAGCGCCAGTTTGGGCAGATGTCGGGTCTAAAACAGATGTCCTCACAAAGCTCCGGTGGTGCATCCGTGGTGACATTGCAGTTTCAGCTCACGTTACCGCTGGACGTCGCCGAACAGGAAGTCCAGGCCGCGATTAATGCCGCCACCAATTTATTACCGAGCGATCTGCCCAACCCACCGGTGTACAGCAAAGTGAACCCGGCGGATCCGCCGATCATGACGCTGGCGGTGACCTCTACCGCCATGCCCATGACGCAGGTGGAAGATATGGTCGAAACCCGCGTGGCACAGAAAATCTCTCAAGTCTCCGGCGTGGGCCTGGTTACACTGTCTGGCGGACAACGTCCCGCCGTGCGCGTAAAACTTAACGCACAGGCCATTGCCGCGTTAGGGCTGACCAGCGAAACCGTCCGCACCGCCATCACCGGCGCCAACGTCAATTCAGCCAAAGGTAGCCTGGATGGCCCGACGCGCGCCGTCACCCTGTCCGCCAACGACCAGATGCAGTCTGCCGATGAGTATCGTCAGTTAATCATTGCCTATAAAAACGGTGCGCCAGTGCGCCTCGGCGATGTCGCAACCGTCGAGCAAGGTGCGGAAAACAGCTGGCTGGGCGCGTGGGCCAATAAGCAACAAGCTATCGTGATGAACGTTCAGCGCCAGCCTGGTGCGAACATTATCTCCACCGCGGACAGCATTCGCCAGATGCTGCCTGCGCTAACAGAAAGCCTGCCAAAATCGGTCAATGTCACGGTGCTTTCGGATCGTACAACCAACATTCGTGCTTCCGTTTCCGACACCCAGTTTGAACTGATGCTGGCGATTGCGCTGGTGGTGATGATCATTTACCTGTTCCTGCGCAATATACCGGCCACGATTATTCCCGCGGTCGCCGTACCGCTATCGCTGATAGGTACCTTTGCGGTAATGGTATTCCTCGATTTCTCGATCAATAACCTGACGCTGATGGCGCTGACCATCGCCACGGGGTTTGTGGTCGATGACGCGATTGTGGTTATCGAGAATATTTCGCGCTATATCGAAAAAGGGGAAAAACCGCTGACCGCCGCCCTTAAAGGCGCAGGCGAGATTGGTTTTACTATCATCTCATTGACGTTTTCCCTGATCGCGGTGCTGATCCCACTGCTGTTTATGGGCGATATCGTCGGGCGATTATTCCGCGAGTTCGCCGTCACGCTGGCGGTGGCGATTTTGATTTCCGCCGTCGTATCACTGACGCTCACGCCAATGATGTGCGCCCGCATGCTCAGCCAGGCGTCATTGCGCAAGCAAAACCGCTTCTCCCGTGCCTCGGAAAAAATGTTCGAGCGCGTCATTGCCGGGTACGGTCACTGGCTGGCAAAAGTGCTTAACCACCCATGGCTGACGCTTGGCGTCGCGCTCGGCACGCTGGCATTAAGCGTGATGCTGTGGATCTTTATCCCGAAGGGCTTCTTCCCGATCCAGGATAACGGCATTATTCAGGGCACGTTGCAGGCACCGCAGTCCAGCTCATTTGCCAGCATGGCTCAACGCCAGCGTCAGGTCTCTGATGTGATCCTTAAAGACCCGGCAGTAGAAAGCCTGACCGCGTTCGTCGGCGTTGATGGCACCAACCCGGCGCTGAACAGCGCGCGCCTGCAAATTAACCTTAAGCCGCTGAATGAACGCGATGACCGCGTGCAAAAGGTCATCGCTCGCCTGCAGGATGCAGTGGATAACGTGCCCGGCGTCGATCTCTATCTTCAGCCTACCCAGGATCTGACCATTGATACGCAGGTGAGCCGCACCCAGTATCAGTTTACGCTGCAGGCCACCTCGCTGGACGCTCTCAGCACCTGGGTGCCGCAGTTACTGGAAAAACTGCAGCAGTTGCCGCAGTTGTCTGACGTCAGCAGTGACTGGCAGGACCAGGGACTGGTGGCGTATGTAAATGTTAATCGCGACAGCGCCAGCCGTTTAGGCATCAGCATGGCAGATGTCGATAACGCGCTGTATAACGCTTTCGGACAGCGGCTGATTTCAACCATCTACACCCAGGCAAACCAATATCGGGTGGTGTTGGAACATGATACCGCCAGTACGCCGGGGCTTTCCGCGTTGGACTCCCTTCGCCTGACCAGCAGCGACGGCGGGATCGTCCCGCTTAGCACCATCGCCAGCATTGAGCAGCGTTTTGCCCCGCTGTCGATAAACCATCTCGATCAGTTCCCGGTCACCACCATCTCGTTCAACGTGCCAGATGACCACTCGCTGGGCGATGCGGTAGAGGCAATACTGCAGGCGGAAAAAACGCTGGACCTGCCGTCAAGTATTACCACCCAGTTCCAGGGCAGTACGCTGGCCTTCCAGGCCGCGCTCGGCAACACAATCTGGCTGATTGTAGCGGCGGTCGTCGCAATGTATATCGTGCTCGGCGTGCTGTATGAGAGCTTTATTCACCCAATCACCATTCTCTCCACGCTGCCGACGGCGGGCGTCGGGGCACTGCTGGCATTGATGATTGCCGGTAGTGAACTGGACGTTATTGCGATCATCGGTATTATTTTGCTGATCGGTATCGTCAAGAAAAACGCCATCATGATGATTGACTTTGCCCTTGCCGCTGAACGCGAACAGGGGATGGCACCGCACGACGCCATATTCCAGGCGTGCCTGCTGCGTTTTCGCCCGATCCTGATGACCACGCTGGCGGCTCTGCTGGGAGCATTGCCGCTGATGTTAAGTACCGGCGTGGGCGCTGAGTTACGCCGCCCATTAGGTATTGGTATGGTCGGTGGACTGCTGGTCAGTCAGGTATTAACCCTGTTTACCACCCCGGTGATTTACCTGCTGTTTGACCGACTGTCGCTGTACGTGAAAAACCGCTTCCCGCGTCAGGAAGAGGACGCGTAAATGAAATTTTTTGCTCTCTTCATCCATCGTCCGGTAGCGACCATTCTCCTTTCCGTCGCCATTACCCTGTGCGGCATTCTGGGCTTTCGCCTGTTACCGGTCGCGCCGCTGCCGCAGGTAGATTTCCCGGTGATCATGGTCAGCGCCTCGCTGCCGGGAGCATCACCTGAAACCATGGCGTCATCCGTCGCAACGCCGCTGGAACGATCGCTTGGGCGTATCGCGGGCGTGAATGAAATGACGTCAAGCAGTTCGCTTGGCAGCACGCGCATTATTCTTGAGTTTACGTTTGATCGCGACATCAACGGCGCGGCGCGGGACGTTCAGGCGGCCATTAACGCCGCCCAAAGCCTGCTGCCCAGCGGAATGCCCAGTCGGCCAACGTACCGAAAGGCGAATCCATCCGATGCGCCTGTCATGATCCTGACGCTAACCTCGGATACTTATTCTCAGGGCGAATTGTATGATTTCGCCTCGACACAGCTGGCGCAAACCATCGCGCAAATTGACGGCGTTGGCGACGTCGACGTCGGCGGCAGCTCCCTGCCCGCCGTGCGCGTTGGCCTGAACCCGCAGGCGCTGTTTAACCAGGGTGTCTCACTGGATGACGTGCGTAGTGCGATCAATAGCGCCAACGTGCGTCAACCACAGGGCGCGCTGGAAGATGAAACCCGCCGCTGGCAGGTGCAAACCAACGATGAGCTCAAAACTGCGGCAGAATATCAACCGTTGATTATTCACTATAACAACGGTGCGGCCGTACGTCTGGGTGACGTTGCCTCTATCACTGACTCGGTGCAGGATGTGCGTAACGCCGGGATGACCAATGCCAAACCGGCCATTCTGTTGATGATCCGCAAACTCCCGGAAGCCAACATCATCCAGACGGTGGACAGCATCCGGGCCAAATTGCCAGAGTTACAAACGCTGATCCCGGCCGCCATTGATTTGCAAATTGCCCAGGATCGTTCGCCGACCATTCGTGCGTCGCTGGAAGAAGTGGAACAGACGCTGATTATCTCCGTGGCGCTGGTTATCCTGGTGGTGTTTGTTTTCCTGCGCTCCGGGCGCGCGACGCTGATCCCCGCCGTAGCAGTGCCCGTCTCGCTGATTGGCACGTTTGCCGCCATGTATTTGTGTGGATTCAGTCTGAACAACCTGTCGCTAATGGCGCTGACCATTGCCACCGGGTTTGTGGTCGATGACGCCATCGTGGTGCTGGAAAATATATCCCGGCACCTGGAAGCGGGAATGAAGCCGCTCCAGGCGGCATTACAAGGCACGCGCGAAGTCGGATTTACAGTGCTTTCCATGAGCCTGTCGCTGGTGGCGGTGTTCCTGCCGCTGCTGTTAATGGGCGGTCTGCCGGGACGATTACTGCGGGAATTTGCCGTGACCCTGTCGGTTGCCATCGGGATTTCACTGCTGGTCTCGCTGACGCTCACACCAATGATGTGCGGATGGATGCTCAAATCCAGCGCCCCACGAGAACAGTCTCGTAAGCGAGGATTTGGCCGGGTGCTGGTTGCCTTGCAACAAAGTTACGCCACCTCGCTGCAGTGGGTGTTACGCCATACCCGAATGGTGGGCGTGGTATTACTGGCAACCATTGCGCTCAACGTCTGGCTGTATATTTCTATCCCCAAAACCTTTTTCCCGGAGCAGGACACCGGCGTTCTGATGGGGGGGATCCAGGCCGACCAAAGCATTTCTTTTCAGGCCATGCGCGGAAAGTTGCAGGATTTTATGAAGATCATCCGTGACGATCCAGCTGTGGACAACGTCACCGGTTTTACCGGCGGCTCCCGTGTTAACAGCGGCATGATGTTTATTACCCTGAAGCCGCGCGCAGAGCGCCAACAAACCGCTCAGCAGGTGATTGACAGGCTGCGCGTGAAGTTGGCCAAAGAGCCGGGGGCGAACCTGTTTCTGATGGCGGTACAGGATATTCGCGTCGGGGGACGGCAAGCCAACGCCAGCTACCAGTACACGCTGCTGTCGGACGATCTTGCCGCATTACGGGAATGGGAACCGAAAATCCGTAAAGCGTTAGCCACCCTGCCCCAACTGGCTGACGTCAACTCCGATCAGCAGGACAACGGTGCAGAGATGAGTCTGACCTACGATCGTGACACCATGTCACGTCTGGGGATCGACGTCGAAGCCGCCAACAGCCTGCTGAATAACGCCTTTGGTCAGCGGCAAATATCGACCATCTACCAGCCGATGAACCAGTACAAAGTGGTGATGGAGGTCGACCCGCGCTACACCCAGGACATCAGCGCGCTGGATAAAATGTTTGTCATTAATAGCGATGGCAAAGCCATCCCGTTGTCGTACTTTGCTAAATGGCAACCGGCGAACGCCCCGCTGTCGGTGAACCATCAGGGGCTGTCTGCCGCCTCAACCGTGTCGTTTAACCTGCCGACCGGCGCATCACTTTCTGAGGCCACAGAAGCCATTAACCGGACCATGACCCAGCTTGGCGTCCCGTCAACGGTGCGCGGCAGTTTTGCCGGTACGGCGCAGGTTTTTCAGGATACGATGAACTCGCAGGTGATCCTGATTATCGCCGCCATCGCCACGGTCTACATCGTGCTGGGTATGCTGTATGAAAGCTACGTTCATCCGCTAACTATCCTCTCAACGCTGCCTTCTGCCGGGGTGGGTGCGCTACTGGCACTGGAACTGTTCAATGCCCCGTTCAGCCTAATCGCCCTGATAGGGATCATGTTATTAATTGGCATTGTGAAGAAAAACGCCATCATGATGGTCGACTTTGCGCTTGAGGCGCAGAGAAACGGCAAACTGACGCCGGAAGAAGCCATTTTCCAGGCCTGCCTGCTGCGTTTTCGTCCCATCATGATGACCACGCTGGCTGCTCTCTTTGGCGCGCTGCCGCTGGTGCTATCGGCTGGCGACGGTTCGGAACTGCGCCAGCCGTTGGGGATAACTATCGTCGGCGGGCTGGTAGTGAGCCAACTGCTGACGCTGTACACCACCCCGGTGGTGTATCTCTTTTTCGACCGTCTGCGGATGCGTTTTTCGCGTAAAAACAGCAACCCGGTAGCAGACTTATGACAGAACTTCCCGACAGCACCCGCTGGCAGCTTTGGATTGTGGCGTTCGGCTTTTTTATGCAATCGCTGGATACCACCATCGTCAATACCGCGCTGCCTGCAATGGCCAAAAGCCTCGGCGAAAGCCCGTTGCATATGCATATGGTCATTGTGTCGTATGTCTTAACTGTGGCGGTGATGCTGCCCGCCAGCGGCTGGCTGGCAGACAAGATCGGCGTACGTAATATTTTCTTCACCGCCATCATCCTGTTCACGCTGGGATCGCTGTTTTGCGCCGGGTCCAGCACGCTCAATGAGCTGGTAATGGCCCGCGTGTTACAAGGCGTCGGCGGTGCGATGATGGTGCCGGTCGGCAGGCTGACGGTGATGAAGATTGTCCCGCGCACACAGTATATGGCGGCAATGACCTTCGTCACCTTACCGGGGCAAATTGGCCCGTTGCTCGGCCCGGCATTAGGCGGCATTCTGGTGGAGTATGCGTCCTGGCACTGGATTTTCCTGATTAACATTCCCGTCGGCATTATTGGGGCAATAGCCACCTTAATGCTGATGCCTAACTACACGTTGCAAACCCGGCGCTTCGATCTTTCGGGATTTATGCTGCTGGCCGTTGGCATGGCGGCACTGACACTGGCGCTGGATGGCAGCAAAGGCAGCGGGATCTCGGACATTACGCTGGCGGCGCTGGTTATCTGCGGCGTGCTGGCAATCCTTCTGTATATCAGACACGCCAGCAACAACTCGCGCGCACTGTTCAGTCTGCATCTGTTTCGCACCCCCACTTTCTCATTAGGCCTGCTTGGCAGTTTTGTCGGGCGCATTGGTAGCGGAATGTTACCGTTTATGACGCCGGTGTTTTTGCAGATTGGGCTGGGCTTTTCGCCGTTTCATGCCGGGCTGATGATGATCCCGATGGTACTGGGCAGCATGGGCATGAAGCGTATTGTGGTTCAGGTCGTCAACCGGTTTGGTTATCGTCGGGTGCTGGTTGCCACCACGCTGGGCCTGTCGCTGGTCTGCCTGTTGCTGATGACGACCGCCCTGCTCGGCTGGTATTACGTGCTGCCCTTCGTGCTGTTTTTACAAGGCATGGTCAACTCCACCCGTTTTTCATCGATGAACACCCTGACCTTAAAAGACTTACCTGACGATCTCGCCAGCAGCGGTAACAGCCTGCTGTCGATGATCATGCAGCTGTCGATGAGTATCGGGGTAACCATCGCTGGCCTGCTGTTGGGCATGTTTGGTCAACAGCATATCGCTCTCGACAGCGGCAGCACCCATACCGTCTTTATGTATACCTGGCTGTGCATTGCCCTGATTATCGCGCTGCCAGCGATGATTTTTGCCCGCGTGCCAAACGATACGCAAACCAACGCGGTGATTTCACGGCGTAAAAGGAGCAACTGATGAAGTTATGGCGACCCGGAATAACCGGCAAACTGTTTCTGGCGATTTTTGCCACCTGCATTGTGCTACTCATTAGCATGCACTGGGCCGTACGGGTAAGCTTCGAACGCGGATTTATTGACTACATCAAACACGGCAATGAACAGCGGCTACAAATGCTGAGCGACGCGCTGGGCGAACAATATCAGCAACATGGCAACTGGCGGTTTCTGCGCAATAACGATCGTTTTGTTTTTCAGATCCTGCGTTCTTTTGAACACGACAACAACGATGACAAGCCAGGCCCCGGTATGCCGCCGCACGGCTGGCGTACCCAGTTTTGGGTCATCGACCAAAACGCCCGCGTGCTGGTCGGCCCACGTGGTCCGGTTCCCGGCGACGGCACACGCCGCCCAATCACGGTTAACGGGATCGAAGTGGGTGCCGTCATCGCGTCGCCCGTAGAACGCTTAACGCGTAATACAGATATTAATTTCGATAAACAGCAGCGCCGTACCAGTTGGCTGATCGTCGCGCTCTCCACTATCCTGGCGGCGCTGGCTACGTTTACACTGGCGCGTAGTCTGCTGGCCCCCGTCAAGCGTCTGGTGGACGGCACGCACAGGCTGGCCGCGGGGGATTTCACCACCCGCGTTGCCCCCACCAGCACCGATGAACTGGGCAAACTGGCGCAGGATTTCAACCAGTTGGCCAGTACGCTGGAAAAGAACCAGCAGATGCGCCGTGATTTTATGGCCGATATTTCTCACGAACTGCGCACGCCGCTGGCGGTGTTGCGCGGCGAGCTGGAAGCGATTCAGGATGGCGTTCGCCAGTTCACTCCAGATTCGGTGGCCTCTTTACAGGCCGAAGTGGGCACGCTGACCAAACTGGTGGACGATCTCCATCAGCTCTCAATGTCAGATGAAGGCGCCCTGGCCTACCAAAAAACCTCCCTGGATCTGATCCCGTTACTGGAAGTCGCAAGCGGCGCGTTTCGCGAGCGTTTTGCCAGCCGCGGACTGACAATACAACTCTCGCTGCCGGACAGCATGACGGTGTTTGGCGACCGGGATCGTCTGATGCAACTGTTCAATAACCTGCTGGAAAACAGCCTACGTTATACCGACAGCGGCGGCGGGCTGCGTATTTCCGCCGAACAGCGCGAGCGCCAGGTCTTACTGACCTTCGCCGATTCAGCCCCGGGCGTAAACGATGCACAGCTGCAAAAACTGTTTGAGCGATTTTATCGCACCGAAGGTTCGCGTAACCGCGCCAGCGGAGGCTCCGGTCTGGGTCTGGCGATTTGCGTCAATATTGTTGAGGCGCACAATGGGCATATCCGCGCCGCCCATTCGCCTTTTGGCGGGGTAAGCATTACAGTAGAGTTACCGCTGGAACGCGATTTACAGAGAGATGTATGACAGAGTTACCCATTGATGAAAACACGCCGCGTATTCTGATCGTGGAAGATGAACCCAAGCTGGGACAATTGCTTATCGACTACCTGCGTGCCGCGAGCTATGCCCCGACGCTCATCAACCACGGTGACCAGGTTTTACCGTACGTGCGCCAGACGCCACCCGATCTGATTTTGCTGGATCTGATGCTGCCAGGCACTGACGGCCTCACCCTGTGTCGGGAAATTCGACGTTTCTCTGAAGTGCCGATCATGATGGTCACCGCCAAAATCGAAGAAATTGACCGTCTGTTGGGACTGGAGATCGGTGCCGATGACTACATCTGTAAGCCCTACAGCCCGCGTGAAGTTGTCGCCCGCGTGAAGACAATACTGCGCCGCTGTAAACCCCAGCGCGAACTGCAGCAACTGGATGCTGCCAGCCCGCTGATCGTTGATGAAGGCCGTTTTCAGGCGTCATGGCGCGGGAAGATGCTCGACTTAACCCCGGCGGAGTTCCGCCTACTGAAAACGTTGTCGCATGAGCCGGGAAAAGTCTTCTCCCGCGAGCAGTTGCTTAACCATCTCTATGATGACTACCGGGTCGTGACCGATCGCACCATCGACAGCCATATCAAGAACCTGCGGCGCAAGCTGGAGTCGCTGGACGCCGAACAGTCGTTTATCCGCGCAGTGTACGGCGTCGGGTATCGTTGGGAAGCGGATGCCTGTCGGATAGCGTAATTAAAAAAATCTCACGCTTCGCAGTTATAGGCTACAGTGTAGGAAATTTACACCTACATCGTAGCCAAAAGGACTGTCCATGGTTCAGGATGAACGCATACTCAACGCAATGCGTGAGATGTGCAATAGCAAACTGCCGCATACTGACGAGCAACGCATCTGGCATATCGCCAATATTCCCGCACTGCTGCGCGAAGCGCGCTACGATGAGCTAGACGCCCGCTTCAACCAGGCGCTGACGGACAGCTTCACCAGCCGTGAAGCTGAAAAGCGTTACTTTCTCGCCTGGACCCAAATGTGCAACCGTTTTTATGATATGGATGCTCTCGTCGATGCAGGTCCGCAAGGATTAGCTCTCATCAAAGCCTGGCAGCACGCCCGCCCGCGCTCGACTCACGCCTGGCTTGCCGAAGCCCAGTACTGGAACCACCGCGCGTGGCTTTACCGTAGCTATGGTTGGGCAGAGGAGACGTCTGCCGCAATGTGGGTTTGCGCCGGGGCCTGCAACGAGCGAATGGTCATTGCCGCATTGAATGCTATCGATTGCGAGCCACGCCAGTGGATGGTTGCCTTATTAACCAGCACCAACACAAAAGTCTTCGGTCAACCCGACTGGTTAATTGAATTTCTTCAGGGTACCGATTTCACCGGGCAACCGCTGATGCAGGTGTTAGCCAAATATCATCAGGATTCGCCGCAGGAAATGGAAACGCTGATGGCCTTTTCCGGGCTTTCTCTGGAAGATGCAGCGTGCCCAAATCTACCGCGTCCAGCGGTACTGCCGGATTGCAAGGGCGATGCCGAGGCTGAATACTGGCTCTCTGTGTGTCTGGCTATTTTTCCGCGCGCATTTTACGCGCTGGATGAATACATTCCATTTCAGATGCCACGCTGGGGTGGTTCACACGAGGGCATTCGTGAATTTCTGGCCTCACCAACCTGCGGCCATCTTTGTGCCGCCGAGCGCGAGCATCTGGAATTATTAATCTGGTGGGACACCTGTCGCGATTTGCGTATTAAGGAACTCGAGTACCCACCGGAACGGGAAACGTTTATCGCCAAAGCCGAAGATATTGCCCAGCGGGCGCATAGCCAAAGTTCTCGTCATCATGCGCTGGAGTGGCTGTTAACCTGCTATAACGATCTGAGCGATCTCGACGCCCTGTGGTATACCATTCAACGTGCGGTCGCGGAAAACCTCAAGCTGAGTCATTACTACACCGTGTACGCGCTAAAATTTGCGCTACGCGACTTCCCGGACACCTGGTGGATTTATAATTTCTTGCACCAGAACGCCAGGCAAACCGAGTTTTACGCCGCCAGAATCTACAGCGGCTATTTCCAGTACGCGGGATTATTCGGGTTTGAAAAAGATGAAACACAGGGTATTGCCGTACTCGATAGCGTAGCTGCACTGGAATATAACAATAACTGGCAGTCAGCCATCAAAGATATTGACTGGCTCGATCTCCCGCAGCATTTTGCCTTACTGGCAGAGCTGGGTGCTCAGAGAAACCTGCCCTGCGCCTACTACTTGCAGGCCCTCGAATACAATAACCCAGACAACAATAGCCTGCTTCCTTATGATCCCGTTACTGCGCTAAATTATTTTCAGCGTGCAGCGGAGATTTTGCACCAACAGGTCGCGCTGCAAGAGAAGACCCCCTATCGACTGGTCGTTAACGCCGGATACCACGCGTATCAACATGACCTGCAGGATATTCACAGCAAAATCGCCGATTGCTACGAACGTTTAGCCCAGCAAGAAACCCATGCCGGCATGCGTTCCGTTTACGAAAAAAACCTGCTTGATAATTTACATCAGGCCGATCGGTTCGGTTCGAAACAAGCCTGGAGCGTCTTCCTGCTGAAACTTCGCGAGGTAAATGATTTTACCCTGGCGCATTCCTATCTGAACATCCTGGAGGAAGAAGGCTACAACGGTACGGCGGAAGCCATGGTGACGCTGTCGTGGCTGTATGGTAATAAACACGACAAGAAACTGTTCAACATGAAAGCCAGTGCGCGCTGGGCCTATTTCTTTATTACGCTTTTCCCGGATCACGCGTTATTTACTGAATTATCTCCGCTACATTTCGATACCCTCGCGAAACGCTGTCGCTTTGCCTGGCATACCTCGAAAATTGCTGATTCAGAACTGCCGAATAAAGATATATGGAACAGATAATGCGCTTAATATTACTCTCCTTCTGCCCTCTGTTGCTGCTTTGCACGCCTGCCAGAGCAGAAATCACCGAGCAGCAGTTGCAAGCTGACTGCGCGAAAGTCCCTACCTACGCCAGCCAGGGTGAGCAGTTCTATAAAGCCAGGAACTATGCCAAAGCGCGTGAAGCCTTTGAAAAACAGGTGACCTGGAGCGAAGGTTGTCAGCTCGATCATAAAACCATGGCGACGGCCTATAACAACGTGGCGCTAACCTGGATGCGTCAGGGTGAATGGCGCAAAGCGCAAGCCTGGCTGACCATTAATCCCAACGATGCCAAATCAATCTACAATCTGGGGCTTATCAAAGAAAAGTTAGCCGCATTGCCAAAAAGCGACTCCCCTGCCGGGGAATACTGGAACTATGCCGGTCTGGCAACCTGGGAAACGCTGATTGTTAAACCTACAGAGAAAAAATCAGACTTTCAGGTTGATTTCCAAGGGTATTATTTCGGCATGATGGCCCTCTATTACGGACCAAACATCGGCGAATTCTCAGAACTGATCACGCTGAATAACAATAAAGGCGTGATTGCACTCAGAGAGAGTGACTACATCCACTGCGATATCTCGCTGACGGTCACACCTGAAGGCATCGACGCCAGTACCGACGATCCGCAAAACTGCGGCTTCGGTATGTACGTGCGCGCCGACGGGCACTATCTGCGGGTTGATTGAACCCGCAAGGTTTACTGTCTCCTCGCTCAGCGCTACAATGCCCGCCCTTAATATGGGGGCACTCCCCTAACCGCCTCACCGAGTGAGGCGAGTCTGACCTGTCATCAGAACGAGAAAATTATGTTTAAACCGGAACTCCTTTCCCCGGCGGGAACGCTGAAGAACATGCGTTACGCTTTTGCCTATGGCGCAGATGCCGTCTACGCGGGCCAACCACGTTACTCCCTGCGCGTACGCAACAACGAATTCAACCACGAAAACTTACAGCTCGGCATCAATGAAGCCCATGAACTGGGTAAAAAATTCTATGTAGTGGTCAACATTGCACCACACAACGCCAAGTTGAAAACCTTCATTCGTGACCTGAAGCCGGTGGTGGAAATGGGGCCGGATGCATTAATCATGTCCGATCCAGGTCTGATTATGTTGGTGCGCGAAAACTTCCCGGACATGGATATTCACCTGTCAGTACAGGCGAACGCCGTAAACTGGGCGACGGTAAAATTCTGGAAACAGATGGGGCTGACCCGCGTGATCCTGTCCCGTGAACTGTCACTGGAAGAAATTGAAGAGATCCGCACCCAGGTGCCGGATATGGAGCTTGAAATCTTCGTTCACGGCGCACTGTGCATGGCCTACTCCGGCCGCTGCCTGCTCTCCGGTTACATCAACAAGCGTGACCCGAACCAGGGAACCTGCACCAATGCCTGCCGCTGGGAATACAACGTGCAGGAAGGCAAAGAAGATGTGGTGGGTAACATCGTGCACAAGTACGAGCCTATCCCGATACAAAACGTTGAGCCGACGCTGGGTATTGGCGCGCCAACGGACAAAGTGTTTATGCTCGAAGAAGCCCAGCGTCCGGGCGAGTACATGACCGCGTTCGAAGACGAACACGGCACCTACATCATGAACTCCAAAGATTTACGCGCCATTGCCCACGTTGAGCGCCTGACCCAAATGGGTGTGCACTCGCTGAAAATCGAAGGTCGCACCAAGTCTTATTACTACTGCGCACGTACCGCGCAGGTGTATCGTAAAGCAATTGACGATGCCGCCGCCGGTAAACCGTTCGATCCGCAGCTGCTGGAAACGCTGGAAGGCCTCGCGCATCGCGGTTATACCGAAGGTTTCCTGCGTCGCCATACGCATGACGACTATCAGAACTACGAATATGGTTTCTCCGTTTCCGAACGCCAGCAGTTTGTCGGTGAATTCACCGGTGAGCGTAAAGGTGAACTGGCTGCGGTTATCGTGAAAAATAAATTCACCGTCGGCGATAGCCTGGAGCTGATGACCCCGCAGGGCAACGTCAATTTCACGCTCGAGCAGATGGAAAATGCCAAAGGCGAAGCGATGCCTGTGGCGCCGGGCGACGGTTACACCGTCTGGATGCCGGTCCCAGAAGATATCGATCTGAATTATGCATTGTTAATGCGTAATTTTGCCGGTGAGTCCACGCGCAACCCGCATGATAAGTAGTTAGTTACGGTTATTTTTCAGCGTTCGGAAGATTCTTAGAAATCGATCACATACCGTTTCGTTCAATAAGGGTATTATCCGTTTCGCTGAAAAACATAACCCATAAATGCTAGCTGTACCAGGAACCACCTCCTTAGCCTGCGTAATCTCCCTTACGCAGGCTTATTTTTTCCTGTAATTTGCCTTTCCGAAAACCAGGCGAAAAAAAACCGGGCATTACGCCCGGTCTGTGATGCGATAGAAGATTAATGTGCGGCTTCTGGCTTGTGCTTTTGTGCACTCTGGAAGCCATAGGTCAGCTCATTTTTCTCTTTATCCAGCGCTACGGTCACCTGTCCGCCGTCAACCAGCGAACCGAACAACAGTTCGTTGGCCAGTGGTTTCTTCAGGTTATCCTGGACTACACGCGTCATCGGACGTGCGCCCATTGCACGGTCATAGCCTTTCTCTGCCAGCCAGTCACGCGCTTCCTGACTCACTTCCAGAGAGACGCCTTTCTGATCCAACTGCACCTGAAGCTCAACAATAAATTTATCGACCACCTGATGGATTACCTCGGTAGAGAGGTGATCGAACCAGATAATGTTGTCGAGACGGTTACGGAATTCCGGCGTAAATACTTTTTTGATTTCCCCCATCGCATCAGTGCTGTTGTCCTGATGAATAAGGCCTATCGATTTACGTTCGGTTTCACGCACCCCGGCGTTGGTGGTCATCACCAGCACCACGTTGCGGAAATCCGCTTTGCGCCCGTTATTGTCGGTCAGCGTACCGTTGTCCATCACCTGCAGCAGTAGGTTGAAGACATCCGGGTGCGCTTTCTCAATTTCATCCAGCAGCAGCACCGCGTGCGGATGCTTAATGACCGCATCGGTCAGCAAACCGCCCTGGTCATAACCGACATACCCTGGAGGCGCACCAATCAGACGGCTGACGGTGTGGCGTTCCATATACTCAGACATATCAAAACGCAGCAGTTCAATGCCCAGCGCTTTAGACAACTGCACCGTCACTTCGGTTTTCCCGACACCGGTCGGACCGGCAAACAGGAACGAGCCCACAGGTTTGTGCTCGTGGCCCAGACCAGCACGGCTCATCTTGATGGCTTCGGTCAGCGCCTCAATGGCTTTATCCTGTCCGAATACCAGCATCTTCAGACGGTTACCCAGATTCTTCAGCGTATCGCGATCGCTTTGCGACACGCTCTTCTCCGGGATCCGCGCTATGCGGGCCACCACGGACTCAATATCCGCCACATTGACGGTTTTCTTACGCTTACTGATCGGCATCAGACGCGCACGCGCGCCCGCTTCATCGATCACGTCAATCGCTTTATCCGGCAGGTGACGATCGTTGATGTATTTCACCGCCAGTTCCACCGCTGCACGTACCGCTTTGGCGGTGTAGCGAACGTCATGGTGCGCTTCGTATTTCGGTTTCAGCCCGTTGATGATCTGCACGGTTTCTTCCACCGACGGTTCCGTAATATCAATTTTCTGGAAGCGACGCGCTAACGCACGGTCTTTCTCGAAAATGTTACTGAACTCCTGGTAAGTGGTTGAGCCAATCACGCGGATCTTACCACTGGAGAGCAGCGGTTTGATCAGGTTTGCCGCATCCACCTGGCCGCCCGATGCCGCACCCGCACCGATAATGGTGTGGATCTCATCGATAAACAGAATGCTGTTGGTATCCTGTTCCAGCTGTTTCAGCAGCGCTTTAAAGCGTTTTTCGAAATCCCCACGGTATTTGGTGCCCGCCAGCAGCGAACCGATATCCAGGGAGTAAAGCGTGCAGTCGGCCATCACTTCCGGCACATCGCCCTGGACAATACGCCAGGCCAGACCTTCGGCAATCGCGGTTTTACCGACGCCAGACTCACCGACCAGCAGCGGGTTGTTTTTACGACGACGGCACAGTACTTGAATAGCCCGCTCCAGCTCTTTTTCGCGGCCAATGAGCGGGTCAATCCCACCCACCCGAGCGAGCTGGTTAAGGTTAGTGGTGAAGTTCTCCATACGATCCTCCCCGCCAGCTTGCTCTTCGTTATTTGGCTGATTACCGGAGTCAGCAGACTGACTCGGTTCGTCTTTGCGCGTGCCATGAGAAATAAAATTCACCACGTCCAGTCGGCTAACTTCATGCTTGCGCAGCAGATAGGCCGCCTGGGATTCCTGCTCACTGAAGATGGCAACCAGTACATTGGCGCCCGTCACTTCATTACGCCCCGAGGACTGAACATGGAAGACCGCGCGTTGCAGCACACGCTGAAAACTCAACGTCGGCTGCGTGTCGCGCTCTTCTTCGCTCTCAGGCAATACGGGAGTGGTTTGTTCAATGAAGGCTTCGAGTTCCTGACGGAGCGCCACCAGGTCCACAGAACACGCTTCCAGCGCTTCGCGGGCCGATGGGTTACTGAGCAACGCCAGTAACAAGTGCTCGACGGTCATAAACTCATGTCGGTGCTCGCGCGCTCTGGCGAAAGCCATGTTTAAACTGAGTTCCAGTTCTTGATTGAGCATAGGCACCTCCCCCAATGTTTATGCCTGATTCAGGCTTTTTCCAGCGTACATAGCAACGGATGCTCGTTCTCCCTCGCATATTTGTTCACCATCGCCACTTTGGTCTCAGCCACTTCGGCGGTAAATACGCCGCAAATAGCCTTACCTTGATAGTGAACAGCAAGCATCAGTTGCGTTGCACGTTCTACATCATAAGAAAAGAATTTTTGTAACACGTCAATAACAAACTCCATCGGAGTGTAATCATCATTGACTAATATCACTTTATACATAGATGGCGGTTTTAGCGCGTCGCGCAATTTATCTTCCGCCAGCAGATCGAAATCCAGCCAGTCGTTCGTCTTACCCATTGTCAGTCGTCATCTTCAGTTACGGTTACCGGCAGAATAACTTGCCGCTGACAAGAGCCTATGCGCACAATCAATCTACCTCAATTATTAGATAACTATCATCTATCAGTGTCATCCGCGACATCTGTCACATATCCGACAATAGCGTTAACTGCTTCAAATTTTGATGCATTTTTACCCGATTCCGCCCGTCTGGCGCTTGACGCCCCGCCTGATTTCTCTAAATTGTAGTCTCGAGAGTTGGCGAGGTTTTGAACAGCCCCCACTCCGCCACCGGTTCATTCCATCTTACTTATATAAGATTTACGAAGGATGTCGAAGTATGGAAACGGGTACTGTTAAGTGGTTCAACAATGCCAAAGGGTTCGGTTTCATCTGCCCTGAAGGCGGCGGCGAAGATATCTTCGCTCATTACTCCACCATTCAGATGGATGGTTACAGAACGCTAAAAGCCGGACAATCTGTCCAGTTTGATGTCCACCAGGGTCCAAAAGGCAATCACGCCAGTCTTATTGTGCCCGTACTTGAAGCAGAAGCTGTCGCATAGCTCTTCTGTCTCATTGTGTACATCCTGCAGACAAAATGCCAGCCCCCAGAGCTGGCATTTTTATTTCTTTTTCAATACAACACGTTATTCCCGCGCCAGGGCATCCACCGGGTCCAGCCTTGCCGCGTTGCGCGCCGGGAGCCAGCCGAACAAAATCCCGGTCGCCGTTGAACACAGGAAAGCCGTCAACAGGGCGAAAGGTGAGAATCCGATTTCCCAACCGGGCAGGAAAAGCTGTAGCGTGAAAGCAATCAGCATCGATAAACTGATACCGAGCGCCCCACCAACGAGACACACCAGCACCGCTTCAATCAAAAACTGCTGCAGTACATCACTGGCGCGCGCGCCAACCGCCATACGAATGCCAATCTCGCGCGTTCGTTCGGTGACGGAAACCAGCATAATATTCATCACACCGATCCCGCCCACCACCAGCGAAATGACCGCCACCAGCGTCAGGAACAGCTGTAAGGTACGCGTGGTTTTTTCAGCAGTTTTCAGAACACCATCCATATTCCAGGTGAAGAAATCTTTTTTACCATGCCGCAACGACAGCAGTCGGGTAAGCTGTTGCTCCGCCTGAGTGCTGTCAAAACCTTCCTTCACGCGAACGGTAATAGAGTTCAGCCACGATTGCCCCATAATGCGCCCGGACATGGTGCTGTAAGGCAGCCAGACCCGCAGAATTTTGCTGCTGCCAAACATCGACTGCTTCTCTTCCGCCACGCCAATCACGGTGGCCGGCATATTGCCGACCAGCACGACCTCACCCACCACCTTCGCTTTATTCGGGAACAACTGGCGTCGGGTGTTACTGTCCAGCACCACCACCTGCGCCCGACCATTTAACTGCTCGGTGTTAAAGGTATTTCCCTCGCTGAACGTCATACCATAGACATTGAAGTAATCGCCGCTCACGCCATTAGCGCTGGCTGCCACGTCGATGTTGCCATAACGCAGCCGTAGGTTCTTCGACACGGCAGGCGTCACGGAGCTGACCCACGGTTGCTTCTGAATCGCCGTCAGATCGTCATACTTCAGCGCTTGCTGATATTGCGGGTCATCGTCACCAAAATCTTTGCCGGGATAGATATCAATTGTGTTGGTGCCGATAGCGCGAATATCGGCCAGTACCAGCTGTTTTGCTGCATCGCCGACCACCACAATCGACACCACCGACGCGATACCAATAATGATGCCCAGCATAGTGAGCAACGTACGCATCTTGTTGGCAGCCATGGCCAGCCAGGCCATGGTCAGCGCCTCGCGAAAACCACTGACAAACTGACTCCAGCCGGATGCCGTCGTTACCGTAGGTTCGGTTATGCCGTGTCCGCTGGCTGTTTTGTGCGACGGTGGATTGCGCACAATTTCACCGTCACGAATTTCAATCACCCGTTCAGCCTGCGCCGCAACCTGCGGGTCGTGGGTGACAATAATCACCGTATGCCCGCGATCGCGCAGCTGATGCAGAATGGCCATCACCTCTTCGCCGGAATGGCTATCCAGCGCACCGGTAGGTTCGTCTGCGAGAATGACCTGTCCGCCGTTCATCAGCGCACGCGCAATACTGACGCGCTGCTGCTGGCCACCGGAAAGCTGGGAAGGTTGATAATCCACACGATCGCCCAACCCCAGGCGCTGCAGTAACGCGTGTGCCCGCGCCAGACGCTGCTTGCGTTCGGTTCCGGCGTAGACCGCTGGCACCTCCACGTTTTGCGCCGCCGTTAAATGCGAGAGCAAATGATAGCGCTGAAAAATAAAACCGAAATGCTCGCGCCGCAGTTGCGCTAACGCATCACTATCGAGCGTGGAGACGTCACGCCCCGCAACCCGATACGTGCCGCTGGAAGGCTTATCCAGACAGCCGAGGATATTCATCAGCGTCGATTTCCCCGAACCCGACGCCCCGACAATCGCCACCATTTCACCCGCCTGGATGCTCAAAGAGACGTCCTTTAGCACCTCTACCTGCCCTTCGCCTGACGGGTAGCTGCGGCGGATATGGCTCAGCTCAAGCAACGCCGTCATTGTGCCGCTCCGGGTTTCGCCTCGCTGATGATAACTTCATCACCCTCTTCCAGCCCTTTGACGATTTCCACATCGGTATCGTTACGGGCACCGATAGAAACTTCGCGCTCGCGGGTTTCGCCGTTGCGCAGCAGCCTGACGTTATAGCGGTTGTCGCCAACAGGCTCGCCCAGCGCCGCCAGCGGGATGGTCAGGACGTTTTTGACGTCCGTCAGTTGGATATGTACCTGCGCGGTCATATCCAGGCGCAGGATCCCTTTCGGGTTGGGTACTTCGAAGCGGGCATAGTAGAAAATCGCATCGTTCACTTTCTCAGGCGTCGGCAGCACATCTTTGAGCGTACCTTCGTAGCGCGTCTGCGGATCGCCCAGCACGGTAAACCAGGCTTTTTGCCCTGGATGCAGGTGAATGACATCTGCCTCGGAAACCTGGGCTTTAACCAGCATGGTGCTCATGTCAGCCAGCGTAAGAATGTTAGGTGCCTGCTGGGCGGCGATCACGGTTTGCCCCTGCAGGGTGGTAATTTGCGTCACTTCGCCAGCCATTGGCGCCACAATACGGGTGTAGTCGAGGTTCGTTTTTGCCGTATCAAGAGAAGCCTGATTACGCTTAATTTGTGCATCAATGGTGCCAATTTGCGCCTGTTTGACCGCCATCTGCGTGGCTGCTGTATCGAGATCCTGCTGCGAAACCGCCTGCGTTTTCGCAAGCTGTTGCTGGCGAGAAAGCGTCACCCGCGCCAGTTTCCACTCGGCCTCGGCCTGCATACGTTGGGCACGTAATTCCATCAGCGTGGCTTCGACTTCTTTGATCTGGTTTTGCGCCTGCTCAGGATCAATAACGCCAAGCAGCTGATCTTTTTTAACTTTATCGCCAATCGCTACGGACAGCGTTTTTAACTGCCCGCTCACCTGCGCCCCGACGTCAACTTTGCGCAGCGCATCCAGCTTCCCGGTTGCCAATACACTTTGCTGAAGATCGCCGGGTCGCACAATTAATGTTTGATATTGCGGCAATGGCGCATTAAGCGTTCGCCAAAGTGCAATTACCGCCACAATAATGATGACGGCGAAGATAAAATAGCGTTTTTTGATTTTTCCCTTGAGCTTCATAAATGTCCCAATTCCCCCAAAACGTCCACCAGAGTGGAGTGTTAAACGTCAACGATAAATAAATAGCCGTTGAAAAGCGCCAAGAATAACAGAGTTATTGATGAATGGTTAAGATCCGCTGTGCTGAAATTACTACAAATACGCCTCAGGTTTCCATCGGATTTATATTATGAGTCAGCTAACTGAAAGCACTTTTCATTCCAGCAATCCTGTCACCAGCTTTAACCTTTTTTACAGCCTAAGCCGTGGTCAATTACGTCCCGGGCAATGCTGGGATAAACGGAGTTTTCGCCGTAAGTTTATCTGGCGTTCTTTACTAATACCCCACCTCACCCGAGAATGGATGACTGAACTGGCTCAGTGGCCGGATCTTGATAGCCTGCTCACCCGCCAGCCCCGACTCCCAGTTCGTTTGCATCGCCCTTACCTTGCCGCTAACTTCGATCGTAAAATGCGCTTAGATGCCGTGCGTTTTCACTATCATGTTATCCGCCAGACATTTTTACCTGCTGAATTTAAAGCATTGTTAAGTAATAGCGGCTTACAACTGGCACAAATTAAAGGCAAAGACGACGAAATATTTACCGTCACCATGATGATGTTCCCGGTACTGGACAAAGAGGGAGAAAGTACCATTCTGGTACAAAATGGCGCTGGAGATGTTCTGACTAAAATAACCTTTACGTTCTGCGAATATCACGGAAAAAGTACGCTTTTTATTGGTGGCATGCAGGGCAATTCACAATTGCCTCACGAGACAACACAAAAAGCAACGAAGTCCTGTCACGGAATTTTCCCAAAACGGATTGTGATGGAAGCGATTTGTCGTTTAGCCGAACGGTTGAATATAAAAAACGTGATGGCTGTCAGCAATGAACAGCATATCTTTCGCAGCCCACGTTACCATGATAAAAATAAGGTTATTCTCTCCGACTATAATGCGTTTTGGGCGTCGGTTGGCGGTGAATGCGACAGCCGCGGGTATTACCATATTCCACGCACGCTGGCACGAAAAAGCGAGGCGGAGATTGCCAGTAAGAAGCGGGCGGAATATCGCCGCCGCTATCAATTACTGGACTCTATCCACGAACAGCTGTCGCTGATGTTCCGCCACTAATCAGCACGTCCGCGTGCCAGCCACAGCACGCGCGAAAACATTTTTCGCAGCAGGGTGGGAACGGCATCAACACCGCGCCGCCCTGCTTCCATCGCCACTTCAATCGCCAGATCCGGTTTTGACGAACGATGAATCGCCTTGGAGATAATTTTACGCATATTCATCGGCACGTTTTCCGGAATTTGTGCCACCCGGTGAAAGACGTCTGAGAAACCCTGGCGATACATAAAGTGCTCCATATCCAGCGCGGGCAGCATCGTCAGGTGATCGCGTTCTTCTTCACGGTCGTTACTCAACAGACTGCGTACGGTGGCGGCATATTTTTTCCCGGCCTCATCGCCATCAACCAACACGTGCCACTCTATTCCCATCCGCCGGGCAAATTTCACCAGCGGCTTAAGCCCGGACTGGGCAAATTCAATCACTTTAATCCCTTCGGCATCAAAGTGATGACCGCACTGACGGGCCAGCTCGTTAATCACCCAGGTTTCCGTTTCGCCTTCCACCAGCAGCCAGCAGCGGGCAAATAATGACGATGCGCGATTAAAGCGAATATGAAAGGCAATCCGCCGCCCGTCTTCGGCGCTCAGCCCACCAGGCCCCAGACGCCAGGCGGCGACACGGGAAGATTCACGCACCAGGCGCACCACATGTTCAACAGGGGTAAGCGACAGCAATTCACCGGAGTTGGTGGTCGCCACACGCTGCAGAGGTAACAGATTCAGCAACTGCCAGGCCACTGACAACATGATGGGGTGCAAACGCGTTTCCGGATCTTCGACCAACAGCAAAGGACGGGCGTCTTTGTCCAGCCTGAGCGTACCTTTGGCCTGGAGCAGCGTTGAAAACAGCCCCAGCAGGATCACGCGATGCGTACGTCCGCCAGGCTTATCAATCATCCGGTTGATAATATCCAGATAGCGCCAGCTACGCTGCTCATTATTGGAACGCCGACGCATCAGACGATAGCGAGACTGGCCCGCACCTTGTTCAGAAAAGTAGTGTTCCAGCAGTTGTACCATCGCCGACAGCCCCTGGCGGATCTGGCCGTCCGTCAGATTTTGTGGCCGGGTTGCCAGTTCACGCGCCAGGAAATCCAACTGGCGGGCAGTCACTTCGACTTCCGCAATATTCGGCACCGTGCCGTTGCGGATACGCCGCATAAAGCGCGCATCGCGCAGTCGCAACACCGGCATCAGACGCACGAGGTGGCAAGCCAGGTCGTTAATATTGTCGAGCGCGAGCGGACACCCTTCGCCATCAAGGAAACTGCGCAGCGTCAGGACGCTACCGTCATCCGCACACTCGCCTTCCAGACGATAGAAAATACGGTGATAGTCATCGTGACAGGGAGACCAGCAGGCTTCCAGCGGACGATAGCGGCGCACCCGATGACGGCCCGGCTGCGATTCACGAAAAGTAAGAATAATATGTAGATGATGTTCCCGGCCCTGAATATCGCCCGGCGGAAACCAGAAGTCTTCACGGTCAAAATGATACAAATCCGATTCCGGTGACAGCAGCAAGGTCAGTGCATCCAGCAGGCTGGACTTACCCCACGCGTTCTCCCCAATCAGCACGTTGTTCTGCTCCAGCATCAACGACAGCCGATTAATACCACGAAACCCAACAATCTCAACGCGTTCGAGAATCATATAGCCTCCGGAAATGCTAACTTTTTCCTTCAAGTTATCAGGAGTATAGCGTCAAGCTGGCGTGCAGAACACCTGAGATCGCACAGACAGAAATCAGAACAATAAAAAATAAGAATATTCTTCTTTAAATTCACGCCAGATATTATTACAGGGGACAACCATTTGCTTTTCGCTAATTGAACTATGCTGTATTCACCTCAACACCAAAAAGGATTCACATCATATTGCCTTAAATCAAATTTTTTCATTAATTTAAGTGGCAAAGGGATGATATTTTTTTCTAGAATACACGCTCTTTAATCATCGTCCCTTTTAGCGATGAAATACCGGGCCAGGAAAACGAACCCGGAACTTTTAATTGAGGTGGTTATGTTCAGGAAATTAGCAGCTGAATTCTTCGGTACGTTTTGGCTTGTGTTTGGTGGGTGCGGAAGTGCCGTGCTGGCCGCAGCATTCCCGGAGTTAGGAATTGGTTTTGCCGGTGTCGCACTGGCATTCGGTCTGACAGTATTAACCATGGCATACGCCGTGGGACATATTTCAGGCGGCCATTTTAACCCGGCCGTGACATTAGGCCTATGGGCGGGCGGTCGCTTCCCGGCAAAAGACGTGATTGGTTATGTTGTTGCGCAAGTTATCGGCGGGATTGTTGCGGCAGCGGTGCTGTATCTGATCGCCAGCGGTAAAGCAGGCTTTGACGCCACGGCCAGCGGTTTTGCATCAAACGGCTATGGCGAACATTCGCCAGGCGGTTATTCCATGCTTTCTGCCATTGTTATTGAAATTGTGCTGACCGCAGGTTTCTTGTTAGTGATCCATGGCGCCACGGATAAACATGCTCCGGCAGGTTTTGCACCGATTGCTATTGGTCTGGCACTGACCCTAATTCACCTGATCAGTATTCCGGTAACTAACACCTCTGTAAACCCGGCGCGTAGCACCGCGGTAGCCCTCTTCCAGGGCGGTTGGGCGTTACAACAGCTGTGGCTGTTCTGGGTTATGCCGATTATCGGCGGGATCCTCGGTGGCCTTATTTATCGCACGCTGCTGGAAAAACGTGATTAATCGATAACGAAAAAGACCTGGCATTACGTCAGGTCTTTTCCTCCCCGCTTTATTTCCTTTTATTTGCAACTTTACTCCCCTCTTTGCTTTCAGTAGTGTGTATACCCGTCATACTTCAAGTTGCAGATGTGTTGGCTGCGCTCTTTCCCCCCAGTCACGTACTTATGTACGCTCCCGGGGATTCACTCCCTTGCCGCCTTCCTGCAACTTGAATTATTTAGGTTATAGTGGCGCATTTCGTCTTACTTCTCAGCAAGGACCGGGTTTTCATGTTTTCAGGGCTGTTAATCATTCTGATTCCACTTATTGTGGGCTATCTTATTCCGCTTAGGCACAGAGCGGCATTAAAACTCATCAATCGCCTGTTGAGTTGGATCGTTTACCTTATTCTCTTCTTTATGGGTATCAGTCTGGCGTTTCTGGATAATCTCGCCAGCAATCTGCTATCGATATTGCATTATTCTGCGGTCAGCGTGACGGTCATTCTGCTATGTAATATCGCCGCGCTGTTGTGGCTCGAGCGTTCACTTCCCTGGCGGCACAACCATCGGCAGGAAAAGCTGCCATCACGCATTGCCATGGCGCTGGAGTCGCTACAACTTTGTGGCGTTGTTGTGCTGGGGTTTCTGCTGGGACTCACCGGGTTCTCATTCTTACAGCACGCCACCGAAGCCAGCGAATATACGCTGATCTTTTTATTGTTCCTGGTAGGTATCCAACTGCGTAACAGCGGCATGACCTTAAAACAGATTGTGCTGAATCGTAGGGGGATGATTGTGGCCGTCGTCGTGGTGGCAAGTTCAATGCTGGCTGGCGTGATTAATGCGCTGATCCTCGGGCTGCCGCTAAAAACCGCGCTGGCGATGGCCTCGGGTTTTGGCTGGTATTCCCTGTCCGGCATTCTGTTGACCGAGTCATTCGGTCCCGTCATTGGCAGCGCCGCCTTCTTCAACGATCTGGCTCGTGAGCTGATCGCCATTATGCTGATTCCGGGCTTAGTCGGCCGCAGTCGTTCCACCGCATTAGGACTGTGTGGCGCCACCTCAATGGATTTCACCCTACCCGTTTTACAACGCAGCGGCGGGCTGGAAATGGTACCTGCGGCCATCGTTCACGGCTTTATTCTTAGTCTGATAGTGCCTTTGTTGATGGCCTTTTTCTCCGCCTGATACAGCACAAATACCCCTCTGGCGGTAGTCACCTACCGCCAAAATTGCGCTAAATCAATCTCCCTGCAAGTAGTAGCAGAAATCCCTTTAATCCCTTCGCGCGCAGGCATAATCTTAAACATGTATATTAAATATAACTTTAAAAGGTGTGACCATGTTTTGTGTGCAATGTGAACAAACCATCCGTACTCCGGCAGGGAACGGCTGCTCTTACGCGCAAGGTATGTGCGGTAAAACAGCAGAAACCTCCGATCTGCAGGATCTGCTGATTGCTTCCCTACAAGGTCTGTCTGCATGGGCTGTTAAAGCGCGTGAATACGGTATCATCGATCATGAAGTGGATAACTTTGCCCCGCGCGCATTCTTCTCTACCCTGACCAACGTTAACTTCGACTCCCCACGTATCGTCGGCTATGCCCGTGAAGCCATCGCCATGCGTGACGCCCTGAAAGCGCAGTGTCTGAACATTGATGCCAACGCAACGGTTGAAAACCCAATGGCTGACCTGCAGCTAGTGAGCGACGATTTGGGCGACCTGCAGCGCCAGGCGGCTGAATTTACCCCGAACAAAGACAAAGCGACTATCGGCGAGAACATTCTCGGCCTGCGTCTGCTGTGCCTGTACGGCCTGAAAGGTGCGGCAGCTTACATGGAGCACGCGCACGTTCTGGGTCAGTACGACAACGATATCTACGCGCAGTACCACAAAATCATGGCGTGGCTGGGTACCTGGCCTTCCGATATGAACGCTCTGCTGGAGTGCTCTATGGAAATCGGCCAGATGAACTTCAAAGTGATGAGCATTCTGGATGCCGGTGAAACCACCAAATACGGTCACCCAACCCCAACTCAGGTCAACGTTAAAGCGACCGAAGGTAAATGCATCCTGATTTCAGGTCACGACCTGAAAGATTTATACAATCTGCTGGAGCAGACCGAAGGCACCGGCGTTAACGTCTACACCCACGGTGAAATGCTGCCAGCGCACGGCTATCCGGAACTGCGTAAATTCAAACACCTGATCGGTAACTACGGCAGCGGCTGGCAGAATCAGCAGGTTGAGTTCGCCCGCTTCCCTGGCCCAATCGTGATGACCTCTAACTGCATCATCGATCCAACCGTTGGTGCATACGACGACCGCATCTGGACCCGTAGCATCGTCGGTTGGCCGGGTGTGAGCCACCTCGAAGGCGACAACTTTGGTCCGGTTATCGCGCAGGCACAACAAATGGCAGGCTTCCCGTACAGCGAAATCCCACACCTGATCACCGTAGGTTTCGGTCGTCAGACGCTGCTGGGTGCTGCTGATACGCTGATCGACCTGGTGAGCCGCGAAAAACTGCGTCACATCTTCCTGGTCGGCGGTTGCGATGGCGCACGCGGCGAACGTAACTACTTCACCGATTTCGCCACCAGCGTACCGGACGACTGCCTGATCCTGACCCTGGCCTGTGGTAAATACCGTTTCAACAAACTGGATTTCGGTGATATCGAAGGTCTGCCTCGTCTGGTTGATGCCGGTCAGTGTAACGATGCATACTCTGCCATCATCCTGGCCGTGACCCTGGCTGAGAAACTGGGCTGTGGCGTGAACGACCTGCCGCTGTCTCTGGTGCTCTCCTGGTTCGAACAGAAAGCGATTGTTATTCTGCTGACCCTGCTGTCTCTGGGCGTGAAAAATATCGTCACTGGCCCGACTGCACCAGGCTTCTTCACGCCGGACCTGCTGGCTGTGCTCAACGAGAAATTCGGTCTGCGTTCCGTGACCACCGTTGAAGAAGACATGAAGCAGCTGCTGAGCGCGTAAGGAGTTAAGTCATGACAATGCCAACCCATCAGTGCCCGTGGCGGATGCAGGTTCATCACATCCATCAGGAAACGCCGGATGTATGGACGATTTCGTTGCTGTGCCACGATTATTATCCTTATCGTGCCGGGCAGTATGCACTGGTCAGCGTACGTAACTCAGCGGAGACGCTACGTGCCTACACCATCTCTTCAACGCCAGGCGTTAGCGAGTACATCACGCTGACCGTCCGCCGCATTGACGACGGTGCGGGTTCACAGTGGCTAACCCGTGACGTGAAGCGCGGCGACTATATCTGGCTGTCTGATGCCATGGGTGAGTTTACCTGTGAAGATAAAGCAGAAGACAAGTTCCTGATGCTGGCGGCCGGCTGTGGCGTGACGCCTATCATGTCGATGCGTCGCTGGTTGGCGAAGTACCGTCCGCAGGCCGATGTGCAGGTGATCTTTAACGTTCGTTCGCCGGAAGATGTCATTTTTGCCGACGAATGGCGCGAGTATCCGGTGACGCTGGTCGCTGAAAACAATGCCACCCATGGCTTTGTTTCTGGCCGACTGACCACCGACCTGCTGAAAAGCGTACCAGACTTAACTTCACGTACCGTGATGACTTGCGGCCCTGCTCCGTACATGGATCTGGTCGAAAAAGAAGTGAAAGCGCTCGGCGTAACGCGTTTCTTTAAAGAACAGTTCTTCACGCCGGTAGCGGAAGCCGCCACCAGTGGTCTGAAGTTCACCAAGCTACAACCGGCAAAAGAATTTTATGCGCCGGTAGGCAGCACGCTACTGGAAGCACTGGAAAGCAATAAAGTGCCGGTTGTCGCCGCATGCCGTGCAGGCGTGTGCGGCTGCTGCAAAACCAAAGTGGTTGATGGTAACTACACGGTTTCCAGCACCATGACGCTAACCGATGCGGAAATCGCCGAAGGCTACGTACTGGCCTGCTCCTGCCACCCGCAGGGTGATTTAGTGCTGGCGTAGTTGCTGAGCATCTGAGATTAAAAGGCTGCCTGGTTATGCTGGGCGGCCTTTTTTTTGCTTGTGAGGCACGTATGGTGATTTGCAGGTTGTGTATGTTGAGGTGATTGTCTGCCATGTGCCAGGAGCGGGAGTTATCCACTTCCTTCCAGATCAATCAATTTGATTAAAAGAGTCTTATTAATGTTAAAATGTACAGTAAAAAAACAAGAGCATGGTTATTATTTATATGTTTTTAAAATATTCTTCCATGTCTTCCATTTGATGACTTACAATCTCAGTAACACCAGGTATTAATGGAAATAAATAGTTTCTCCTATCTTGTTCAAAGAAGAATTTTAACAAGGCTTCACAAGATTTGACGTACATACCAATATCAGTAGATAGTAATTCTGAAAGCACTTGAGAAGTAGAACTGGATTTACTGTGAATTATCTCATTTCTTAACTCCTCTAACTTTTTAAAATGTCCCCAGAATGGTTTTTGAGCAGGAGAAACGCAATGATAAATATCCGGGAGTATTTTAGAAACTTTTTCTGTGGTAGATACCCATCTTTCAATACCTAGCTTGTCATAAACTTCAACAACCCCGGTTTTGTTTGAAGGTTTTTTATAAACATAATCATCTGGAATAGCTGAGTTACACATCGCCTCTATAGCTTTGTAGCTAAATACTATTGCCTTTTGAACTTCTTCCAGGTAATCATAAATTTCAACCACATCATTTTCATAAAATTTTTTGTTTTTATCTTTTCCTATTTTTTGAACGATTAACTTTCTAAGTCCTTGTGACTTTTTAAGTGAGCCATTGGCGATATGCATTGATAATGATATTTCATTTGGCCTAGATAAAGATATTTTTTTATTTTCTATTTTTGCATCTATAGACTCTTGCAATATCACGCACTTGTCTTGCTTCACATCTACACACACCACAGGTGTATTTGAACGAAATATGAAGTGTATTTTTTGCTTATCATTGGATGCTTGAGACCAATTATCAATGCTGTGTGAAATTATATAATCAGAACCAACTGCGAGCACTCTTGATTTATCACTCATAATACCCTCTATTATAGATAATAATAAGATTTTGTATATATTAGCATTGATAGTTCATGCATGCGAAAGGTTTATAAAAAGACATTCAAAATGTTAATAATGCCTTTAACAATTGTAATATGTATTGCGGATTTCCGCTTCTCGCTCATAAGGGACAACCATACTAAAATCTCCCACATTGCAGGAGATTTTAGTATGAACACGTCACCGTGGAATAAAGACCGTATCATAGGCCAAAAAAGACCACTTCAGATATCTCATATCTGGGGGATCCGAATCCGGCTTGAACTGGAAGGTAAAACGCGTGATTTAGCTCTGTTCAATATGGCCTAGACAGTAAGCTACGAGGCTGCGATCTGGTGAACCTCAAAGTATCTGATGTTGCATATGGTAGCTCGATTTCAAGTAGAGCAACGGTACTGCAACAGAAAACCGGTAACCCTGTGCAATTTGAGATAACCAAAGGGACAAGAGAAGCTGTTGCTGCATTGATAAAGCTTGGCAATTTGCACAGTAAAGACTTCTTGTTTCGGTCTCGGAACGGAACTAACCGGCACATATCAACCCGACAATACAGCCGAATTTTTCATGGGTGGGTAGAAAAGTTTGGTCTCGAAGCTTCGCTTTACAGCACACATTCCATGAGAAGAACAAAACCTTACCTGATATACAAGAAAACCAAGAATCTCCGGGTGATCCAACTTCTGTTGGGCCATAAGAAACTGGAAAGCACAGTCCGTTATCTGGGCATCGAAGTCGATGATGCGTTAGAGATCTCTGAATCGATTGAAGTCTAAGGTTGTCAGGGCTGCAATAGCAGCCCTGTGCCAGGAGCAGACGTTACAATATGTTGTACTTTCGGCTCGAATATTTCTTTATTCTTGTGGCTCATAGCGTAGCGTCTCGATAATCAGTGACAACGCTGGTAAGAGCTGGCGTTCGCTGGAATAGAAGATATGGAAACCCGGCTGTACATGGCACCAGGCTTCAAGAACCGCCTGCAAATGACCACTCTCCAGCCAGGGGCGTGCAAGCATTTCCGGGAGATTAGCCAGCCCATATCCTGCCCGCGCAGCATCAAGAGCCGCATAAACAGAATTAAAGATCAGCGGCCCTTCAACACTGCATGTCAGATTGATATCTCCCTTCTTCAATTCCCATGCTTTAATCCCCTCCTTCACCGAAAAACGGGTGTTAATACACGAATGGTGGCTTAAATCACCAGGCGTCAGAGGAGTCGGGTTATCCCTGAAATACTCAGGGGAAGCGACAATCACGGTTTGCAGATCGGGAGAAACCGGCACAGAGGCCATATTTTTGCCAACCCGGTCTCTCGGTCTGATACCGGCATCAAAACGTTCGCCAACAATATCGGTCAGCGCAGGATCGTTAACAACCTCCAGTTTGACATCCGGATATTTCAGCAACTCCCCTGAAAGGCGAGGCCACACGAAAGTGTTAAATGCAAAATCCGAAGCCGTGATTCTGACAGTCCCGGCGATCTTACTGCCCAGCTCACGTAATGAGGCCAGCTCATCCGCAATAACCGCAAACCGGGGCGATACGCGTTCAAGTAACTGTTCACCTGCCTCAGTGGGAGAGACGCTGCGGGTGGTTCTGGTCAGTAGGCGTAACCCCAGCCGCTCCTCAAGCTGGCGGATCGTGTGGCTCAGCGCTGATTGGGATACCCCCAGTTCCGCCGCCGCACGGGTAAAACTGCGCGCACGGGCGATGGTAATGAAGGCCACGATGTCCCGGTAGATTTCATCCGCCATAGATTATTACGCCTTTTCCTGATAACGCAGAGCCCCGACCATCAACGTCATGGCCCGTGAATGCTGCCGTCGGTTGGGATAATAGAGATGGAGTCCAGGCCAGAGCGGGCACCACGACTGAAGCACGGAAACCATCAGACCCGAATCAATCCAGGGCTGAACCATATCCAGCGGCAGATAAGCAAGACCCAACCCCTCTTTCGCCGCATCAAGGATGTCATAAGCGTTGTTGCATATCACCGGACCAGTAACCCTGATATCGAAGGTGCGCTTGCCATCCGTAAACTCCCAGTCATACAGGCCGCCATAGGTTGATGTTCGCAGCCGGATGCACTGATGCCGGGCGAGTTCATCAGGTATGCCGGGAACAGCATGCCGGGAAAAATAGTCGGCGGAGCCCACCACAGTATTTTTCACATCGGGGCCGATGCGTACAGAGATCATATCCTGTGCCAGCTCCTGGCCAAAACGCACCCCGGCGTCATAGCCTCTGGCGGCGATATCCACGCTGGCATATTCGCTGATGAACTCAATGGTGATATCCGGATATTGCTTCAGGAAGGGGGAGAGTTTAGGCCATAAAACGGAGCGGATGGCGTAATCAATTGCGGTGATGCGCAACGTCCCCGTCGGCATGTCCCGGAGATCGTTGAGAGCATTAAGTTCATTATCGATTTGCTGAAACTCTGGAACGAGGCGATCCACAAGATGCTGCCCGGCCATCGTCAATGTGGCGCTGCGGGTGCTACGCAGCAGAAGGCGAACGCCCAGCCGTTCTTCAAGGCCGCGAATGCTCGCGCTCAGCGCAGGCTGTGTAACGCCGAGCTTCGCCGCCGCCCGGGTAAAGCTCCCCGTTTGCGCGACGGCGATCAATGCGATTAAGTCACCAAAACCTTCACGAGCCATCGTCAACCTTACCTGCCCCGCAGGGCCTGTTGTCATATCGTCGTCAGATTAATGAATTCTATTCATGAATGCAAGAAAGCAACCACTCTGGTTTACGGCCTCCCGATTCAGTAAATTACCCGTCAGGAAATAACGAATGACCACCACGGAATATTAATACGTGAATATCTTTCGTTTTCAGCCGTTCATTGTCTGGCAGAGATAAATACCCGGAGAGAATTATGTCATTATTTAAGATTTCATTATTATGTTCAGCATTATTGATAGCGGGTACGGCTATTTCGGCTCAAAACCAGCCGGTTACTGTCGCCGATGGTATCAATACCATCGGTTCGCAGAAAGTCTCGTTTCAGAATGGCGCGATCAAAATGGCGGCAAATTTATATCTGCCTGAGGATTATGACCACGCCAAAAAATATCCTGCCATTGTGGTTTCTCATCCCTGGGGCGGCGTGAAAGAACAAACTTCAGGCCTGTACGCGCAACAGCTGGCAAAACGCGGCTTCATTACGCTGGCGTTCGACGCTTCTCACTATGGCGAAAGCGGCGGAATGCCGCGAGATCTGGAAAATCCGGCAGACCGCGTGCAGGATATCCGCAGCGCCGTAGGCTATCTCAGCAGCCTGCCGCTGGTTGATGCCGCGCGTATCGGTACTCTAGGCATCTGTGCCGGAGGGGGCTATACCCTTAATGAAGCCCAGAGCGATCTGCGCGTGAAAGCCGTGGCCGGCGTGGTCACTTATGATATCGGTGAGGCAACGCGCACCGGTATTGAAGGGCTTTCCGTCAGCGAAGCCGATCGACAGAAATTAATGAAAATTGTGGATGAACAGCTGAATAAAGAGGCGGCTGGCGCGCCTGTGCTCGTCCAGCAACTCCTGCCGTCACGAGATACGCTGAATGACAGTACGCCGAATTTCGTGCATGAAGCCACCGACTATTATCTGACGCCACGCGGCGCCCATCCGAATGCCCATAACCGATACGTGATCACCAGCCCAGGATTACACATGGCGTACTATCCCCTAGCGCATATGGATCAGATTGCGCCCCGCCCGGTGTTGTTGATTACCGGAGAAAAAGCGGAAACCCGTAAATTCAGCCAGCAGGCTTATGATAATGCTCAACAGCCGAAGGAATTAATGGTTATTCCTGGCGCATCGCATTTTGATTTATATGATAAGCCTCAGTTTGTTAATCCGGCAATTGATAAACTCGCCGTATTCTTTACTAAGAGTCTGTAATTAACCCAACGTTATTTTAAACAACCCCGTAACTATTTTCGTGACGCTTTTACTGCGCCGCGCGGGAACGTTAATTTCAAAATTAAGCTATCAGCGGAGAAATAAAGATGAACTATTCCCTAGAAAATAAAGTGGCCTTAGTGACCGGCGCAGCGTCAGGTATTGGTCTTGCTACCGCCCACGTCTATGCCGAAGCTGGCGCGTCTGTCGTGCTGGCTGACCTGAATGCCGAAGCGGTACAGGCGGCAGCAAAGGAGCTCATTGCTAAAGGGTATCAGGCAAAGGCCATCGTCTGTAATGCGGCAAACCTCGACGAAGTGGAAGCGATGGTTCAGGAGACGGTTTCCACCTTTGGCCGTCTGGATATCGCCTTTAATAATGCCGGTGTTCAGAATATCCTGGCGGAGATTGCCGATGCCACGGTTGAAGACTTTGACCGGGTGAACGGCGTAAACCTGCGCGGCGTATGGGGATGCATGAAGTATGAACTTCAGCAGATGCGCAAACAGGGCAGCGGCGTGATTGTTAACTGCTCATCCATCGGCGGTATTGTCGGGGGCGCAGAGCGTGCCAGCTACCATGCTGCAAAGCACGGGGTTATAGGTCTGACCAAGAGCGTAGCACTGGAATATGCCGCTCGTAATATCCGCGTCAATGCCATCTGCCCGGGGCTTATCTGGACGCCGATGGCGGAGAAAATGGCGGCCTCCGGCCAGAAAGAAGCGCTGGACGCGATGGTTAAAAGCGTGCCCATGCAGCGTCATGGCCAGGCAGACGAGATTGCCGATGTGGTGCTGTGGTTATCCAGTGATGCCTCTTCCTATGTCACCGGCCAGTCAATTTCTGTTGATGGCGGCTTAACCATGCGTTAATTCCGGGCTTCACGATGGTATGCTTATAGCCAGCCGTTTTTTGCTTCTCAGTCTGGCTATCTCTGTCCCCTGCGAATTCGTTGCAACAGTCGAATTGCAAATGAAAATGGGGATTTCATCAAAATGACCCAATGGCAGGGAGCAGGCAGATACGAACTGTGAGGTCTGCTCTTCGCTCACAGCGGACCTTCAGCTCAGTCAGCAATGTCCGCTGCGTGCCAGGAGCGGATATTAAAGAAGAGGATCTTTGCTTAAACGCAGCGGGGTTTCTCCAATCTAATATCAGATTCACTAATATTTCTTTTTTAACCCAGCCCAGTCGCATGTAAAATTTTGCCGCACGACTGTTTTTGTCGGTTTCAAGCCAGACTGCCTTATGGTGTTTGAATAATTCCTGCTCTGCGAGGTCAACAAGGCTGCGACCTACACCTCTGCCTTCATATTCAGGGAGAACAAAGACCGCAAAAAGACATCCTTCATCTGGCAAAATCATCGAGAAACCAATCACTTTTCCGTCATCTACGGCAACCCATGCGCAATGACTTTTCTCAATCATATCGGTGACAACGCTCTCGGTAATTCCCATCTGCTCCATTTCTTCTCGACTGAGATGATTTTCTTTAACCGAAGTTCTGACTTCAAAAATACCCTCTATATCAGTGGATAGAGCTAATCTTGTCCTTATATTCATTTGTCTTATTCCATGCTTGAGACAGTTTAGTTTTGATGATCAGGCAGTGATATTCTCTGAAGATATAGAATCCTGAGTAAAATTGCCGCTGATGTCCGCCTCTTGCTCAAAGCGGATCCAAAGTCAGCTTTTAACCACTCGATACTTGTTGCAAATCACCGAGTGATGAGTTCACCGAACATACCAGTGTGGCATGATCCCACCACACATTGTTATTCACTCTTATTGCAAGCACGTTAAATTGTGCTTTCTGTATCTCATCAATTAAAGCCGGGAGTGGTTTCAGAGTACGCCAGGGTTGACCATCTTTCACTAAATGGTGCCTGACCGGATCATAAGAACTAATGTCGGCCGAATAACCGGGGGTTCCGCACATGGAACTGATCACAAAACGACCTCCGGGTTTGAGCAATCTCTTCACCTCTGCGAAAAAGAGAACCCGGTCATTATCTATCAGGCAATGCAAACAACTGCCGTCAATAATCAACTCAAACGTTGAGTCCTTACATTGATGTATACAGCAAACATTTCCGACAAAAAATTGTGCGGAGATACCAGCTTGCTGAAAACGCTTTTCTGCCCATCTGATAGCAGTCTCAGAAAAATCCACACCCCACACAGAATACCCTCGTTCAGCAAGGGACTGTGATGCCATAGCTCCGTTACCACACCCCATTTCAAGTACCGACGCACCTGACCGGGGTAAATAGTGATGTAAATTGAGCCAATGAAAGATTTTTTCCTGCTGTTTTTTTGCCCTAATATAACCTTCGCCAGCCCAAGCGACAGCTCCGTTTGCTATCAGTTGCCTGTATTGATTTTCATAGGGATTCATATTGAAGACGCCTTTTTTGCAACAATCCGCTTCACGTTTTACGCCATTTGTCGATGAAGTGAAGTTTATGGGCCTGGGTGCCAGTAATATCAGTAGACTTCACGACTCTTCAAGGGCCGCTTCATTCCAGAAGCGAAATCCAAGCCGTTCAGAGGGTTAAGTGCTGGGAAAGCCTTCAAGTATGTTAATTATCAAATCGAGTGGGAAGATGATTTCATTGGTCTGTCTGAGCTCTTCTAAGTTCCACCAGTAGTGATCGCGAATGACTTCTTTTTCGTTGTTACTCCAACCTGATCGGTCAATATCTGATTTATCTGCACTAATAATAAAGAAACGTTCTTCAGCAAGAACGTTTTCACCACTTGGCAGCATCATAGGGAAGGTTCTGGAGGCTATTTGTGGTCCTGTAGTTCTTCTTGTCAGGCCCGTTTCTTCAAATAATTCACGTAACGCCGCCTGCTCAAAAGACTCGTTGTGCTCAAGTCCTCCCCCTGGCGTTGCCCAGTATGTTTTCCCTTCCAGAGCATCATCTTTATGGCAGAACCTGAAGAGCAGAACATGATTTTCAGGTGAAAGGACTATCAATCGAGAGGCAGGGCGAGTACGCATATCTTCCCTCTTAAATAAAATTTAAACTCTTATTTCGGATGTTCATCTAAACATAAATTGCAGTCTGCAAGTACACATTGAGAATACTTTTTCTTGCCACGTCAACTGCGTTTATCGTCTTCTCTTTGCTCAAAGCAGACTGCCACCAATAACTCAATTTTTTGAAAAAATGGTACTCTTCGCAAAAGTATTCTTGAGTTCGACATTTTCCAACATCAACACCGCCCCCTAAAAAATCCAGCCTATCGCTGGGTTCAGATTGCTGACAAAAGTATCTTCGGGTAGCCCGGCCGAACGAAGTGACGCCGGGAACATCCCCGGAGTCGGTACTGATGCACCTCGTCCGGGCTACTCGGGGATGCCCCCTGATACCGCCCCTTCCTTTATCCCACTGCTTTCACCGCCAACTTCGGTATCAAACCCGGGCTCCGGCCACCCCTTGCCGCTCAAATTCAGCGCAGGCGTGCTGGTACGCGGTTAGGTACATAACCTATGGCGTAAAGGCTTTTATTTTTAACAGGTTACTGAGAAATTGGTGAATCTGTGTGGGGATCGTAGTCGCAAAAAGGTGAGCATAAACATTTCACCCCTCAATTTTTCAACCACAATTAACATTCACAAACTAATCAATATCCCCGACCATCGTCGAGCTTTTCAAAAAAGGATCCCCATGAAAAAAGTGGCCATCGTCGGCGTCGGCCCCACTGGAATCTATACCTTCCATGCCCTGGTTGAACGCGGCGAACCGCTGACCGTGCAACTCTACGAGCAAGCGGAAGAAGCGGGTGTGGGCATGCCTTACAACAACGACAATAACGCAGACCATATGCTGGCGAATATTGCCAGTATTGAAATCCCGCCGATTTACATCACCTATCTGACGTGGCTACAAAACCAAAGCGATGACTACCTGACACAATTTGGTATAGAACGCACGTCATTGCATGAACGGCAATTTTTACCCCGCGTGATCCTTGGCGACTATTTTCGCGATCGCTTTTTAGCCATTGTCGATAAAGCCCGTGAGTCCGGTTTTGAGGTTTGTGTTCATGAGTCCAGCGAAGTCACCGATCTGCGCGCAAACCCGCAGGGTGTTACGTTGTGGGTAAACCACGCACCACAACCTGTCGAGGTGGATTTTGCAGTTATCGCCACCGGCCATCTGTGGCCTGAGGGAGACGACACACCACGTGAGTTTTTCCCCAGCCCGTGGACCGGCCTGATGGACGCACAAATTAACGCCTGCAGAGTGGGCATTCTGGGTACGTCGTTAAGCGCTATCGATGCGGCAGTCGCCGTGGTCAGTCAACATGGCGCCTTCACCACCGATGCTGATAACACCCTCCATTTTACGCGCAAACCCGGTAGTCAAAGCCTGAAGTTGACTCTGATGTCACGCAGCGGTGTGCTGCCGGAGGCCGATTTTTACTGCCCTCTCCCTTATGAACCGCTGAACATCGCCACCGGTCAGGCGATTGAACACGTCATTGAACAGGGTCAACGCGGATTACTGGATCGCCTCTTCTCGCTTATCGTCAAACAACTGCAAGACGCGGCACCGCAGTGGAGCCAGCAGATAGCGCTTGAGACGCTGACGGCAGATACGTTTTCTGACATCTATTTTGCTGACCGAATTCAGCACAATGCTTTTGATTGGGCGAAACGCAACCTGCAGGAAGTCGAACGCAACAAGCGGGAGCAACGCACCGTCACGTGGCGCTATACCCTGCTGCGGCTGCATGAGGTCATCGAACAGGTCGTGCCTCATCTTGACGATGGCGACAGAGAACGCTTCAAGCACGGTCTGGCACGCGTGTTTATCGATAACTATGCGGCGATCCCTTCGGAATCCATTCGCCGCCTGCTGGCGCTGCATGAGGCCGGGTTAATTGAAATCCTCGCGCTGGGCTCAGATTATCAACGCCAAAATGAGCAAGGTATGACGGTTATTTACCACAACAATCAGCGTAGCGAATTTGATGTGTTTATTGATGCCCGAGGGCAAAAAGCGTTGAAGAGCAAAGATATCCCGTTCCCCAGGTTGCGCCATCAACTCCTCGCCTGTGGTGATGAGATCCCGGATATCAGCGAAAATTATACGCTACGTGCGCCAAAGGATGCCTGTGGTCGCATCGCCTTTGGCGGGCTGCCATGGCTAATGCACGACCGCCCTTTTATTCAGGGTCTGGTCGTCAGCGCTGAAATCGGCGCAGCGATGGCAAACGCCCTGACACAAGGCACGGTGGGACGTCGGCGAAAACGCTGGGACCGTAACGAGGAAGACTAACGACCTGATAGAATCAGGAGGCGAGCAGCAATGTAACTACGTTGTCGCCTCCGCATTTGTCGTCCGATGGCAAACTAGCGCCAGGCCGACTGACCGCCCAATGCGTATTTTCCGGCACCCAAAAATGCCACCGCCAGTGCGCCAATAAAGAAATACACCAGACTTTCAATAGCCCATGCGCCGGTTTTATCCAGCGACCAGGTTTCGCCCATTCCGACCATCAGCCACGCGACAACCATAGTGAATGCCAACCCTAACGCAGCCGGACGCGTCAGAATGCCAAGAATAATCAGGCACGGTGCCAGCACCTCGCCAAGCAAAACGCCGTAGGCAATGAAACCCGGAAAACCTTTCGCTATTAGCATGCCGCTAATGCCATCAATTCCGGCAAACAGTTTATGCAGACCGTGAAACAGCATCAGTCCCCCCACCGCCAGGCGTAACAAAAACTTGCCAAAGTCCTCATGCGTCAGCATGCGATTTACTGCATTTAATAAGTTCCTAACCATTTGAATTCATTCCTTGTTTGCCATGTCCACAGTCAAGCTACGCGTTATCTTCGTCAAATGTAAGCTGCCGAAAATAAGGGGTAATGAGAAGCATAACTATTATCTTCATCTAAACTTGTAACCGGTATCACATTAAAGGAGATGGAAAACCATGAAACAAACGGTTGCCGCTTTTATTGCTAAAACGCTTGAACAGGCTGGTGTGAAACGTATTTGGGGCGTAACGGGTGATTCACTGAATGGTCTTAGTGACAGTCTCAATCGCATGGGAACGATCGACTGGATGCCAACCCGGCATGAAGAAGTTGCCGCCTTCGCCGCAGGCGCGGAAGCGCAACTGACCGGTGAACTGGCGGTGTGTGCCGGTTCATGTGGACCGGGAAACTTGCACCTGATTAACGGCCTGTTTGATTGCCACCGCAACCATGTCCCAGTGCTGGCGATTGCCGCACATATCCCCTCCAGTGAAATTGGCAGCGGCTATTTTCAGGAGACCCACCCGCAAGAGTTGTTCCGCGAATGTAGCCACTATTGCGAGCTGGTTTCCAGCCCTGAGCAGATCCCACAGGTGCTGGCGATTGCCATGCGCAAAGCAGTGTTAAACCGCGGTGTGTCAGTCGTCGTGCTCCCGGGCGATGTTGCGCTGAAAGCCGCGCCGGAAAGTGCCAGCACGCACTGGTATCATGCGCCGTTACCGGTGGTCACCCCGGCGGAAGAAGAGATGAGAAAACTGGCGCAACTGCTGCGCTATTCCAGCAACATTGCGCTGATGTGTGGCAGTGGTTGCGCGGGTGCGCACAAAGAGCTGGTGGAGTTTGCCGCAAAAATCAAAGCGCCGATTGTCCACGCCCTGCGCGGCAAAGAGCACGTCGAATATGACAACCCCTACGATGTGGGTATGACCGGACTGATCGGTTTTTCATCCGGTTTTCATACCATGATGAATGCCGACACGCTGCTTTTACTGGGCACCCAGTTCCCCTACCGTCCCTTCTACCCCACCGACGCCAAAATTATTCAGATTGATATCAATCCGGCAAGCATTGGTGCGCACAGTAAGGTGGATATGGCGCTGGTGGGGGATATCAAAGCCACGCTGCGCGCCCTGCTGCCGCTCGTAGAAGAAAAAACCGACCGCAAATTCCTCGATAAAGCCCTGAGTGATTATCGCGATGCGCGCAAAGGACTGGATGATTTAGCCAAACCCAGTGAAAAAGCCATTCACCCGCAGTATCTGGCGCAGCAAATCAGCCACTTCGCCGCTGATGACGCCATCTTTACCTGCGATGTCGGCACCCCCACGGTGTGGGCCGCGCGCTATCTGAAAATGAACGGCAAGCGCCGCCTGCTCGGGTCGTTTAATCACGGGTCGATGGCGAACGCCATGCCGCAGGCGCTGGGTGCGCAGGCAACGGAACCCGGACGCCAGGTGGTCGCCATGTGCGGCGACGGCGGCTTCAGCATGCTGATGGGCGATTTTCTTTCGGTGGTGCAGATGAAGCTGCCGGTGAAAATCATCGTGTTCAATAACAGCGTGCTGGGCTTTGTCGCAATGGAGATGAAGGCCGGTGGGTATCTGACCGACGGAACGGAACTGCACGACACCAACTTTGCCCGCATTGCCGAAGCCTGCGGGATCACCGGTATCCGCGTGGAAAAATCGTCGGACGTCGACGAGGCGCTGCAAAGAGCGCTGTCGATTGATGGCCCGGTGCTGGTCGACGTGGTGGTCGCGAAAGAAGAGCTCGCCATACCGCCGCAAATCAAACTCGAACAAGCGAAGGGTTTCAGCCTGTATATGCTGCGCGCTATCATCAGCGGACGCGGTGATGAAGTGATCGAACTGGCGAAAACCAACTGGCTAAGGTAAAACAGTGGGCATTACCTCACTTAAAAAGGAATGCCCGTGATCGACCTACGTAGTGATACTGTCACCCGCCCGAGTCGCGCCATGCTGGAAGAGATGATGGCGGCCCCGGTCGGGGACGACGTCTACGGCGACGACCCTACCGTCAATGCCCTTCAGCAGTATGCCGCTGAACTTTCTGGTAAAGAAGCGGCTATTTTCTTACCGACCGGCACCCAGGCAAATCTGGTGGCGCTGCTCAGCCACTGTCAGCGCGGCGAGGAGTACATCGCAGGCCAGGGCGCGCATAACTATTTATACGAAGCCGGTGGTGCCGCGGTGCTCGGCAGCATTCAGCCACAGCCTATCGACGCCGCGCCGGATGGCACGCTGCCGCTGGACAAAGTCGCCGCTAAAATCAAAGCCGATGATATTCATTTTGCCCGTACCCGCCTGCTCAGTCTGGAAAACACCCATAACGGCAAAGTGCTGCCGCGTGAGTATTTGAAGGAGGCCTGGGAATTCACCCGCGAACGAAATCTGGCGCTGCACGTTGACGGCGCGCGTATTTTTAACGCCATCGTCGCCTACGGTTGTGAGCTTAAGGACGTCACCCAATATTGTGACTCGTTCACCATTTGCCTCTCCAAAGGGCTGGGGACGCCGGTCGGGTCACTGCTGGTCGGCAGCCATGATTACATCAAACGTGCGATTCGCTGGCGCAAGATGACCGGCGGCGGTATGCGCCAGGCCGGTATTCTGGCGGCTGCCGGGCTGTATGCGCTCAAAAGTAACGTGGCACGTTTGCAAATTGATCACGACAACGCTGCCTGGATGGCAGAACAATTGCGTGACGCGGGTGCCGACGTTATGCGTCACGACACCAATATGCTGTTTGTCCGCGTGGGTGAAGAACACGCTGCTGCGCTGGGCGAGTACATGAAATCTAAAGACGTGCTGATTAACGCCTCGCCGATTGTGCGTCTGGTGATGCATCTGGACGTTTCGCGTGAACAACTTGCTGAAGTCGCCGCTCACTGGCGTGCTTTTTTAAACCGCTAAGGAGACCGGCGTGCCGCAACGGATTTTGGTACTTGGCGCCAGTGGTTACATTGGTCAACATCTGGTAAAAGCGCTCAGCCAGCAAGGGCATCAGGTACTGGCGGCGGCACGTCGCATCGAGCGACTGGACAAACAGCAACTGCCCGGCGTCAGTTGTCATAAGGTTGATTTAAACGAACCAGATACCCTGACGCCGCTGCTAGCCGACGTTGATACGGTCTATTACCTGGTGCACGGGATGGGTGAAGGCGGTGATTTTATCGCCCACGAGCGTCAGGTGGCGCAGAATGTCCGCGACGCCCTGCGCCATACGCCAGTCAACCAGCTGATTTTCCTGAGTTCCTTACAGGCCCCCAAGCATGAACAGTCCGATCACCTGCGCGCACGGCAGATAACGGCTGACACGTTGCGCGAATCTGGCGTCCCGGTTACGGAGTTACGGGCGGGTATTATCGTCGGCGCGGGCTCTGCGGCCTTTGAGGTGATGCGTGATATGGTCTACAACCTGCCGGTACTCACCCCGCCGCGCTGGGTACGATCGCGTACCACACCGATTGCACTGGAGAATCTGCTGTACTATTTAGTTGCGCTGCTGGCGCACCCGGCAAACGGCCACCGCGTACTCGAGGCGGCGGGGCCGCAGGTATTAAGCTATCAAGAGCAGTTCGAACATTTTATGGCGGTCAGCGGCAAGCATCGCCTGCTTATCCCCATCCCTTTCCCGACCCGCTGGATTTCAGTGTGGTTTTTAAATGTGATCACCTCGGTTCCACCGACGACCGCCCAGGCGCTGATACAGGGCCTGAAACACGATCTGCTGGCCGATGACACCGAACTGAGGGCATTGATCCCCCAAAAGCTCATCGCCTTTGACGATGCGGTACGCAGCACGCTGAAGGAAGAAGAGAAACTGGTCGACTCCAGCGAGTGGGGATACGACGCGCAGGCCTTTGCCCGCTGGCGACCGGAATACGGCTATTTCGCCAAACAGGCCGGGTTCAGCGTCGAGACATCCGCCAGCCTGAAGGCGCTGTGGCAAGTGGTGAATCGCCTCGGCGGCAAAGAGGGTTATTTCTTTGGCAATATTCTGTGGAAGACGCGCGCAGCCATGGATCTGCTGGTGGGGCATAAACTGGCAAAAGGTCGGCCGGAGCGTCCGCTTTTACAGGTCGGCGATACCGTGGATAGCTGGAAGGTTATTATCGTCGAACCGGAGAAGCAGCTAACACTGTTATTTGGTATGAAGGCGCCAGGACTCGGTCGTCTGAGTTTTACCCTGGAAGATAAAGGCGATCGCCGTCGCATTGACGTCCGCGCCTGGTGGCACCCGCACGGTATGCCCGGTCTGTTCTACTGGCTGCTGATGATCCCGGCTCACCTGTTTATTTTCAGGGGGATGGCAAAGCGTATCGCCAAACTTGCAGAACAAATCACAGACTAAAGACAAAAAGAGGCTGTATTCTTTCATGTTTCCCATTGCATACAGGCGTAATTCACGGAAGAATGCGCACGAAGTTCTATTAAACACAGCGGATTGATATGAAGGTACTGGTTACCGGAGCCACCAGCGGCTTAGGCCGAAACGCGGTTGAGTTTTTACGCAAGAAAGGCATCAGCGTCAGAGCTACCGGTCGCAACGAAGCGATGGGTAAGTTGCTGGAGAAAATGGGCGCAGAATTTGTGCATGCGGATTTGACCGAGCTGGTCTCTTCGCAAGCAAAAGTGATGCTCGCAGGCATCGACACGCTATGGCACTGTTCCAGTTTTACCTCGCCGTGGGGAACACAGGAAGCCTTTGACCTGGCTAACGTCCGCGCCACCCGCCGTCTGGGCGAGTGGTCGGTTGCCTGGGGCGTGCGTAACTTTATTCATATCTCCTCCCCGTCGCTCTATTTTGATTATCACCACCATCGCGATATCAAAGAGGACTTTCGACCTCACCGCTTCGCCAACGAATTCGCCCGCAGTAAAGCAGCCGGCGAAGACGTGATTGCGCTGTTAGCCCAGGCCAATCCGCAAACTCGCTTTACGGTACTGCGTCCGCAGAGCCTGTTTGGCCCGCATGATAAAGTTTTTATCCCCCGCCTGGCGCACATGATGCATCACTATGGCAGCGTCCTGCTCCCACACGGCGGCAGCGCACTGGTGGATATGACCTACTATGAAAATGCGATTCACGCGATGTGGCTGGCAAGTCAGGAAGCCTGTGACAATCTGCCATCAGGTCGTGTGTATAACATTACCAACGGTGAGCATCGCACGCTGCGCAGCATCGTGCAGAAGCTGATTGACGAACTGAATATTGATTGCCGCATCCGCTCCGTGCCTTATCCAATGCTGGACATGATTGCCCGCAGCATGGAGCGTCTGGGGAATAAATCGGCAAAAGAACCCAAGCTCACACACTACGGTGTCTCAAAGCTCAATTTTGACTTTACGCTGGACACCACCCGCGCCCAGGAAGAGCTGGGTTATCAGCCTGTCGTGACGCTGGATGAAGGGATTGAGCGTACCGCGGCCTGGCTGCGCGACCACGGTAAGCTGCCGCGTTAACCTTGCCCGTATTTCTCCAGTAGCGCTTCGGCAATGGCCTGCGTTTCGGCATCCGCCACGCCGTTCCACAACGCCGGGCGGAAGTGCATCTGGAACGCCATAATCACCCGCTGCTGTTCACGCGGCGTCAAGTCCGGTTTCACCTCGTAGCCGTAGCGCGACAGCAAATCAAGTAACGATGCGGTGTCCACCGGCGTATGGGGTGCGCGTCCGCCAAGATAAAACGCGACGCGCTGAGCATCCGGCCAGGCGCCAATACCCTGCGCCGCCAGTTCACGCCACGGAAACAGCGGGCCGGGATCGTCTTTACGCTGCGGAGCGATATCCGCATGCGCCACCACGTTCTGCGCCTTGATGTCGTAGCGGGCAATAATGTCCTTTGCCAGCGGGATCAACGCCTGGATCTGCGTCGCTTCAAATGGCGCAAAATATTTCACGCCCGCTGATTTTTGCCAGCCACGGTTTTCCAGTTCAATCCCAATCGACGTGTCGTTAATCCGCGTAGCGCCTCGCCAGAAGCTGATCCCTGCATGCCAGGCCAGATCCTTTTCCGGGACCAGCTGCCAGATCCGCGGCTTGCCGCCGTGCAGCGGTGGTACTGCCGGGATCAGATAGTGCGAGCTGACGTTTTTATCCGTCAGCGTGGCCAGCGATGAGTCAAAATCATCAGCCGTGTAGTGAATTACCAGCACTTTAATGCGTGGATATGCCGCCTGCGCCTGGCGTCGGGTATCCAGTTGATACCCGTCTTTGTCAACAATACCTGACTCGCGCGCACAGCCCGTCAGTAACACGGCAAATGCCAGCAGCCATAACAGACGCTTCATCGGCGAGTTTTCACCGCAGTACCGCTGACGCTCACCATCAGCATGCTGCCATCTTTACCCACGGTTTCGTAATCAATATCAATACCAACGACCGCATCTGCTCCCAACGCTTTCGCCTGTTCGCCGAGTTCCTGAAAGGCAATTTCACGCGCTTTGCGCAGCTCTTTTTCGTATGAGCCAGAGCGACCGCCGACAATATCCCGGATCCCGGCAAAAAAATCGCGAAAGATATTCGCGCCTAAAATCGCTTCACCGGTTACCACACCGCAGTATTCCACGATGCTTTGCCCTTCCAGCGTAGGGGTGGTCGAAAACTGCATGGTATATCTCCTTATTACGCTAACAACGCTGCCTTAAAGCATTATCGAACCGATACCCTATCATTGAAAGGTTCCGATTGTTTAATTTTCAACATGACCGAAATGATGCAATAAAAATATTATTTCTCAGCACATTCGGACACGCGAACGGAATCAATCAGTGCAGAAAAACTTTTTAATGAGCACATTCCCTGCGTATTTTTCTCATCGCAGGCCGCTAAGGGCAGCACAATTTTTCCGGGAGGTGATTGCAACGACAAAGGTTGCATATCACGCATTTCCTGCAATGTCTGATACATAAAAGAAACTTGCACCCAATCAGAATGATCGCTGACCCGTTTCCACCTTTCGAAAACAAACTCTCCACCCGGCGGCGTATTATCTGGCTGACCGGGCAGAGACACGTTAAGGCCTAATGCCCCGCTGATATTGGCAAGATTGGTGTCATGCCCCGCAATAAACAACAAAGAGACGGGCAACTGAATTGCGTATTTATTTTCTGTTGCCCCCTGTGTTACGAGCGCTGTACGTATCAAATCAAGTAACGGTGTGGCCCTGCTACGGGCAACCTCCGGGGTTTTCTGCAGAAGGTCAAACTGCGCATTGTGCAGACTTAATAATGTACGCCATTCTTTATCGCCATGAATACGCCCCCAGGCCACCTGCGACATCCCTTGTGCTTGTTGCAGCAGGAAGATTTCCGTCAGGGTTGAAGCCAGTCCCCATGAGCCTGACAACGATACATTTTCAGGAGAGACCTTGAGTTCAGCAGGTAAGACATCGGTTAGCGTACACTGTGCAGACTGCCCAGCTGCTTGACACTTTTCTGACTGGGAGAAATTTAACACCCGTTCCAGGGCTTGAAATGCGGGTTGGTAGTGGCGCGTGTACTCATCAAGACTTCCGCCAGCCCGGGTCAGGATGGCCTCTTTCACCTGCGATGTGTTCAGCGAACACTGCCCCGCCTTGATGGGATTAAAAAGGGGATCAGATTTTGACTTATCTTGTTGATAATGAACCTGTACTTTACATTCCGGGGCCAGTCCTGCCAAGAATGCTTCACCCGTTTTACGGGTACGTTGATCGCTATCGGCAATGACCGCGACCTGCCCTGCCGTTGGACACGTTTTATTATCCAGCAGACCTTTGTCCGCCAGGCGTAAACGTTGATACCGTCCTAATTCAGTAATGAGTGCCCCGCCGCGAGGAGTCAACCACCCCAGAGGAACGTCCCATTGCGGCCAGCGGTCGGGTGTGACTTGTTGCATAAGCGGCGTGAACTTTGTCGGTGCTCTGACGCCATGACGACTGACGATGACAACACGCTCAAGCTGCATTCCGCTCTGTTCATCGGCGCGTAATGAAACAGGGGCCAATATAATCGTTAAGAACAATAAACGAATGATCAGTGTACTCATTACCAGCACCACCTCGTCGTTAATGAATAATCAGAAGCCCGCACACGACAGGACGAACGTCTTATCTTGTCGACAGCCAAATCATCCTACGCCTGTGATAATAAATATCCACCAGGATGAAATACTGGGTTATCGCGTACGGCTGAAATTCACACACTTTTGCCACCGCCTCGTTCACACACGGAAGAGATCACACTTATAATTTCATTTTGAAATTATAAAAATAAAAAGCACCGCCTCAGCTGGACGGCGATGCTTTAACGCATACTGGATGGTATTTGAAAATTAGATCAACTTAATTTTAATGTCATAACTTTCAAGCCCGGTCATTTTCTCACGAGCGATAAACTGAATATCGGAAACTTCTTTCCCGGTCTTTTTCTTCAGCTCAACAATTTTCTTTGTGATGAACTCAGATATATCCGCTTCAGTTTTATTTTTTAATTTCTCGACGTCCATTATGCACCTCTTCTGGTCTGTAACGGCATCAACGCGCCAGTAGATAGTATTATCTGTATAACCATGGATATCTATAAACTATACGATAAAAAGATTCAATAACCCAGGCGCAACTGGTCATTACACACCCAGAAATTGTTTGCATATTAAACGATAAGAGAGGGGCTGAAGGCAGGTTCGCAGTAAACGATGTTCTGGCATCACGACAACAACGTCAAGATGACGTTCTCACGATAAACAGGTAGGGTCATCTGTTAAGTCATTAAAAAAGGCCCCTTGAAGGGGCCTAAAAAATTATTTTCTGAAATCCAGCGGAGTCTGGCCGGACTGAATGTACATTGCAACATTATCAAATGTAATCATTTTAGATTTGCAAAAAATACATTTCGCGCCAAACGGATTTCCCTCAGTCACATCGAAGCTCGATGTTCTGTACTGCGAACCATGGCAACATGGGCAGCGAAAGTGAATATGATTAGTAATAATAGTTACCTTAGAGCGCCACAACATTAACAGCGGATGGGCCTTTAGGTCCCTGCTCCACGCTAAACTCGACTTCCTGATTTTCATTCAGCGTTTTAAAGTCGTTACTTTGGATAGCAGAAAAATGCACAAACACATCTTTGCTACCATCTTTCGGAGTGATGAATCCAAAACCTTTCTCAGGATTAAACCACTTAACTAAACCCGTCATTTTATTAGACATATATTTTATTCCTTAATTTGAGCCCTTCGGCATATTTGGTTTTATTACAGAATCGACTTAGTGCTTAGCGGAGTGACTCAAAGAAGGGATAAATGGATAAACCTGAAAATGAGAACTGCGGAAGTAAACTACTTTGTAAATCGTCTGTTCTTCAAACCGACGCAACCATTAACGCATGGGCACAGGAATTAATCAACCCTTATTTTAGCCATCCGGATACCCTGGTAGCCTAAGGCCTCACTCCGTTGTCTCTCATTTTATCGCCTCGTAAATAAGCATGCAGATACGTGGATGGTCTATACACTATAGGGAGCATCCTTGGCGACAACATCATGCCGCAGTTTGATATACTGAACCGAGGTAAGCAGTCAATAGCCACAGATGTACCAGTCGGTGAAATTTGCGAAGTTATGCAAGTAAAAACAAAGTGTTAATCGATTACACAGTCATTGAAAGGATAGAATTTTTCATCGTAGAATACTATTAGTAGAAAGCTAATAAGGAAATCATTATGCGCTACTCGAAACTCTCTCTGTTGGTCCCCTGTGCACTTCTTCTCAGCGCCTGTACCACCGTAACTCCGGCTTATAAAGACAACGGCCCGCGTAGCGGCGCTTGCGTGGAAGGTGGGCCAGACAGCGTGGCACAACAGTTCTATGATTACCGCATTCAGCATCGCAGCAACGACATCACCGCCCTGCGTCCGTACTTAAGTGACAACCTGGCGAAATTGCTGACCGATGCCAGCCGCGATAACTCGCACCGCGAGCTGCTGACCAGCGACCCCTTCTCCAGCCGTACCACCTTACCGGACAGCGCCAGTGTCGCCAGCGCCTCGACCATTCCGAATAGTGATGCACGTAACATTCCGCTGCGCGTAGAGCTTAAGCAGGGTAATCAAACCTGGCGTGATGAAGTACTGATGATCCGTGAAGGCCAGTGCTGGGTCGTGGATGATGTTCGCTATCTGGGTGGCAGTGTACATGCGCCAGCCGGGACGCTGCGCCAGTCTGTCGAAAACCGTTAATCCCGCCATTCATTCGTTCAAATCATAAACCCCATAAATTGTCTGGCATTCTGCATAGAATGCCGACAATTATTCTTGCCCACTGGTGACCCCGCTATTTTGTGCTATGTTTAGAGAAGAATGCGGTTTGCATTTAACTTTTAACGCATAAATATTGCATAACTATTCTGTCAAAGGTAGTATCTGCGGCTTCAATAGCTATCAGACTGCCAGTATACGAGTGTCAATGAGTATTCAATTAAACGGCATTAACTGCTTCTACGGCGCACATCAGGCGCTGTTCGATATCACGCTGGATTGCCCTCAGGGCGAAACACTGGTGTTACTTGGCCCAAGTGGAGCCGGGAAAAGCTCGCTACTGCGCGTACTCAACCTGCTTGAGATGCCGCGTTCGGGCACGCTCTCTATTGCCGGTAACCGTTTCGACTTCACGAAAACACCTTCTGATAAAGCCATTCGCGAACTGCGTCAGAACGTGGGCATGGTCTTTCAGCAATACAATCTTTGGCCGCATCTTACTGTGCAGCAGAACCTGATCGAAGCGCCCTGCCGCGTGCTGGGTCTGAGCAAGGACCAGGCGCTGGCGCGTGCCGAGAAGCTGCTGGAACGTCTGCGACTGAAGCCCTATAGCGATCGTTACCCACTGCATCTTTCCGGCGGCCAGCAACAGCGTGTGGCCATTGCCCGCGCGTTAATGATGGAGCCACAGGTGCTGCTGTTTGATGAACCGACCGCAGCGCTTGACCCGGAAATTACCGCACAAATCGTCAGCATCATTCGTGAGCTGGCAGAAACCAATATTACTCAGGTGATCGTCACCCACGAAGTGGAAGTCGCCCGTAAAACGGCCAGTCGTGTGGTGTATATGGAAAACGGTCATATCGTCGAGTTTGGGAATGCGAGCTGCTTTGCCAACCCGCAAACCGAAGCGTTTAAAAACTATCTCTCTCACTAAGATTCGGGACAATACAATGAAAAAAGTTCTGATTGCCGCGCTAATCGCAGGTTTTAGCCTTTCCGCTACCGCAGCCCAAACCATTCGCTTCGCTACCGAAGCGTCTTATCCTCCGTTTGAATCCATTGATGCTAATAACAACATCGTGGGTTTTGACGTTGACCTGGCAAATGCGCTGTGTAAAGAGATCGACGCCACCTGTACGTTCACTAACCAGGCTTTCGACAGCCTGATCCCAAGCCTGAAATTCCGCCGTTTTGACGCGGTAATGGCCGGAATGGACATCACGCCGGAGCGTGAAAAGCAGGTGTTGTTCACTACGCCTTATTACGACAACTCAGCGTTGTTTGTTGGTCAACAGGGTAAATACACCAGCATTGACCAGCTGAAAGGCAAGAAAGTGGGCGTACAAAACGGCACCACGCACCAGAAATTCATCATGGATAAACATCCGGAAGTCACCACCGTCCCGTATGACAGCTACCAGAATGCCAAACTCGACCTGCAGAACGGGCGTATTGATGGCGTCTTTGGTGATACCGCTGTCGTGACCGAATGGCTGAAGGACAATCCGAAACTGGCCGCCGTTGGCGATAAAGTTACCGATAAAGATTACTTCGGTACCGGTCTGGGCATCGCAATGCGCCAGGGCAATACCGAGCTGCAGCAGAAATTCAATGCTGCGCTGGAAAAAGTGAAGAAAGATGGGACGTACGAAACCATCTATAACAAATGGTTCCAGAAGTAATATTAGATGAATGAATTTTTTCCTTTAGCAAGCGCCGCCGGGATGACCGTCGGCCTTGCCGTTTGTGCGCTGATCATTGGCCTGGCTCTCGCAATGTTGTTTGCCGTCTGGGAGTCTGCTAAATGGCGTCCAGTGGCATGGACGGGTTCAGCCCTGGTGACGCTCCTGCGCGGACTGCCGGAAATTCTGGTGGTTCTGTTTATCTATTTCGGTTCCTCCCAGTTGCTGCTGACGCTGGCCGATGGGTTTACGATAAATCTTGGCATCGTGCAGATCCCGGTGCAAATGGAGATCGAAAACTTCGACGTCAGTCCGTTCCTGTGCGGCGTCATTGCGCTGTCATTGCTGTATGCGGCCTATGCGTCGCAAACGCTGCGTGGCGCACTGAAAGCCGTCCCGCTCGGGCAATGGGAGTCTGGTCAGGCGCTGGGGCTGTCCAAAACCGCGATCTTCTTTCGTCTGGTGATGCCGCAAATGTGGCGTCATGCCCTGCCGGGACTGGGTAACCAGTGGCTGGTTTTGCTGAAAGATACCGCGCTGGTAAGCCTGATCAGCGTCAACGATCTGATGCTGCAAACCAAAAGCATTGCCACGCGTACTCAGGAGCCGTTTACCTGGTACATCGTGGCGGCGGCCATTTATCTGGTGATAACGCTGTTGAGTCAGTACATTCTCAAACGCATTGACCTGCGCGCGACACGTTTTGAGCGGAGACCGGGCTGATGCTTGAGTATTTACCAGAACTGATGAAAGGGCTGCATACCAGCCTGACGTTGACGGTTGCCTCCATCGTGGTTGCGCTGGTCATGGCGCTGATTTTCACCGTCATCCTGACGCTGAAAACTCCGGTGCTGGTGTGGCTGGTACGCGCCTACATTACGCTGTTTACCGGTACGCCGTTGTTGGTGCAAATCTTCCTGATCTACTACGGTCCGGGGCAGTTTCCCGCGCTGCAGGAGTATCCGGTCCTCTGGCATCTGCTGTCAGAACCCTGGCTGTGCGCCTTGATTGCGCTGTCGTTAAACAGTGCCGCGTATACTACGCAGCTGTTCTACGGCGCTATTCGCGCAATCCCGGAAGGTCAGTGGCAATCCTGTGGTGCATTGGGGATGAGCAAGAAAGATACGCTGGCCATCTTGCTGCCGTACGCCTTTAAACGCGCCCTCTCCTCGTACTCCAACGAAGTGGTGCTGGTGTTCAAAAGTACCTCCCTGGCCTACACCATCACGCTGATGGAAGTCATGGGTTACAGCCAGCTGTTGTATGGTCGCACCTATGACGTCATGGTCTTCGGCGCGGCGGGCGTGATTTATCTGATTGTTAACGGCCTGCTGACGTTGATGATGCGCTTAATCGAGCGTAAAGCACTGGCGTTTGAACACCGCAATTAAGTCAATAACTGCATAAAGCTGAATAGTAAAGGCGGACATGTCTCTGGACTGTCCGCTTTTTTTTATTCCACATAAAATATTTAATCATTTTTATTGCATACAAATTCATTAAATGGCATTGTAAATCAACGCCGCAGACACGGTGAATCATCATAAGATTGACAGACGGGAGTTCCACCATGAAAAAGTTAGTCCTGGCCGCATTACTTGCTACCTTCGCCACCGGCGCCTCTGCTGCTGATAAAATCAATTTCGGTGTCTCAGCAACCTACCCGCCATTCGAATCGCTGGACGCCAGCAATAAAATTGTTGGTTTTGACATCGACCTGGCTTCAGCATTGTGCAAACAAATGCAGGCTGACTGTACTTTTACTAATCATGCGTTCGACAGCCTGATCCCCGCGCTGAAATTCAAAAAATACGATGCGGTGATTTCCGGTATGGACATCACGCCAGAACGTAGTAAGCAGGTCTCCTTTACTCAGCCCTACTATGCCAACTCAGCGCTGGTCATTGCGAAAAAAGACACCTATAAAACCTTTGCTGATTTGAAAGGCAAACGTATCGGCATGGAAAACGGCACCACGCACCAGAAATACCTGCAGGATAAACATCCTGAAGTGAAAACCGTGGCGTACGACAGCTACCAGAATGCGATCATTGACCTGAAAAACGGGCGTATTGATGGCGTATTTGGCGACACTGCCGTAGTTAACGAGTGGCTGAAAACCAATCCGCAGTTAGGCGTAGCAACGGACAAAGTAACTGACCCGCAATACTTCGGCACCGGCCTTGGCATTGCCGTTCGCCCGGATAACACCGCGCTGCTGGAAAAACTGAACACCGCGCTGGCCGCCATTAAAGCTGACGGTACCTATCAAAAAATCAGCGATCAGTGGTTCCCGCAGTAATCCCTGCCTTACCTGAAAAAGCCGCAAATCGCGGCTTTTTACGTTTAACGTCCGCGCTTTCGGTCAGTTCTTACGCCATAAACCCATTCCTGGCATACACTTGTTAAAACGATAAAAGTGAGGCAACAGGATGATAGCATTCCCAGCCAGCTTACTGATCCTGAATGGAAAAAGTGCTGATAATCCCCCGCTGCGCGAGGCGATTGCCCTGCTACGCGATGAGGGCGTTGAGATCCATGTGCGCGTCACCTGGGAAAAAGGCGACGCCCGGCGTTACGTTGATGAGGCCCGCCAGTTGGGCGTTGCCACCGTCATTGCGGGCGGCGGTGATGGCACCATCAACGAAGTCTCCACCGCGCTCATCCATTGCCAGGGGGAGGATATACCCGCACTGGGGATTTTGCCGCTGGGAACCGCAAATGACTTCGCCACCAGCGTGGGTATTCCTGATGTTCTGGATAAAGCCTTGAAGCTGGCCATCGCCGGCAATGCGGTTGAAATAGATATGGTGCAGGTCAATGATAAAACCTGTTTTATCAATATGGCGACGGGCGGATTCGGCACGCGGGTCACGACAGAAACACCAGAAAAACTCAAAGCCGCGCTGGGCGGCGTGTCGTACTTTATTCATGGGCTCATGCGCATGGACACGCTGAAGCCCGACAGCTGCGAAATTCGCGGGGAAAACTTTCACTGGCAGGGAGACGCGCTGGTGATCGGCATCGGCAATGGTCGTCAGGCTGGCGGCGGGCAGCAACTTTGCCCCACGGCACTGATCAACGACGGTCTGCTGCAACTGCGCATTTTTACCGGCGATGAGCTTCTTCCGGCGCTACTTTCGGCACTTACCCAATCCGACGACAACCCCAATATTATTGATGGCGCGTCATCCTGGTTTGATATCCGTGCCCCGCATGAAATCACGTTTAATCTCGATGGCGAACCGCTAAGCGGGCAGGAATTTCACATCGAAATCCTCCCCGCCGCGCTGCGCTGCCGGTTACCGCCTGGTTGTCCCTTGTTACGCTAGTACGCCGCCACTTCCCGCGCCAGATCGCGGGAATAGCGCTGGCTGCCGCTTATTAACATCCGGGTATACTCGGTTTGCGCCTCACCGTTGACCAGCGCATCCACGGTGAGCGTTTCAAGAATTTTTCCGTATTGCATCACCGCCACTTTCTGACACAAATGCGCAATAACCCCCAGATCGTGGGTGACCAGCAGATAGGTCAGGCTGGACTCCTTTTGCAATTCAGCCAGCAGGTTAAGAATTTCGGCCTGTACCGATACGTCCAACGCAGAGGTCGGCTCGTCCAGCAACAGCACCTGCGGTTCGAGGATTAGCGCCCGCGCAATCGCCACACGCTGACGCTGCCCGCCAGAAAGCTGATGCGGATACCGGTCGCGAAATGCCCGGTTCAGACCGACCTTATCCAGCAGCCCGTTAACCCGCCGATCCCGGTCAGCAATGCCGTGGATCAACAGCGGCTCTTCGAGGATATCGCTGATGGTATGCCGGGGATGCAGTGAACCATATGGGTCCTGGAATACCATCTGTACCAGGCGGCAGCGTTCGCGGCGAATACGGTGACCCAGGGCTTGTCCGTCGATCGCCAGTTCACCCTGCCAATGGGTAAACAATCCAGCCAGGCACTTCAGTACGGTTGTCTTTCCCGAACCGGACTCCCCAACCAGACCGTAGACCTCTCCGGGCTGAACCCCAAACGTCACGTCATACAGCACCTGATTGCGTTTTTCTCCCTCACCAAATGCCAGGTTCAGATTTTTAACGTCGATCATATCCCCTCCTCACTCAGCCAACTGGGCTGACGTTGCAGCACCGGCAGCACCGCCCGGCGGTTGTGGATTTCTGGCAATGCGCTAATCAGCCCCTGAGTATAGGGATGCTGCGCATGATGGAGATCGCCTGCGGCGATGGATTCCACCACCCGCCCGGCATACATCACCAGGACGCGATCGCAGAAGCTGCGCACCAGGTTGATGTCATGACTGATAAAAATAAGCCCCAACCCACGCGACTCCACCAGCGAGTCAAGCAGCCCCAACACCTGCAGACGCACCGACACGTCCAGCGCCGAGGTGGGTTCGTCGGCAATCACCAGTTCCGGATCGGTGATTAACATCATCGCGATCATGACACGTTGCCCCTGGCCACCAGAAATCTCGTGCGGATAGAGCTGATACACCCGCTGCGGCTGACGAATACGCACCACCTCCAGCATTTCCAGCGCCCTGGCTTTGGCCTCAGCCTTGCGCCCCGGATGATGGGTAAGCCAGGCTTCGGCAATCTGATCGCCAACGCTCACCACCGGATTAAGGGAGTATTTCGGGTCCTGCATAATCATCGAGATACGCTTGCCGCGAATTTGCCGCATCTGCGCCTCGCTGGCATGGGCTAAATCCACATCGCTAAACTGCATTTTGTCTGCCGTAACCCGTGCTTTTTTCGGATGCAGGTGCAGCAGCGCTCGCCCGACGGTGGATTTACCGGAGCCTGACTCACCCACAATCGCCAGTTTTTCACGTCCGAGTTGAAAGGAGACGCCGCGCACCGCCTGGGTGACCGCGCCGCCGTTGATAAAATCGACGTGCAGGTTACGCACATCAAGCAGAGGCGAATCATTCGCTGCGAGGATCGAGGATGTCACGTAAGCCATCTCCTAAAAAGTTGAACGCCAGGCTGTTGATCAAAATCGCCAGCCCCGGAATAGTCACTACCCACCAGCATTCCATCATGTAGGTGCGCCCGCTGGAGATCATCGCCCCCCATTCCGGATCCGGTGGCTGAGCCCCTAACCCCAGAAACCCAAGGCCCGCAGCGGTCAGAATGATCCCCGCCATATTCATGGTGATACGAATAATCACCGACGGCAGGCACAGCGGTACGATGTGACGCCACAGCACACGTCCTGCCGATGCCCCCTGCAGGCGAACGGCAGAGATAAAATCGGCCTGACGCAACGAGAGCGTTTCCGCACGAGCCAGACGCGCAATCGGCGGCCAGGCGGTCAGCGTAATGGCAATTACTACGTGCTCCAGCCCCGGACCGAGTGCCGCGACAAAGGCCAGTGCCAGTACCAGGCTTGGAAAAGAAATGAAAATGTCGGTGACGCGCATCAGTACCATGTCGACCTTGCCACCGAAGTAACCCGCCGTGACGCCAAGCAGCAGACCGAGCGGCCCTACGGTGACCGACACCAGCAGCACGATATACAGCGTGATGCGCGAGCCATACACCAGGCGGCTAAAGATATCGCGGCCAAACTCATCGGTCCCGAACCAGTGCTGCGCGTTCGGCGCCACCAGCGCACTGTTTAAATCCTGCACCAACGGGTTGTACGGTGCGATAAGCGGGGCAAAAATGGCCACCAGCAATAACAACGCAATAATTCCGCCGCCAATGGCGGTCAGCGGGTTACGCGCCATCTTGCCCATGAACCCGCGCGCTCGCAGCAGCGCCTGCTTCGCCCGCAGACGTTGTTCGCTATTGCCGCTATCCCGCGGCGTATCCAGAGAAACCGTCATGATTTTGTCCTCGGATCAAAGAATTGATACAGCATGTCGGAGAGCAGATTGAGCATGACGAAAATCACCCCAACCAGCAGCACGCAGCCCATCACCGCATTCATGTCACCCAGCAGCAGGCTGCCGGTTAAATAGGAGCCAAAACCGGGCCAGGAAAAGACGGTTTCAATCAGCACCGCGCCTTCCAATAACGAACCGTAGGCCAGCGCGACCACCGTGAGCAGTTGCACCAGAATATTGCGAAACGCATGGTTCCAGATGACCTGACGCTCGGTCAGCCCTTTGACGCGCGCGGTGATAATGAACTCCTGTGAAAGCTGCGCCAGCATAAAGCTACGGGTCATACGGCTGATGTAAGCCAGCGAGTGAAAACCCAATAGCGCAGCAGGCAAAACCAGATGATTAATGGCATTCCAGAACACGGTGGCATTACCGGCCAACAGCGCGTCGACGGTCATTAATCCGGTCTGGCGTGGCACCAGCCCGTCCAGTCCGAGATCCAGACGCCCCGCGCCGCCCACCCAGCTTAGCCAGGCGTAGAACACCAGCAGCCCCATCATCCCCACCCAGAAAATCGGTGTGGAATAACCTGCCAGGCTAATGATGCGCACCACGTAATCCGACAGGCTATTGCGTCGTGCCGCCGCCAACACCCCCAGCGGGATCCCCAGACCCGCCCCTACCACAATGGCCATCGTCGCCAGCTCAATGGTGGCCGGGAAAACGCGTACAATGTCATCCATCACCGGCTTACCGGTCAGCAGCGCATTACCCAGATCGCCGTGCAGCAGATTGGTGAAGTAAATACCAAACTGCGCCGCCAGCGATTTATCAAAGCCTAACTGGTGATACACCTGCTGATAGGTACTCTGATCCGCATCAGGTCCCACGATCGCCAGTACCGGGTCGATCGGCATGACGCGACCGATAAAAAAGGTCAGCAGCAGCAATCCAAACAACGTCATTGCCACCTGTATCAGACGGGTCGAGACACGCCGGGCGCGTGAGCCAGGTGCAAGTATGGCAACGCTCATTGTTCACCTCCGGTTTTATACACATCACGCAAAAACGTGGTGGCCGACGGATGCGGCTGATAATTCTGCACCTCACGGCGCACAACGACCGAATCCACCATTTGCGACAGCGGAATTAGCGCGGGAACGAGCTGGTCGTAGCGGGTCTGGATCGCCTGATACGCGCGAGTCTGCGTTTGCGGGTCACGCTCCAGCAGGGCGCTGTCGATCATGTCATTAAGCGGTTTATCGTAGAAACCAGTGCGCCAGCCCTGAAAGTTGGTAAGCCGGGCTGCATCGCTGTTATCCGGGTTATAGACCAGCGCCCGCAGGCTGGAGTGCGGATGCGGTTCCATGCCGCTGCCGCCGCGCCCGACCAGCATGTCAAATTTACGCTCGCGCATTGCGCCGTAGATCTGATTACCGGTTCCGGTGATGATTTTGGCGTTAATACCCGCCTGCATCAGCGTGGACTGCACGGCAATCGCGATATTCTGGAAAGGCTGGTCAGCCAGCACCCGCAGCGTGGTGTCGAAACCGTCCGGGTATCCCGCCTCCGCCAGCAGCTTTTTAGCGCGCGGAATGTCGAGGCGATAGCCAGGGTCAGGCAGCGTGGAGGGCATTCCTGCCTTGATAGGACGCTGATGCAATACGCCGTATCCCGGCATCAGCGCTTTATTGATCCCCTGATAATCAATCAGGTAACGCACGGCTTCACGGACTTTCGGATTGGCGAAGTGCGCCTCCTTCATGCTCATTGCCACGTAATACATCGTGCCTCGCTGGACGGCATCCACGCTCAGGTCAGGATCGCTACGCAGGGCATTGATGTCTGAAACCGCCATATTACTGGCAATATCCAGATCGCCCTTGGCAATCATCAGACGCAGGGTCTGGGATTCCTGAAAATGGCGCAACACCACGCGGCTCATTTTCGCCTCGCCGCGCCAGTAGTTCGGGTTACGCGTCATGCGCAGGACATCTTTCGCCTGCCAGGTATCAAGGGTAAACGGGCCAGACCCGGCTTCATTGGTGGTCAGCCAGTGGTTGCCCCAGTCGTTATTCAGCACATGTTGCTGCACGGTTTTGCTGTCCAGCACGCCGAGATTCCCCAGCGCCCCCAGTGAATAGATAATCAACTGCGGATCGTTGGCTTTGGGCAGCGTGATTTTCACTGTAAACCTGTCCGGGGCGCTGACCTGTTGGTCGATATTTTTTTTGCTAAAGCCGTAGGATTTCCACACCGACGACTGCGCCAGATTCAGGTGCAGGATCCGACGCATCGACCACACCACATCGTCAGCAGTCAGCGGATTACCGGAGTGAAAGGTCACGTCATCGCGCAGATGAAAAGTCAGGGTGGTGCCATCCGGGCTGACATCCCAGGATGTCGCCAGCGCGGGTTTCACATGGGTCAACTGGGCAGGATCCAATTCCACCAGCGAGTCATACAAATTCACCACAATGCCCACCACTTCGTTGCCGGTCATGGCGGCCGGATCGAGGGTCAGCAGGTTATTCATGTTCATACCAATGATGAGCTGATCGGGCGGCGTTTTGGCGTACGCCGCACTGCTCCCCATCGACACGGCGAGTGCGAGTAAACACGCGCCCAGTAAGGAAGTTTTTTTCATCTATTGTTTGCCTGTACTGTAGGGTACATGTTGCCGGATGACGCTTGGCTTATCCGGCATTTATTGTTTTCAGTCAGTCGTGGCTGACGGTGTTGGCTTCGATATAGGCAAAATTGATGTCTTCCCCCAAACCGGGGCGCTGTGGCAGATGCACAAAACCGTCGGCGTCCATCGGGTCAACAATGCTGTTCAGGTAGGCTGCCGGTTCGTCGTAGTCGAGGAACGGATGCAGCAGGCCGCGCTCGTACCAGCGACAGTTTCGAATCGCGCCAATCACCGCGAGGCTCGCCGCACCGTTGCCGTGTACTTCGCAGTCCATGCCAAACGACTCGGCCAGGTTGGCCACTTTCAGGGTGGGCGAGATCCCCCCCACACCGTTGGCACCAGCACGTAAAATGTCGCATGCGCCCGCCTTCACCCAGTCCGCGCGGCTGTGGTGTTTTCCACCGAGGCTTTCCGGACCAATGATCGGAATGGAGAGATTTTCGGCAAGCCAGGCGTAAGACGCCATGCTCTCTTCTTCCATCGGCTCTTCAAACCAGGCAAAATTGAGTTTTTCCAGTTCCTTGCCGATGTACAGCGCTTCTGTACGGCTGTACCAGTGATAGCCGTCGATCATCAGATCAATATCCGGTCCGACCGCCTCGCGCACGGCGGCGCAGGCTTTCACATCCATCTTCGGATTTGGCGCGAAGGAGACCGGCGGCATCCAGGTATGCAGTTTGATCGCCTTATATCCACGAGCGACCAGTTTTTCGGCAAAGCAGGCATATTCTTCTGGCGTCGACAGTCCGCCGGGCAGATCGTCACCACACATGGTGCTGCCGTAGGCCGGGACCTTATCGCGAAAACCACCCAGCAGCTTGTAGACCGGCATGTTGAGCTTGCGGCCTATCAAATCCCACAGCGCCTGCTCAACAAAAGACAGCGCGCGTTCGGTCAGTTGATGCGCGCTTCCCCGCTGCCAGTGCACCAGATCCTGCCAGATGCGCTCCCGATTAAACGGGTCCTGACCGACCATCACTTTGCGAAAAAAGGTATTCACCACAAACGGGCGCACCACTTCCGGCGGTGCAAACGAATACCCCTGGGTTCCGTCATCGGCGGTAATGGTCAGCATGGCCATTTTGGCGAGGCTTTCCGGCCCCGGATGGGAATGTCCGGCGGTATCAGAAACCCGGCGGGTGGGATACTGGAAGACGGAGACATTGATAGCTTCAATTTTCATTATTGGGTCCTTAGCGCAACTTTGAAATGCTGTTTCACATCTAAATGTATGTGCAAAAAAGCAACTTTGCCTCGGACATTCCGCGCTAAGGCATGACTATTTTCTGTGCAAGTGCACAGGGAGAGGTGATGCTTTTCACAAAAGGCAGGAGAAACGTGAGGTAGATCGGACTAATATTGCGATTATACTGAAATGATATTTTGAATTTAATTTTTCAAGAAACGCGGGTTGCCGCGACATGACCACAACCCGCGATAATTTACGCAATGGTCACTTTGTTATCCAGATAAACGTCCTGCACGGCGTTAATCAACTTAACGCCATCTGCCATGGTTTTCTTGAACGCTTTACGTCCGAGGATCAGACCCATACCACCGGCACGCTTGTTAATTACCGCCGTGCGCACCGCATCGCTGAGATCGGTTTCGCCCCCTGCCGCACCGCCGGAGTTAATCAGCCCGGCGCGGCCCATATAGCAGTTCGCCAGTTGATAACGCACCAGGTCAATCGGGTTGTCGCTGGTCAGCTTGCTGTAGACGCGATCGTCGGTATAGCCAAAGTTAACGGCCTTATACCCGCCGTTATTTTCCGCCATTTTCTGCTTAACAATATCCGCCCCGATGGTGGCCGCCAGGTGGTTTGCCTGCCCGGTCAGGTCGGCGGAAACGTGATAATCCACCCCGTCTTTCTTAAATGCGGAGTTGCGCAGATAGGCCCACAGCACCGTCACCATCCCCAGTTCATGCGCACGTTCAAACGCTGCAGAAATCTCTTCAATCTGACGACGCGATTCCTCGGAGCCAAAATAGATCGTAGCCCCGACCGCCACCGCGCCCATATTGAATGCCTGCTCCACACTGGCATACAGCGTCTGGTCAAAGGTATTCGGGTAACTGAGCGTTTCGTTGTGGTTAATTTTTACGAGGAACGGAATACGGTGTGCATAGCGACGAGATACGGAAGCCAGCACGCCGTAGGTCGACGCCACTCAGTTACAGCCCGCTTCGATAGCCAGCTCCACAATATTCTTCGGATCAAAGTACAACGGGTTGGCGGCAAACGAGGCCCCGGCGGAATGCTCCACGCCCTGGTCAACCGGCAGAATCGACAGGTATCCCGTGCCAGCGAGTCGGCCCGTGTTGTACAGCGTCTGCATATTACGCAGCACGGCAGGCGGACGATTATTGTCTACCATCACGCGGTCGACGTAATCATGCCCTGGCAGGTAAAGTTGGTCAGAAGGAATGGTCATACAACGATGCTGTAAAAGGTTGTCGGCATCTTTGCCAAGCAACTGCGCAATATCAGTCATAGCTATGCTCCCGTAAGTTCCGGTTGGATACCGGAATGTGAATTGTCCTGACCCGCCTTGTTGCGGGCAGCCATAAGCCTGGTACCGACTGCGCTTTTTTTCCATCTTTAGCGCACTTTTCAGTCATTTCCGCTGGCTCGATTCAGGCATTAAAAAACGTTAAGGCGGTCAAAATTAAAACACAAAGGTATTTTAAAGGTATTATCTACTGGTACTATGAAAACGTACCTTACCTGTCATGAAGGATGTAAAGATGAAAACTACAGCAAAGCTGTCGTTCATGATGTTCGTGGAGTGGTTTATCTGGGGCGCCTGGTTTGTACCGCTTTGGCTGTGGCTGAGTAAAAGCGGATTCAGCGCCGGAGAAATTGGCTGGTCCTACGCCTGTACCGCCATTGCCGCAATCCTGTCACCGATTTTTGTCGGTTCGCTCACCGACCGCTTTTTCTCCGCGCAAAAAGTCCTGGCGGTGTTAATGTTCGTCGGCGCCATTCTGATGTACTTCGCCGCGCAGCAGACCACCTTCGGCGGCTTCTTCCCGCTATTGTTGGCGTATTCACTGACCTATATGCCCACCATTGCGCTGACCAACAGTATTGCCTTTGCCAACGTCCCGGACGTCGAGCGTGACTTCCCACGCATCCGTGTGATGGGCACCATTGGCTGGATTGCCTCCGGTTTAGCCTGCGGGTTCTTACCGCAAATGCTGGGCTACAGCGATATTTCCCCCACCAATATCCCGTTGCTGATCACCGCCGGGAGCTCCGCGCTGCTGGGTGTCTTCGCCTTCTTCTTACCGGATACGCCGCCAAAAAGTACCGGCAAGATGGATATCAAAGTCATGCTGGGGCTGGATGCACTGATCCTGCTGCGTGATAAGAACTTCCTTGTCTTTTTCTTCTGTTCGTTCCTGTTTGCGATGCCGCTGGCGTTTTACTATATCTTCGCCAATGGTTACCTGACCGAAGTCGGAATGAAAAATGCCACCGGCTGGATGACGCTGGGTCAGTTCTCGGAAATCTTCTTTATGCTGGCGCTGCCGTTCTTTACTAAGCGCTTTGGCATTAAAAAGGTATTATTGCTTGGTCTTATTACTGCAGCGATCCGCTATGGCTTTTTCGTCTACGGCGGCGCGGAAGAATATTTCACCTACGCACTGCTGTTTCTCGGCATTCTGCTGCACGGCGTCAGTTACGATTTCTACTATGTTACGGCCTATATCTACGTGGATAAAAAAGCGCCTGTGCATATGCGTACCGCCGCACAGGGGTTGATCACCCTCTGCTGTCAGGGATTCGGCAGTCTGCTGGGCTATCGCCTGGGCGGGGTGATGATGGAAAAAATGTTTGCGTATAAAGAACCGGTTAACGGTCTCACCTTTAACTGGGCGGGCATGTGGGGATTTGGCGCAGTCATGATTGCCGTCATTGCCGTACTGTTTATGATTTTCTTTCGCGAGTCTGACAAAGAAATCACCGCAATTAACGTGAACGACCGCGATCTGGCATTGAAAAAAGGGGAAGTAAAATGAAAGCAGAGCGTATTCTCGGTGCTCTTTATGGGCAGGCGTTAGGGGATGCGATGGGCATGCCATCAGAGCTATGGCCCAGAACCCGCGTGAAAGCACACTTTGGCTGGATCGACCGCTTTTTGCCCGGCCCCGCGGAAAATAACGCCGCCTGCTATTTTAACCAGGCGGAGTTCACTGATGACACAGCCATGGCGCTGTGCCTGGCAGATGCTCTGCTGGAATGCGACGGGAAAATTGTCCCCGACGTCATTGGCCGAAATATCCTGGCCTGGGCGGAAGATTTCGATGCCTTCAATAAAAACGTGCTGGGCCCCACCTCGAAGATTGCCCTTAAGGCCATCCGCGACGGAAAACCCGTTACTGAGCTGGAAAACAACGGTGTCACCAACGGTGCGGCCATGCGCGTTTCACCGTTAGGCTGCCTGCTACCCGCACACGATCTTGATGCCTTCATTGATGATGTGGCGCTGGCGTCCAGCCCGACGCATAAGTCGGACCTGGCGGTGGCCGGGGCCGTGGTTGTCGCGTGGGCAGTGTCGCGCGCGATCGACGGCGAACAATGGTGCGATATTGTCGATGCGCTTCCCGCCATTGCCCGCCACGCTCAGCAAAAACGGATCACTACCTTTAGCGCCTCACTCGCGGCGCGCCTCGAACTGGCACTGAAAATCGTCCGCGATGCTAACGGTACCGAGTCTGCCAGCGAGCAGCTGTATCAGGTGGTGGGAGCTGGCACCAGCACCATTGAATCCGTGCCCTGCGCTATCGCCATGGTGGAACTGGCACACACCGACCCTAAGCGCTGCGCCATTTTGTGCGCGAATCTTGGCGGTGACACCGACACCATCGGTGCCATGGCGACGGCAATTTGCGGCGCACTGCACGGCGTCGGCGCGATTGACCCTATGTTGAAACAGGAACTGGATACGGTCAATCAGTTGGACTTTACCCGCTACGCCAGCGGATTAATGCGCCTGCGTGAGCAACGGGAGGCGCGATGAGCACCACGCGTTTGCAGGCACTTATCCCGCAGTTGCACACCCAGCGCCCGGTGACGGTAGTCGGTGCAGCGGTGATCGATGTAATTGCCGATGCGTATGCCCTGCCCTGGCGCGGTTGTGACATCGAGCTTAAACAACAAGGCGTTAATGTTGGCGGCTGTGCGCTGAACATCGCCGTCGCGCTTAAGCGTTTAGGTATCGACGCCAGCAATGCCTTGCCGCTAGGTCAAGGCGTGTGGGCAGATATCATCCGCAACCGGATGGCAAAAGAGGGTTTACACAGTCTGATTGACCATGCCGAAGGTGATAATGGCTGGTGTCTGGCGCTAGTTGAGCCAGACGGTGAACGCACCTTTATGTCCTTCAGCGGCGTCGAAAATCAGTGGAACGCCGACTGGCTTGCGCAGTTGACGATCCCGCGCCACAGCCTGGTGTATCTTTCCGGCTATCAGCTGGCTTCGCCGTGCGGCGAGCTGCTGGTGCAGTGGCTGGAGAGTCTGGATGAGGTGACGCCATTTATCGATTTTGGGCCACGCATCGGCGACATCTCCGATACCTTAATGGCGAGAATACTGGCCTGTCACCCGCTGGTGTCACTGAATCGGCAGGAAGCAGACATTGCCGCAGAACGGTTCAGGTTAAGCGTGGATGTCGAGGGTTTTGGCGCTGAGTGGGTGAAGCGCTTTGCCACGCCGGTGGTAGTTCGCCACGATAAAGACGGCGCATGGTATTTCAGTGAAACGACATCCGGCTGCGTGCCTGCATTTCCAACGACCGTGGTTGACACCATTGGCGCTGGCGACAGTCACGCAGGCGGCATGCTGGCCGGGCTGGCATCTGGCTGGTCGCTGGCCGATGCCGTGTTGCTTGGCAACGCGGTGGGATCGTGGGTGGTCGGGCATCGCGGCGGCGATTGCGCCCCCTCGCGCGACGCGTTACTCCTCGCACACAAAGACGTATAGGTCGCTGCGGCAGTAACTGATGCTGTATTCAATGGGCCGGTGCTGCTGGTCAAGCGCGACCTGCTTGATCACCAGCACCGGCACTTTGCTGTCCATCTGAATGTGCGACTGGAACTCCGCATCCGGCATGCGGGCGCTGACGCGGGAGCGCGTGCGCTGCGGGAAAATATGCTGGCTGCGAAAATAGTCGTACAGCGAGACGCCGATAGCATCCACATCATGAATAAGATGCGCAGGGACCCAGGACTCTTCAATGGATACGGCGTCTTCATCCACATAGCGAATACGCTTAAGCAGAAAAACGTCACTGCCGGCGGTAATAACCAGCTGCTGCGCCACCTCTTCCGGACAAGGCACCACGCGTTTATTGACCCACAGCGTATCTGGTTTTTTTCCGCGTAACACCACCTGCTGAGAAAAGCCGCGCGCTTCTTTTAGCGAATACTCAAAGATATTGTTGATCTGCGTTCCGTAACCACGGGCGCGGGTCACTACCCCTTCTTCCTCCAGCGCCTGCATCGCTTTACGCACCGTAATGCGCGAAACGCCGGTCAGCTGGCTGAGATCGCGCTCACCAGGCAGAATATTGCCATGCTCGAGGATGCCGCTGCGGACAGCGTTTTTCACCGTTTGGGCGAATTTAAGATACAGCGGCGTGTTATCCGCCGCCGAAATGCGTTCATTCAGTTGCGCGATAAGCTGGGTATGCGCTTGTTCCATTTATCTTTTTCCTGACCGCTGAATCTTCAGCCAGTATACGCATTTATCCCTGTTACCACCACGCGTGGAAATGGTGTACCGGACCTATCCCCTCGCCCACTTCCAGGGAATCTGCCTGGGCCAGTGCCGCCGAGAGCCATATTTTGGCCTCCTGCACCGTATCGGCCCAGTTTGCATGACGCGGGCGTAGCGCAGCCAGCGCTGCCGACAGCGTACAACCGGTGCCATGGGTGTTTTTGGTCTTCACTCTTGGCGCGGTAAAGCGTTGCTCGCCCTCGCGGGTAAACAGCCAGTCAGGGCTTTGCGCGTCATCCAGATGACCGCCCTTCATCAGCACCGCCTCGCAGCCCAATGCCCGCAGAGCACGCCCCTGCGCCAGCATTTCCTGCTCCGTTTGGGCATGGGTTGTTTCGAGCAATGCGGCGGCCTCCGGCAGATTCGGGGTAATGATCGACACCTGCGGCAGCAGGCGAGTACGCAGTGTTTCTACCGCAGAGGAGGACAGCAGCGGATCGCCGCTTTTCGCCAACATCACTGTATCAAGCACCACATTTCGTACCTGAAAGCGGCGTAAACGCTCAGCGACCGCTTCCACAATATCCGTTTCTGCCAGCATACCGATTTTGGTGGTATCTATGCGTACATCGCTGAACACGGAGTCCAGCTGCGCGGCAACAAAATCAGGTTCGATCCGATAAACCGACTGCACACCGCGCGTATTTTGCGCCACCAGAGCCGTGATGACCGAGCAGCCATAGGCCCCGAGCGCAGAGAATGTTTTTAAATCCGCCTGAATACCTGCACCACCGCTGGGATCGGTTCCGGCAATTGTTAATGCGTTAATCCGTTTCATGCCAGCTCCTGCGCGTTCAGGTTATATAAAGCATCAAGGAATGCAGGAATAAAGCTTCCTGGCCCTGTCGAGTGCTCAGTGGCGAATTCACCAGCCTGTTTCATCCAGCTACAGGCAGACGCGACGTTACTCAGCCGATCCCCCTGCAACGCACAGCTGGCAGCCACCACCGCCGACAGCGCACATCCGGTGCCAACGACACGCGTCATCAATGGATCGCCACCGCGAATACTCACGGTACGCTGGCCATCGGTAACGTAATCCACCTCCCCGGTTACCACTACGATGGAGGCGACCCGGCATGCCAGCGCCTGTGCCGCCGGCAGCGCAGCGGCTGCTGTGTCGGTGGTATCTACACCGCGCCCACCTCCGCGCATTCCCGCTAGCGCGAGTATTTCAGAGGCGTTACCGCGAATGGCAGCAGGCTGGAGCGAGAGCAAATCCAGGCAAAAACGACGGCGAAACTCCAGTGCCCCAACGGCAACGGGATCGAGCGTCCAGGGCGTATTCGCCCGCTGCGCCTGTTCGACCGCCGCACGCATAGCAATGGCGCGGCTCTCGGTCAGCGTACCGACATTAATCAGCACTGCATGGGCAACAGCCGCAAACTGGCTGGCTTCTTCGGGTTCAATCACCATCGCAGGTGACGCGCCCAATGCCAGAAGCGTATTGGCGGTAAAATTCTGCACGACCTCATTGGTCATACAATGTGTGAGTGGAGAAAGGATTCTAAATTGCTGTAAGGCGTGGGCCGCGAGTGCGCGGCTGTGCAGGTCAGGCTGCATGGTTCAGCTCCTGCCCGCGTGAAAGAAGGGACACGAGCAGTGTCAGACTTCCCTACGCTGGCATTATCCAGATCAGGTGGTACGGGTATTTCTCAGCCTTCATAAAGAAGGGCACCCCGAGTCATTTCATTTATAAAACAATCATTTACACATTGAAAATGTGTAGATATTTAGTGTAACCGGGGCTTAGCCCCAGGAGCAAGAATTTTCGATTTAACACAGCATTTATCACAGTGCTTATCTCACCGGTTTTTCGGGGGGATTACCCTAACACCCAATGTAGTTTTACTTAAATCACTTTTATTTCAATAGGTTTCTCGGAAAAATATTCTCCGTATACATCCATAAGTAGTACAATTAACGCTCAATACCAGCATAATTAAGAGGGATTTTGATATGGCAATACCTGTGTATCTATGGCTTACCGATGATGCAGGAAATCAAGTTAAAGGCAGTGTTGATGTGCAGGGTAGAGAAGATTCTATAGAGATTTTAGAGCTTATGCATAATGTAGAGTTACCAACTGACGACAAAACCGGAAAGATCACCAGTAAGCGCCAGCATGGTGATTACGCACTAATCAAAGAAGTCGATTGTTCATCTCCTTACCTCTATCAAGGTGTATCATCCGGCAGAAAATTTAAACAAGCTGTATTGAAGTTCTACCGCATAAACTATAACGGACAAGAAGAAGAATATTTCCGTGTAACAATGGATAATGTCAGAATTAATGAAATTGAACCTTTCATGTTTGACATAAAAAAAACCTACATTTGAAAAACACAACCATCTTGAAGCATTCTATTTGGCATATGAAAAAATCACCTGGCATTATCTTGATGGAAATATAATTCATTCTGATTCATGGAACGGAAATAAGGAGGCAGCGTAATGACTTGGGTTTATAAAGTAAGTGCCCACAACTTTTATCTGAATGGAACCTATCAATTTGATGCTAAATATTCTGGCAGACCTGGATATAAAAATGATTCTGCTAATGAGTGTGTAAAAGATAACGGCCCACTTCCTAGAGGCACTTACACTATCGGCCCCGCTTTCTACCATCGTAGAACTAGAGCATGGACGATGAGACTTACGCCATACATTGAAAATCAAATGTGTGGGCGTGATGGTTTTATGATTCATGGTGATAGTGCTGCCCATCCTGGAGAAGCTTCTGATGGTTGCATTATCCTTAACTTGCCATATCGTAAAATCATTGACGCTAGCAGCGATAAAGTTTTAGTAGTGGAAGATTAATTATGTTTAAAAAACTGTTAGTCTGTTCATTTGCTTTAATCCCAATATTTGCATATGCAAAAGATTATGGATGCGCCGCTGTTGGCTTATCAATGGAATCATCTTTATTTGATGCGCTATCAAAAGATCTAAAAATTGATACATCAACTGTTGATAAAAATAAAGCCAAAGTAGATATCATTGATATTTCTCCAATCTCTGAAACCTATGCGGAATCTTTAGCACGAATTGATTACAATAAAGATCCTAGTAAGGAGAAAACAGAACATACATATAATAAGATTTACTTCTCTAGCTATTATTATAATGGTGTAAAATCTATCACAGCTAAATATACTTATATGAATAAGGCGAAAAAAAAGATGTGTTTATTGCATCCAGCCTGATGAACAAGGATGAATGCTCTATTAGATTTAATGGATACATCACGTTATCAAGAGAGTTTTGATACTTATGGGGCAGTAATGCCCCTCTTAAAAAGAGTTATTTTGAATTACAACCATCTCATTAACCCCCTATCCTAATACAAAAAGCATTTTCAAGATAAAACACCTGCGACCTGATCAGCAATAAATAATTGATTAAATCCACTAATACGTATTTAATATAGAATAAAGAGATAAAAGGTAGTTTTCCATTCGATCATCATGAGCAGTTAAGGAGCTATTTTGTTAATGCCTGATGATACAAATCACATCTACAATTCGACTTACCCGCATATTGAGGACATGACATACGCCATCAACAGCTTAAAAGTTTCTCAATGTAAATCAGCCTTAAAAATAGCGCATTCACTCTTTGATAAAATCGCTTATTTGATTAGTAGATTTTTTCAATCTTAACGAATTAAAGGATGACTCTCGAATCAGTATAGACAGTCTATTTAGAGATTTGAATGATAAGGGTCAAGAAATGAATGAAAACCGCATAAGAAGCTGAAAGGCAACAACAATCATTTCATTCACGCTCTATTCTACATTTTGAAAGATATCCGTGATGTGCAAAATTCAACCTCTGTTTCGAAATGGTTAGATCCCGATGCTGTAGCATTTGCTGATATTAGAAATACAATAGAGCATCGTTCTTTAAAAATAGTTGATGATTTCAGAGATGAGCTTGCTACATCACACAATAGCTATTGACCTGCTCCCCGTTGATTAGTACACCCCGATGTTAGTAATGTCTTCATAAGCCACATGAGGACATCCCCATGAAGAAGCGTTTTTCCGACGAACAGATCATCAGTATTCTCCGCGAAGCCGAAGCTGGGGTACCCGCCCGTGAACTCTGCCGCAAGCATGCCATTTCCGATGCCACGTTTTACACCTGGCGTAAGAAGTATGGCGGTATGGAGGTGCCTGAAGTTAAGCGCCTGAAGTCGCTTGAGGAAGAGAACACCAGACTCAAGAAGCTGCTTGCCGAAGCCATGCTGGATAAAGAGGCGCTTCAGGTGGCTCTTGGGCGAAAGTACTGACGACAGACCAGAAGCGGGAAACCGTGATGTTGATGTGTGATGCGACCGGTCTGTCGCAACGTCGTGCCTGCAGGCTTACAGGTTTATCCCTGTCGACCTGCCGCTATGAGGCTCACCGTCCGGCTGCTGATGCGCATTTATCAGGGCGCATCATTGAGCTGGCACTGGAGCGCAGGCGTTTTGGCTACCGTCGTATTTGGCAGTTGCTGCGCCGTGAAGGGCTTCATGTTAATCATAAGCGCGTGTACCGGCTTTATCACCTCAGTGGCCTGGGCGTAAAACGCAGAAGACGTCGTAAAGGGCTGGCAACAGAACGTCTGCCGCTGCTCCGTCCGGCGGCGCCCAATCTGACCTGGTCGATGGATTTCGTCATGGACGCACTTTCCACCGGTCGCAGGATCAAGTGTCTTACCTGCGTCGATGATTTCACAAAGGAATGCCTGACGGTCACTGTTGCCTTTGGGATTTCAGGCGTTCAGGTCACGCGTATTCTGGACAGCATTGCACTGTTTCGAGGCTATCCGGCGACGATAAGAACTGACCAGGGGCCGGAGTTCACTTGCCGTGCACTGGATCAATGGGCCTTTGAGCATGGTGTTGAGTTGCGCTTAATCCAGCCGGGCAAGCCAACGCAGAACGGATTTATTGAGAGCTTTAACGGACGATTTCGCGATGAATGTTTGAATGAGCACTGGTTCAGCGATATCGTTCATGCCAGGAAAATTATTAATGACTGGCGGCAGGATTATAACGAATGCCGCCCGCACTCCACGCTGAATTATCAGACACCGTCTGAATTTGCAGCGGGCTGGAGAAAGGGTCATTCTGAGAATGAAGATTCCGACGTTACTAACTGAGTGTTGTATCTAATCGTGGGGGCAGGTCACTATCATGATGAAGAATTAAGGAAGCTACAAGAACAAATTAACACACTGCCAATTGAAATTTGAGAGATTGGGCTAAAACTTAAACAAGCGAAAAAAGAATGAATCCTGAATTATTAGCACAACTTCAAGACAAAATCGATAAATTAAACTCACAGTTTGAAAATGTGAAATCAAAGATTCATGAAAAAGAAAAACTATCGTCTCACTCTCTTTTAATTCCAATATGCCAATTTGAATTAAGGCTTATGCAACTCATTGGCCTATCACGAAATTCAATTATGTATTTATCTCTTGCAATACACTTTGAAGAGCGCAAACGTCCAAAAGACGGTATCTATATGCCGAGAGAAGTTCCTTTAAAGCAGAAGTTTGAATAGGCTTCCTATCACATGGAAATGTAAATGATTGTTTCTTACATCATTAATCAGACCTACGCTGGCATTATCCAGAACAGGTGCAAGGAGTTTCAATCAATTTCACAATTCATGCGCTCAATTTTCCCGATGAATAAGAGACACGTTATAAAGCGACAATAGAGGAAATCGATATTCTCTCATACGATCTTTTTTATTTTGTATCGGCTTTTGAGATTTGTAATCGATAACGTAATTTATTAATAAAATGAAGGATAAAAAATTTAATTCGCGTTTTTTATGATTGTGTTTTAAATAACTCAGCTAATAAGTTTTTTCAAATAATTAAAGAACGGGTTAAAAAGTATTTGTTAGCTCATTTTGAAGCGTCCTTTTATAACGATACTCATTCTTCTGATCGGACAGTTAAATCGTTATTTTGCTATTTAATGAGGCAGGCGCCTTCTTTTAAAGGTAACTTATCTACATGTAAACATTAAATAAAAAAATACACACCCTAAAGCCATAGCCCCGGATGCTTTTTTGTGATCTCTGTTGTCATCTAAACCCTTGACCTATCAGATAGTTATTTCACTTCACTAAAAAAGATTATGATTTAAAGATTAATCTGTATTGATTTATACCGATAACCGCGGTTAGGCTTTATATCAATCAAACACATTGATGTTTCATATGGATAAAAAGGTTTTTGTCTATACCTCTTAAGGTTAGCAATAACATGACAAAAGGAGTGATTGTTTCCGCAATCGTCTCTTTATGCCTTGTAGTTCCAGGTGTATTTATCAGGTGATGTATAACATCGCCATTTTAAAAATGGCGGGTTATTGTAATAATAATTAATTATAGGCTTGGAAATGAAGTATAATAAATTAATGATGATAGCTATCGTAGCAGGCGCTTTTTCACTTTCCGGTTGTAATCTGGAAAAACAATATCTTGATGATTGTGAAGCTAACGGCATTGATCGTACCGCGTGCTTTGAGCAATATCATGCTGATAATCGCGCCAACGCCGATCGTTATCAGACTTACACGGAAAATAGCCGTAAACTGGATGCGAAAAAACATTCTCATCATAACTAAGGTTTATCATGAAAACTAAATTAGCCCTGATTGCTCTTGTATGCTCTTTCGCCATTATGCCTGCCCATGCAATTAATGCACACTATCGCGCTCAATTAGAGCGTTCTGGTTGCACACAAGTTAGTGATGGTGATGGGACTTGTGATATTCACAAAACCAAAGCGCAAAATGCGAAGGCTAAATCAGGCTCTAACGCATTTACTGCTGATGCCGATCACGTACTAAATCAACCAATTTCTACCAGTGCTGAATATCTCCTTGCTAAAGGATGGAAACCTAATAACGGTTTATGGAAGAAACAAGGTTATGTACTCTCTCTTAAAGTTGAAGCCGATACAGTCGTAAAAGCCCAACTTTCCAAGGGGTAAACAATCATAAGGCGACTTCGGTCGCCTTTATTGATTGAAGATAGTAAAGATGCTGACATCTTGCGATGTCATCCTGTGACTGCATCACAATAAACTGATGTAAATTGCAGAGCAGCAGCGGTATTGCTAAATTGCGGTTCAACGTTGCCGCCTGCTCGTACTTCATTTACACTTTTTACGAAATAACTGGAGTTCTCACAAAATAGTGCTTGTCAGATATCCTGTAAGCCCGGAATGATACACGACCGTTGTTGACGACCCGAATGAGTAGAGAGGATGGGTATGAAGAATAAAATGTTGCTGGGTGCACTGTTGCTCGTAACCAGCACCGTCTGGGCAGCGTCTGCCGCCATCGCAGCCCCTAAAGGCATCGATAAATATGAGCTGAGCGGCTTTATTGCTGACTTTACCCATTTCAAACCCGGTGACAAGGTTCCACCCCTGTATCTCACCGAAGAATACACCATTAAGCAGTGGAATCTGCGTAACCTGCCCGCACCGACGGCAGGCACCCACTGGACCTACATGGGTGGCGCGTATGTGCTGGTCAATGATGCCGATGGCAAGATCATCAAAGCCTACGACGGCGAGATTTTTTATCATCGATAAAAAAAACGCACTCGCTCTTATGGGGAGTGCGTAATTAAAGATGCTAATTATATGAAACAACAATTAGTGCATTTGATTGCAACTCACCTGGTTTTACTTTATTGACATCAAATACATAATACCTAACTATCAAAGGAATGGTTTCAATGTTATTTATTACATTTCCCTTAGGGAATTTCTTCAGTACACTACCAGACCCATTTCCCTGATTAACGTGTATCAAGCTATTCGTAATTCCATCTCTTAAAACAAAACCAACCCCATTATCACTATTGGATTTTAAGACTGACTTATTCCCATCCCAAACCAAATCACTGTGTAGTGACACCAGTACATCCCGACTAGCCAGTGATGATACCCCTATACCATCCTTACATTCCAGAGTGATATCTCCGCGCTGAGATGGAGTATTAACTTCACCCGCCCCTTTCAGTTCATTCATTGCAATAGAATCAAGTGTTATTGATAATTTCCCCGGGATACAGGTTGTCATTTTTTTATTGTAAGATATCGTTAAATGAGTACTATACAAGCCTTTTCCATTTAACTTACTTAAGATAGTGTTAATGCACGTCCCCCAGTTTTTCGGATTAGTAGCACATATCAACCATTGCAAGAATGCGTCACCTGAATTCCAGATTGTTGCCCCAGTCATCACTGCAACATTATTTAGTGTTATGCTATATCCGCCATTTGCACTTACATCTACAAAACCAGGAGAACTTAACTCTTGAATGGAAACAGTATAGTCCCCAGAGAAGGCACCATTCTTTTTCGATAAAGAAATGCTATTGCTAGCATTCCATTTAACGCTTACCTTTAGTCTAACACTATCACCTTCACCCATCCCAATTATATAATCAGCGGTATCTAATTTACTTATATTATCTGACTCTTCACATGTTGAGTCAATAAATGGATTATTGAAAACTTGTGTTTGCACGCCACCGTCTATAATTATCAAATCTTTGACTTCAAAAATATCCTGACGTTCAATCGTCCCTTTACATGCTGAATAGCTTAATGAAGGAAATACACAGAAAACCAATAATATAATTATTTTCATATTGATATCTCAGACTAATCACCGACAAATATAAACTTTACTTTCATCAATCGTTTTTCCGAAAGTGATTGAGCATGAAAGTCCCTGTTGTTTATCAAACGCCACGTTTATCTCCGGTGGCACGTCGTTGGTACGAATAAAGAGCTGGCTTCCCTGGCCGACCACACCAATATTGTGTCCATGATTGTCTTCTACTTCATAACCAAACGTCAGCGGTGAGCCATCAGGACGTAGCGCCCGGATGTACCACGGTTTACGTTGGTCGGTCTCAAACGTCGTCAGTACCACCGCCCCACGATACGGCGCGGTGCTGCGGCGGTTGCCTTGTAGGTCGGTTTCACTGTTGGTATTGGAGACATCCAGCATCAGGTGGTTTTCACGATATGGCGTCAAGCCATCGTAAACGACCACGCCATTACGGTTGGTGGTACGGTATTTCTGCCCATTTACATACGCCCCTTCCAGACCCGGTGCATGCATCACGGCAAAGGTTTCTGACAGCCGGTTGGCCAAGTTCACCCCACCGGACCAGGCCACAAGGCCGCCGGAAATACTGCCGCCTGCTTGCGTATATTTAGACGACTGGCTGTAGTTGCCGTTCAACGTCGCGATCGGCGCATTCCAGGTCAGATTGCCCCCCGCCGTCGTTTCGCTGTCCTGGCGTTGATGACTCAGGTTCACGCCGTAATTAAACTGATCGCGACTGCCTGCGGTTCCGGAAAGCCCGGTATTGTTGGAGGCAAAACCGTCATCATCAAAGGTAGTCGAGTTAGACACATACAGATGTCGGCGTGGAGCGCTAATATCATCCCCCCAGTCAAACGGAATAGAAACAAAGATGTTAAACCGCTTATCTTCGTGATGGTCCTCGTTGTAAGTCTGACTGGCTGAAAAAGTGTAGCTAATCCGCTGCCAGCTATTGGAATAGCTCAGTTGATAATCTTTGCTGTTGCCGCTGCGCCCCCAGTAATCCCGCCACAGCGTACTGAGAGAAAACGAGCCCCAACCCTGCGGCAAAGACTGGCTGACGTTAGCTGAAAAGCTGTTTTTTCGGCCAAAATCGTTCTGATAATAATCCGCAATGTCATACACATCATTTTCATCGCGATGATAATTATTCTTGTTATTGGCCCAGACGTGATCGTTAAATGTACGATAATCTTTGGAAGAATAGCGATACGCAGCCAGGCCAAAACGGGTGGCGGTTTGCGTCAAATATTTGTTATAAGCAATCTGGTAGCTCTGCCCGTCAAACACGTCACCGCTGTCCTGCTTACTGTGGGACTTTGTGGCATCGACAGAAATGGCGCCGATACGCGTGTTCCAGCCGGTGCCCAGGGTGAACGCGTTGTAGTTATCCGCCAGCATGGTACCGCCGTACAGCGTTAACAGATTATTCAGCCCATATTGGTAGCTCATCTGCGCAAAATCGGTCTGGTTCGTGGCGCCTTCGATATGGCTACGCCCGGCGGCAAAATCATATTTTGACACCCCGGGCTGCAGCATATTGGGCACCGCCGCATACGGCACCAGATAAGTTGTTACCGATCCGTCAGCCTCTTTGATACTGACGTCAAGATCCGCACCACCGCCTGCAAGCTGCAAATCAGCAATAGAGAACGGGCCAGGTGGAACCTCTTTCTGGTAAACGACAAAGCCGTTCTGTTCGATGGTGACCAGCGCGTTGCTTTGCGCAATCCCCTGAACCAGCGGCGTAAAATTCTGCTTTGAGTTTGGCAGCATCTGCATATCGCGATACAACCGTACGCCACTAAAGCGCACCGCATCAAAAATATCCGATGAGGTATACATATCCCCGGCACGCAGAGTGCCCAAAATTTGCGGGATGCCGCGTTCCAGATACAGAGTATTACTTTTCCACTCCCCGCTGCTGTCATCAGTTTTGTTATAGCTGGCATCAGAATGCAACTGCCACCCCAGCAGATTTAACCCACTGGTAAAACGCGCATAGGTACTTTTGCTGTTACCAGAATCCTTATAATCGCTGTAATACTGGCTGGCGTAGTACGAGGTATAAAAGGCATTGATGCCACGATCCCAGTTTTCTGGAGGAACATAGCCATTCTCCAGTTCATCCACATAGGCCTGCGGGACGCTGAGATCCAGGCGAAACGTGCCGATATCCCAGGAATAACTGCCTCCTTGCACCGCCTGCTTCAAGGTTGGGCATTCATTCTGCTTGTCCAACGCTTGTATATTTATCCCCAGACGCGTTAATGCGTCGCGAGATAAACAGGTGTCATCAGGATCATCCTTAACGGTTATTTCATACTTACCACGCCACTGCTTATTGACGTAGATATCAATATCATATTGGCCTGGTAGTGGTTGGTGATCATCGAGGCGGAAATCGGAAACCTTCTCGCCCTTCATACCACCCATCATAAAGTTAGTGTCAAACGTTTCTTCTGCGGCGTGGCCGTCGATACCGAGCAGCAACAGTAATACCGCCGAAGCAATCGGAGTCATCCTTAACATAATCAACTCCTGTTATTTTAGGCTGACGTTATCGCTGATGTAATTACCGTGGTCGTCAATAATGGTCATTTCATACTGATTAGCATTCGCACTTTTTAATGTCACATCTGCACTGGAAAGTGGTGCAAGCATAATGCTTTCGTTATTTATTTTTACATCATTAGCTTTTACTTCCGTCACCGTGACCCAGTTAGCGGCATCATTCTTAATGGAATAAATACTGCCGCTACGTTTCATAGACAGTTTTTGAAACGTAAGCTTATTAACTGGTGAGATACCTTTAGGTCGATAAAATAGTTTAATCCTATTCTGCATCGCGAACTTGAGTACATTCTTTCCTACACTGTCAGGATTGTTCGGAGGAATATCCAGTACATTGAGGTAAAAAAGACTCTCTTTATTATTGGGCAACATATTGGGCATTTTTTTAATTTTCAACTGCTGGCCTGATTTGGCCGCTACTTTAGCAACCGGAGGAGTCAGCAGAAAAGGGACCTGGATCTTTTCTGGCGATAAAGACATATCACCATCATCAATCCACGACTGTACCAGTGAAGAACGTTCTCCCTGGTTCATCAGCTGTACCAGTACTTCATTTTTTTCTGCCGGATAGATAATGCGAGTACCGTAGATCACAATGCCCGCATGCGCGGGCAGGACTATCGATGCAATGAGTATGACTGCGAGCCCTTTCATTTTGATGCCTCTTATACTTAAGTTTATTCTCTACAGTCGGTGACCTGCGTAAGGGGAATCTTCATCCTTAGCAAAGAGATGAAAAACGTCGACGGCAATGCCGCCGACCTGAAATTAATCCTCAGAAACACGCAAAACTAAATTTGAAATGACATCGCCTGCAGCCACATCATTGCTGGTTAATTTCAGATATTTCGCACTAAAAGGAATTGAATAATCTCCTGCATCATTTTTATAGTTTGAAATATCTAATGGTTTGGATACATCAAGTTCTGTAGCTTCTGACCCTAAATATAAATAATAACCTACAGTGTCATTACCGCTTTTAATTGCTTTGTCATTACCAGGGATTTTACCTCCACTGATTAATGAGAGTTTAATTTTTGATGAATCTCCAGAGCACTTAATTTTAAGTACGTTACTGGTTACACCTACTGCATCATTATACGTGGTATATATGTCTTTTTGTGAAAAAACACTGGTTGGTACAGTAGGCATATTAATACTTACAGAATCCCCACCAACGTCAAATGTGCATGGTGCATTTGTTACTTTCCCAGTAATGGTCAGCTGTCCAGTTTCCACCTCAGCAGCAAAAGCCCCAGCGCTCATAAATACAACAGACAGCACAGCAGCAGAAATAATTGAACGTTTCATAGTATCTTCCTTAATGAATTAATTTCTATTTGTTAAGAGGTTCAACTCTTGAAATTAAATTCGCACACAAGAAACGTTACCGCAATGTAAACACCTTGTTTTATTGATTTAAAACAAGTTATAAACAGCAATATAATTACAACAAATAAGTAAGAGCGAATACTATTTTTGCATTTAATAAATTAGCGTAATTAATCATTCGACATTATTCGTGAAGGCAATAAAAAAGCACCAATCATTCATAATCATGATTAGTGCTTAATAGTAATTTCCGTATATTAATCGTAACGGCTTAACACTATTTGCCGAGTGGCATCCCTTCCCAGGGGCACAAGCTCGGTCACCACGCCTCTTACAGGATGAGACGCAACCTCGTGGAGGTCAGGAGTTAAGGTTACGATACCACAGCGTTGCTGCACTTTATTGTTAACAACATCAGCGCTACACGTCGGTTCAGTCACCCTGCCACTGATGGTTAATGTGGCGCTATCTGAAGCGAAGGCAGACGAACTCATTCCATAAGCCAGAGTAATAAGTCCCAACAATAAACCAATTTTCATTGCATTCATTATTCCTGTATGGGTGGAAAACAGCGCATTCGCCGTCGGTCCGGTTAATTATGGGTTAACTTCCTTGCTAAAACCAATTGAGATTGTAGATTAATTGGTTTTATTTGATCAATTATAATGATGCATTGAGGTGATTTATTCGGAAAAAGACATGAATTATACAGGCAGGATAAACAATATTACGAAGCTTTTTCACTCTAAGTATTCACCGCATCAATAATACATTGATGCGGTGAATATCTGTAACGCTATAAATTACACCGCGCGGAAGGCAATCTCACCGGGGATAACTTCGCCCTGCCAATACAGCTGTGCGGCGATACGTCCTGCCAGGTCACGGTAAATGGCGGTAAATTCGCTGTCTGGACGACTGATAACCGTCGGCGTACCGCGATCGAGGTCTTCACGCAGAGAAATATGCAGCGGCATTTGTCCCAGCAGTTGAGTACGATATTGCTCCGCCAGCTTCTGCGCGCCACCGGTGCCGAAGATCGGCTCATGATGACCACAGTTTCTGCAGATATGCATACTCATATTCTCAACAATGCCCAGAACCGGCACTTCTACCTTTTCGAACATCACAATGCCTTTTTTGGCATCGATAAGCGCAATGTCCTGCGGTGTGGTTACTACAACCGCCCCCGTTACCGGGATGTTCTGCGCCAGCGTCAGCTGAATGTCACCGGTGCCCGGCGGCATATCCAGGACCAGATAATCGAGATCTGGCCATAACGTTTCTTGCAGCATCTGCAGCAGCGCTTTACTGGCCATCGGGCCGCGCCACACCATGGCGTTATCGTCGGTGACAAGATAACCAATGGAGTTGGTTGCCAGGCCATGAGACATAATCGGCGCCATATGGGTGCCGTCCGGTGAGGTCGGGCGCTGATTTTCTGCACCGAGCATCGTCGGGATAGACGGGCCATAAATATCGGCATCGAGAATACCGACCTTCGCCCCTTCCGCAGCAAGCGCCAGCGCCAGGTTAACGGCGGTTGAGGATTTCCCTACCCCACCTTTACCGGAACTGACGGCAATGATGTTTTTCACACCGTTGATGCCCGGCTGGTTTTTCACGCGTTTCAGCGTCGCAATGTTGTGCGACAGCTTCCAGTCAATGGCTTTCGCGCCGGTGATACGCAGTAGATCGGCACTGCATTGCTCTTTTAATACTTCAAACGCGCTGTGCCAGACGAACGGCATCACCAGCTCAACGTGCAGCGTGTCATCCATCCAGGCGACATGGTGCAACGCTTTTAGCGTCGTCAGATTATGCTTCAGGGTTGAATGTTGAAAATTCGCCAGCGTCCCGGCGACCATAGCGCGCAGGGTTTCTGGTGATTTGGCCTGGGATTGTGCGTTCATCCCGACTCCTTTTTGTTGTTCTGAAAGACGATTGTCACCAGCTAGTTTACTCCAACCGCGACAATTATTCATTTACGGATAAATGCCCTTATCACTTGGCGCAGTAATTACCATTTTGGTACTATCAAAGCCCTTTTCACTACAAAAGAAGTAATTGCCCACTATGACTCAAGTCGCGAAGAAAATTCTGGTAACGTGCGCGCTGCCGTACGCCAACGGCTCCATCCACCTCGGCCATATGCTGGAGCACATCCAGGCTGATGTCTGGGTCCGTTACCAGCGAATGCGCGGCCACCAGGTAAACTTCATCTGCGCGGACGACGCACACGGTACGCCAATCATGCTGAAGGCTCAGCAGCTTGGCATTACACCAGAGCAGATGATCGGTGAAATGAGTCAGGAGCATCAGACTGATTTTGCAGGGTTTGATATCAGCTACGACAACTACCACTCCACGCACAGCGATGAGAACCGGGAGCTGTCCGAGCTTATTTATACGCGCCTGAAAGAAAACGGTTTTATTAAAAACCGCACGATCTCCCAGCTGTACGACCCGGAAAAAGGCATGTTCCTGCCGGACCGTTTCGTTAAAGGCACTTGCCCGAAATGTAAGGCTGCGGATCAGTACGGCGATAACTGCGAAGTGTGCGGCGCGACCTACAGCCCAACCGAACTTATCGAGCCGAAGTCCGTGGTGTCTGGCGCGACGCCGGTCATGCGTGACTCCGAACACTTCTTCTTTGACCTGCCGTCATTCAGCGAAATGCTGCAGGCATGGACGCGCAGCGGCGCGTTGCAGGAACAAGTTGCGAACAAAATGCAGGAGTGGTTTGAATCCGGCCTGCAGCAGTGGGACATTTCCCGCGACTCACCGTACTTCGGTTTTGAAATCCCGAATGCGCCAGGCAAATACTTCTATGTCTGGCTGGATGCGCCGATTGGCTATATGGGCTCGTTCAAAAACCTGTGTGACAAGCGCGGCGATACCACAAGCTTTGATGAATACTGGAAAAAAGATTCTGACGCCGAGCTGTATCACTTCATCGGTAAAGATATCGTTTATTTCCACAGCCTGTTCTGGCCTGCCATGTTGGAAGGCAGTAACTTCCGTAAACCGACTAACCTGTTCGTCCACGGTTATGTGACGGTGAACGGCGCGAAGATGTCAAAATCTCGCGGAACCTTCATTAAAGCCAGCACCTGGCTGAAGCACTTTGATGCCGACAGCCTACGCTATTACTACACGGCGAAGCTTTCTTCACGTATCGATGACATCGACCTGAACCTCGAAGATTTTGTTCAGCGCGTTAACGCCGACATCGTCAACAAAGTGGTCAACCTGGCGTCCCGTAACGCGGGCTTTATCAGTAAGCGTTTTGACGGCGTACTGGCAGCTGAACTGGCCGATCCGGCACTGTACAAGACCTTTACCGACGCCGCTACAGTGATTGGCGAAGCGTGGGAAAGCCGCGAGTTCGGTAAAGCCATTCGTGAAATTATGGCGCTGGCCGACGTGGCTAACCGCTACGTTGACGAACAGGCTCCGTGGGTTGTCGCCAAACAAGAAGGCCGTGACGCCGATCTGCAGGCGATTTGCTCCATGGGTATTAACCTGTTCCGCGTCCTGATGACCTACCTGAAACCGGTTCTGCCAACGTTGAGCGAGCGTGTCGAAGCATTCCTGAACAGCGAACTGACCTGGGATGCCATCCAGCAGCCGCTGCTCGGCCACAAGGTCAACACCTTCAAAGCGCTGTACAACCGCATCGACATGAAACAGGTTGAAGCCCTGGTTGAAGCATCAAAAGAAGAAGTGAAAGCGGCTGCCGCACCGGTTACCGGCCCGCTGGCGGACGACCCGATTCAGGAAACCATCACCTTTGACGATTTTGCCAAAGTTGACCTACGCGTGGCATTGATCGAAAACGCCGAGTTCGTTGACGGTTCGGACAAGCTGCTACGCCTGACCCTGGATCTGGGCGGTGAAAAGCGTAATGTCTTCTCCGGCATCCGTTCAGCCTACCCTGACCCGCAGGTGCTGATTGGCCGCCAGACCATTATGGTGGCTAACCTGGCACCGCGTAAAATGCGCTTCGGCATTTCTGAAGGTATGGTGATGGCCGCCGGCCCTGGCGGGAAAGATATCTTCCTGTTAAGCCCTGATGAAGGCGCCAAACCTGGCCAACAGGTGAAATAAACAAAAAAAGCCGGATTATTATCCGGCTTTTTTTTGCCCGTTCGCGCTACGCATGCACGGACCTGCGGGTATTAAATCACGCTTTCGTGTGATGTACCCGGTGAGTCAAACCACGCAGGAAATAACGTAAAAACTGGTCTCCACACTCGCGGTAGTTTTTATGTTCCGGCGCACGCATCATGGCGGTGATTTCCGGCATCGATACGCGGAATTTCTGCTCGGTCATAATGGCCAGAATATCATCGGTTTTCAGTGAAAAGGCAATACGCAGCTTTTTCAGCACCGTATTGTTGTTCACCCGACGCTCAAGCGCCAGTTCCGGCGCCGAATCATCTTTACCGCGCAGATGGTAGATCAGGCCGTTTAAAAAACCGGAGAGAATGATGTCCGGGCAACGAATAAACCCGTCTTCATCTTCTTTCGTCATCCAGGTGTCGAAACCTGCGGCGGTGGATTCCATGTCAGCAAGCGCAAGGATCCGCACCATGTCGTTATTGTTCGCTTTCAGGGTGTAGCGCAGGCTACGAAGAATGTCGTTACTTAGCATAGAGCCTTCAACTGTCGGTGATGCAATGGCGCGCAGTGTACCAGTTTTACAGACCAATCGCCTCTTTTAGGCTTTTAAGATAACGGCGGCTCACCGGCACGGTCAGGCCGTTACGTAAAATCAACTCGGCCTGGCCGTTATCTTCCAGGCGAATCTCCTGCAGCTGCGCCATGTTCACCAGGAATTGTCGATGGCAGCGCAACAGCGGCGTGCGGCTCTCCAGCGTTCTCAGCGTAAGCTCGGTAAAGCCTTCTTTGCCGTCGCTGCTGGTGACAAAAACGCCGCTCATGCGGCTACTGACAAACGCAACATCGTCCATTTGCAGCAGATAAATGCGGCTGTGACCGGAACACGGAATAAATTTTAGCGCCTGCTGGTTTTCCGGCAGCACCGACACATCCTGCTTCGTGCGCTCCTGGCGTAAACGGATCAGCGTTTTCTCCAGCCGGGTTTCTTCAATCGGCTTGAGCAAATAATCAAAGGCATGCTCTTCAAAGGCTTTCACCGCATACTCATCAAATGCGGTGAGAAAAACAATATACGGACGGTGTTCAGGATCGAGCATGCCCACCATTTCCAGACCGCTAATACGTGGCATCTGGATATCGAGAAACAGCACATCAGGGCGCAATTTATGCACCGCGCCGATGGCCTCAACGGCATTCGAACATTCCCCCACAATCTCAATGTCGCTTTGCTCCTGCAACAGGATCCGCAGATTTTCCCGCGCTAACGGTTCGTCATCCACAATCAACACTTTGATCATGCCAGTTCCTCCAGGGGAAGTCGTAAAGTGATTCGGGTAAAGAGGTCAGGTTCACACACTACGCTGATGCCAAAATCATCGCCAAACCGTTCACGTAGTCGCTTATCCACCAGATTCATCCCCAGCCCGCTGGCCTCGGTTGTCGGCAGATACAGGCCGGCATTATCTTCGATATCCAGCATCAGATACTGCCCTTCTCGCCGGGCGGCAATGGAGACTTCACCGGTATCAAGTAGCTGAGAGGTACCGTGCTTAATCGCATTCTCGACAATGGGCTGCAACGTAAATGCTGGCAATTGCTGATGCGAAAGTTCATCCGGTACCGTTAAAGTGACCTGCAGGCGCGACTGAAAGCGCGCCTTTTCAATTTGCAGATAGGCGTTAACGTGTTCAATTTCATCTGCCAGCGTCACAATTTCTGACGGCCGTTTGAGGTTTTTGCGAAAGAAGGTCGACAGATATTGCACCAACTGACTGGCCTGCTCGCTGTCGCGGCGAATCACCGCTTTAATGGTATTGAGCGCATTAAACAGAAAATGGGGATTCACCTGCGCATGCAGAAGCTTAATTTCTGACTGCGTGAGCATCGCTTTTTGCCGTTCATATTGCCCGGCAAGGATCTGCGCTGACAGCAACTGCGCAATCCCTTCGCCAAGCGTGCGGTTGATCGAACTAAATAAGCGGTTTTTGGCTTCATACAGTTTGATGGTCCCCATCACCCGCTGGTTTTCACCACGCAAAGGGATCACCAGCGTCGAGCCTAATTTGCAGTGCGGATGCAGTGAGCAGCGGTAAGGTACCTCGTTGCCGTCGGCATACACCACTTCGCCGGTATCAATCGCTTTTTGGGTATAAGAGGATGAAATCGGTCTGCCTGGCAGATGATGGTCGTCACCAATTCCGGTAAAGGCCAGCAGCTTATCGCGATCGGTTATCGCCACTGCACCAATGTCCAACTCCTCATACAGTACCTGGGCCACCTTCATGCTGTTAACCTCGTTAAACCCCTGGCGCAATATGCCTTCCGTTGAGGCGGCAACTTTTAGCGCAGTGGCAGAAAACGCCGAGGTGTATTTTTCGAACATGGCCCGTTTGTCGAGCAAAATACGCATAAATAAGGCCGCACCCACGGTATTGGTGACCATCATCGGCGCAGCAATATTACTCACCAGATGCAGCGCATTATCAAAGGGACGCGCAATCAATAAAATGATCAGCATCTGCACCAGTTCGGCAAAAAAGGTGATCGCGCCCGCCGTCAGCGGGCTAAAGACTTTATCAGTGCGGCCGCGACGGGTCAGTACGCTGTGTACCAGCCCGCCGAGCAGTCCTTCAACAATGGTCGAGATCATGCAGCTCAGCGCGGTCATTCCGCCCATCGAATAACGATGCAGGCCGCCAGTCAGCCCGACCAGCCCCCCAACTACCGGGCCGCCAAGCAAGCCGCCCATCACCGCGCCAATCGCACGGGTGTTGGCAATGGAGTCTTCAATATGCAGCCCCAGATAGGTACCCAGAATGCAAAAGATGGAAAAGGTGACGTAGCAAAGGAGTTTGTGCGGCAGCCGGATAGTGACCTGCATCAGCGGGATAAATAAACGCGTTTTGCTCATTAACCACGCAATAACAAGAAACACGCACATCTGCTGTAGCAGCAGCAACACCAGATTAAACTCGTACATACCCGCCAACCACAGTCTTCTTAAAAGCGCGTAACATACATGGGCTGCGCGTAACTTTCTTTGAACTGTTGCAAAAAATGAGGAATTTGTGAGAACGGTCACTCAAAAGCGTGGGTATGACTACAAAATCACCCATTCCGTGAGCAAAAAACAGACAAAACTACCTGGTTCGCAAAAGAGCGTCTAAAGTAAAACTGGGACCTCGCGAGCAAGAGTGAGACAACAAATGGCGCTTTACACCATCGGTGAAGTGGCTTTGCTTTGTGATATTAACCCTGTCACTTTACGTGCGTGGCAGCGGCGATATGGATTACTGAAACCGCAGCGCACAGACGGCGGTCATCGTTTGTTTAACGACGCGGACATCGACAGGATCCGCGAGATCAAACGCTGGATAAACAACGGTGTGCAGGTCAGTAAGGTTAAAATGTTGCTCAGCAATGAGAGCATTGATGTGCACAACGGCTGGCGCGAGCAGCAAGAAACGCTGTTGAGCTATTTGCAAAGTAATAATTTGCATAGTCTGCGATTGTGGATCAAAGAACGTGGCCAGGATTATCCCGCCCAGACGCTGAACACCCATCTGTTCATTCCGCTGCGGCGACGCCTGCAATGTCAGCAACCTATTCTTCAGGCACTGCTCGGCATTCTTGACGGCGTGCTGATTAACTACATTGCGATTTGCCTCGCCTCAGCCCGTAAGAAACAAGGTAAAGACGCGCTGGTCGTCGGCTGGAATATTCACGATACCACCCGGCTATGGCTGGAGGGCTGGGTCGCCAGCCAGCAAGGATGGCGGGTTGACGTACTGGCTCACTCGCTCAATCAACTGCGACCGGAACTGTTTGAAGGCCGGACACTTCTGGTGTGGTGCGGCGATAACCAGACGGCCGCTCAACACCAACAATTAACCGAGTGGCGTGCGCTAGGCCACGATATTTATCCACTCGGTATTTAATATTCCATTAACAAACGTGTACAATCCTTTTATATACCATAAGGAGTACATCATGAGCGCAGCTAAAATCGGCGTGATCACCCTCTTCCTGTTGATGGCCATCGGCGGAATCGGCGGTGTGATGCTTGCAGGTTATACCTTTATTTTACGTGCCGGGTAAGGTGTTGCGCGACTCGCTCAAACCCGCGATCGACAATGATGGCCGCCAACGCGACCAGAAGCGCCCCCTGTATCACATAGGCAGTATTAAACCCGCTCAGCCCGATGATTATCGGCGTACCCAGCGTGTTTGCCCCGACAGTTGAGGCGATCGTGGCGGTGCCAATGTTAATAATCACCGACGTGCGAATACCAGCCAGAATAACCGGCGCGGCCAGCGGCAGCTCCACTTTGCGCAACCGTTGACCGCTGCTCATCCCCATTCCACTGGCAACATCCAGCACGCTGGCTGATATCCCGCCCAGCCCCGCCAGCGTCGCCTGTAAAATCGGTAACACGCCGTACAAGATCAGCGCGATGATGGCCGGCTGTGGACCAAACCCCATCACCGGAACAGCGATGGCCAGCACGGCGACCGGCGGAAAAGTTTGCCCCACGGCGGCAATGGTTTCCACCAGCGGTCTGAATTCAGTTCCCCATGAACGCGTGACCACGATCCCCGCCCCCATGCCAATGATCACCGCCACCAGGCTCGAGATCCCCACCAGGCTAAAATGGGCCAACGCCAGCGCCAGAAAACTCTCCTGCTGATAAACCGGTCGCGGCAGCTGCGGGAACAGCGCGCTAAACAGCGCCTGGCTATGAGGCAACCCTGCCAGCAGCAGCAGAAAACAGATAACCAGCCATAACAGCGGATCAGTCAGACGTTTCACGGTGCGGCCTCGGTGAGAGTAAATCCTGAAAATGGAGCGTCCCGCAGGCTCCGCCCTTTGCGTCAACCACCGGCAGAACGTCGCACCCCCGCGCCACAAAAATAGAGAGCGCATCGCGCAGTGTCATCTCGTCTACCAGCGGCTCGCCGCTGAGCTGCTCATGGCGGCGGGTAAAATCACCGACAGTGCGCAGCGCCAGCAGCCGAACACCCAGTTCGCTGCGGCCAAAAAAGGTGTGTACGAAGTCGTTAGCCGGTGCTGTGAGCATCGATAGCGGCGTGCCCTGTTGCACCACCTGACCTGCGTCCATCAGCACCAGGTGTTCCGCCAGCCTCAGCGCTTCGTCAATATCATGGGTAACCAGCACAATGGTGCGTCCCAACAGCCGGTGAATGCGGGTCATCTCCTGCTGCAAGGCGCTGCGCGTTACCGGATCCAGCGCACCAAAAGGTTCATCCATCAGCAGCACCTGGGGATCGGCGGCCAGCGCACGCGCCACTCCCACCCGCTGTTGTTGCCCACCGGAAAGCTGATGAGGATAACGATGACGCAACCCCTCTTCCAACCCCAGCAACGCCATCAGTTCATCTGTTCGGTCATCAATACGTGAACGCGACCATTTCTGCAGCTGCAATACGGTGGCAATGTTCTGTGCAACGGTCCAGTGCGGAAACAGTCCAATAGACTGAATGGCGTATCCCATCCGTCGTCTTAATTCCAGCACCGGCAGACTGCGGATCTCATCGCCAGCAAAGCGAATCGTCCCGCTGTCATGCTCCACCAGGCGGTTAATCATTTTGAGCGTGGTGGACTTCCCCGACCCCGACGTACCAATCAAGACGGAAAAGCTGCCTTCGCGAAAATGCAGATTGAGATCGTTGACCGCGTGTTGTTGGCCAAAGGTTTTACAGACATGGCTAAATTCAATCATCAACGGTCACCTTCAGCAGAGCTAAACCTAAATCAAACAGGGCATCGATCAGCACCGCCAGCACCACCACCGGGACGACACCCAGTAGCACTAAATCGACGGCACTGCTGAGCAATCCCTGAAAAACCAATGCGCCAAATCCCCCCGCGCCAATCAGTGCGGCAATAACGGCCATCCCCACCGTCTGCACCATCACGACGCGTAAACTGCGCAAGAAGACCGGTAACGCCAGCGGGAGTTGTACCGAACAAAAGCGCTGACGCGAGCTCATTCCCATTGCCCGGGCGCTTTCCAGCACATCGCGAGGAACCTGGTTCAGCCCCGCCACCACGCCGCGCACCAGCGGCAGTAGCGCGTACAGCACCAACGCAATCAGCGCAGGGGCCAGCCCGGTTCCGGCAATGCCCAATGCACGTAACCAGGGAAAATGCTGAACCAGCCCGGCAAGCGGGGCAATCAGCAGGCCAAACAGCGCCACGGAAGGAATGGTCTGAATAATATTCAGTACGGCAAATACCGGCCCCTGGCGCGACGTAGAGAAGGCGCACCAGATGCCCAACGGGATGCCAATCACCAGCGCAGGCAGCACGGTTCCGAGCAGGATAGTCAGATGTTGCGCCAGCGCATCGTCGAAGACATCCTGACGATTGGCATACTCTTTGAGCAGCGAAAGGTCGTTGAACATCCCGGTTAGCAGCAGCGCAACGGGGACGATGGCAATGTGCATATGCAGTAACCAACGCCACAGTGGCCTCGCGGTGAGACGACGAATCGCGTCGCTGAGCGCCAGCAGCATCAGTCCCAGCCCAAGCCAGAATCCGCTACCCAGACTGGTTCTCGCCAGCGGACTTCCCGTCTGCGCCAGCCCGCTTGCCGTTTTACCGGCGGCAATCAACGCCGCTATTAGCAGCAGTTGCACTACGATCAGGGTTAACACGTTGCCGGCGCGACCGGGGATAAAGCACAGCGCCACCAGTAGCAGAAACATCGCCGCCAGCCCCCACGCAAAACCGGGCCAGAGTTCCCAGAGTTGTCGACCTTCGCCAGAGACCAGACGATTGGGGGCATAACTGATGAAAGGCAGCGCGGCTGCCGCCATTAGCAGAAATACCAGCAGCAACAGCACTCGATTAACAGACATCGTTGATACAACACTCACCTGATGCAAACTCCGTTACTTCACCCATCCTTTTTGTTTCAGGTAATCTGCTGCGACTTTTTTCGCATCCAGTCCTTCCACGGCAATACTGGCATTAAGCTGTTGCAGCGTTTTTTCATCGAGACTGGCAAAGACTGGTTGCAGCCATTCCGCCATTTGTGGGTAGGCCTGCAGTACTGATTCACGCACCACCGGCGCAGGAGCATAGATCGGCTGGACACCTTTCGGATCGCTGAGCGTTTGCAGCCCCAGCGCCGCAACAGGGCCGTCGGTCCCGTAGGCCATCGCGGCATTGACGCCTGAGGTTTGCTGCGCAGCGGCTTTAATGGTCACCGCCGTGTCTCCCCCTGCCAGCGATAAAAGCTGATTTTGATTGAGCGTAAAGCCATAAGCTTTTTCAAACGCAGGCAACGCATCCGCACGTTCGATAAACTCTGCCGAGGCGGCCAGTTTGAACGTGCCGCCGTCTTTCAGGTAGCGTCCCAGGTCAGCCAGCGAAACGAGCTTATTCTTTTCGGCGACATCCTGACGGAGGGCAATGGTCCAGGTGTTATTAGCGGGCGCAGGCGTTAGCCAGACCAGTTTGTTCTGTTCCGCATCCAGTTTTTTGACTTTTTCATAACCGGCCTGCGCATTTTTCCACGCCGGGTCATTTTCATCTTTAAAGAAGAAAGCCCCGTTTCCGGTATATTCCGGGTAAATATCCAGTTCGCCGGAGGTGATGGCCCCGCGCACCACTGGCGTGGTTCCCAACTGGACTTTGTTGACGGTTTTCACGCCGTGGCTTTCAAGCACCTGCAAAATCATATTGCCGAGCAGCGCCCCTTCCGTATCAATTTTTGATCCCACCGTGACGGGTGATGCGGCCTGCAGGGGTAAGCTCATCGCGGCAAACAGCGCCAGCGAGCCCGCCCAGACCTTTGAGATTATCATGCTGCTCTCCTCATCCTTTGACTGTCCTTTTCAGGACATAGAGGGAAAAGCATAGTCGAAAAATCTGACCTTAACCTGGCAATTGAGGGGTAACGGAGGGAAGGATTAGCAGTAACTCGGTGATAAATATAAAAAGACCGGCAAAACCTCATGGGCTTTGCCGGTGGGGATGAATCGATGGACCTGACACGTGTGGAGCCATCAGGTCTGACGCAAATTCACCTGATCATTACAGCAGTTCAAACTCGCCCTGCTTCACTCTGGCAGAATCTACGCCGATAAAAACGTTGAATTTGCCCGGCTCCACATCGTATTGCATGCGCTGGTTCCAGTATTTCAACGCCTCAATATCAATCGGGAAACTGACCGTTTGCGTCTCGCCCGGTTTGAGATTCACCTTCTCAAATCCTTTCAGCTGTTTGACAGGGCGACTCATGGAAGCGGTCACATCCTGTAAATACATCTGAATCACCGTCGCTCCTTCGCGTTTGCCGGTGTTGGTAACCTGCACGCTGGCGGTGACCGTTCCATCACGCTTCATCGTTGGTGCAGAAAGCTTCACATCAGAAACGGTAAAGGTGGTGTAGCTCAGACCATAGCCAAAGGGATACAGCGGGCCGTTGGCTTCGTCAAAGTAGCGTGAGGTGTATTTGTTCGGCTTATCGGCGTTATACGGACGACCGGTATTCAGGTGGCTGTAATAGACCGGGATCTGCCCGACAGAGCGCGGGAAAGACATCGGCAGTTTGCCTGACGGGTTGTAATCGCCAAACAGCACATCGGCAATGGCGTTGCCACCTTCCGTCCCGGCAAACCAGGTTTCCAGAATCGCGTCGGCCTGCTGGTCTTCTTTCACCAGCGCCAATGGACGCCCGTTCATCAGCACCAGCACCAGCGGCTTGCCGGTGGCTTTCAGCGCGGTAATCAGGTCACGCTGGCTTTGCGGAATCGTGATATCGGTCCGGCTGGAGGCTTCATGCGCCATACCTTGCGCTTCACCGACCACAGCGACCACCACATCAGACTGCTGCGCGGCCTTGACCGCTTCATCAATCATGGCCTGCGGCGAGCGTGGGTCGACTTTCACCGCCTCTTCATACAGATTGAGGAAGTCGACAATTCCTTTATCGTTAGTGATATTCGCCCCTTTGGCGTACACCACTTTGCCCTTATCGCCGAGCGCATTTTTAATGCCTGTCAGCACCGTCACTGACTGTTCGGCAACGCCTGCTGCCGACCAACTGCCCATCACATCACGCTTGCTGTCCGCCAGTGGACCGACGACTGCCACGGTCCCCGATTTCTTCAGCGGCAACGTTTCCAGGCGGTTTTTCAGCAGCACCAGACTTTCGCGGGCAACGTCACGCGCGTCTTTACGGTGTAAACGGCTTTCCGCGTTGGTGTCCTGCGGGTCAGTCTCTTTGGCCCCCAGATGGCTGTACGGATCGTTAAACAGCCCCATATCATATTTGACGTTCAGCACATGACGCGCGGCATCGTCCAGTTCAGCCATCGTCACCTTACCTGACTTAATCAGGCCCGGTAGATACTTACTGTAATACTCATCGCTCATGCTCATGTTAATGCCGGACTTGATCGCCACGCGCACCGCGTCTTCCGGATCGGAGGCGGTACCATGTTTGATCAACTCTTTAATCGCGCCGTGATCGGAAACGGTAATCCCTTTAAAGCCCCACTCATCGCGCAGCACATCTTTCAACAGCCAGGCGTCAGAAGTCGCAGGGGTGCCGTTCAGCGAGTTAAGACCCACCATCACCGCCCCGCTCCCGGCGTCTAACCCGGCTTTGTACGGTGGCATATAGTCGTTAAACAACCGCTGCGGACTCATATCCACGGTGTTGTACTCTTTTCCGCCTTCTACCGCGCCATAGGCGGCGAAGTGTTTGACGCTGGTCATCACCGAATAGCGATCGGCCGGGCTTTTACCCTGCATCGCTTCGACCATGGTTTTGCCCATCGTGGCGGTCAAATAAGTATCTTCCCCGAAACCTTCTGAGGCGCGTCCCCAGCGCGGATCGCGCGAGACATCAACCATTGGCGCCCAGGTCATATTCAGGCCATCGTCTGCGGCTTCATAGGCAGAAACGCGCCCCACCGTTCTGACCGCATCCAGATTAAACGATGACGCCAGACCGAGGCTTATCGGGAACACGGTGCGCTGACCGTGCAGTACGTCATAGGCGAAAAAGAGAGGGATTTTCAGGCGGCTGAGTTCCATCACCTGATCCTGCATTTTACGGATATCCTCGCGGGTAACGGTGTTAAAAATCGCCCCAACCTGCCCGTCTTTGATCATCTCACGGATGGCTTCTTTCGGGTTATCCGGCCCGACGCTTATCAAACGTAGTTGGCCGATCTTCTCATCGACGGTCATCTGTTTGAGTAAATCGGTAACAAATGCATCCCGTGCTTCAGGGGTCAGAGGATGGTTACCAAACAAGGAGTCCGCCAGCGCTGGCTGCAACGCCAGGCTCACCGCGATACCTACAGAACAAAGCCATTTCATGTTGATTCTCTCTTTATTTTTTCCCGACGAGGCAGCGAAAATATAACAAAAACCGCAGTTTGCCGTAAGCCTAAACGGGAGAGATAAAGAAAGCTAAGGTTATTCTCCTAATTTTGAAATCCGGGATGAATGAAGCACAGCCAATTCAGAGACAACCTGAATGAGAAAGCGTATTGTCATACAGAGCGCTATGCTTGTTTCTGATATTTTTGCCCACCACAAGGAGTGGAGAATGTCTTCCATTACAACAACCGATAATAAAGCGTTGCTTAACGAACTGGCCCGTCTGGTGGGTCATTCGCACCTGCTTACCGAACCGTCTAAAACGGCCCGCTATCGCAAGGGCTTCCGCTCAGGTCAGGGCGAGGCGTTAGCCGTTGTCTTTCCTGGCTCATTGCTGGAACTGTGGCGTGTGCTGAACGCCTGCGTCGTCGCCGACAAAATTATCCTGATGCAGGCCGCCAACACCGGGCTAACCGAAGGCTCTACGCCCAGCGGCAATGACTACGATCGCGAGATTGTTATTATCAGCACCCTGCGCCTCGACAAACTGCACGTCATCGGCAAAGGCGAACAGGTTCTGGCGTATCCCGGCACCACGCTCTATTCGCTGGAAAAAGCACTCAAGCCATTTGGTCGCGAACCGCATTCGGTGATTGGCTCTTCATGCATTGGCGCATCGGTGATTGGTGGGATTTGCAACAACTCCGGCGGCTCGTTGGTACAGCGCGGCCCGGCATATACCGAGATGTCGCTGTTTGCGCGAATTGACGAACAAGGCAAATTACAGCTGGTCAACCATCTGGGTATCGAACTTGGCCAGACGCCGGAGCAGATCCTCAGCAAACTTGATGACGAACGCATTAAAGATGACGATGTGCATCACGACGGGCGTCACGCGCACGATCACGATTACGTTACCCGCGTCAGAGATATCGAAGCCGATACCCCCGCACGCTATAACGCCGACCCGGACCGGCTGTTTGAATCTTCCGGCTGCGCGGGAAAACTGGCGGTGTTTGCGGTGCGCCTCGACACCTTTGAAGCCGAGAAAAATCAGCAGGTGTTTTATATCGGTACCAATCAGCCAGAGGTGCTGACGGAGATCCGCCGTCATATTCTGGCAAAGTTCGAACACCTGCCGGTCGCCGGCGAGTACATGCACCGTGATATCTACGATATCGCCGAGCAGTACGGCAAAGATACGTTTCTGATGATAGACAAGCTCGGCACCGACAAAATGCCGTTCTTCTTTACCCTGAAAGGTCGCACCGACGCGATGCTGGAAAAAGTGAAAATTTTCCGCCCGCACTTTACCGACCGTGCCATGCAGAAATTTGGCCATTTATTCCCCAGCCATTTACCGGCGCGGATGAAAAGCTGGCGCGATAAATACGAACACCACCTGCTGTTAAAAATGGCCGGTGGCGGCGTGGCCGAAGCACAAAGCTGGTTGACCGAGTTTTTCAAAACGGCCGAGGGCGATTTCTTTGCCTGTACGCCGGAAGAAGGCAGTAAAGCCTTTTTACACCGCTTTGCTGCAGCCGGAGCGGCGATTCGCTATCAGGCCGTCCATGCCGATGAGGTCGAAGATATTCTGGCGCTGGATATTGCGTTGCGCCGTAACGACACGGAATGGTATGAGCATCTGCCGCCCGAGATCGACAGTAAGCTGGTGCATAAGCTCTATTACGGACACTTTATGTGCTATGTCTTCCATCAGGATTACATTGTGAAGAAAGGTGTGGATGCGCATGCGCTGAAAGAGCAAATGCTGGAACTGTTGCAGGCTCGCGGGGCGCAGTACCCGGCAGAGCACAATGTGGGACACCTGTACAAAGCGCCGGAAACCTTGACGCGTTTTTATCGCGCCAACGATCCGACCAACAGCATGAACCCAGGGATCGGTAAAACCAGTAAACAGAAGTTCTGGAAAGAATCGTAGGCCCGATAAGCGTAAGCGCCATCGGGCACGTTGCCGGGGGCGCTTCGCTTGCCCGGCCTACGGTTTAATCGTTCTGCGCAGTTTGTTCACCCGTCGCCGCCATCTGTGCGGCTTTTTGCTTTTTATAGCTCAGTGCCGCCGCCGGAACCGGCATCACCTTGCCCGTTTCTATCCAGGTACGTAAACGGCTGGCATCGGCAAAATGGGTGTATTTACCAAACGCATCCATCACCACCAGCGCCACCGGTTTGTTGTTGATGACCGTGCGCATCACCAGACAGTGACCCGCCGCGTTGGTAAAGCCGGTTTTGGTGAGCTGGATATTCCAGTTATCGCGATACACCAGATGGTTGGTGTTGCGGAACGGCAGCGTATAGGCCGGGTTGGCAAAGGTGGCCATGTCTTCACGCGTGGTACTTAACTGACCAATCAGCGGATACTGTTTGCTGGCAATCAGTAATTTAGTGAGGTCACGGGCGGTCGACACGTTATGAATGGATAACCCTGTCGGTTCCACAAAGCGGGTCTTAGTCATCCCCAGTGATTTCGCTTTGGCATTCATCGCTTTGATAAACGCGTTATAACCGCCAGGATAATGATGCGCCAGGCTTGCCGCCGCACGGTTCTCCGATGACATCAGCGCCAGCAGTAGCATGTCTTTGCGGCTGATTTCACTGTTCAGCCGTACACGAGAATAGATGCCTTTCATTTCTGGCGTCTGGCTGATGTCTACTTTCAGCTTTTCGTTCAGCGGCAGTCGTGCATCCAGCACCACCATCGCCGTCATTAATTTGGTGATCGACGCAATCGGACGCACAAGGTCCGGATGGTTCGAATAGATGACCTTATTGGTATTCAAATCAACAATCATCGCACTACCAGACGCAATCTCGGGTTGAGAGGCCGCTGCGGTAGCCGCCGTTTTCGCCACGGCTTGGGGTGCAAAAGGAACTGCCAGCACCAGGGCAAGGCTTAATAATGAAACTCGAAATTTAAGCATGATGAGATTTCTGATAATGGTTCACGCACGTCACAACGCACACCGCCCGAGATAGAGAATAATCTCAAGCTAGCGCAGGCATCATAACCACCCGGCAGCATTGCCGCCACCGGAGAATCATCTCGAAATGCTGCGTTGCTGGCTTTTACACCAGCAACGCAGAGTAGACAGGTTGTTAGCTTAGAACAATCGGTATCCGTACCCCCACAGGATAACCGTAATCGCCAGCAGAACTTCGAGCACCAGGACGCCAATTGCCAGCGTTGAGCTGGAAAAGCTGAGTCCTTCCTCTCTGCTGATATTCAGGAATGTCGGGATGCCGAGATACAGCAAATAGCCGGTGTAAAACAGCGCGACAGTTCCGACTAAGGCACACAGCCAGACCAGCGGATACAGCGCCACCAACCCACTTAAAAACAGCGGTGTGGCGATATAGCCGGCAAAGACCATGCAATGTGCCAGCGACGGACGCTGCGGATAGTTACGTGCCATCCACCAGATAACCCTGCCCATCACGGCCACGCCGGCCAGCATCACACCGTAAAACAGAATTGCCATCGCAAATCCGGTCAACAGGGATAACTGCAATACGTTGCCGTCGCCAAAACTCCAGCCAATTTGCGTGGTGCCAATAAATGCGCAAATGACCGGGATGGCCGCCATCAGCAGAACATGGTGGGTATAGTGATGCGAAACACTTTCGTTTTCGCTGTTGATCACGTGCATTTCACGATCGGGATGGGAAAATAGCCCCCAGACATGGTTCATACCGCCCCCTTCTTGTCAGCTCCGGACCTCAACACTTCAAGTATAATTCAGCTTTTGATTATTTTATGTACACGGTAAAAATACCGATGCGCTGGGTGACGGCTTTTCCGGCATCAACAATTCATCAGGTGTATGCTAATGGTTGTGGAGGTCATACAGACGTATGGATATAAACAATCTTATTGCCCAGTACGGCTATGCGGCGCTCATCATTGGCAGCCTGGCCGAAGGCGAAACCATTACCCTGTTGGGCGGTGTGGCGGCGCATCAGGGATTACTCAAATTTCCGCTGGTTGTTGTCTCTGTCGCGCTGGGGGGAATGATTGGCGATCAGTTGCTGTATCTGCTTGGTCGTCGTTACGGCGGCAACATTCTCCGTCGCTTCTCGCGTCATCGGGCAAAAATTCAGTATGCACAGAAAATGATCCAGCGGCGCCCATACCTGTTCGTGGTCGGGACACGTTTTATGTATGGCTTTCGGGTCATTGGCCCCTTGCTGATTGGTGCCAGTCACCTGCCGCCGAAAATCTTTTTACCGCTGAATATTCTCGGCGCACTGGTCTGGGCATTGCTGTTTACTACCCTTGGTTATGTGGGTGGAGAAGTGGTCGCGCCGTGGCTGCACAGTCTCGACCAGCATATCAAGCATGGGGTATGGCTGATTCTGGTTGTTGGGCTGGTGGTGGCGGTCCGCTGGTGGATGAAACGGCGCAATAAACAAAAAACCGACCCGACAGCCTGAATCTGCCGGGCCAGACTCTCAGGATGCGTGGTATCCGCCACCCAGGGCGCTGGTGAGCTGAATAGACGCATCCAGCCACTGACCTTGTAGTATCAGGCCGTTACACTGTTCACGCAGTGCCGGAATTTTTGCCTCACTGACGCGGGAGCCGGCGATAATCCCGGCGTTGAACCGCGCCTGCGCAAGCCCCACTACCCGCTGCGCGTCATGTTCGATCTGCAGCTGATGCTGATTCTTCTGCGCCAGCGTATCCACCTGCGTTGCCGCACGCGCGACATCATTCACCGCATCAACCACCGCTTTATTGTAATTGGCCACGGTCAGGTTACTTTGCGCTTTGGTGATGTCGAGATTCGCATTCAACCTGCCGCTGTCGAAGATCGGGAGCGTTAATCCGGCGGTGACCCCCATTTGTTGGGCAGAATGGCGGAACAGATCGCTCAGATGTAAAGCATCCTGCTGCAGGAAGGCCATCAGGTTAACGTCGGGATAAAATGCCGCTTTTGCCGCATCAATACTGCTCAGAGAAGATTCAATGTACCAGTGAGCCGCCTGCAGGTCTGGTCGGCGGGCCAGCAAGGAATAACCTAACTGGGACGGCAACTGGCTTTCGACGACCGGCATCGTGGTGGCATGCAGCTTCAGCGAGGTGGACTGCGTGTTGGTCAGCGCGCTCAACCGCGCCTCGATGACCTTCATTTTCCCGTTGACGTCGTTGAGTTGCTGCTCCGTTTTACCGGAATCAATATCGGTTTCAACGCCTTCTACCGAGGAGGTCAACCCGTTTTGGTACAGCTCGCGATCGACGGTAATCACATTTTGCTGCTCGGTTTCGATTTGCGTCAGCACGGTCTTCAGCGCCGCCTGCGTCTGCCATTCCCAGTATAAGCGGGAGACACCGCTCGCCAAAAGCTGTCGGGTTTGCTCGCGCTCAGCTTCACGCGCTTTGACTGCACCAATGCGTGCTGTTACCTCCGCCCGATTCTTACCCCACAGATCCAGGTTCCAGCCAGCGGTTAATCCCATGGTGCCATTGGTGTACCACGGCCCGGTGGTGCCCGCCGCCGGATCGGTGAGGGCAAACGGTCCCATCAAGCCTTCTGCCGACATTTTCTGGCGCTCGACGTCTGCCGAGAAATCAATCTGCGGACCATCCTGCGCCTCAACGGCCTTCGCCTGCGCCTCTGCCAGTTGGATACGCTGCTCTGCCACCTGCATATCAGGCGAATTCTTTAATGTACTGTCAATCAACGCATTCAACTGGGGATCGTGATATGCCTTCCACCATTGGCTATCCGGCCAACCATTTTTTAATGCCGCGGGTAACGCAGAATCCACATTTTCAGCGGGCGTCTGCTGTGAGAGCGACTGGCGGGTATCGTGCATTGGGGCACAACCGGGCAGCAGAATAAAAAGCGGCAAGCATGCCGCTGCAAGAAGCACAGAATTACGATTCATGGGGATATACTGGTAAGAAATGATGTGCAAAGAGTACGACTTGTCGCAGATGCTTTTTTAGTTACGCGTGGCAATACATCTTTGGACATCAAAATATATAATTAGAAAAATATATTCCCGTTTAATAATACGGATAAAATAATTCTAATAATTTATGAATGGAGGCACGATGTCACAAAATATCTATGATGATCCGCACTTCTTTGCCGGATATGCCACGCTGGACCGCTCCGTAAAAGGACTCGACGGCGCGCCCGAATGGCCAGCATTACAGGCCATGCTCCCTCCGTTACAAGGTCAGCGCATTCTCGATCTAGGCTGCGGATACGGCTGGTTTTGCCGCTACGCACGCGATAACCACGCGGCAAGCGTCGTGGGCTTAGATATTTCAGAGAAAATGTTAACCCAGGCTCGCAACATGACCACCGGAGAGGGTATTTCGTACCAGCGCGAAGATCTTGACGCGCTGACGTTGGCCGCGGATTCCTTTGAGCTGGTTTATAGCTCGCTCGCCTTGCATTATTTGCAGGATATAGAGCGATTATTGGTAACCATTTACCAGGCGTTAACACCAGGCGGAATGTTGGTCTTTTCGGCAGAACATCCGATTTATACTGCGCCCCTCACCCAGGGTTGGATAAAAGACAAAACCGGGCAACTCTCCTGGCCGGTGAATCACTATCAGCAGGAAGGTGAACGCATCAGCAACTGGTTTGCTGAAGGGGTAAAAAAACAACACCGCAAGCTGGCAACCTGGATCAACGCGCTGATTGGCGCCGGGTTTGAGATTGTCTGTGTTGATGAGTGGGGACCGTCTGCTGAACAGATTGCCGCCAACCCCGCGCTGGATGAAGAGAAAGAGCGCCCGATGGTGTTTCTGCTCAGCGCACGTAAGCCGGCATAACAGTGCCTGCAGGCAGAGTTTTCAATAGTTTCCTATACTAAATTTGAACTTACCAAAAAGGGAAGGCTAATGAAAATTCTGCTGTGGGCTATTTTAATTATTTTTCTGATTGGACTGTTGGTGGTGACTGGCGTGTTTAAGATGATTTTCTGACATCAATGCCGGATGGCGGCGTAAACGCCGTCTCCGGCCAGTAATATAATGACCGGTTAAATCTCAATGGCCTGAATCGCCCGCGCGATATCCGGTGAATTATTGAGAGCGCGAATCTCCTGAAACAGCGTCGTCGCTTCGGCATATTCTTTGCGTAAATATCCCAGCCACTGCTTAATACGCGCCACATGATATAGCCCGGTATCACCCTGCTTTTCCAGACGGGTATATTTTTTCAGTAATGTCACCACGTCGGGCCACGGCATCCGCGGTTCGTTGTATTTCACCACCCGACTCAGGTTCGGGATATTTAGCGCCCCGCGTCCGATCATCACCGCATCACATCCGGTGACCGCCATACAATTTTGCGCGCTCTGCCAGTCCCAGATTTCACCGTTGGCGATAACCGGAATCGTAAGACGCTGGCGGATCTCACCGATAGCCTGCCAGTTGATATGCTCCGCTTTATACCCTTGCTCTTTGGTGCGGCCATGAACCGCCAGTTCGCTGGCACCCGCCTGCTGAACGGCATCGGCGATTTCAAACTGCCGGTCGCTGCTGTCCCAGCCCAGGCGCACTTTCACCGTTACCGGCAAATGCCCCGGCACCGCCTCGCGCATCGCCTTCGCGCCCTGATAGATAAGTTCAGGATCTTTCAATAGCGTTGCGCCGCCACCGCTGCCGTTAACCAGTTTTGACGGGCAGCCACAGTTCAGATCGACACCGTACGACCCCAGCTCAACCGCGCGGGCCGCGTTCTCTGCCAGCCATTGTGGATGCTGCCCCAGCAGTTGGATGCGCACCTGCGTGCCGGATGGGGTACGGCTGTTGTTATGCAGCTCCGGGCAGATCCGATGAAATACTTTTGCTGGCAGGAGCTGATCCACCACGCGCACAAATTCGGTGATACACAGATCATAATCATTAACTTCAGTCAGCAGCTCGCGCACCAGTGAGTCGAGCACGCCTTCCATCGGCGCCAGTAAAACACGCATATTGTTACCTGCAAAAAAGAGAGGCGCTATGGTAGCGTCTCCGTACAAGAGATCAAAGCACTGTCAGCAGCACACAGGCGTCAGCCTGTCGATTGGGGCTATTGCCTGATGTTCCAGTTATCTATTTCCACTATGCTTAGAATTCATGATGTGATCGGTAGCACGTTTTTGAGTTTAATTGTATGATGAATAGGTCTCGTCAAGGGTTTCTACTATGAGCAAGTCACTGAACATTATCTGGCAATATTTACGCGCGTTTATCCTGATTTATGCCTGCCTGTATGCGGGTATTTTTCTTGCCTCACTGCTGCCTATCACCATCCCGGGTAGCATTATTGGCATGCTGATTCTGTTTGTTCTGCTGGCATTACAGATACTGCCAGCGAAATGGGTTAACCCCGGTTGCTACGTCCTGATTCGTTACATGGCGCTGCTGTTTGTCCCGATTGGCGTCGGGATCATGCAGTACTTTGACTTGCTGCGCGCGCAATTTGGACCGGTCGTGGTGTCCTGCACCATCAGTACGCTGGTCGTTTTCCTGGTGGTGAGTTGGAGCTCACACCTTGTGCACGGTGAACGCAAAATCGTTGGGCAAAAAGGGTCAAAAGAATGATGGCGTATATCTGGTGGTCGTTACCCCTCACGCTGGCGGTATTTTTTGGCGCACGTAAGTTGGCAATGCAGATCAAAATGCCGCTGCTAAACCCGCTGCTGGTTGCCATGGTGGTGATTATTCCTTTTCTGATCCTGACCGGCATTCCCTACGATCACTATTTCAAAGGTAGCGAAGTGCTGAACGATTTACTGCAACCTGCCGTGGTCGCGTTGGCATACCCGCTGTACGAACAGCTGCACCAAATCCGCGCCCGCTGGAAATCCATTATTGCCATCTGCTTTGCCGGTAGCATTGTGGCGATGGTCACCGGGACCACTATTGCGTTACTGATGGGGGCATCGCCAGAAATTGCCGCATCTATAATGCCTAAATCGGTCACCACGCCGATCGCCATGGCTGTGGGGGGTAGCATCGGCGGTATTCCTGCTATCAGCGCCGTCTGCGTCATCTTTGTCGGGATCCTGGGTGCCGTGTTTGGCCACACACTGTTAAATGCGATGCGCATTCGCACCAAGGCCGCGCGTGGACTGGCAATGGGTACCGCGTCACACGCCCTGGGTACGGCACGCTGCGCGGAGCTTGATTACCAGGAAGGTGCGTTCAGTTCCCTGGCACTGGTTATTTGCGGGATCATCACCTCGCTGGTGGCCCCCTTCCTGTTCCCGGTGATTCTGGCTGTAGTCGGTTAGCGCCATTTTTAGTTCATTTATTTGCGATGCGTTGCACATTTTTCATTTAAGTTTCATGAGTTGCATACACAGTGAGATTTGGATCACATATAAAGCCGTAACAGGCCCGTAAACTACGATTCCATTACATTGTTATGAGGCATCGCCATGCATCCACGTTTTCAAACTGCTTTCGCCCAACTCGCGGGTAACGTGCAATCAGCCCTGGCCCCCCTTCTGGCGGATGTCCATTTCCCCGCCATGTTGACTGCGGAGCAGGTCTCTTTGCTGAAACGCGAATCGGGACTGGACGAAGACGCGCTGGCATTCGCTCTGCTGCCGCTGGCTGCCGCCTGCGCACGTACCGATCTGTCCCATTTTAACGTTGGTGCCATTGCGCGCGGCGTCAGTGGCAACTGGTATTTTGGTGGCAATATGGAATTCCTCGGCGCGACGATGCAGCAAACCGTTCATGCCGAACAAAGCGCCATCAGTCACGCCTGGCTGCGCGGAGAAAAGGGACTCGCCGCCATTACCGTCAACTACACCCCCTGCGGCCACTGCCGTCAGTTTATGAACGAGCTGAACAGCGGGCTGGATTTACGCATTCATTTGCCGGGTCGTGAGCCGCACCCGCTGCGTGACTACCTGCCGGATGCTTTTGGTCCGAAAGATCTCGACATCAAAACATTGCTGATGGATGAGCAGGATCACGGCTTTGCGCTGCAAGGTGACGCGCTGACGCAGGCGGCGATCGCCGCAGCCAACCGCTGCCATATGCCGTACAGCAACGCCCCAAGCGGTGTGGCACTGGAATGCAAAGACGGTCAAATCTTCAGCGGTAGCTACGCTGAAAACGCCGCCTTTAACCCCACTCTGCCTCCGCTGCAGGGTGCATTAAACCTGTTGAATCTGAACGGCTACGATTATCCGGATATTCAACGCGCCGTACTGGCAGAAAAAGCCGATGCGCCGTTGATCCAGTGGGATGCCACTGCCGCTACCCTGAAAGCTCTGGGCTGCAACCGCATCGAGCGCGTTTTGCTAGCGTAAAAAGGTCGTCATGTAGGCCGGATAAGCCAACGCCGCCATCAGGCATTATCGCCATAGCCTGATGGCAACGCGTTAGCGTCTTATCTGACCTACATGCTCTAAACAGTATTGCTGAAAATCCCCTCAATCAGACTGCTGTTTCTTGCGCTACGCCGTCGAGTACAGTAGCCTGATTAACATTCCATCCCATTGCCGAGTTATCTACATGTTAAAGCGCGTGTTTTACAGCTTGTTAGTCCTGATAGGCTTACTGCTGTTGACGGTGCTTGGCCTCGACCGATGGATGAGCTGGAAGACGGCACCCTATATCTACGACGAATTGCAGGATTTACCCTACCGTCAGGTCGGCGTGGTATTAGGCACCGCGAAATACTATCGCACCGGCGTAATTAACCAGTATTACCGCTACCGCATTCAGGGCGCATTAAACGCGTATAACAGCGGTAAGGTGAATTATCTGCTGCTCAGCGGCGACAATGCCCAGCAAAACTACAACGAACCGATGACGATGCGTAAAGATCTGATTGCCGCTGGCGTCGATCCTGCCGACATCGTGCTTGACTACGCCGGTTTCCGTACACTTGACTCCATTGTGCGCACCCGCAAAGTATTTGATACCAACGATTTCATCATTATCACTCAGCGATTCCACTGCGAGCGCGCGTTGTTTATTGCGCTGCATATGGGCATTCAAGCCCAGTGCTACGCGGTACCGTCACCAAAAGATATGCTGACCGTACGCGTACGCGAATTTGGCGCACGTTTTGGCGCCCTGGCCGATCTCTATCTTTTTAAACGTGAGCCGCGTTTTTTAGGTCCGCTGGTGCCCATCCCGGCCCTGCACCAGGTTCCGGATGATGCGCAGGGCTACCCGGCGGTCACGCCTGAACAATTGTTAGAATTACAAAAGAAACAAGGAAAATAAGCATGGATGTGCAAACCCTCTTCGTCGTTTTAGCCTTTCTGTTAATCCCTGTATTTTGTTTTCGTGAAGCCTGGAAGGGCTGGCGTACAGGTGCGGTGGATAAAATAAAGAAGAACGCCCGTGAACCCGTTTATGCCTATCGTCATCAAGAACCGCTGCAATTCTGGTCATACGTTCTTGTTTACGCCGGATGCGGATGTTTATCTTTTGGCATGGTGATTTATTTAATCTTTTATCGATAAAATCCAGTTATTAATATTAGCGCTTGAGAATAGCTAATATTATGATAATAATTCCTATTTTAACATAAGGGATTAATGCTGCTTATCGGCATTTCCCTCACACCATCTTTTATTTGTGAAACCTTTCACAGAATACTCTTCCTGCAATGCTTAGCCTTAAGAAAGGCTTTTTTATTTTTATATTTTGTTATTAACAGTTCGCCTTAATTTACTCAAGCATTAAGGAAGAAAAGATGCCACAACAAAATTATCTGGATGAGCTAACGCCCGCTTTCACCCCCTTATTAGCAATAAAAGAGGCCTCGCGCTGTTTATTATGTCACGATGCCCCCTGTAGTCAGGATTGTCCGGCACAAACTGACCCAGGGAAATTTATCCGCTCTATCTATTTTCGCAATTTTAAGGGGGCAGCCGAAACTATTCGCGAAAATAATGCGCTCGGCGCCATTTGTGCTCGGGTATGCCCCACCGAAAAATTATGCCAGCGTGGATGTACGCGCTCAGGAATAGATAAACCGATCGATATTGCACAGCTGCAACGTTTTATTACCGATTTTGAACAGCAGACTGCGATGAAAATTTATCAACCGGCAACTAAAACACGTGGCAAAGTCGCCATTATCGGCGCAGGGCCAGCTGGGTTGCAGGCCAGCGTGACGTTGAGTAACCTGGGTTATGACGTAACGATCTACGAAAAGCAGGCTCAGCCGGGTGGCTGGCTACGCTTTGGCATTCCTGAGTTTCGCCTGCCCCAGTCTGTTTTGGATCTTGAGATTGCTCGTATCGTTGAAATGGGCGTCACCATCAAGTGCGATTGCGAAGTCGGCAACACGATCGCCGTCGAACAACTCAAAGCTGAAAATCGCGCCGTGCTGGTGACTGTTGGGATGTCTTACGGTTCAACCCTGCCATTGTTTGACGAGGCGGATAACGTTGAGATTGCCGTCGATTTCCTGCAACGCGTGCGACAGGCGCACGGTGATATCACCTTACCGCAGAGTGCGTTAATTATCGGCGGGGGCGATGTCGCCATGGATGTCGCCAGCACGCTGAAACTCCTCGGCTGCCCGTCAGTTACCTGTGTCGCTCGTGAAGAATTAGCTGAATTTCCCGCCAGTGACAAAGAGTTTACCAGCACGCAGGCATTAGGCGTGTCGATCATCGACGGTTTTACGCCGGTAGCGGTTGCCGGAAATAAAGTCACCTTTAAACACGTGCGTCTGCCAGGGGAACTCTCTCTTGAAGCCGAGCATATTATTCTCGCCGTCGGCCAACACGCGCAGTTGGATGCATTTCACGCGTTAACAGCGCAACGTAATCTTATTGAAACCCATAATTATCAAACCGCCGATCCGGTTATTTTCGCCGCTGGCGATATTGTCAAAGGAGATAAAACCGTGGTGTCTGCCGTGAAAACCGGTAAAGAAGCCGCTCAGGCAATTCATCACTATTTAGAGGGGGCTTGCTCATGTTAACGAAAGATCTTTCTATTACCTTTTGCGGCGTAAAATTCCCCAACCCGTTTTGCCTCTCTTCTTCTCCGGTAGGCAACTGCTTTGAGATGTGCGCCAAAGCCTATGACACCGGCTGGGGCGGCATTGTGTTTAAAACAATTGGTTTTTTTATTGCCAACGAAGTCTCCCCACGATTTGACCATCTGACAAAAGAAGATACCGGCTTTATTGGCTTCAAGAATATGGAGCAGATTGCCGAACATCCGCTGGAAGAGAACCTGGCCGCCATTCGTAAACTGAAACAACATTACCCTGATAAGGTGCTGATTGCGTCAATCATGGGCGAAAATGAGCAGCAATGGCAGGAGCTGGCACGACTGGTTGAAGAAGCCGGTGCGGATATGATTGAGTGCAACTTCTCGTGTCCGCAGATGACTTCACATGCGATGGGCAGCGATGTCGGGCAAAGCCCGGAGCTGGTTGAGAAATACTGTCGGGCAGTTAAACGCGGTTCCTCCCTACCGATGTTAGCCAAAATGACGCCAAATATCGGTGATATGTGCGAAGTCGCTCTGGCGGCTAAACACGGAGGCGCTGACGGTATCGCGACCATTAACACCGTAAAATCCATCACCAATATCGACCTGAAGCGGAAGATCGGCATGCCGGTGGTCAACGGGAAATCCAGTATTTCTGGCTATTCTGGCAAGGCGGTAAAACCCATCGCACTGCGTTTTATCCAACAACTGCGTTCGCACCCAGAACTGCATGATTTCCCGATTAGCGGCATTGGCGGTATTGAAACCTGGGAAGATGCCGCCGAATTCTTGCTGTTAGGCGCAGCCACGCTGCAGGTCACCACCGGGATCATGCAGTACGGCTACCGTATTGTGGAAGATATGACCAGCGGACTGTCACACTATCTTGCCGATCAGGGGATTAACTCACTGGAAGAGATGGTCGGTCTTGCCAATGCCAATATTATTCCGGCTGAAGATCTTGACCGTAGTTACATCGTCTACCCCCATATCAACCTCGAAAAATGCGTCGGCTGCGGACGCTGCTATATCTCCTGCTATGACGGCGGGCATCAGGCGATGGAGTGGGATGAGCAGACCCGTACACCGCACTGCGACACGGAAAAATGCGTCGGCTGCTTGCTGTGTGGTCACGTTTGTCCGGTCGCCTGCATTGATTTAGGCGAGGTCAAATTCAAAACAGGTGAGAAAGCACATGCAGTAACGCTGTAACACAAGTAACAAAAAGCCCGGTGCAGTCATTTCTCTGCCCCGGGCTTTTTGTTGTCTATCGTTACTTCTTACGCGCGTATTTCAGTGAGTCCAGCGCCACGGCGAAGATAATAATGCCGCCTTTAATGATGTACTGCCAGTAAGGGTTCACGCCGATGTAGGTCAGGCCATAGTTGATGACGGTGAAGATTATCACACCGGTCACTACGCCAAAGACGGTACCGACCCCACCACTGAACGACACGCCGCCCACGACACAGGCCGCAATGGCATCAAGCTCATACATAAAGCCGAGGTTGTTGGTTGCCGAGCCGATACGCCCTGCTTCCAGCAAACCACCGAAGGCATAGAACACCCCGGACAGCGCATAGATAATCAGCAGGTTCAGCGCAACGTTAACACCCGACACTTTCGCCGCTTCCGGGTTACCGCCAATGGCAAAAATGTTTTTACCGAAGCGGGTCTTGTTCCACAATACCCAAACAAAGGCCACCGCAATCAGCGCATAGAAGGTGATGTAGGAGAGTCGGAAACTCCCCAGCGCAATAAAGCCCTGCGCAAAGGTGGAGAACCCGCTGTCAAAGCCAGAAATAGGCGATGCCCCAACGAAATCGTAATACAGTGAGTTGATCCCGTACACGATGATCATCGTACCAAGGGTAGTGATAAACGGCGTCACGTTCAGGTAAGCAATGATGATACCGTTCACCAGGCCGATAATGGCACCGATGGCACAAACAATCAGTACCACCACGATGATCGGCATGGTGGCCATTTCCGGGAACACCTTGTTGGCGTTCTCCATAGATTGCAGCAACGTTGCGGCAACCACCGCCGCCAGGCCAACCTGACGCCCGGCTGACAGGTCAGTACCCTGGGTAACAATCAGTCCGGCTACGCCCAGCGCGATAATAATACGCACCGAGGATTGGGTCAGAATGTTACTCAAGTTCAGTAAACTTAAGAATGTGGGGTCCTGGAAAATAATAATGGCCAGCAGAACTAAAAGAACAACGTAAATTCCGCCTTCTTTCAGGTAAGTAAGAAAACTTTTCTTATTTAACGCACTCATGAGGAGCCCCTAATCTTAAAGGTGCAAAGACGCAAGACGGAGGATTTCGTTTTGCGTTGTTGTTTTTGTGTCAACAATTCCAGCCACGAGACCATTGCTCATAACCAGAATACGATCGGTAATACCCAGCAGTTCCGGCATTTCAGAGGAGATGATAATAATCCCCTTCTCCTTTTTCGCCAGTTCTGCAATTAACTGATAAATTTCAAATTTTGCACCAACGTCGATTCCTCGCGTGGGTTCATCCAGCATCAGTATCTCTGGCTGCGTTAACAACCAACGACCAATAACCACCTTTTGCTGGTTACCACCGGACAGGGAACCAATTTGCGTACGATGGCCCGGTGTTTTTACCCTCATTGAGTCAATAACCCATTGGGTATCGCTCTTCATGCGGGAATTATCCAACAGACCCACTTTGTTTTTATAGTTCTGAATATTGGATATTAACGAGTTAAATCCAATATCCAGATAGGCATAAATACCGGTTGAACGGCGCTCTTCCGTGACCAGCGCAAAACCATGGTTAATGGCTTCATTGGCGCTGTGGTTATTAATTTTTTTGCCGTGGAGCGTAATCGTACCCGATGATTTTTCACGAATACCAAAAAGGGTTTCAACGATATCCGTGCGTTTTGCGCCGACTAAACCGGCAATACCGAGGATTTCCCCTTTATGCAGATCAAAAGAGATATCACGAATTGACGGTTGACGTAACGACGTCAGATTGCGTACTTCAAGAATCACTTCACCAGGCGTGTTCTCTTTGTCCGGGAAACGTTGGTTCAGCGAACGTCCCACCATCATGGCGATGATCTTATCCATATCCAGCCCTTCAAGCGGCTGGGTGGCAATCCACTGACCATCGCGCAGGACGGTGATTTCATCGCACAACTGGAAGATTTCTTCCATTTTGTGAGAAATATATACGATACCGCAGCCACGTTCTTTCAGCTTACGGATGATGGTGAACAGATGATTAACCTCTTTTTCGGTTAACGATGAGGTCGGTTCATCCATGATGACGATTTTGGCGTCATACGAAAATGCTTTGGCAATTTCTATCATCTGCATTTGTGAAACCGATAACGTACCGACACGCGCACGCGGATCGATATCAATATCCAGCTCATCAAATATCGCTTTGGTATCACGGTACATTTTATCCTGGTCGACAAACATGCCTTTGGTGGGATAACGCCCCAGCCACATGTTGTCCATCACAGAACGTTGTAAAACCAGGTTTAATTCCTGGTGTACCATTGAAATACCGTTTTCAAGCGCTTCTTTCGCAGAATGAAAATCGATTTCTTTACCCTGAAATAAAATACTGCCGGAATCTTTTTGATAGATCCCAAAAAGACATTTTAATAATGTCGACTTTCCAGCACCATTCTCGCCCATCAAGGCATGAATAGAATGTGGGCGGACTTTTAAATTAACATTATCAAGAGCCTTAACGCCCGGAAAGGACTTGTTGATGCCGCTCATTTCCAACAAGTATTCGCCTGACGACTGAGTATTAGTGCTGACCATAATTATACCTTGTTGGCCTTGCAAAGCGTGTTATTAAGGGCGCAACCAAATTGCGCCCACAGACGGAGTATTTATTTGTTAGTGAACTCTGCCAGATTATCTTTATCGACGCCGACGTAAGGAATACGAACGATTTTATTCTCGATTTTCCAGGTCGTGCCATCCGCTGCGCCTTTGCCGGCTGCCAGGTTTTTCGCCAGATCGAAAGTCGCTTTCGCCTGGTTGTTAGCATCGTTCAGCACGGTACCGGCCATTGCGCCAGATTTAACCAGTGCCAGTGCTTCTGGCAATGCATCCACGCCAAATACCGGTACGCTGGTTTTGTTGTGTGCTTTCAGCGCTTCTATCGCACCCATTGCCATAGCGTCGTTGTTCGCGATAACGACTTCAATTTTGTTAGCATTTGGACCGGACATCCACGCATCAACTTTATCTTTCGCCTGAGCGGTATCCCACATAGCGGTATCTAACTGCAACTGCTCAGTTTTAATGCCCTTGTCGTTCAGCTCTTTAATCACGTAGGTGGTACGTGCTTCAGCATCCGGGTGTCCCGGCTCGCCTTTCAGCAGAACAAACTGAATTTTACCGTCTTTGTTCAGGTCCCAGTTCGGGTTTGCCGCCCAGTGCTTAGCAATCAAATCGCCCTGAATGATGCCGGATTCTTTGGAGTCAGTACCGACGTAGAAGGCTTTGTCATAGCTGTCCAGCGCTTTACGAGAAGGCTCTTTGTTGAAGAACACGATAGGAACGTTCTGACCGCGTGCTTTCTCAATGACCGTGCCCGCTGCTGCCGGGTCAACCAGGTTGATCGCCAGAGCTTTCACGCCTTTTGCCAGCAACACATCAATCTGATCGTTTTGTTTAGACTGATCGTTCTGGGAGTCATTCATCAGCAGCTGTACATCTGGCGCCGTTTTGGCATCTTTTTCGATTGCTTTACGTACCACAGACATAAAGTTATCGTCATACTTATAAATCGTCACACCAATACGGGTATCAGCAGCGTGCGCAGCCGCACCGAATAACATGCTTGCCATTACAGCAGACAGGGTCAACACCTTCTTATTCATGGTATCTCCGGTTTTATTATGCAGGGTAGTACTTGAGATAAATGCTCGGCGGGACAGAACGTTACTAAACTGTTACTGAACGCCGAAGCTCACTTTTAAAAATATTTCTTCCGTGTCTGGCAACGCTCCAAAAACAGGCTTTAATTGTTGTTTAAGACGCCCACACCTCGATGAAAGTGATTATTCACCGTTACATAGTAGTTACAGCGCAACAAACAGTGTCATCATAGCTATCGCATTGTTAAGATACTGTGAATTTACTCACAGATTGAAAGCGGTTACATCAGGTGACATTATCAGTTAGTGATCGGTGCCGCATTCTGTCGCAACGCCACAGAATGACGTCGCACCAGTGTCGGCATAAAACAGTGCGTTGCCGCCGGATCCAGCGTACCCGCCGCCCCTTGTAGCGCAAGCTCTGTCGCCATTTTCGCCATTGACGCAATGGGGTAGCGCACGGTGGTCAGTTGAGGGTCAGTGTAACGGGCAATCGGGATATCATCGAAACCAATGATAGACAGGTGTAATGGAATGGCGATGCCGTTGTCTTTTAACGCCGTCAGCGCTCCGGCAGCCATGTTGTCGTTGTAGGCAAAAACCGCCGTCAGCTGCAAATTGCGCCCCAACAACTCCACCATGGCTGATTCGCCCCCCGGCATATCCGGTGAACCGGTACCTACCCAGCTTTCCGCTGGCGTAATACCGTGTTCCTGCAACGCGCTCATCCAGCCCTCTTTGCGCATCGCATCATCTTCAATTCGGTGGCTTGACGCTAGGTAGCCAATACGTTGATGACCGTTATTGAGCAGCATGCGGGTGGCCATTTTAGCTCCGCTGATATTGTCCAGGCAGACACAGCGATGGGCGTAACCCGGCACAATGCGATTGATGAGCACCATGCCCGGGATGTGTTCCATAAACTCGCCTAGCTCGCGATCGCTCAGCGCTTTTGAGTGGACAATCAAGGCATTACAACGTTGGCGGATCAGGACTTCGATGGCATGACGTTCTTTTTCAGCTTCATGATAACTGTTGCCAATCAGCACATATTTCTGGTGCTGCTGAGCCACCAGATCCACGGCTTTCACCAATGCACCAAAAAACGAATCTGATACATCCATCACCACGACCCCAATGGTGTCGCTCACCTGCGTCGCCAGCGCTTGCGCATTGGCATTGGGTCGATAGCCTAACTGTGTCACAGCCTTCATTACCGCTTCACGGGTGTCAGGACTCACCAACGCACTGTTATTCAGTACGCGGGAAACCGTCGCTACAGAAACGCCAGACTGCCGTGCCACATCACGTATGGTTACCATATTCACTGCCCTGTTTAAGATTGCGGTTGCCCACGGACACCCAAGCTGTGTATTTTGTCAGCACGGGGTACAGGACTGCGTGAGTCATGTCACAGGAATGAAAACGGTTACATCCATTTTGTTAATGAATGTGATCCAGATCGTTATCTGGATGTTCGCGGCAATGATGTCCCTGAAGCACGCAGGGTTAATTGACGCCATAGCCACTCCACCGGGCCCTGCCGGTAAAAATGCAGCCAAATGACGGAGAAAAGCAGGTTAACAGCCCAGACGGGAATAACGAAAAACAGCAGCGTCAGCCGGTCGAATTGCATAAACAAACCGAACTGATAAAACACCGTGGTGCAGATAAGCGTCTGCAGCAGATAATTAGTCAGCGCCATGCGTCCTACGCAGGCAATAGCGATAACAATCTTAACGCGACTCAGTTGCGGCCAGAAACCAAACATCAACGCAGCGTAGCCGATGGTCTGAAACGGCGCGCTCAGTTCACGCGGGGCTTGTAGCAGGAAAGCACACCAGCGGTACGCCCAGTCGAGATGCCACTGCAGCATAATCGCAGGCAGATTGATTGCTATACCGGTCACCACCAGCAGCATGCCTGTACGTCGATAATGCGACAAACTGTACTGCCCTTTCAGCCAGCCACTGCGCATTAATGCGGCACCCAACAGCATCATCCCCGCCAGTTGCCAGCCGTACTGCGCCCCCAGCGCCAGCAGGCTGTTTGACAGCATATCCACGCGGTTACTCACCGCTTCCATGCCGCCATTAATCTTCCAGTACTTTTCATACAGCAACGCGGAGGCATCCGGTGTCCAGGCGCGACTGGTTTCCCCCCCAGAAATCGAACCCAGCAGCAGCAGTACGCCGATCCCCACCAGATACAGCAGAGCACCGGTGTTAAACAGGCTTTTTACCGATGGGGCATCACGAATCAGCCGCCAGCCGATCAGGCCGATTAAGCCATACGCCAGCAGGATATCGCCATCCCAGAATAGTAAGCCGTGAATAAACCCCAGTAAGACCAGCAGCGTGAGTCGCGACTGGATCCAGCGTTTTCCGCGTGGCAGCAGCATTTGCAGGCCCGCGCCGAAGAGCAGAGCGAACAGCGTGAGGAATTTCACCTGTGCGAAGAGATCGAGCACCGCCCAGGTCCAGGCATCCGATAAAGTAATGCTGCCAGACCAGGCCGGGTTGAGATATGCCGCCTTTGGCAAACCAAAGGCGCTGATATTGAGAAGCAGGATCCCGAGGATGGCAACGCCACGAATAAAATCCAGCGTGACATTACGCTCCATGGTCCTGCCCTTGTCAGTTGTGGTGACGTACAGCGCGCAGGAATTCCTGACGCGTATTCTGGCTGGATTTAAATAATCCGCCCAGTGAGGTGGTCGTAGTGGCGCTGGTCGCATCGCGAATACCGCGCGCTTTCACACAGTAATGCACCGCATCAATCGACACCGCCACATTATTGGTACCCAGCAGGGTTTGCAGTGCGGTCAGGATTTGTTGGGTCAGACGCTCCTGCACCTGCGGACGCTGGGCAAAGAATTGCACGATACGGTTAATCTTCGACAAACCAATCACGGATTCTTTCGGGATATACGCCACCGTCGCTTTGCCATCGATAGTGACAAAGTGATGTTCGCAGGTGCTGGTCAGCGTGATATCACGAACGGTGACCATTTCATCAACCTTCATTTTGTTTTCAATGACGGTGATTTTAGGAAAATTGGCGTAATCGAGACCGGAAAAAATCTCATCGACATACATTTTTGCGATGCGATGCGGCGTTTCCATCAGGCTGTCATCGCTCAAATCGAGATTGAGCAATTGCATAATCTCGGTCATATGGCCGGAGATAAGACGTTTGCGCGTTTCGTTATCCATCTCTTGCACGGGCGGGCGCAGCGGTGTTTCGAGACCACGCGCAACCAGCGCTTCATGTACCAGGGCCGCTTCTTTACTGAGTGATGACATTTATTCTTCTCCTGCAGGTGTGGCGCCTCTGCCCTGCGTGGGGCAAAGTTTTTAGGCTGTGTCACAGCCAGAACATTGTGCGTGAGGCTGCGCACATAATCCAGTATTCACCGCGATAATTATTGAAATTGGCACCGCCTTTCAACATGTGGCTTTCATGCACCGCTCGATCGGGTCGATACGGAGTGTTAACGCGAGGTTATATAGATGATGATGTATGTTTGCCCATTGCGGAAGTGAAAGTTACTCACGGCATCATGAATTATCTGTATTATGGTGAATTCGCAAACATATTCAGATTCAACACAACAAGGAGCCGTGCATGGAAATGCTCGAAGAGCACCGCTGTTTTGAAGGCTGGCAGCAACGCTGGCGTCATGATTCCGCCACCTTAAATTGCACCATGACCTTCAGCATTTTTCTCCCACCACCGCGCGAAAATACGCCGCCTCCGGTACTGTACTGGCTGTCGGGCCTGACCTGTAATGATGAAAACTTTACCACCAAAGCGGGTGCGCAGCGCATTGCGGCTGAGTTGGGGATCGTACTGGTGATGCCGGATACCAGCCCACGCGGTGAACACGTTGCGAACGATGACGGGTACGATTTAGGCCAGGGCGCCGGCTTTTATCTCAATGCTACCCAGGCTCCCTGGGCCGCGCATTTCCGCATGTATGATTATTTGCGGGATGAGCTGCCGCAGCTTATTCAAGCGCATTTTAACGTCAGCGAGCGCTGCGCCATCAGCGGACACTCGATGGGCGGTCACGGCGCACTGATTATGGCGCTGAAAAATCCCGGCAGATACACCAGCGTTTCCGCCTTTGCACCGATTGTTAACCCCTGTCGCGTGCCGTGGGGCGTGAAGGCGTTTAGCGCCTATCTGGGCGAGGATAAATCGACCTGGGCCGAATGGGACAGCTGCGCATTAATGTTAGCCAGTAAACCGGAAGAGGCAATTCCAACGCTTATCGATCAGGGTGATAGCGATCAGTTCCTTGCCGATCAGCTCCAGCCCGCCGTACTGGCGGAGGTAGCCCGTCAGACCGCGTGGCCGATGACGTTACGTATCCAGCCAGGCTTTGATCACAGCTATTACTTTATTGCGTCGTTCATTGAAGATCACCTGCGCTTCCACGCGCAGTATCTGCTGAAGTAACCCCCCGAGGGCGCAAGCCCTCTTTGTTTCTCCATCATTCCTTCACTTTTTCTCCTTTTTTATTTAACAGCTATCTCTTTGATTTTATAAACACTTCCCATAATATCACATCAAACACAAATGATTTCTATTATCATTTGTGTTTACAAAAATTCATACTTTTGTACAATCCCTCCGCTTCTTTACTGAAAAGAGTCCTTAAAAGACAAATACATACAATTGTCATGGCCTTTCACATGACACGCAGTTAGATTCATTTAAATGGAATGATACAAATGACTATACCTCACGTTAAGGCCGTTGCTGCCGCAGTATGCGTCGCCAGCCTCCCATCACTCGTCTATGCCGCTGACCAGGATACCGTAGTGGTCACCGCGACCGGTTTCGAGCAAAAGATTCAGGATGCCCCCGCCTCTATTTCTGTGATCACCAAGCAGCAAATTGAGGATAAAGCCTACCGCGATGTCACCGATGCGCTCAAAGACGTGCCTGGCGTCGTCGTCACGGGTGGCGGTAGCAGCAGTGATATCAGCATCCGCGGGATGGCCTCGCAGTACACGCTCTTCCTGGTTAACGGTAAGCGGATCAGCACACGCGGCACGCGACCGAACAGCGATAACTCCGGCATTGAACAAGGCTGGCTGCCGCCGCTGGAATCCATTGAACGCATCGAAGTGATCCGTGGCCCCATGTCATCGCTGTACGGCTCCGATGCAATGGGCGGGGTGATTAACGTGATCACCAAAAAGGTATCGAATACCAAAGGCTGGAGTGGTTCTCTACATGGTGACGCCACCTTCCAGGAAGACCGTGACTCCGGCGATATTTACCAGACTAACGCCTATGCGTCCGGGCCGCTGATTGACGGATTACTCGGCGCAAAAGTCACCGGGTTATTCTCTCACCGTGCCGAAGATGAAATCGTCAATGGTTATAACGAACAGCGTATGCGTAATGGGGGATTAACCCTGAACCTTACGCCGGATGATAAAAACGACATTGACTTCGATTACGCCCGTGAACTGCAGGATCGCGACAGTACGCCAGGTAAATCCACAGCAGAAGAAAGCTGTCGCAACGGAAGCTGTAAGCCAAACAGCAAAAGCGAAAACAAGTATGTGCACACGACCTATTCATTAACCCACAGCGGTTACTACGACGACTTCAACACCACCAGCTATATTCAGCAGGAAGAGACCGATAACCCGGGTCGTCAGATGAAGTCCTACAACACTATTTTTAACAATCAGAACCAGATTTTCCTCGGGGCACATACCCTGACGGCAGGCGGACAGTACCGTTATGAAAAACTGCGCGATAATGGTAACCAGCTGGAAGCGGCAGACGGTCTGAACAAGCTGACCCGCTGGAGTTGGGCGCTGTTTGCTGAAGATGAATGGGCCGTAACCGATACCTTCACGCTGACCGGCGGCCTGCGTATGGATAAAGATGAAAACTACGGTGATAACTGGACACCTCGCGGCTACGGCGTATGGCATCTCAGCGATCAATGGACCCTGAAAGGCGGCGTGTCTGCAGGTTACCGCGCGCCGGATCTGCGCCAGTCGTCAGCAAGCTGGGGACAGGTGACTGGCGGTGGTCGTCTGAACGGCATCATTGTGGGCAACCCGGATCTGAAACCGGAAAAGAGCCTGAGCGAAGAAATCGGCCTGCTGTGGGATAACGGCAACGACCTCAACGCGGGCGTGACGCTGTTCAACACCGACTTCAAAGACAAGATCACCGAAGTTCGCCGCTGTAACAGCAGCGCCGATCCGGCCTGTACCATCGGCGGAACCCACTATGATTTTGTCAGCGATCGCGTTAACGTCGATGAAGCCAATATGCGCGGCGTAGAATCCACCTTCGGCTGGAAAATCACCTCCGATCTCAACTGGACGGCAAACTACACGTTCACCGAATCTGAACAGAAAAGCGGTCAGTTCTCCGGTCAGCCGTTAAACAAAATGCCGAAGCATATGTTTAACACCACGCTGGACTGGCAGGCCACGCAGGATCTCGGTTTCTGGAGCCGTCTGAACCTGCGCGGGAAAACCTCTGAGTACCTGAGCCGTACGTCGATGGCTCAAGGGACACCGTCCTATACTCAGGTCGATGTTGGTGTGCGTTACTACGTGAGCAAGAATGTGCTGGCCACCGCTGGCGTGTACAACGTGCTGGATAAGCAAATCGATTACGAAACCTATGACACCATACTCGATGGTCGTCGTTACACGGTTGGCCTGACCTATAACTTCTAAGTTTGGCGCAATAAAAAACCCCGGCATTTACCCTGCCGGGGTTTTTTGTTATTTCTTGCCAAAATGCTTAAGACGATTTCTTCACGCGATCCGGGAATTGCATTTCGCTGTAACGCACGAAACGCGTCCCTCTGGTCAGTTTATAGCCGAACCAGATAATCAGGAACAGCGGAATACCAATATAGGTCGCCATCACGCCACCCCAGTCAATGGTGTCTTTCAGGAACGCTTCGTAGTTTTGCCCCAGGGTGATTATCAGGCACAGCACGAACGCAAAGATCGGTCCCAGCGGGAAGAAGCCTGAACGATACGGCAGATCGTTTATATCACGCCCCTGCATCACATAACCGCGACGGAAGCGATAGTGGCTGATGGCAATCCCCAGCCATGCGATAAAGCCCGTCATACCGGAGGTGTTCAGCAGCCACAGGTACACGGTCTGGTTGCCAAACATAGAGGTCAGGAAACACAAACCTGCCACCACCGTGGTCGCATACAGCGCATTACGCGGGACGCCGCCACGAGACAATTTGGCGAAAATACGCGGCGCTTTGCCGTCGCATGCCAGGGTGTAGAGCATGCGCGTTGAGGCATACATACCGGAGTTACCCGCCGACAGCACCGCGGTCAGGATCACAGCGTTCATTACCGCAGCCGCAGAAAGCAGGCCCGCGTGCTGGAAGACCAGCGTAAACGGACTGACGCTGATGTCTTTCACATCGTTGCGCAGCAGGCTTGGATCGGTATACGGAATAATCAGGCTGATAATCAGGATCGCGAACACATAGAACAGCAGGATTCGCCAGAACACCTGACGCACCGCGCGCGGAATGTTCTTCTCAGGATCTTCAGATTCACCCGCCGCAATACCGATAAGTTCAGTACCCTGGAAGGAGAAGCCGACGATCATCGCCACACCAATCATGGCTGCAAAGCCACCGGCGAAAGGTGCATCTCCCGTAGTCCAGTTGCTCCAGCCCACCGGCTGAGCGCCTTTGAAGATGCCGAAAATCATCAGCACGCCAACCGCGATGAAGATAATAACGGTAGTGACTTTGATCAGCGAGAACCAGTACTCTGCTTCACCAAAACCGCGAACAGAGATGTAGTTCAGCAGGAAGATGACGCACAGGAACAGCGCACTCCAGATCCAGCCTGGCGTATCCGGGAACCACCAGCTCATCACCAACTGCGCAGCGACCAGGTCGACGGCAATGGTGACCGCCCAGTTGTACCAGTAGTTCCAGCCCAGCGCGAAGCCAAAGCCTTCTTCTACATAGTTCTGACCGTAAGTGGAGAACGAACCAGAAACCGGCATGTACGCAGCCAGTTCACCGAGACTGGTCATCAGGAAGTACACCATCAGGCCAATCAGAATATAGGAAAACAGCGCGCCGCCTGGACCCGCCGCAGAAATGGTTGCACCAGATGCAACGAAAAGACCCGTACCGATGGAACCGCCAATGGCAATCATCGTCAGGTGGCGCGCCTTCAGTTCACGACGTAGCGTGGGCGCTTCTGTGGTTTTAGTTTCGGAAACCATGGGAAAATGCTATCCATCCAAAAAATGAGGCGCGATTGTAGCAGACGAAATGGCATTCTTCCGGCACAAATACGCTGTTATAAGAGACCTTCATGACTGGCCGTGGATTATAAGTAAAGCCGAAAATAGTCGGCATGCTGCCTGAAAAAATATCGCCGCCCTACTGCTGGTCGCTGTAGCGTAAAAAGCGCAGCAGCGCATTGGAGAGATGTTTTTGACGGTGATGGACACGCCAAAGAGTACGGACTAAACGCGGTAACGGTACAGCCACTTCACTCAGCGTTCCCGCCTGTAGCTGCTCCTCAATCACCCGACGTGACAGGCAGCTAATCCCTAATCCATGACGCACAGCATGCTTAATGGCCTCGGAGTTACCCAACTCCATGGCCATCTGAAATCGCGGCAAATGAGATAACAGCAAGTAATCCACCAATTCACGCGTACCGGACCCGCGCTCACGCAGGATCCACGGTGAAGCCGCCAGTTGTTCCAGCGTAACGGGACCTTTTACCAGCGGTGACGTCGGTGCAGCAAACACCACCAGCTCATCCTCCAGCCAGGGTTCTGAGATGATTTCCGTACTGTGGCATGGCCCTTCTATCAGTCCAATGTCGACCCGGAAATCCAGTACGGCATTAATTACGTCCAGGCTGTTCCCCACGCTCAGTTCCAACGGCAGATCGGGAAAATCATGACGATAGTGGGCAATCATGGCAGGTAAAATGTAATTGCCGATGGTGCTGCTGGCATAGACGCGAATCGCCCCATTATCTTCCCGGAAAAGCTGTTCTATCTCGGCCGTTTGCTCAAGCAGCGCCAACGCGCGGGGATAGAGTAAACGCCCGTGCTCATTGACCACCAGACGTTTACCTACGCGATCGAACAGCTGTACGCCAAGCTGGCCTTCTAAATCAGTCAGCGCTGCGCTCACTGCGGATTGCGACAATGACAGCATGACAGAGGCCTGGGTTGTCGAGCCACTTTTCAGTACCTCGGCAAACACTTCAAGTTGTCGCAGGGTGATATGCATGGTCGTTTTCCTCTAGATGGCCCGTGTTTACCACTTATTCAGATTAATTATAAATATATAATCAATTTTATTTTTAAACCACTTCACCTTACTATTTTCTCCAAGAAATCATTCCATTGACAGGAGGGGTTATGACCGAACTCGCCCTAAAGAATCATCGACGTACAGTGTGGCATTTTATTCCGGGGCTTGCCCTGAGCGCAGTCATCACCGGAGCCGCGTTATGGGGTGGTTCAATCCCCGCGGTTGCGGGGGCCGGGTTCAGCGCCCTCACCTTAGCCATTTTACTGGGGATGGTCCTCGGCAACACCGTCTATCCGCACATCTGGAAAAGCTGTGACGGCGGCGTACTGTTTGCGAAACAACATTTATTGCGACTGGGGATCATCCTTTACGGCTTTCGTCTCACCTTCTCGCAGATTGCTGACGTTGGCGTCAGCGGGATTGTGATCGATGCGTTGACGCTGACCAGCACCTTTATGCTTGCCTGCTTCCTCGGCCAGAAGGTGTTTGGTCTGGACAAACACACCAGTTGGCTGATTGGCGCCGGGAGCAGCATTTGTGGTGCCGCGGCGGTACTGGCAACAGAGCCGGTCGTGAAAGCAGAAGCCAGTAAAGTGACGGTCGCTGTCGCCACCGTGGTCATCTTCGGTACCATTGCTATCTTCCTGTACCCGGCGATGTATCCGTTGCTTTCGCACTGGTTTAGCCCTGAAACCTACGGGATTTACATTGGGTCAACCATGCATGAAGTCGCACAGGTTGTTGCTGCCGGACATGCGATTAACCCGGATGCAGAAAACGCAGCCGTTATTGCCAAAATGCTGCGCGTCATGATGCTGGCTCCGTTCCTCATCCTGCTGGCAGCTCGTGTGAAACAACTGTCTCCGGCTAACGGCGGCGAAAAGAGCAAAATCACCATTCCGTGGTTTGCCATCCTGTTCATTGTGGTGGCGATATTTAACTCGTTCCACCTGCTGCCGCAGTCTATGGTGAACATGCTGGTCACCCTCGATACCGTGCTGCTGGCAATGGCGATGGCCGCACTTGGGCTGACCACTCACGTCAGCGCACTGAAAAAGGCCGGTGCCAAACCGTTACTGATGGCGCTGGTGCTGTTTGTCTGGCTGATTGTCGGTGGTGGTGCAATCAACGTTTTGATTCACAGCGTGATGGCATAATCAAACACGACTAACCCCCGTTGACCCGCTATACTCTCCCCTTTTGTATTTGAGTATGGCGGGTTTTCCCGTCATATTTCGAGTTGCAGGCGCTGCTCAAAACGTATTGCGTTTTGTCCTGCAACTCGAACTATTTGGGGAATCAATTATGAAATATATTGGAGCGCACGTAAGCGCCGCTGGCGGTCTGGCCAATGCCGCTATTCGCGCCGCAGAAATCGATGCCACCGCATTCGCCCTGTTCACCAAAAATCAGCGCCAATGGCGCGCCGCGCCGTTGACTACTGACGTCATTGATGACTTCAAGTCGGCCTGCGAAAAGTATCACTTTAGCAGCGCACAAATTCTTCCTCACGACAGCTACCTGATTAACCTCGGCCACCCGGTCAGCGAGGCGCTGGAAAAATCACGCGATGCCTTTATTGATGAAATGCAGCGTTGCGAGCTGCTGGGGTTATCCCTGCTTAACTTTCATCCGGGCAGCCATTTAATGCAGATCCCGGAAGACGAATGCCTGGCACGCATTGCCGAGTCCATCAACATTGCCCTCGCGCAGACCCAGGGCGTAACCGCAGTTATTGAAAACACCGCCGGTCAGGGCAGCAATCTTGGCTTTAAGTTTGAGCATCTGGCCGCCATTATCGATGGCGTAGAAGATAAATCCCGCGTGGGCGTCTGCATTGATACCTGCCACGCCTTCGCCGCCGGATACGATCTGCGAAGCGCCGCCGAGTGTGAAAAGACCTTTGCCGAATTTGAACGTATTGTCGGCTTCAACTATTTACGTGGGATGCACCTGAACGATGCCAAAAGCACGTTTGGCAGCCGCGTTGACCGCCATCACAGCTTAGGTGAAGGCAATATCGGTCACGACGCCTTCCGCTGGATTATGCAGGATGACCGTTTTGACGGCATTCCGCTGGTGCTGGAAACCATCAATCCAGATATCTGGGCGGAAGAAATAGCCTGGCTGAAAGCGCAGCAAACCGATTCTGCCGCCGCCTGATCGGGCGGATTGAGTGAATAAAAAAGGGCCGAATCATCGGCCCTTTTGTGTCAGCAGCAGAAATTATGCTTTCGCCACCGCGTCCTCTTCTGGACGTTTCAGGAAGGCATAAGACAGACCCGCGACCAGCGTACCGGCAATAATCGCCAGCAGATATCCCACTACCGGCGTAATCGCGCCAGGGATCAGCAGTACGAACAAACCGCCATGTGGTGCCATCAGCTTCGCACCCACCGCCATCGACAGTGCGCCGGTCAGCGCACCACCGACGATACAGCATGGCAGCACACGCATCGGGTCACGGGCGGCGAACGGGATCGCCCCTTCGGTGATGAAGCACAGGCCCAGCACCAGAGCCGCTTTGCCCCCTTCACGCTGTGCGTTGTCGAATTTACGACGCGCCACCAGCGTAGCCAGACCCAGCGCCAGAGGGGGAACCATCCCCGCCGCCATAATAGCCGCCATCGGTGCATACGTCTGCGTACTGAGCAGGCCGACACCGAAAGCATACGCCGCTTTGTTGACCGGACCGCCCATGTCGGTACACATCATGCCGCCAAGAATCGCCCCAAGCAGCACTGCGTTCGCCGTTCCCATGGTTTGCAGCCAGTGGGTCAGGCTTTCCAGAATACCGGCAACCGGTTTACCAATCAGGTAAATCATTGCCAGCCCAACTACCAGGCTCGATAGCAGCGGAATGATCAGGATTGGTTTCAGCGCTTCCATACTTTGCGGCAGCTTCAGCTTGGTGCTGATGAGTTTCGCCACGTAACCGGCAAGGAAACCGGCGATAATCCCACCAATAAAGCCAGAACCGGTACTAACCGCCAGCATACCGCCGATAAGACCCGGCGTCAGACCGGGACGGTCAGCGATGGAAAATGCAATATAACCCGCCAGAACCGGCACCATGAGCGCAAAGGCTGAACCGCCGCCAATTTGCATCAACGCCGCAGCCAGTGTGCCCGGCTCTTCAAATGCTTTAATACCAAAAGCAAAAGACAGTGCAATACACAGACCACCGGCAACCACCATCGGCAGCATGTAAGACACGCCGGTCAGCAGGTGACGGTATGCACCTGCGCTCTCTTTCTTACCTTCTGTTGCTCCGGACTGCCCATTCCCTACAGGCTGGTACGGCGTCGCTTCGTCTACGGCTTTATCCAGCTCCTGCTTGGTTTTCTTCAGCGCCAGTCCGGTAGAGGTGCGGTACATCGGTTTTCCGGCAAATTTCGCCAGATCAACTTCAATATCCGCCGCCACAATCACCAGATCGGCCTGCGCCACCTCTTCCGGGGTAATCGCATTGCCTGCGCCTACTGAACCACGGGTTTCAACCTTCACCCACCAGCCGCGTTTTTTGGCTTCAGTTTCAATGGCTTCAGCCGCCATAAACGTATGCGCCACGCCGGTCGGACAGGCCGTTACCGCCACCACGCGTTTGGGGCCACTGCTAGCTACAGGCGCTGCCGCAACCGGTGCGCTGTAGGGTTTCGCATGACCTTTCGCTTCGCTCAGGAACAGTTCAGGATGCGCCACCGCACGGGAGATGTCTCCCAGCCAAACTTTTTTGCCGTTCAGCGCACTGTCGTTAGGGAGGGTGTCACCCAGGACAATCGCCATCTCTGCATCATTCGGATTATCGATAATATCCAGATGCGCTTTTTGTGCCGCCGCTCCAAGCAGGGTTTTCGCCATGTAAGCGCGAGCCTGGCCGAGATTAGCGTCAATAATCAGCAGCGTTTTCATTATGCCTCTCCTGCTGTCAGTTAAACGGTTTTAAGTCGACGCGCGCCATCATCGCGGCCAACTGAGGACGATCGGTAATGCCGACATTGCTTTGGCTTACCGCCAGGGCGGCAACGGCAGTCGCCAGACGCAGAGTGTGTTCGCTGGACTCACGCATCAGCAGGCCATAAATCAGACCGCCAACCATCGAATCCCCTGCGCCTACTGTGCTGACCACCTCAACTGACGGCGGTTTAGCAATCCATTCGCCAGAAGCGTTAACCCACAATGCACCTTCCGCACCGAGGGAAATCACCACATGCGCAATACCCTGCTCACGCAGCGCATGCGCAGCTTCAATCACATCTTTCATTTCTGGCAGCTTACGGCCCGCCCAGATTTCCAGCTCACGACGGTTGGGTTTCACCAGCCATGGCGCCGCTTTCAAACCTGCAACCAGCGCTTCACGACTACTATCAAAGATAATGCATGGACACTGACTGCGCAGGCGCGTCATCCAGTCGGTGAAGGCTTCCGGACTCACGCCGGTTGGCAGACTGCCGCTGACGCAGACCATGTCGAATTGGCCCAACCAGCTCAGGGAGTCATTCACAAAGCGTTCCCAGTCCGCCGGGGTGACTTCAAAACCGGAGAAATTGAAGTCAGAAACTTCACCGTCTTTTTCAGTCAGCTTGACGTTAATACGGGTACGCCCCTGCACCACCTGAAAACGGTTGGCGATCCCCAGTTCGCTGAACAACTGCTGAAAGCCATCCTGGTTATCTTTACCCAGAAAACCACCCACCGTGACGTCGATCCCCAGGTCTTTCAGTACCTTGGCAACGTTGATGCCTTTACCCGCGGCATGCAGGCCGGTCGTTTTTACCAGGTTCACTTCACCGCGTTCAATTTCCGGACAAAAGCCGACCAGGTCATAGGCTGGATTCAGGGTAATAGTTGCGACACGTCTGCTCATTATGCGCCCTCCCCAAGACCGGCTGCGATGGCCTCGCCAATCGCTTTCAGCGCCTGTTCAGCATCTTCACCCTGGGCGGTAAAGCGCAGGTGATGTCCTTTCTTCACGCCCAGCGCCACAACTTTCATCAGACTGCGTCCATTTGCCGGTTTTCCGGTTCCATCAAGATTTGTCACGGTAATTTCACTGTTAAATTGTTTAATGGTATTCACCAGCATGGTGCCCGGACGGGCGTGTAAACCATGCTCATTGCGCACAACAAACTCTGCGCTCAGCACATCATCAGTTAACGCATCATCACTGGTCAGCAGGGCCAGTACGGTCGCTGCATCCGCTTTCAGCAAGCGGTCAGCTTTATTTTCCAGCAGCAAATCGCTAAGGCGCTTGAGCACTGCCACGGGCTGATCGTCATTCATCGCGACGGTCACCAATAGCGCGGCCGTCTCGCCTTCTACGTCGAAGGCATTTGCCGCTCGGCTGAGCGCAACTGCGCTTCGCAGATTGCCTTGAGCACAATCATTCAGCCAAATCCCCTGGCCGAGGTTCAGCGGTTGCTCATTGATAGCCGTGGCAACAAAGTTAGCATCAACCGCACCCGCTTCTTTCAGACGCGCGGCGTTCAGGGCTTGCAGCGTGACCAGCGAACCGGCGACCACGTCCAGCGACAGCATGTCGTTGTCGAGCTTGAGCTGTTCACTCTGCTTTTCACCCATCAGCAACGCGCGCAGTTCTTCTGCGGTGGTGGCGGATTTCAGCTGTTCAGCCACCGAATCATCGCTGAGTACGTGTGTCAGCTGACGCAGCAAACCCAGATGTTCGTCGGAGCTGGCCGCAATACCAATAGCCACATATGCAACCTGGTCTTCACCCCAGGTAATACCTTGCGGAAACTGGAATACCTGCACCCCGGTTTTCAACACCTGGTCACGGGTGTCCGTGGTACCGTGAGGAATAGCAATACCGTTGCCGAGGAAAGTAGATGTTTGCTGCTCGCGCGCCAGCATGCCGTTGACGTAGCCTTCCGCCACGTTGCCAGCCTGCACTAACGCGGCAGCAACCTGGCGAATGGCCTCTTCTTTATTTCCGGCCTGTTCGCCCGGGTGAATATCCTGAACAGATAACTGGAACATGGTTCTCCTCTCCTGCTGAATTGAAACGATTCAGCTAACATGAGAAAAAAGGCGCCACCCAACTCCAACACTTAAGAAAAGATGACGCTGAAACGTTTCAAGAAGTTTTGCGCTTTCTGCTTCAGCACGCAAGTAAAGTTAGCAATTTGCTTGCTGAATTTAGATATAACGCACATTTTTTCTTCTGTGCATCAATAATTGCTGACATAGAAAGGAAGCTAAGTTATCGATTTCAGCATCGTCAGCAGGCTGTTTTTACAGACTGAAATGCTATTTTGATTTTTCATGCCGATTTTGATTTCGCGCCCTGTTTATTTTCTGGCAGGCAGCGTAAACTCCGCGTCTCTTCACATCACAGATATTGAAACATGCATAACACCCCGGTAGCCGCCTCCCCCAAGTCGTTTGATTTAACGTCTTCGGCGTTCCTGCTTGTCGCTTTTCTTACGGGTATCGCCGGCGCATTGCAGACCCCTACGCTCAGCCTTTTTCTGACCGATGAAGTTCATGCCCGTCCGGGTATGGTCGGTTTCTTTTTTACCGGTAGCGCTGTCATCGGCATCCTGGTAAGCCAGTTTTTAGCTGGGCGTTCTGATAAGAAGGGCGATCGCAAAAATCTGATCGTTTTTTGCTGCGTACTGGGGATGCTGGCCTGTGTGCTGTTTGCCTGGAACCGTAACTATTTTATTTTGCTGTTTGTCGGCGTCTTCCTCAGTAGCTTTGGATCGACCGCTAACCCGCAAATGTTTGCCCTCGCCCGCGAGCATGCTGACCGCACGGGCCGGGAAGCCGTCATGTTCAGCTCTATTTTGCGTGCTCAGGTTTCGCTGGCATGGGTGATTGGCCCGCCGTTAGCTTACGCGCTGGCTATGGGTTTCAGCTTTACGGTGATGTATCTGAGTGCCGCCGTTGCGTTTATCGTCTGCGGCGTCATGGTGTGGTTGTTCTTACCGTCGATGAACAAAAATGCGTCCCTCGCCACGGGCGCGGTGGAAGCCCCGCGTCGTAACCGGCGCGATACGCTGCTGCTGTTCGCTATCTGCACATTAATGTGGGGCACCAACAGCCTGTACATCATTAATATGCCACTGTTTATCATCAACGAACTGCATCTGCCGGAAAAGCTCGCAGGCATTATGATGGGCACCGCCGCCGGGCTGGAAATACCGACGATGCTCATTGCCGGATACTTTGCTAAACGTCTGGGCAAGCGTTTGTTGATGCGGATCGCCGTGGTCGCCGGTTTCTTCTTTTATGCCGGAATGCTGTTGGCGCATTCGCCGGTCATTCTGCTCAGCTTGCAGCTGCTGAACGCGATTTACATCGGTATCCTCGGCGGTATTGGCATGCTCTATTTCCAGGACTTAATGCCAGGACAGGCGGGTTCTGCAACCACTCTTTACACCAACACCATCCGCGTGGGCTGGATTATAGCCGGATCGCTGGCCGGTATTGCCGCTGAAATCTGGAACTACCATGCGGTGTTCTGGTTTGCGCTGGTGATGATTATCGCCACGGTCTTTTGCCTGGCGCGGATCAAAGACGTTTAAGGTGCGGTGAGCGCTTCAAGCTCAATAAGGTACACCATAGCCTGGCGCGTTGTCTGACCACACATTTCAGCGCTGGGCTGTAAGCCTGCACACACTTTTGGCCGCAGTGCGGAACCAAAAATTTTACAGCGCAGGAATTCATCAAGCTGAACGCATGGCGTATTGGCGGGCTTGCCCTCAGGCATGCCGGGGATGGGGCTGGAAATAGAAGGCGCAGTGCAACATGCGCCACAATCCGGACGGCATTCCATACAATATTCTCTTTAAGGTAAACCCGCGGATTGTGTAGGTAGCGAACAGTACCACCTTTTTTGCACCCGCAAAAGTGCGAATTCCGCTTGCCTGAATGACCCGGCGCGAGTAGTTTGACGCGATATTTTAGACACTCCTCACTACAGGATTTTTTCGATGCCAAGAGCGAACGAAATTAAAAAAGGTATGGTACTTAACTACAACGGCAAGCTACTGATTGTAAAAGACATTGATATTCAATCACCGAGCGCACGTGGTGCAGCCACGCTGTACAAAATGCGTTTTTCTGATGTCCGTACCGGCCTAAAAGTCGAAGAGCGCTTCAAAGGCGACGATATTGTGGATACCGTCACCCTGAGCCGTCGTGGTGTTGATTTCTCTTACGTCGATGGCAACGAATATGTCTTTATGGATAAAGAAGACTATACCCCGTATACCTTCACCAAAGACCAGATCGAAGAAGAGTTGCTGTTTATCCCGGAAGGCGGAATGCCGGACATGCAGGTGCTGACCTGGGATGGCCAACTGCTGGCGCTTGAACTGCCGCAGACCGTAGACCTTGAGATCGTTGAAACCTCACCTGGCATTAAAGGTGCGTCAGCCAGTGCACGTAACAAGCCAGCCACCCTGACCACCGGCCTGGTGATCCTGGTTCCTGAGTATCTGAGTGCCGGTGAGAAAATCCGCATTCATATCGAAGAACGCCGTTATATGGGGCGTGCAGACTAACGTTTCTGCTAAGACACAGACTAAAAGGGACAGCGCACGCTGTCCCTTTGCTGTTTTCAGCGCTGACTGCTGAGATAAAAATCATCCATCAATAATGATTCCAGATACTGCTCATCCTCGCGCATAAAACGCACGATGACATTAACCGCCTGAGGGTAAAAGCCCTCGCCGTCGCGATGCAGACAGCTATCCCGGAACAATGATGCCCAGCACATAATATGATGATGCAAAAAGTAATATTGCTCAGCGACGCTCTGCTCTTTGCCCACCATTTTCGCCATTAACGCCAGCTGTACCGCAATATGATCGGCAGGTTCATTCTCCCGCGCAGCCAGCCCCTGTTCAACTAACAGCACATTCATTTGCCGTCGTTCTTCAGGTGCCGTCGTGTGCGGGTAATGCCCTGCATAAGGCGACACGCTCTGTGGAGGGGCCAGCAAAAACAGTGAAGCAAAATCGGCCGCCAGCTCCAGTTGTCGGCATTCGCGCCGCAGCACCTGAGCCAGACTACGCGCTAACTTTTTGACGTCAGCAGCCAGTCCGGGGATCCCCGTCAGTGAGGTCATCCACTCCCGGCTCTCCTCGCTCTCAAGACGGGCTAATTGCTTCTCGTCCAGTTCACGAAACAGCAGTTGCGAAAACCACTGATATACTGCTGCACGCTGCTGATGAATGTGATTATGCGGCACTGGCCCCCTCCTCTTTCACTGTCTCAGGTCCACCGAAAGCGGTTACCTGCGGGGCCTTCTGCTGGAAGCGTTCAACCTCTACCAGCACGGAATGCGCGGAAGGGCCTTGCGCCAGCTGCGATGTTCCAATATCCGCACTCAGGACATTCGGATCGCCATAGGTGCATAGCGTCCCGGTTTTCCCGCCTTCCTGCGGGGAATACCACGCGCCCTCATGAATGCGGATCACGCCAGCGGGAAAATCGGCGCTAATCACTACGCCCGCCAGCACCTGACCTCGGGCGTTAAAGACGCGAGCAATATCTCCGGCTTTTAAACCGCGGGCGGTTGCATCCTGCTCGCTGATGTAAAGCGGCTCTCTGCCAGCCACCGCGTAGGTGTTACGAAACGCCTCGCTTGAGCATAACTGCGAGTGCAGACGCTTGTCCGGGTGACAGGATTGCAGATGCAGCGGATATTTATTCGTCTTGCCCTGATGGCTACGTTCAAACGGCTCCATCCACACCGGGTGTCCTGGACAATCTTCATATTGAAAACCCGCGATGGTTTTACTGTAGATTTCAATAAGGCCCGACGGGGTGCCTAACGGATTAAGGTCGGGCTGGTCGCGGAACTCACCGTGCCGCACCCACGGCTGCCCCGCCGGATATTCAATATATCCGTCCCCTTTCCAGAAGGTATCAAAGTCCGGTAAGGTGACGCCGAGCGATGCGCCCATCTTCACGCCTTCGTCATAAAGCGCTTGTATCCACTGCATTTCATCGCGGTTTTCACGATATGCCACTTCTTTATCAAAGCGCTTACACAGCCCGGCAAATACGTCAAAGTCGTGACGCGCCTCATATTGCGGTTTGACCACCTGACGCAGCGCCATCAGTCCTTTATTCGAATGCGTGCCAAACTGCTCAATGTCATTCCGCTCAAAGCGCGTAGTGACGGGCAGGACAATATCGGCAAAACGACAGGATGCAGTCCATTGGTGATCTAACACCACGACGGTTTCCAGCTTCTTCCATGCCTCAATCATGCGGTTGCGATCCTGCTGCGCATGGAACGGATTGGCCGCGCTGTAGACGGCCATTTTGATATCAGGCCAGGTTAACGTTTCACCGTTGAAGGCAATTTTCTTACCCGGCGCAAGCAGGCAGTCGACGATACGCGAGGTGGGAATATGCGCCGATGCGCCACGAAAATCCGCTTTATATTTCGCCTCTGGGGGATTGTTAATACTTCCCAGCCCCGACAGCACAGGCCCGGCCGACGTTACCGTTCCACCGCCGTTGTAGTGCCAGCCAAATCCTACGCCGCCGCCCGGTAAACCAATTTGTCCGACCATGCTCGCCAGCACCACCAGCATCCAGGGATACTGCTCTCCGTGGTGCATACGCTGGACGCACCAGCCGCCCATAAACTGCGTGCGACCTTTCACCAGCAGGCGGGCGAAGTCACGGATTTGTTCTGCGCTCAGGCCACAGATTTGGGCTGCCCACTCGGCGTTTTTCACCTGCTTGTCAGTCTCGCCCGTCAGGTACGGTAAAAACTGTTCAAAGCCGACGGTGTAATCGTTAATAAATGCCGTGTCGTACAGTTTTTCTTCATACAAGGTGTGCGCGAGCGCCAGCAGCAAAGCAACATCGGTTTGCGGTCGCAGCGCCAGTTGTTCAGCACCCAGATAGTTTTGCGATTTACTGCGCACCGGATCAACGCTAATGACGCGCATTTTGCCCTGTGCGACCGCCTCTTTAATCTGCTGCCAGTAGCCAAATGCTTCGTGGTCGGGTACCAGGAATTCTATCTGCAAATTCTTAATCGGATCGCAGCCCCACAACACGATGGTATGGGTATTCTCAATCACCAGCGGCAGCGAGGTTTGCTGCTCGTAGACTTCCAGCGAACCAATCACATGCGGCAAGATGACCTGTGCAGCCGCCGCCGAGTAGTCGCCAACGGTGGTGACATAGCTCCCGTGCAGGCCGAGCCCCCTGTCCATTGCGCCACCTGCTTTATGGTATTTGCCCACCATTTGCCAGTCGGCCAACCCGGTAAAGACACCGGAAGATCCGTAGTTTTTTTGCACCCGCTCCAGCTCTTCGTAAAATAGATCCAGCGCCCGATCCCAACTGACCCGCACAAAACGGTTATCACCGCGCTGGCTGCGGTCTGATTTTTCACGCTTACGTAACCAGTCCAGACGGACCATCGGGTAGCGGACTCGCGAAGGGTTGTAGACCACTTCACGTACTGCATTCAGCATATCGCACGGGTATTTGTCGTGTTTAAAGGGCCGGGTTTCGGTCCACTCGCCGTTGACCACTTTGGCTTCAAAAGCGCCGTAATGCGAGCCGGACTGGATCCACTGCTCAGGGTTTTCTCCTGCCGCCCATACCTTTGATATCAGCGGGTTCGGCGCCAGCGCACTGGCGGCACCTACCGCCAGCATACCGCTCAGAAAACGGCGACGGGACGGATTAAAATCGTGAATATCCATACATTATCCTCTTTATTATTGGGGGGCAGGCACATCGCTGGCGTGCGTCTGGAGGTATTTCAACAGCGTGCGTTCTTCCACCGGATTAAGCCGGTAATAGGTCGACATCGCTTTCAGTCCGGCAATCCAGCCATTGGCGGTATAACGGATGGTCGGCGGTGTGCTGTGGCAGGCGCTGCAGGTGGATTGCAGCATTTGTTCCGAGTATTCCCACACCGGTGCAATACTGGTGATAAGCCCCTGCGCGGAGGTCCATGCGGTCACGCTCACTTGCTGCCACTGCTGGTGCGAATCTGGGTCAACCTGGGTTTGCAGAATTTTTACGTTTGCCATCAGGGAGTCATCAAGCACCGCGGAGAAAACGCGTTTGCCCATAAACTGCGTGATCACCCGCCCACGGCCTTTACTTTCACGCCACCCCGTCACTTCCAACTGGACATTACTGCCCTCTTTTTTCAGCACTCTGACTTCGGTGGCCGGAAAAAGTAGCGCTTTACCGGCGGGGCTCCCAGCCGTTGCCGTCAGGGCTTTCTCGCCTAACGAAAACAGCGTGGTCGCCTCCGACGGCGTCTCTCCCTGGCGTTGGAGTTGCTTAAACCGATCGCGAAAGCCGCTACTCATATCAGGCTTGTGATGGGCAATACCTTTGTGACAGTCAATGCAGTTGCTGTCTTTCGCCGCCGCTGCGGTCATTTGTGCCGCTGCATTCGTCGATTGCTTGCCGTGATCCATCGCCTCATAGCTATGGCAGGATTTACAGGCCGCTGAATTATTGGCGCTCATTCGCGCCCATTCCCGCTGAGCAAGTTCTGCCCGCTTGGCGGTAAACTTTTCAGGCGTATCAATCGACGGGGAAATAAACGTATGGTAGAGATCGTTCAAGGCTTCCGTTTTGCGCAGAAGCGTCGGAACGATGCCTGGTGGAATATGGCAATCCTTACACTCGGCACGCACGCCGGAGGCATTGCGAAAATGTATGCTGGTCTGATATTCCTCCCCCACCGTACGCATCGAATGGCACGACAAACAAAACTCGGTGCTACTGGTGTAATGCACGCCTTGCCACGTTCCCCAAATGGCAAAGGCCATGGCAACGGCTCCACCAAATGCCCACCATAGCGCGTTCTTTCTCATCCACGACATATTTGGCTCCCTTATTTTAATAGCGACACGCTAAGGGATATTAAAAAAGGAGAATAGAGACACCGGCAGCAGAGTATAGGAACAGCGTTCACTCTATGAGGCGAGTCAAAATAGTTAAAAATGGAAACTCGTAATATGCGGCTATCGTTTTAATAAGGAATTTCTCATGCTGGCACTGTTTCTCAACAGAGAAAGCCGTACATCGCTGCAACTGCAGATCTTTCAATTTTATTTTCAGGCTATTCAGCGGGGGAATTTGCTGTGCGGGGACAAACTTCCTTCTATCCGCGAGCAGGCGCAGGCGCTGAACGTGGCCAAAATCACAGTCGTTATGGCGTATGAAAAATTGATGGCGGCAGGGTTGATTAAGAGCCGACAGGGTATTGGCTATGAAGTGATCTTTACTACACCAGTACGTACACCCGCAGCACACATACCGTTAGCCCAGGGTTCACCGCCGGTAAAGCCTGAGCCTGCAGGCGTTTCCACCGATGTTTACGGTGAGATGGGACGGGATTTTTATTGCCGGATGGGCGTCCCCGACCCCAATGCCTTTCCCTGGTCAAGCTGGCGAAAATGGAATAATGCTCCCAGCGTACTAAAAGAGCAATTGTTTACCCGATATCATTCACCAAATGGATTATTTTCATTGCGTGAGCAAATGGTCAGATACCTTAATCTATCCCGGGGAATTAATACTCGCGCAGAAAACATCATTATTACCAACGGAATTCAGGAAGGGTTATCACTGCTCAGCCAAATATTTATTATTCATCACGCGGCAAGTCAGGAGAAAAAGTGTCATATTGTGACCGAATCCCCTTGTTATTCTGGAGCCTGGCATCTGTTTAATTACTACGGTGCCGACATTACGCCTATCGCGGTGGATAATCAGGGACTGTGCACGGATAAATTACCCGAATATGCAACCCAACTTTGTTACGTGACGCCCGCACATCAGTATCCGATGGGGAGCGTGCTTTCACTGGAGCGGCGTCTGTCGTTGCTGACCTGGGCGCAGCGTGTCGGGGCGTACATTATCGAAGATGATTATGATGCCGTTTTTACGTACGGCGAAAATCCCCTCCCCGCGCTGAAAGCCATGGATTATCACGATCGGGTTATCTATATGGGGACATTCTCAAAAACGCTGGGGCCGGGTGCGCGTCTTGGCTATCTCATTTGCCCGGATGAACTGCTCCCGGCAGTGCAGAATATGAAAGCGTTAAACAACAACGGCAGCCAGTGGTTATTGCAGCAGTTTCTCGCTGAGTTAATGCAAAATCAGGTTTTTTATACCCACCTCGGCAAACTGGCCTGCAGCTACGCGTCCCGGCTCGCGCTTCTCCGGGACGGTCTTTCTGCGCTGTTCCCCGACGGAAAAATTGACGGCGCAACGGCGGGCCTGCATCTCTCGTTACACATCGATCGCTCGCCCGACGTCATCGCCTTGCTGCAACAGCGCTGCCTGCAGGCAGGTGTTCGCTTTGATACGTTACAGGACATTGAAAATGGTTCAGAAGAAATCTGGCGCAAGGAGAACAACGCCGGGGTGATGTTTTTCGGTTTTGGCGGGTTGCAGTTACCGCAGATCAATAAAGTGCTGAGAGTGCTGGAGCAGGCGTTAATTCAGCCCTGAAGGCAGAACAGGGATCGAGCGACTCGCCCAATCCCTGTTGATGCCATTACAGCAGATCGCGGAACTGCGTTTGTTTCAGCGCCAGCTCAACGCCACGAACTTCTGCCAGCCCTTTCAGACGACCAATTGCGGAGTAACCCGGATTGGTTTTCTTGTGCAGATCGTCCAGCATCTGATGCCCGTGATCCGGACGCATTGGGATAGGACGCAGATCGCCCGCCTTCTTACGACGCTGTTCTTCACGCAGGATCGCCGCCACCACAGAGACCATATCTACGTCGCCCTGCAGGTGAGCACCTTCATGAAAGGTTTTCGGGTTATCTTCACGGCAGGTCGAACGCAAATGCGTAAAGTGAATACGATCGCCAAAGGTTTCAATCATTTTCACCAGATCGTTATCCGCCCGTACACCGTAAGAACCGGTACACATGGTGAAGCCGTTATAGATGCTGTCTACTGTTTCTTTCAACCACTGCATATCTTCAATGGTGGAAACAATACGCGGCAGGCCGAGGATCGGGCGCGGCGGATCGTCAGGATGCACGGCCATGCGCACACCTGCTTCTTCAGCTACCGGCACAATTGCGCGCAGGAATACGGCCATATTATTGCGCAGATCGTCTTTACTGATACCGTCATACTCCGCCAGGCGCGCGCGAAACTTGTCCAGCGTATAACCTTCTTCTGCACCCGGCAGACCGGCGATAATATTGCGAGTCAGCTTCTCTACATCGGCTTCGCTCATGGCATTGAAATAATCCAGAGCCTGACGCTGTTCTTCTGCGGTGTAATCCGCTTCCGCACCGGGGCGCTGCAGGATGTGCAGCTCAAAGGCCGCAAAAGCAATTTGATCGAAGCGCAGGGCTTTAGAACCGTCCGGGAGCTGATATTCAAGGTCAGTGCGCGTCCAGTCGAGGATCGGCATGAAGTTATAGCACACGGTATCAATGCCGCAGGTCGCCAGATTACGGATACTCTGCTGATAATTGGCGATCCACGTTTGATACTGTCCAGACTGGGTTTTGATGTCTTCGTGAACGGGAATGCTTTCCACCACCGACCAGGTCAGCCCCTTTTCAGCCAAAATAGCCTGTCGCTTTTGAATCTCTTCTACCGGCCACACTTCACCATTAGGAATGTGGTGCAAGGCGGTCACAACACCGGTTGCGCCAGCCTGACGCACATCATCAAGCGATACCGGATCGTTAGGTCCGTACCAACGCCAGGTTTGTTCCATTGCTTCACCTCACAAGTTGTTATACCAAATTAAGTTAGCTGCATGACGACTACCATACAGGCATCGGGTGGATGATCAACTGAACGCCGATGATTGATTGATCCAGCTCACATTCCCCGGATAAATAAGGCACACCAATTTAACTTGCTGTCATATAACTTTATACTGCCATTGTTAATTAATGGTTAATCAGGTGTATTTAATGAAGACAATTGCCTCGGCTTCACTCCCAAAAAATGTACAGATGCCTCAGTACGATCGCCAACGCTTAACCTCGCGGATCGTACATTTTGGTTTCGGTGCTTTTCACCGTGCTCATCAAGCATTGTTGACCAATCGCGTACTCAATACGCAGGGAGGAAACTGGGGGATTTGTGAGATCAGCTTGTTCAGCGGCGATCGGCTGATGAGCCAGCTTCGTGAGCAGGATCATCTGTATACCGTGTTAGAAAAAGGTGCTGACGGCAATCAACCGATAGTGATAGGTGCCGTTAACGAATGCCTGAACGCCACGCTGGATTCGCTGGCGGCCATTATTGAAAAATTCTGTGAACCGCAGGTGGCGATTGTGTCGTTAACCATCACGGAAAAAGGCTACTGTATTGATCCGTCCACCGGGTCGCTTGATGTCACAAACCCACGCATTATTCATGATTTGCAGTCGCCGGATGAACCGCACTCAGCGCCGGGCATTATCGTCGAAGCCCTGCATCGCCGACGCGAACGCGGATTACCGCCGTTTACCGTACTCTCGTGCGATAACATCCCGGACAACGGGCATGTGGTGAAAAACGCGATCCTGGGCATGGCGCAAAAACGTTCGCCTGAGCTGGCGACGTGGATACAACAGCAGGTCAGTTTTCCGGGCACCATGGTCGACAGAATTGTCCCTGCAGCAACCGACGAATCGCTGGAAGAAATTGCCCAAGCGCTGGGCATCGCTGACCCCTGTGGCATCAGCTGTGAGCCGTTTATCCAGTGGGTGATTGAAGACAATTTTGTCGCCGGCCGCCCGCAGTGGGAAACCGCCGGTGTCCAGATGGTTGATGACGTGCTGCCGTGGGAACAGATGAAACTGCGGATGCTAAACGGCAGTCACTCATTTCTGGCCTATCTTGGCTATCTGGCCGGGTTTCAGCACATCAGCGATTGCATGCAGGACAACGCCTTTCGTGAAGCGGCTTACCGTCTGATGATGACGGAGCAGGCCCCCACGCTGCACATCACTAACGTCGATCTAAATCAGTATGCCGAAAGCCTGCTGCAACGTTTTGCCAATCCCGCACTGAAGCATAAGACATGGCAAATCGCGATGGACGGCAGCCAAAAATTGCCGCAAAGAATGCTGGAAGGGATCCGCATACATTTATCACGGCAAAGCGACTGGCCTCTGCTGGCACTGGGCGTTGCGGGCTGGATGCGCTACGTGAGCGGCATTGATGATGCGGGTGCAGCCATTGATGTGCGCGATCCGTTGCGTGATAAGATCCGCGCGCTTGTCGAGCTCAGTTCCCTATCAGAGCGCGTCAGCGCACTGCTTTCCCTGCGCGAGATTTTTGCCCCCGATCTGGTGCAAAATCCGCAATTCGTCGAAGCTATCGAGCAGGCCTGGCAGAATATTGCGCAATATGGCGCGCATCAGGCCGTCATGCAGACGTTAAAAAATTCACAATTTCTGCCATTCAGCGGGACGAAGCGCACCTTCGTCCTCTCTGCCCTTCTCTTTTTATCCTTTTTTCGCCAGGATTGTTGAACGCTATAACAGCATTTGATGATTCTGGAGCCAACGTGACCAAAACCAACCTCATTACCGGTTTTCTCGGCAGCGGTAAAACCACCTCTATTCTTCATTTACTCGCCAACAAAGATCCCGCTGAGAAGTGGGCTGTGCTGGTCAATGAGTTTGGCGAAGTCGGTATTGACGGCGCGCTGTTGGCCGACAGCGGCGCACTGCTAAAAGAGATCCCCGGAGGATGCATGTGTTGTGTTAACGGTTTGCCGATGCAGGTAGGCCTTAATACGTTACTGCGTCAGGGCAAACCCGACCGGTTATTGATCGAACCTACCGGCCTCGGGCATCCAAAACAGATTTTGGATTTACTCACCGCCCCGGTTTACGAACCGTGGATCGATCTGCGCGCGACACTCTGTATCCTTGACCCTCGCCTGCTGCTGGATGAAAAAAGCGTCGCCAATGAGAATTTCCGCGACCAGCTGGCCGCCGCTGACGTTATCGTCGCCAACAAAACCGATCGCGCTACGGCTGAAAGTGAACATGCCTTGCAAACCTGGTGGCAGCACTACGGCGGTCACCGTCAGTTGGTTCATGCCGACCATGGACACATTGACACGCAGTTACTGGATTTACCGCGTCTGAATCTGGCTGAGCTTCCCACAAGTGCGGCACACGCCCACCAGCATGCCGACAAAAAAGGGCTGGCGGCACTGAGCCTGCCGGCACAGCAGCGCTGGCGTCGTAGTCTCAACAGCGGTCAGGGGCATCAGGCCTGCGGCTGGATTTTCGATGCGGACACCGTGTTCGATACCATCGGCCTGCTGGAATGGTCGCGTCTCGCGCCGGTAGGTCGCGTAAAAGGCGTCATGCGAATCAAGGAAGGATTGGTACGCATCAACCGTCAGGGTGATGACTGGCACATTGAGACCCAAAACGTCGCACCTCCGGACAGCCGTATTGAACTCATCTCGGACACCGAGACTGACTGGAACGCGTTACAGGGTGCATTGTTGAAGCTTCGTTTAGACGCTAACGCGTAAGGTTGCCTGCGATTTTGGCAATGGTGAACGACGATGAAAACCCGATACCCTTTTATTCTCCTGCTTAATATCGCAGGTCTGGCGCTGTTTCTGTCCTGGTATATTCCAGCCGGACATGGGTTCTGGTATTCCATCGATTTTGGTGTTTTCCATTTCTTCAACCAAAAACTGGTCGACAGCCCAATGTTCCTGTGGGTTGTCGCAATCACCAACAACCGCGCGTTTGACGGCTGCTCGCTGCTGGCAATGGGTGCCCTGATGCTGAGTTTTTGGCGCAAAGAAACCCCGGACGGTCGCCGCCGTATCATCGCAATTGGTCTGGTGATGCTGCTCACGGCGGTGGTATTAAATCAGTTAGGCCAGGCGCTTATTCCGGTTAAACGCGCCAGTCCAACGCTGATGCTGGATAATATTCATCGTGTCAGCGAGCTGCTGCATATTTCAACCAAAGATGCGTCAAGAGACAGCTTCCCGGGCGATCACGGCATGATGCTGCTTATTTTTTCCGCATTTATGCTGCGGTATTTCGGAAAAGTCGCAGGATTAATCGGCCTTATTATCGCTGTGGTTTTTGCCTTTCCTCGCGTAATGATTGGTGCTCACTGGCTTACTGATATCGTGGTCGGTTCGATGACCGTCGTTTTGATTGGCCTGCCCTGGTGGCTAATGACACCATTAAGCGACCGTTTGGTCACCCTGTTCACGAATTATCTCCCAGGTAAAAAAAACATTTTTTAAACAAATAACGCAGAGTAATTAACATCATCAGGGATACTTCTGATTCCCTGATGATATCTGACGATAATCTCTCTTGCTGACTGTCATTCTCTTGTCATCTTATTCCTGTTGAAAATGAATGAATTGCGTGTTTTTCAGCCTAATTGTTCTTAATTTAGCCAATGCCGTTTATTCACTTTCTGTATCAATTTTTCTTATAAGAAATCACGTAAAATCACTCGCAATGACTGTGGCGATCGGGTAATCTCGAACTCGTTTTGCCTCGCGAGATAATTATTCTCTTTACGAATAAATTTGTGCGTTCTACCACAGATTTGACCATAAAGAATTGTCTCATCGTGCGTAGGTAATTAGTCTCGTCACGTTTGGCATTTTTTATAACGATATTTATCGTTAAGGACTTCAAGGGAAAACAAACAACATGGTCAAATCTCAACCGATTTTGAGATATATCTTGCGGGGCATACCCGCGATAGCAGTTGCGGTTCTGCTTTCTGCATGTAGCACAACGAACACCGCCAAGAATATGCATTCTGAGACGCATGCTGTGGGCAATGGAGATAACTCTTCACTGCAAGCCTCTCAGGATGAATTTGAAAGTATGGTACGTAATATCGATGTTAAATCTCGTATTATGGACCAATACGCTGACTGGAAAGGCGTGCGTTACCGCCTTGGCGGCAGCACTAAGAAAGGGATTGATTGTTCAAGCTTTGTACAACGTACATTCCGTGAACAATTTGGTTTAGAGCTTCCTCGCTCAACCTACGAACAACAGGAAACGGGTAAATCCGTTTCGCGCACCAATCTGCGCACCGGCGATCTGGTTCTGTTCCGTGCGGGCTCTACGGGCCGTCACGTCGGTATTTATATCGGTAACAACCAGTTTGTACATGCCTCGACCAGCAGCGGCGTTGTTATTTCCAGTATGAACGAGCCTTACTGGAAAAAGCGTTACAACGAAGCCCGCCGGGTTCTGAGTCGCAGTTAATTCGTTTGGCAGCTATCCCTTGGCTATCCTGATGAGACAAATCAAAAGCACTGCTTAGGCGGTGCTTTTTGCTTTTCTTTTACACAACAGAAAAATCTCACGATAAGCGTCAATCCAGGCTATAGTCTTACAAATTAAGCGGTTTAATAATAAGCAGTTACTGCAGGTAAACATAAAGAACTATGTTCAAACGTGCCTCTTCTTCCGGTCGGAAAATCCTGATCACCTGTATTTTAACGGGGCTCGTCGTCGCCTTACTCGTCAGCACACTGCAATTTTTCGTCTCGTGGCACAAACGAGAAGTGAAGTACGACACGCTGCTCTCCGATATACAGAATTACGTCAAAAGTTACTTCTCAGAACTCAAAACGACCACCGATGAACTACAACCCCTGGTCACTGACAGTTGCCAACAAGTTGCCACGAAACTAACCTCCAGTGCGGCCTTTAGCCTGAACGTACGGGCTTTTTTGCTGGTAAAAGACAGCATCGCATTTTGCTCTTCCGCAACGGGCCCCATGAACACCCCCATCCAGGAGCTGATGCCGTCGATTAATATCAACCACGATATCGATGTGGCCCTGCTCCCGGGTACGCCGATGGTGCCTGACAAACCCGCAATAATGATTTGGTATCGTCATCCTGCCTTGCCAAATAGCGGCGTATTTAGTTCACTGAACATTAATCTGGCCCCCTATCTTCTCTATACCGCCCGGCAAGATGATTTTGACGGTATTGCTATTATCGTGGGCAAGACGGCTATTTCGACATTTTCAGCTCACCTGATACCCGTCTCCGATCTTCCTGATGCCTCAACCCCACGACAGGCGACGATTGACGGCCTGCCGGTGACCGTTCGATTGTACGCAGAAGAGTGGACGTATAACGATATCTGGTATTCCCTCATGCTGGGATGCATGGCTGGGATTATGGCGGCCCTGCTTGTCTGGTACTACATCTACACCCTCCGTTTACGGCCCGGGAAAGATATTCTGAACGCCATCAAGCACAATCAGTTTTATGTGGTCTACCAACCGGTCATGGAGATGCAAACGCTGGAGGTAAAAGGCGTAGAAGTCTTATTACGCTGGCGTCATCCAACGACGGGCGAGATCCCGCCTGATGCCTTTATTCATTACGCCGAATCGCAGCAAATGATTGTGCCACTCACGCAGCATCTCTTTAAGCTGGTGGCCAGCGATGCCCCTGCCCTGCAAAAAGTACTCCCCAAGGGCGCAAAATTGGGGATCAACATCGCGCCTTCACATTTGCATGGTGAGAGTTTCAAAGCAGATATTCAGGAACTGAGCGCCTCGTTACCCGCCAACTATTTTCAGGTGGTACTGGAAATCACCGAACGCGATATGCTCGATCAGCACGAAGCCACGAAAATTTTTGAATGGCTGCATGCTGCCGGACTCGAAATTGCCATTGATGATTTCGGCACCGGCCATAGTGCCCTTATCTATCTGGAACGTTTTACGGTCGATTACCTGAAGATTGACCGTGGATTTATCAATGCCATTGGTACCGAGACGCTGACGTCGCCGGTACTGGATGCCGTGTTGACACTCTCCAGACGCCTCAATATGCTGACGGTTGCTGAAGGCGTAGAAACGCAGGAGCAGGCCCGGTGGCTGCGCGATCGCGGCGTGCATTTCTTCCAGGGTTACTGGGTCAGCCGTCCGTTAAAGCTGGCTGATTTCGTACGCTGGATGGCGAAGCCAGATATGCCAAAGTGGTGATCGCACAGTGCGATTCGTCGATACACTACGCTTGCCGGAACCTCCCCCGAGGCTCGGACATGAGGTCCATCGGCAGGTGGACAAGAAAAGGAAAACCCGTGCATAGGATTGTTCGCGTACTGCTGCTATTTTTCACCGTTATAGGTTTTAGCGCTCAGGCTCAGTCCATCAAAGAAAGCTATGCATTTTCCGTACTGGGCGAACCCAAGTATGCGTTCAATTTTACCCACTTCGACTATGTGAATCCCGCTGCCCCCAAAGGGGGGAAAATCACGCTCTCGTCCATCGGCACCTTCGATAATTTCAACCGCTACTCGATGCGAGGGAATCCCGGCGCCCGGACTGAATCACTTTACGATGCGCTGTTTACCACTTCCGATGATGAACCCGGTAGCTATTACCCGCTCATTGCCGACAGAGCCCGCTACGCGGACGACTATTCCTGGGTTGAAATCGCCATTAACCCGCGCGCGCGTTTTCACGATGGGTCGCCGATCACCGCCAGCGACGTTGCCTTTACCTTCCAAAAATTTATGACCGAAGGCGTGCCGCAGTTTCGTCTGGTATACAAAGGGACCACCGTTAAAGCGATCGCCCCGTTAACCGTGCGAATTGAGTTAGCCAAACCGGGTAAAGAAGACATGCTCAGCCTGTTTTCATTACCGGTGATGCCTGAGAAATACTGGAAAGATCACAAGCTCAGCGACCCGTTATCCTCCCCACCCCTTGCCAGCGGACCTTACCGCATCACCCAGTGGAAAATGGGGCAGTATATCGTCTACTCACGGGTCAAAGATTACTGGGCCGCTGACCTGCCGGTTAATCGTGGGCGCTGGAATTTTGATACCCTCCGCTACGACTATTACCTTGATGACAACGTGGCCTTTGAAGCATTTAAAGCCGGTGCATTTGACCTGCGTCTTGAGAACGATGCCAAAAACTGGGCAACACGTTATACCGGTAAGAACTTCACAAAACAGTACATCGTCAAAGCCGAACAAAAAAACGAGTCGGCGCAGGATACGCGCTGGTTAGCGTTTAACATCCAGCGTCCGGTGTTCAGCGACCGCCGTGTTCGTGAAGCGATCACGCTGGCCTTTGATTTTGAATGGATGAATAAGGCGTTGTTTTATAATGCCTGGAGCAGGACGACCAGCTATTTCCAGAACACCGAATATGCCGCCAAAAATTATCCCGACGCGGATGAGCTGGTGCTACTTGCGCCGATGAAAAACGATCTGCCTCCCGAAGTCTTCAGCCAAATCTATCAGCCACCCACATCAAAAGGCGACGGTTACGATCGTGAAAACCTGCTGAAGGCCAGTGCACTCCTGGACAAGGCCGGATGGGTATTGAAAGGGCAGCAGCGGGTCAACATCACCAGCGGCAAAGCGCTGACTTTTGAGCTGTTGCTCCCGGCAGGCAGTAACAGCCAATGGGTATTGCCGTTCCAGCATAACCTGCAGCGGCTGGGCATTACGATGAATATCCGCCAGGTCGATAACTCACAAATCACCAACCGCCTGCGCAGCCGCGACTATGACATGATGCCAAGGCTGTATCGTGCGATGCCGTGGCCCAGCTCGGATCTGCAAATTCTGTGGGCTTCCGAATATATTGATTCCAGCTATAACGCTCCCGGCGTGCAAAGCCCGGTCATTGATAAGCTGATTAGCCAGATCATTGCGGCGCAAGGTAATAAAGCAAAACTTATCCCGCTGGGACGCGCACTGGACCGCGTGTTAACCTGGAATTATTACATGTTGCCGATGTGGTTTATGGCCGAAGATCGGCTGGCATGGTGGGACAAATTTTCGCAGCCTGCCGTTCGCCCGATTTACACCATCGGCGTGGACAACTGGTGGTATGACGTCAACAAAGCGGCCAAACTTCCCGCTGCCAGACGACAGGGAGAATAAATGGGCGCATATCTGATTCGACGTTTGCTGCTGGTGATCCCGACGCTCTGGGCCATCATTACCATCAACTTTTTTATCGTGCAGATTGCCCCTGGCGGCCCGGTCGAGCAGGCCGTCGCCGCCATTGAATTCGGGCAAAGCGGCGCACTGCCGGGCGCCGGTAGTGAGGGTGTGCGTGCCAGCCACGCGCAAACTGGCGTCGGGAACATCAGCGACAGCAATTATCGTGGTGGTCGCGGCCTGGATCCGGAAGTGATTGCTGAAATCACCCGCCGTTACGGATTCGATAAACCGATTCACGAACGTTATTTCAACATGCTCTGGAACTATATCCGCTTCGATTTTGGCGACAGCCTGTTTCGCAGCGCCTCGGTCCTGACATTAATCAAAGACAGCCTGCCCGTCTCCGTCACGCTGGGATTATGGAGTACGCTGATTATCTATCTGGTGTCGATTCCGCTGGGGATCCGCAAAGCGGTGTACAACGGCAGCCGCTTTGACGTGTGGAGCAGCGCATTCATTATTATCGGCTACGCCATCCCCGCATTCCTATTTGCAATTTTATTGATCGTTTTCTTTGCCGGCGGCAGCTATTACGACCTTTTCCCGCTACGCGATCTGGTTTCCGCCAATTTTGACGCTCTGCCCTGGTATCAAAAAATCACCGATTATCTGTGGCATATCACCCTACCGGTGCTGGCAACGGTGGTGGGTGGATTTGCCGCACTGACGATGCTAACCAAAAACTCCTTTCTGGATGAGGTTCGCAAACAGTATGTCGTCACCGCGCGCGCTAAAGGCGTTAGCGAGAAAAACATTCTGCGCAAACACGTCTTTCGTAACGCCATGCTGTTAGTGATAGCCGGTTTCCCAGCCACCTTCATCAGTATGTTTTTCACCGGCTCACTGTTGATTGAAGTCATGTTCTCGCTGAACGGTCTGGGATTACTGGGCTATGAATCAACCGTGTCACGCGACTATCCGGTGATGTTTGGTACGCTTTATATCTTCACGCTGATCGGCCTGCTGCTCAATATCCTCAGTGATATTAGCTATACGCTGGTCGATCCGCGTATTGATTTCGAGGGACGCTAATGTCGCGCTTAAGCCCCGTCAATCAGGCCCGCTGGGCGCGTTTTCGCCACAATCGCCGTGGCTACTGGTCGCTGTGGATTTTTCTGCTGCTGTTCGGCTTAAGCCTGTGTTCCGAGCTGATTGCCAATGATAAGCCACTGCTGGTGCGCTATGACGGCAGCTGGTACTTTCCACTGGTCAAAAACTACAGTGAAAGCGATTTCGGCGGCCCGTTAGCCACCAAAGCAGATTATCAGGATCCGTGGCTGCAGCAGCGTCTGGAAAGCCAGGGATGGATCCTGTGGGCACCCGTGCGCTTTGGCGCCACCAGCATTAACTTTGCCACCGACACCCCCTTCCCTTCCCCGCCGTCCGCACAAAACTGGCTGGGCACCGATGCCAACGGCGGCGACGTACTGGCGCGCATCCTCTATGGGACCCGCATTTCCATCCTGTTTGGTTTGATGTTAACCCTGTGCTCCAGCGTCATGGGCGTGATGGCCGGTGCGCTGCAGGGCTATTACGGCGGAAAGGTGGACCTGTGGGGGCAACGCTTCATTGAAGTCTGGTCCGGGATGCCGACGCTATTTTTGATAATCCTGCTCTCCAGCGTCGTCCAACCCAACTTCTGGTGGCTATTGGCCATTACGGTCGTGTTTGGCTGGATGAGCCTGGTCGGCGTGGTACGCGCAGAGTTTTTACGCACGCGAAACTTTGATTACATCCGCGCCGCACAGGCGCTCGGCGTGAGCGATCGCAGCATTATCCTGCGCCACATGCTGCCGAATGCGATGGTCGCCACGCTGACCTTTTTGCCGTTTATTTTATGTAGCTCAATTACCACACTGACCTCGCTGGATTTTCTGGGGTTCGGCTTACCGCTCGGCTCCCCGTCGCTCGGAGAACTGCTGTTGCAGGGAAAAAACAACTTACAGGCACCGTGGCTTGGGATCACCGCGTTCGTGTCGGTAGCCCTGTTATTATCGCTGCTGATCTTTATTGGTGAAGCGGTACGCGACGCATTTGATCCCAACAAGGCGGTATAAGATGACGCAACCTCTGTTAGCCATTGACAATTTATCGGTCGGTTTTCGTCAGCAGGGAACCGTACGTACCGTGGTGAACGAAATTTCATTGCACGTCGAAGCCGGGCAAACCCTGGCACTGGTGGGCGAGTCCGGCTCGGGTAAAAGCGTCACCGCACTCTCGATTTTACGTTTGCTCCCCACACCTCCGGCGGTCTATCTTGCCGGTGATATCCGCTTTCACGGTGAATCACTACTCCACGCCAGCGAACAAACGCTACGCGGCGTACGGGGGAATAAAATCGCCATGATTTTCCAGGAGCCGATGGTGTCGCTTAACCCGCTGCACACTCTGGAAAAACAGCTCTATGAAGTGTTGTCGCTGCATCGGGGGATGCGTCGGGAAGCCGCACGGGCAGAGATCTTGACCTGTCTGGATCGCGTCGGGATCCGTCAGGCCGCCAAGCGTCTGGCGGATTTCCCGCACCAGCTTTCCGGCGGAGAGCGTCAGCGCGTGATGATCGCCATGGCGCTGCTCACTCGCCCTGAACTGCTGATTGCCGACGAACCCACCACCGCACTGGATGTTTCCGTGCAGGCACAAATCCTGCAACTGCTGCGCGAGCTACAACGCGAGCTGAATATGGGCCTGCTGTTCATCACCCATAATCTCAGTATCGTCAAAAAGTTAGCTGACACCGTTGCGGTGATGCAAAACGGTCAGTGCGTTGAACAAAACCGTGCCGGGCAACTGCTTTCTGCCCCCACCCATCCTTACACGCAGAAATTGCTCAACAGTGAACCTGCCGGCGATCCAGTGCCTTTACCCACCGGCCAACCCCCCTTGCTGGAAGTGGAGCAGCTTCGCGTCGCTTTCCCCATCCGTAAAGGGCTGCTTAAGCGCGTGGTGGACCATAACGTGGTGGTCAACAACGTCAGTTTTTCTCTGAAACCGGGAGAAACGCTGGGACTGGTTGGCGAATCAGGATCGGGGAAAAGTACCACCGGTCTGGCACTGCTGAGGCTCATCGCCTCACAAGGACGCATTGTATTCGATGGTCAGGCGCTGCATACCTTAAACCGCCGTCAACTGCTGCCGGTACGCCACCGCATTCAGGTTGTCTTTCAGGACCCTAACTCATCGCTGAACCCGCGCCTGAGCGTGTTACAGATTATTGAAGAGGGGTTACGCGTGCATCAACCCACGTTGTCTGCCGAGCAACGTGAAGCGCAGGTGAAAGCAGTAATGGCAGAAGTCGGCCTGGATAGCGACACGCGGCATCGTTACCCTGCCGAGTTTTCCGGTGGTCAGCGTCAACGTATTGCGATTGCCAGAGCACTGATTTTAAAACCATCGCTGATTATTCTGGATGAGCCGACATCGTCACTCGACAGGACCGTCCAGGCGCAAATCCTGACGTTGCTTAAGTCATTACAGCAAAAGCATCGCCTGGCCTACATCTTTATCAGCCACGATTTGCATGTTGTACGTGCGCTATGCCATCAGGTTATTGTGCTACGGCAAGGAGAGGTCGTGGAACAGGGGCAATGCGAGCACGTCTTCAACGCGCCACAACAAGCCTATACGCGTCAGCTGCTCGCGCTAAGCTGACGCTCAAAATGGGTTATTATTTGAAAAAGGTTCTGCGATAGCCACGCCGAAATTTTTCAGTCTGCAGGTCGCTGCAAATTCATCCTGACGATTGACGAACAAACACGGCTCCCCTTCACATTCCAGTACGGAACACGGAACTTCAATGTCGCTCAACGCCTGGCTGAGTTTATGCATTACCGACCACGCACTGTCACCGTCCGGACTGAGTAACTTGAGCGCCACCAGGCTATTCTCATTGCTCTGGCCGTTTTGCGGAATCGGTTCAACTTTTGAACCTGCGAAACCCACCGACCAACGATAGCACTGCGGCAGACGGTGAACGATTGAGAGTTGTAATGTCATCACTTTCTTTCCCTGGAAGTACAATTACTTCACAATTATTTTACATCAATATTAACACATCATTGACAATACGTCTTTAGACAGTTGGCAAACGTTTACACCCTGTCCGTATGCCACTTTCCGAACCCAATATTTAAATTTATTCAACGGTTCTGGCAGTTTTCCGGGCTATATGTACGCGTTTCTGCGATCTAACTCAACCTTTTTAACTACAATGATGTGACTTTTTACATAAATTGATTTTACATAAAATAAACATAACCAGGGGAATAGATAGATTAGCGGTTGATGTACATCAACTCCGGGGGGCAAATGCCCCCCAGGTTGTGTATTAGATCACCGTTTTTTTGGCTCGACTGGCATAGAGATAGAAGAGAATGGAACAGGACGCACAAAAGGCAATCGTCCAGATCATCGGCCAGGCCGAGTTAAAGGTCGCCAGTGACAGTAGCGCACCTACAATGGCACCGATGCCAAAGCGGAAGGTTCCCGCCAGCGACGACGCCGTGCCAGCCATATGCGGGAACTCATCGAGGATCACTGCCATCGCATTAGATGACACCATCGATACGCAACCAACAAACGCCGCAACACCGACCACCAGCGCCCAGAAGCCCAACCCGAACAGCGCGCTAAATACCATCCAGCCCGCCATAACAAACTGGATCCACAGCCCGGTGCGGAACATATTCAATGCCCCAACCCGCCGAACAAAGCGGCTGTTAATAATGGTCATCACAAACAGGAAGACAATGTTCAGCGCAAAGTAATAGCCAAAGTTCTGCGGCGAAACATGGTTGATCTCAATGTAGACAAAGGGACCAGCGCTGAGAAACGAGAACATCCCAGCAAAACTAAATCCGCTGGCCAGCATATAGCTCAACACGCGCTTATGGCGAAACAGCGAGGCGAAATTGCCCATTGTGGTACGCAAACGAAACGGCTGGCGTCGCTCAACGGGCAAGGTCTCTTTGATCAAGGTGAAAATCATCACCGAAGCCAGAATTGCCGCCACGGCCAGGATCCAAAAGATGTAGTGCCAGCTTAACCATACCAGCACCCAGCCACCGACAATCGGCGCCAGCAGCGGCGCAATCGTTGTGACCAGCATGACGAAGGACATCATGCGTGAAAACTCTTCTTTCGGATAAATATCGCGCATCAGGGCGTTAATCACCACGCTCGCCGCCGCAGCCGCCAGGCCGTGGAAGAAACGCATAGTGATCAATTGATCGATAGTTTGTGCCAGCGCGCAGGCGACTGCCGCCGCCGCAAACACCAGCGTTCCCCCCAGAATCACCGGCTTACGCCCGATGCTGTCTGCCATAGGGCCGTAGATCAGTTGCCCCACTGCAAACCCCAAAATATAGGTACTGAGGGTCATTTGCGCACTGCCCGCAGGCACGCCAAACTGAGCAGAGATCACCGGCAGCGCCGGAAGATACATATCAATCGACAACGGCATTAACATGGCCAACAAGCCAAGGATAAAAACAATGGCAATTGAAGAGTTCTGCCGGGTGGTCACATTTAGCTCCTGAAATTAACGAGGGGTTACGTTAACGCTGGCGATTTCTTCTTCAGTCAAGGGGCGGTATTCGCCGGGCGCAAGATCGTCATCCAGTTTGATGGCGCCGATGCGCTCACGGTGCAGTTCCACAACATGGTTGCCAACGGCGGCAAACATACGCTTAACCTGATGATAGCGCCCTTCGCTAATAGTCAAGCGCACCTGGGTTGGCGTAATCACTTCCAGCACCGCCGGTTTTGTCAGATCTTTTTCGTTATGCAACTGTACACCACGAGTAAACTGTTCGGCGGTATCTTCCGCCACCGGCGACTCTAACGTCACCAGATAGGTTTTCTCACAATGGTGACGCGGGGAGGTGATGCGGTGTGACCACTGACCGTCATCGGTCATCAGTACCAGCCCGGTGGTGTCGATATCCAGACGCCCTGCCGCATGCAGCTTGTGGGCAACAGGTTCATCGAGGAAATAAAGCACTGTCGGATGATCCGGGTCTTCCGTGGAGCACACATAGCCCTGAGGCTTGTTGAGCATAAAATAGCGCGGGCCATTTTGCTGAGCCAGTGAATTACCGTCGTATTCGACGTCATGTTCTGGCAGCAGTTTAAAGGCGCTATTTCTGACGATTTCGCCATCGACGGTAACGCGGTTACCACGGATTTCACGCCCGGCAATAGCGCGGCTGACGCCGAGTTGCTGAGCGATAAATTTATCAAGTCGCATGAGTGTGATTTTGCCTGTAACAATACGGAAATCGAGCGTTATGCCCGAAAAGTGGAGCCGTTTTCCGCTCAGTATAGCGGGCTAACAACTTCCCTCAAGGGAAAAAGATTCGTGGCATACTATTCATTGTTATTGTTTACCCTAGTGAGACCATGACTTTTACACTTCGCCCTTACCAACAAGAAGCCGTGGATGCCACGCTCAACCATTTTCGCCACCACCGCACACCTGCGGTCATCGTCCTGCCAACCGGGGCCGGTAAAAGCCTGGTGATTGCTGAACTGGCGCGTGTGGCGCGTGGGCGCGTATTAGTGCTGGCGCATGTGAAGGAGTTGGTCGCACAGAATCATGCCAAATATTGTGCGTTGGGGCTGGAAGCCGATATCTTTGCCGCTGGCCTGAAGCGTAAAGAGAGCCACGGTAAAGTGGTTTTCGGCAGCGTACAGTCGGTGGCACGTAATCTGGAAGCGTTTCAGGGTGAATTTTCCCTGCTCATCGTCGACGAGTGCCATCGCATTGGTGACGACGAAGAGAGCCAGTATCAGCAAATTCTGACTCACCTGACCCACGTCAACCCTCACCTACGCCTGCTCGGACTGACCGCCACGCCTTTCCGCCTCGGTAAAGGCTGGATTTACCATTTTCATTATCACGGTATGGTGCGCGGCGATGAAAAAGCGCTTTTTCGCGACTGTATTTATGAGCTGCCGCTGCGCTACATGATTAAGCACGGCTATCTGACGCCGCCAGATCGCCTCGACATGCCGGTCGTCCAGTATGACTTCAGCCGCCTGCAAGCACAAAGTAACGGTTTGTTCAGCGAAGCTGACCTCAACCATGAGCTGAAAAAACAGCAGCGGATAACACCGCATATCATCAGCCAGATTGTTGAATTTGCCCAGACGCGTAAAGGCGTCATGATATTTGCCGCTACCGTGGAGCACGCGAAAGAGATTGTTGGTCTGCTGCCCGCAGACGATGCCGCACTGATCACCGGTGACACGCCTGGCGCAGAGCGAGATGTGTTGATTGAGGATTTCAAAGCCCAGCGCTTTCGCTATCTGGTCAACGTAGCGGTGCTGACCACCGGGTTTGACGCCCCACATGTCGATCTCATTGCGATACTGCGCCCCACCGAGTCCGTTAGCCTGTATCAACAAATCGTCGGACGAGGGCTGCGTCTGGCGCCGGGAAAAACGGATTGTCTGATCCTCGACTACGCGGGTAATCCTCACGATCTGTATGCCCCGGAAGTGGGTGCGCCGAAGGGCAAAAGCGACAACGTTCCGGTACAGGTATTCTGCCCGGCCTGCGGGTTTGCTAACACCTTCTGGGGTAAGACCACAGCCGATGGCACGCTGTTCGAACACTTTGGCCGTCGCTGTCAGGGGTGGTTTGAAGATGATGATGGCCATCGCGAGCAGTGTGACTTTCGCTTCCGTTTCAAAAACTGCCCACAGTGCAATGCAGAAAATGACATTGCCGCCCGCCGTTGCCGGGAATGCGATACCGTACTGGTCGATCCGGACGATATGCTGAAAGCAGCGCTCAGGCTCAAAGATGCGCTGGTCCTGCGCTGCAGCGGTATGGTGTTACAAAACGGCCAGGATGAAAAAGGCGAATGGCTGAAGATTACCTATTATGACGAGGATGGCGCCGACGTCAGCGAACGATTTCGTTTGCACACTCCCGCGCAGCGCACGGCCTTTGAACAGCTGTTTATTCGCCCGCACACCCGCACACCCGGCATCCCTTTACGCTGGATAACTGCCGCCGACATCCTGGCGCAGCAGGCATTGTTACGCCATCCCGATTTTGTGGTCGCGCGCATGAAAGGCCAGTACTGGCAGGTTCGTGAAAAGGTCTTTGATTATGAAGGCCGCTTCCGCCGGGCACATGAATTACGCGGTTAATCGTACTTTTGATTGATGTACCCGTCATTTGAGGATAGAATCTCGCCCGCTTTTGCATACGCAAAGCAGATCACTTACCTGTTGCTGGGTCGCCTGTAGCAGGAATTATTAAAGAGAGATTTAAATGTTTACTATTAACGCTGAAGTACGTAAAGAGCAGGGTAAGGGTGCGAGCCGCCGCCTGCGTACCGCTAACAAGTTCCCGGCAATCATCTACGGTGGCGCAGAAGCCCCGATTGCTATCGAACTGGATCACGATTCAATCATGAACATGCAAGCTAAAGCTGAATTTTACAGCGAAGTTCTGACCATCGTTGTTGACGGTAAAGAAGTTAAAGTTAAAGCTCAGGCTGTACAGCGTCACCCGTTCAAGCCGAAACTGGCTCACATCGACTTCGTTCGCGCGTAATCGCCAACAAGTTGAAGAAAAACCCCGCCTCGGCGGGGTTTTTTTATGCGTTTAATTTAGTTTGACGACATTAAGAGCAACGAGAACCCACTTTGCTTTTCCGCTTTCTTAAATCTCGTCAAATTCAATTAACGCCTCCCCTAATCGAGGATCTGTAGTTTCCGCTGCTGTATTCATACCTTTAAGCCGATTGAATAATGCCCGTTGACGAACGCTGGCACTTTCCGGTTTCCACGGCAAAATTCGTATTGGCATAGTTTGCCCTTCATTCAACGCATCAAATACCTTTTCATTGGTAAGTAAGTCGCCGCCGCTCCATGTCTTGCTATCAAACTGAAAATCAAAAAAGACATGGAGTTCCAGTTCATCTACGCGCACTCGACGCTTTGCATTATCGATGCTTATTTCCACCTTCTCTTTATGTGTCAAAGTAGCATCAAGATTGAGTCCATACCGTTTCAACTGCCCCTTATCGTAATAGTAACTCATGCTGGAATAAGTTGATTTAAAAGCAAATCCAGTAATGAATAAACCAGTAAATAAGAACAGTGGGCATATGGACAAGCTCAGTAACCAGTTGGCACCATGAGTATAAAACAGTACCAACGAGAGAACGATGAACACAATACCAAGCATCAACATCATCAAAAATGTTACAATGTGCGCGTAAAAAACCTGCCGAAATAAACTGAAATTAACAGGCGGCTTCTGACGTATTCCTTTACTCACTACTGCGTCCTTTTATGTAGTATGCCCTTATTTTCCGCCAGAAGTACGACGCTGCAACTGATCGCGCAGGTTAGGCGGCGTACCTTTAATGGTTAAGGTGTCCGTCGCCGGATCCCAGAAAATGCGTTCGCCCAGCAGCATGGCGTCGAAATTGATCGTTAACCCACCGCCGCTACCGGCAAACTTGGTTAACTGACGCAGCGTGCTGCGATCTGCCGGGAAGCTCTCTTCCAGCTCATAGCCTTTATCCGCGGTAAATTCACTGAAGCTGACTTCGCTGACGCCGGAAAGTTCTTTTGACAGGGACTCCAGTTCAATCTCTTCACCAGCCTGAAGCTGCTCGTTACAGTAGCTATAAACCTGCTGACGCACGTTCTGGCGTTCAGCTTTATCCAGTTGAGCTTCGGCAGTGAAGTCGTCTACCGCCTGCAGCAGGCCACGGTTTTGCGCTTTCGCATTCAGTCCTTCGCTGGCCCCGAGGAAATCCATAAAGAAATCGGCAACTTTACGCCCTACCCTTCCTTTCAGGAACGTCAGATACCGCGTGGACTCCGGGTTGGTTTCCCACTCGGTTAAATCAATACGCGCCACGATATCAGCATGATTGATATCCAGATAGTGCGTCGGGTTGATATCCAGATTTTCATTCACGCGCATGCTGCTTAAGTTGTTCAGCACCGCCACCAGCAGATACTCTACCGCCAGGTAACGGTAATGACAGAACAGCACGATGCCGCCGTCAGCAAACGGATACTTCGCCAGCTCATCGCGCAGACGCCCGGTTGCGGCACGACTGAACGCCAGAAAATCCTCTTCGCCCTGACGCTGCAAACGCAGCGTTTGCGCCAGTTCGCTCTCTTCGCTAAACAGGCCATAGGCTTTATTCTTGGCGCTATATACCCGATGCAGCTCAGCCATCATCTCGACAACGGTCGCCGTCGGCTCCAGTAATGAATCGCGCAAGACCAGCTCAAGGTTCTGCTCATCACGCTTGATAAGCTGGTGCAGGGCAATCTGGTTGATATCCAGACTCATGATAAACTCTCCTTTAAGACCGGGCGGTATTCAACCACCTGCCGGGCAGTGACGCAATAGAAGATAAAAAAGCAGAAAAAAAACTGTCGCTACGGTAATATGTTGCCCTTTCATGAACAGACAGATTTCGATTTATGCCACAAATTTCCCGCTATAGTGACGAACACGTTGAACAATTGCTGAATGAAATGCTCAACGTACTGGAAAAACATAAGGCACCGACCGATCTTTCCCTGATGGTACTGGGAAACATGGTCACTAACCTTATCAATACAAGCGTCGCACCGGCCCAGCGCCAGGCGATTGCGAATTCATTTGCCCGCGCATTGCAGTCTTCGATAAACGACGACCAAGCGCACTAAGAGCCTGCTCCGGGGAAACGAACAACAGTTTATGGTAACTCATCGTCAACGCTACCGTGAGAAAGTCTCCCAGATGGTTAGCTGGGGGCACTGGTTCGCCTTGTTCAACATTCTGTTGGCCATGGTGCTCGGTAGTCGTTACCTGTTTGTCGCCGACTGGCCGACAACGCTTGCAGGTCGTGTTTATTCTTATCTGAGCGTTGTCGGGCATTTTAGCTTCCTGGTGTTTGCCGCCTATTTGCTGATCCTGTTCCCCCTGACGTTTATCGTCATGTCCCAGAGGCTGATGCGATTCTTATCAGCCATCCTGGCGACCGTGGGCATGACGCTGCTGTTGATTGACAGCGAAGTGTTCACCCGTTTCCACCTGCATCTCAATCCGATTGTCTGGGAACTGGTCATTAACCCCGATCAGAACGAAACGACGCGTGACTGGCAGCTGATGTTCATCAGCGTGCCGATTATTCTGCTAATAGAAATGTTGTTTGCGACCTGGAGCTGGCAAAAGCTGCGCAGCCTGACGCGTCGCCGTCATTTCGCGAAACCTTTAGCCGCTTTCTTTTTCGTATCGTTCATCGCATCGCATGTGGTGTACATCTGGGCGGACGCCAATTTCTATCGGCCGATCACTATGCAGCGCGCAAACCTGCCGCTGTCTTACCCAATGACAGCGCGTAAGTTTCTGGAAAAACATGGTTTGCTGGATGCGCAAGAGTATCAGCGCCGCCTGATCGAACAAGGTAATCCGGAAGCGGTCTCCGTGCAGTATCCGCTTAGCGATTTACGCTATCGTGATATGGGTACCGGCCAGAACGTCCTGCTGATCACCGTAGACGGTCTGAACTACTCGCGCTTTGAAAAACAGATGCCAGCCCTGGCAGAATTTGCCGGGCAAAATATTTCCTTCACGCGCCATATGAGTTCCGGTAATACCTCCGATAACGGTATTTTTGGCCTGTTCTATGGCGTGTCGCCAAGCTATATGGACGGCATTCTGGCAAGCAGAACGCCTGCCGCGCTGATCTCTGCCCTGAATCAACAAGGTTATCAGTTGGGGTTATTCTCCTCTGACGGCTTTACCAGCCCGCTCTATCGCCAGGCGCTGCTGTCAGACTTCTCCATGCCAAGCGTGCAGACACAATCTGACGAACAAACGGCGAACCAATGGGTCAACTGGCTGGGCCGCTACGCGCAGGAAGATAACCGCTGGTTCTCATGGGTCTCCTTTAACGGGACTAACATTGATGACAGCAACCAGAAGAACTTTGCTAAACGCTACGCCAACGCCGCTCAGGACGTAGATGCGAACATTAACCGCGTTCTGGGCGCCCTGCGTGATTCGGGTAAGCTCAACAACACGGTGGTGATTATTACCGCCGGTCGGGGTGTCCCACTGTCACAGGATGAGAATCGCTTCGACTGGTCGCGCGGTCATCTTCAGGTTCCACTGATAATTCACTGGCCGGGTACACCCGCTCAGCGCATTAATAGCCTGACCGATCATACCGACCTGATGACCACGCTGATGCAGCGACTACTGCACGTCAGCACACCGGCAAACGAATATTCGCAAGGCCAGGATTTGTTTAATGCCACGCGACGCCACTATTGGGTAACGGCCGCCGACAGCAGCACAATGGCGATTACCACTCCAGAAATGACGCTGGTGCTCAACAACAACGGTAATTACCAGACCTATGATTTACGCGGCGAGAAGATTAAAGATCAGAAACCACAGCTGAGCTTACTGCTACAGGTTCTGACGGATGAGAAACGTTTTATTGCTAACTGATTAATTATAAATCAGTTAGTAAACCATCCTCTTGCAATCGTGGTGGAAAGCAGTAGTATTAGCGCCATAGTGTCGGCACGTAGCGCAGCCTGGTAGCGCACCGTCATGGGGTGTCGGGGGTCGGAGGTTCAAATCCTCTCGTGCCGACCAAAATTCCCCAAAAAAACCAATCTTCTACGATTGGTTTTTTTATGTCTGCAATTTGCCGGGACTCAGCGCCCTCTTTCCTGGCCGGTGCCTGGCCGGTGCCTGGCATAATTCACCCTGCTGACTTCTCTGCCAGCTGCTTGCATCTTTAATATCAACATTGTTTATTATTGCCGCTCATTAAAGTTGATATTTAATTAATGTTGTCAAACAGCAAATCGATATTACAGTAATGACACAAATATTTTATTAATTTTTTACTTTAATAAACCCTGCTTAAACGTTAAGCATTTCATAGCAGAATGAATCGCTGGTCGGATATGTGCGAAATAAAATAAATAAGAACATGACATTTCTATCCTAACCCTACGATGGTAAAATGAAAAAGTTAATGATGGCATTAGTGGCAGCTGTAGCGTTATCAGGTTGTGCACAGCAAACCTTTAAAATAAATAACGGCATTGCCGAAAAACCGACCCAAGAGGTCAAACAGAGCTTTTTTGTTCACGGCATAGGCCAGTCGCAAACTATTGATGCAGCACTTGTTTGTGGTGGTGCAGACAAAGTTATCCGTACCGAAGTACAGGAATCGGGAATGGATGTTTTCTTGCGTATTATTACTATCGGTATCTACACACCTCGTGAGGCGAGAGTGTATTGCGCTAAATAATACGATGAGCAGGTGTTCGATGGATACCTGCTTAGCAATAATGTGCCTGCCATTATTTAACACGATTGAAAAATAGTGACGTAATAACTGAATAATTTTTGTGTCGTTAAGAAACACATTTAACGCTATCTGTTGATAGTGACACTTCCGTACTCGCCCCATCGACTTACTTATAAATCAAAATCAACGCATAACCCTCTTTATACACACAAAGTTGTATTTAAAATACATGTTTATATGTGTAAAGATATGTCAGGGGAAAGTACCTTCCCCCTCCTGCGTCGCGATGGCTCAGGCTTTGTACAATAAAAAAGGTTAGGTTATGCATTACTCAAAGCGTTTATGGCTAACGCTTCTCGTTATCTGCCTGGCGTCCTTTGGCGTGCTACTGTGGCTGGGCGGCGAGATTTATCAGCAGGCTCCGCCTATTCCGGCACAAGTTATCACGACGGATGGTGAGCAGGTTTTCACCGGGGAACAAATTCAGGATGGGCAGGAAGCCTGGTTTAAATCTGGCGGTCAACAGCTGGGTTCCGTTTGGGGCCATGGCAGCTACGTTGCGCCTGACTGGTCTGCGGACTGGCTGCACCGTGAAGCGCTTGCCTTACGCGACATCATCGCCGAGAAAAAATATCAGCAACCGTTCGATGCGCTAACGCAAGAACAACAGCTGGTTGCGGGCGGCCTGATGAAACAGGAGATGCGCCATAATAGCTATGACGCGCTGCGTAATGTCATCATTATTACACCGGAGCGCGCCAAAGCCATTCGTGAGGTTGCCGCGCATTATGACGGTCTGTTCAGCGACGCGCCTGATTTCCACGCGCTGCGCGTTGACTATGCGATGAAGGAAAACACACTTTCCTCTTCTCTGGACCGGCAGGATCTCGGTGCCTTCTTCTTCTGGAGCGCCTGGGCTGCCACCACCGAACGCCCAGATGATACCATCACTTACACCAGCAACTGGCCGCATGAAGCGCTGGTGGGTAATACGCCAAGTGCCAGCTTAGGCATCTGGTCTATTGCCAGCGTCATTCTGCTGCTGGGCGGTATTGGTGCCCTGGTCTGGTACCATTTTCGTAACGAAGAAGACGAAACCATTGTCTCTCCGGCCAGCGATCCGCTGTTCCGGCTGACGCTGACACCGTCGATGCGCGCAACCACAAAATATTTTTACGTGGTTATCGCCCTGTTTATGGTGCAAATTTTCCTCGGTTCGATGACTGCGCACTACAGCGTGGAAGGCCAGGATTTCTTCGGCATCCCGCTATCGAAAATCTTACCGTACACCGTACTGCGTAGCTGGCACACCCAGCTGTCAGTTCTGTGGATTGCTACCGCGTGGCTGGCAACCGGTCTGTATATCGCCCCGCTGATTTCCGGCAAAGAACCCGCATTCCAGCGTCTGGGCGTTAATATTCTGTTTGTTGCGCTGCTGATTCTGGTGGTTGGTTCGCTGGGCTTCGGCTGGTTGGGTGCAATGGGCTATCTGGATGCCAAACAGAACTTCTATATTGGTGCCCAGGGTCTCGAGTTCACCAACATGGGACGCATGTGGCAGTGGCTGCTGTTTATCGGCCTGATGATTTGGCTGGTACTGGTGGGACGTGCATTATGGCCTGCCCTCACCCGTCCATCAGAAAACCGTGGTCTGATCATGCTGATGTTCCTGGCAGCCATTTGTATCGGCCTGTTCTACTCTACGTCCCTGATTTGGGGCTTTAAGACGCATTACGCCATTATTGAATACTGGCGCTGGTGGCTGGTTCACCTGTGGGTAGAAGGTTTCTTTGAAGTCTTCGCCACCGCCGTGATTGCGCTTATCTTCTGTCGTCTGGGTCTTATTCGTAGTAGCGCGGCGAACAAAGCAACACTGTTCTCGACCATCATCTTCCTGTTTGGTGGCATTCTGGGAACGCTGCACCACCTGTACTTCACTGGCGCACCGATCTCCGTCATTGCCTGGGGTTCAATTTTCTCTGCACTGGAAGTGGTTCCGCTGTCGCTGGTTGGGATTGAAGCTGCACACAGTTACTCACTGGCACGTAAAGCACCGTGGGTACAGCGTTACCGTTGGATGATCTTCTTCTTCGTGGCCGTGGCATTCTGGAATATGGTCGGCGCTGGCCTGCTGGGCTTCGCCATCAACCCGCCGATTTCACTGTACTACGTGCAGGGTCTGAACCTGACGGCAGCGCATGCTCATGCCGCGCTGTTTGGCGTATACGGTATGCTCGGTATTGGTCTAATGTTGTTCTGTCTGCGTGGTCTGCTGCCGGACAACCATTGGGTTGATTCTCTGTTGAAATGGGCATTCTGGTTGATGAACATCGGCTTAACGTGGATGGTCTTTGTCTCGCTGCTGCCGGTAGGGATTTATCAGTCATGGGCCAGCATTGATAAGGGGCTGTGGTACGCGCGCTCTCCGGAAGTGATTCACTCGCATATCGTTGAAACACTGGTCTGGCTGCGTGTCCCGGGCGACATCATCTTCGGTATCGGTGGACTGCTGCTGGCGCTCTTTGCACTGAAGCTGCTTACCAAAGCCAACGCTAAATCGATGACGCTGGCAAACGAGAAAAACTAAGCGCCATTTTTAAGATGACGCTCAGCAATTAAAAGGCAACCGCAGCGCCAGTCGTTGCGGTTTTTTTATTTCGTCTCGCAAACCGGCAGCACCTTGATTCAAGTCATAAAGAGTATTCTTTGTAAAAATTCCAATGAGAGCTTTTTGAGTCAGGATATACTATTTGCACCTGTAAAAAGTAGGGTCACGTTGCCTTATCATCTGCGTGATAAATCAGGATTATCCCATGCCCCGAAATATAACGAAATTAAGAGTGCTCAGGAGAAGAAGATGCCTGAATTAACACCTTTTAAGGTGATGATCGTTGATGACCACCCACTCATGCGGCGAGGAATCAGTCAATTACTGCAGCTGGATAGCGCATTTGACGTGGTTGCCGAAGCAGGCGACGGCGCGAGTGCTATCGATCTGGCAAACCGGCTTGACCTGGATGTGATCCTGCTGGATCTCAATATGAAAGGTATGAGCGGACTGGATACCCTGAATGCGCTGCGCCGGGATGGCATCACAGCACAAATTATCATTCTTACCGTATCGGATTCCGCCAGCGATGTTTATGCCTTAATTGATGCTGGCGCTGACGGTTATTTGCTGAAAGACAGCGATCCGGAAGTGTTGCTCGAAGCTATTCGCAGCGGTGCGAAAGGCGGTAAAGCCTTCAGCGAACGCGTCAGCAACTACCTGCGTGAACGTGAGCTATTTGGCGCAGAAGAAGATCCGTTCAGCATGCTGACCGAACGCGAACTGGATGTATTACACGAACTGGCACAGGGGCTGTCAAACAAACAGATCGCGTCAGTGCTAAATATCTCCGAACAAACAGTAAAGGTGCATATTCGCAATCTGCTGCGCAAACTTAACGTGCGTTCTCGCGTTGCGGCTACCATCCTGTTTTTACAAACACGCGGCATGCAATAACCAGATATTGCCCGATGGCGCTACGCTTATCGGGCCTACAAGTTGCGTGCATCAGTAGGCCGGATAAGACGCTTTGCGTCGCCATCCGGCATCTTCCACGCTTATTTCTCCTGCGGCGACAGCTGTTCCAGCGCTTGTTTAATGCTGCGCTCAATCACCGAGCGGCGGGTATCGTTGGCAGGTAATAATTTCAGCATCATCTCCCACGCGGCGACCGCTTCACCAAAGCGCTGCTGCTCAAACGCATTAAACGCATACATACTCAGCACACGGACGTTGGCATGATCGCTTCTGACTAGTTGACGCAGCAGTTCTCCTCCCCGGCGGTTATCGTCCGGATCGGAGGAACGGGTCAACGCTTCCGCATAACCCAGCGCGGCATCGCTATTTTTCGGATCCAGCCGGTAAGCGTTAGCATAGGCTTCGGTCGCCGTACTGGCATTGCCTAATACCATGCCAATACGCCCGAGCATGATCCAGCCTTCAACGTTTCCGGCGTCAGATTGCAGCCGCGTACGCAGCCCCAGCGCCAGGCGCGTCATATCCTCTTCATTCAGCGGCTCGGCTTTCGGATCCAACGCGCGTTCCAGCAACCCCGGAGCCTGGGCGGTGGCCTGCTGCCAAACTTTTACCTGCTTATAATTACCGGTGTAGTAATAGCTCACCGCACCCACCACAAGCGCCACCACCACGCCAGGTGCAAACAGCCACCATCCACCCCGCGTGCCATCCGGTGTGGTATCGTCAGGAAATTCTTCCTGCTTCAGGCGAACGCGACGACGAGAGCGGGCGAAGATAATCCAGCCTCCCAGACCAATCGCCACCAGCGGCATCACCCACAGCAGTACGGTCAGTGGTGTCAGCGGCGGATCGTAGGTCACGAAGTTGCCATAACGCGCCACCATATAATCGACGATCTCTTTCTGGCTTTTCCCTTCTTGCATCAGCTCATACACTTTCTGACGCAGGTCGGTGGCAATCATCGAGTTTGAATCAGCAATGCTGTTGTTCTGACATTTTGGACAACGCAGCTGCTCGGTAAGCTGGCGGAACTGCTGCTCCTGCGCTTCGTCCTTGAACTGCATCACATCGATAGTGGCCAACGCCGAACCTGAGACAATCAGCATCAGCACGCCCAGTAAAAACCTCATTGCGCGGCCTCCTTACTGTACTTATCCCACAACGGTTTGAGCTCGCTCTCCCACACCCTGGCGTTTAAATCACCGGCATGGCGGTAACGAATAATGCCTTTCCCGTCGATCAGGAACGTTTCCGGCGCGCCGTACACCCCCAGATCCAGACCCAGCATCCCGTCGCCGTCAAACAGGCTCAGCGCATACGGATTACCCAGCTCTTTCAGCCAGACGATAGCTTTCTGGCGATCGTCTTTGTAGTTCAGACCCACAACCCGAATGCCCTGCGCTGAAAGCTGGTTCAGATACTGATGTTCAGCGCGACAGGTCGGACACCAGGTCGCCCAGACGTTAAGCAGTACCGGCTTGCCCTGCGTAAGCACATCGGCCTGATAATGCTGACCCGGGTTCTCCAGCGACTCCAGACGGAATGTCGGTACCGGTTTACCGATCAGCGCCGACTCCAGATTTGTAGGATCGTCGCCCTGCGCGTTACGTGCCAGCTGCCACAGCAACGCTGCGGCAATCACGAGAAAAATAATAAACGGAATTAACAGTGCGTTGCGCTTCATACAGCCTCCGGCGCTTTTTCTTGCCCGGCAGTGCGGGGACGCGTGCGCTGGCGATAGCGCGGATCAAACAGGCAGAACAATCCGCCCAGCGCCATCAGTAACCCTCCGGCCCAAATCCAGCGAATAAACGGTTTGTAATACAGACGCACGGCCCATGCGCCGTTGTCCAGCTCCTCGCCCAGCGCCGCGTACAGGTCACGGGTAAATCCGCCGTCAATGGCCGCCTCGGTCATCATCGAGCTGGTGCTGTTATAAAAGCGTTTTTCCGCATGCAGCGTCGCTTCCGGTTTGCCGTCACGCGTGACGCCAATAATCGCGACACCGCCGCGATAGTTAGGACCGGTGATATCTTTCACTTCACGGAAGGTGAACTGGTAATCATGAATGCCGACACTATCGCCCGCCTTCATGCGCACATCGCGTTCAACGCTGTAGTTCTGGCTAAACGCAATACCGACGATAGTGACGGCAAGCCCTACGTGACCCGACACCATACCCCAGTAACTCGGCGTCAGCTTCGTGCCGCGTGAAATACGCAGAAATGCCTCAGACATGGCCAGCACAAATATCCAGCAGGCCATTGCCATGCCGACGACGGTCATCGCGGCAATGCGATCCTCAAACAACCACGGTAGCAGCACGGACATTACCAGCGTGGTGACAAAAGCGATAATCAGCAACGTTTTTAGTTTGCGCGGTCGGTCGCGTCCCCAGCGCACCAGCGGCCCAATCCCCAACAACAGCGCAAACGGTGCCATCAGCCAGGTGAACATGGTATTAAAGAACGGCTCACCAATCGAAATACTGCCCAGCCCCAGCTGTTTATGCACCAACGGCAACAGCGTGCCCAGCAGAACCACCAGCATGGCGGCAATCAGCAAAACGTTGTTCCCCAGCAGCAGCGATTCACGCGACCACAGTGCGTTATTGACCCGCGATCGAACCTTATGCCCACGTACCGCAAACAGCAGCAGAGAACCACCAATCACCAGCACCATAAAGGCCAGGATAAACATCCCGCGCGACGGATCGGAGGCGAAGGCATGTACCGACACCAGCACGCCCGAGCGCACGAGGAACGTCCCCAACAGGCACAGTGAGAACGCGCAGATCGACAGCAGTAACGTCCAGGCCTTAAAGCTGGCGCGTTGCTCCGTAACGGCCAGGGAGTGCATCAGCGCCGTCCCCACCAGCCACGGCATAAACGAGGCGTTCTCTACCGGATCCCAGAACCACCAGCCGCCCCAGCCCAACTCGTAGTAAGCCCAGGCCGAACCGAGCACAATACCCAGCGTCAGAAACACCCACGCCGCCAGCGTCCACGGGCGTGAAAAACGGGCAAAGGTGCTGTCCAGACGCCCGCTCATCAGCGCTGCAATGGCAAAAGCAAAGGCAACGGAGAAGCCGACATAACCCATATACAGCAGCGGCGGGTGGAAAATAAGCCCCGGATCCTGCAACAGCGGGTTCAGATCGCGCCCTTCTATCGGGAAGTCCGGCAGCGTGCGGGCAAACGGGTTGGAGGTAAACAGAATAAACAGCAGGAAGCCGACGCTAACCATCCCCATCACCGCCAGCACACGGGCGACGATATCCAGCGGCATACGCTGACTAAACAGCGCCACGGCAAAGGTCCAGCCACTCATCAGCAGCACCCACAGCAGCAGCGAGCCTTCATGCGCGCCCCACGTGGCCGCCACACGATACCAGACCGGAAGCTGGGTATTGGAGTTGCTGGCGACGTAGGTCACGGTAAAGTCATTGACTACAAAGGCGTTAATCAACACCAAAAACGCGCCCATCACACAGATAAACAACAGCCAGGCAAAGGGCCGCGCAGAGGCCATCATCCGTACATCGCCGCGCGCAACGCCCCACAGCGGATAAACCGAGAGCAGCAATGCGACGCCAAGCGCCAGGCACAGCAGCCCGTTGCCAATTTCAGGCATCATGACGTTTTATCCTTATACACACTTTCCGGGCGACGATGGTTTTCCTGCATCGCTTTTTCGACTTCCGGCGGGGTGTAATTCTCATCATGTTTGGCGAGAACTTCTTTTGCCTGAACATGATTCCCCTCGCCCAGCTCACCCTGAACAACGACGCCCTGCCCTTCACGGAACAGATCCGGCAGGATGCCTTCATACGTCACATCCACCACGCCTTCGGCGTCATAGATGCTGAAATTCACCTTCAGCGATTGCGGGTCACGCTTTACACTGCCCGGCATGACCATGCCACCCACGCGCAGGCGTTGGCCGACTTCTGGCATCTGCTGGGTTTCACGCTTGCCGTAGAGGATTTCGCCCGGCGTATAGAACAAGTCGATATTGGAACGCAGCGCGTAAAGCACCAGCGTGATGGTCAATGCCAGGCCCGCCAGTACCGCACAGGCTATCCATAGCCGATTTTTACGTCGAATATTCACGCCGCCTCCCGCTGTACTTGCGCCGCACGCATGCGCGCTTCTCTTGCCCGCTGCTGCGCCACGCCGCGTAAAATCGCGCGGTGCTGTAGCGCGGAATGCAGTACCAGCACCGTCAGCGGGATAACGCTCATCGCCACGGCCAGCCAGACATACAAGGCGTAACCGCCCATGGCGAAAAAATCACTCCAGGATGCAAATGCAGGGGTCATTGGCGGCCTCTTTTTAAGATCAGTTCACTCACCCACGGGCGGCGTTTTTCCATCAACAAAATCAGGTTACGCATGCGCATCAGCGTCAGCGTGACAAACAGTAACAGGTAACCGACGATCGCCAGACGCAGCGGCGCGCGCATCGCCGGGTCGATACTTTGCTGCATACGGGTTGACCCCTGGTGCAGCGTATTCCACCATTCTACCGAGTAGTGAATGATCGGTAAGTTCACCACGCCAATCAGCACCAGAATCCCCGCGGCACGCCCTGCTACACGGCGGTCATCAAATGCGTGCCACAGCGCAATCGCGCCAACGTAGAGAAACAGCAGCACCAGTTCAGAGGTGAGTCTGGCATCCCACACCCACCAGGTTCCCCACATCGGTTTACCCCATGCAGAACCGGTCACCAGGGCAATAAAGGTAAACACCGCACCAATGGGCGCCATCGCCGCCAGCGCCAGGTTGGCCATTTTCATCTGCCAGACCAGGCCGATAAACGCGGCAACCGCCATTGAGGCGTAAATGCCCATCGACCAGATTGCCGCCGGGACGTGCAGGTAGATGATGCGATAACTTTGTCCCTGCTGATAATCCGCGGGTGCAAAGCCAAATCCCCAGATCCAGCCCGTTACCAGTACCACTGCACTGGCAATGGCCAGCCACGGGATAAACCAGCCACAGATCTGATAGAGCCGTGGGGGCATCGCCAGTTGATGAAGTATTTTCCACATAGTTCAGTCACCAGACTCAAGCAAAACAAATGAAATTACCTTGGTGCCAGATGGTCGCGCTTGCGCCTTATCCGGCCTACAGTTACTGCACGCTAATACGTAGCGCCGCCGCTGTCGCAAACGGACTTAACGTTGCGCTGCCAACCAACAGTGCGCCCAGAATCGCCATGTAGCCTTCAACGGGTAAGTGCATTGAGGCAGCATCCATCGCGGCAGTAGCAAAAATCAGTAATGGAATCGTGAGCGGTAGCACCAGTACACTTAACAATACGCCGCCACGCTTTAATCCCACCGTTAACCCCACGCCCGGTGCCCCGAGAAAACCCAGTGTTGGCGTGCCGAGCAGCAGGGTTAGCGCCATAATTTTCCACCCGTACATATCCATGCCCAGCAGCAACGCCACCAACGGCGAGAGGATCAGCAGCGGCAGGCCAGTCACTACCCAATGCGCCATCACCTTCGCCAGCACCACAGCCGGTAACGGTAACGGCAACAGCATCAGCTGCTCAAGGCTACCGTCCTGCAGGTCATCACGGAATAAGCGTTCCAGCGCCAGCAACGACGCCAGTAATGCCGCCACCCAGATAATCCCCGGCGCAATGCGCGCCAGCAGCTGTGGCTCTGGGCCAATGCTCAGCGGGAATAACGTAATCACAATCAGGAAGAACCATAACGGATTGGCGATCTCCGCACTATGACGAAACGCAACCCGCAGTTCTAAACGGAAAATTCGCCACATCATTGTGCTGTCCTCTCGCGGGTCAGCGCGATGCGCCGCACTTTATTGGTTTCTACATTGAGAGGTTGGTGAGTCGTCAGAATAACAACTCCGCCCTGCTCCGTATGCTGAGCCATACGTTGGGTGAGACGCTCAACGCCATTAACATCAATCGCGGTGAACGGTTCATCGAGGATCCACAGTCGGGCGCGGGTTAGCCACAGGCGAGCCAGCGCAACACGACGCTGCTGCCCGGCGGAGAGCTGATTGACCGGAATATCTTCATATCCGGCAAGACCTGCCTGTGCCAGCGCCTCCAGACACTGGGCGATATCGCCATCATGATGGAAAAACCGCAGATTCTCCAACGCCGAAAGCCGGGTTTTTATCCCCGGCTGATGTCCGATCCACAGCAGTTCCTGATGGAAATTGTCCCGCACCTGATGCAGCGGTTGACCTTGCCAGAGAACGTCTCCGGCATCAGGACGAGCCAGCCCGGTAAGCAACCGCAACAGGGTCGTTTTCCCCGCACCGTTACTTCCGGTAATTTGCACCCATTCCCCTGCGTTAACGCGAAATGACAGCTCGCTAAACAGTATTCTGTCATCTCGCTCACAGAGCAGTTCTCTGGCTTCAAGCATCCTGATTATTTACATCCTGTTAAAAGCCCGGTTTGACTTCGCGCATATCAGGCAGCTTGTGTGCAATCCCTTTATGACAGTCAATACACGTTTGCCCTTCTTTTACGGCCTGGTCATGCATTTTAGCCGCCACGCCTTTCTGGGCAGTTAAATCCATAAACTCGAAGTTGTGGCAGTTACGACACTCTTGCGAATTATTGTCTTTCATACGCCGCCATTCATTTTGCGCCATCGTCAGACGATGGTCTTCAAATTTTTGCGGTGTATCTATCAACCCCAGTGCTTTCGCGTACAGTTCTTTGCTGGCCTTGATTTTACGGATCATTTTCGGGCCCCACTCGTGCGGGACGTGGCAATCAGGACACGTAGCTCGTACACCACTGCGGTTGTTGTAGTGTACGGTTTCCATGTATTCCTGGTATACCGTGTTGCGCATTTCGTGACAGCTAATGCAGAACTCTTCCGTATTGGCCTTTTCCATACCGGTATTAAAGCCGCCCCAGAAAATAATGCCGCCCACAAAGCCGATTAACAACAGCGTGCCGAGCGCCAGACGGCTGGGGCGACGCCACCATTGCCAGACGCGCTTAATCCAGCCTGGTTTACGGTTAGAATTTTCCATAATGACCTCTTATTTCCCGTAACCTTTCGAGGGGGTGAAGGTATTTTCGACAATCGGTGCAGCATCCGCCTGCGGGACATGGCACTGCAGACAGAAATAGCGACGCGGCGCGACTTCCGCCAGTACTTTGCCATCGCTATCCATAAAGTGCGTCGGGCTAATGCGCGGCGCGCCGGTGGTGCGATAGCTTTCGACGCCGTGGCATTGCAGACAGCGGTTGGTGTTGGTCGTTACCTGGTAACCGTCAACGCTGTGCGGGACCATCGGCGGCTGGTTAACATAGTTCAGCGGCATACGCTCCTGCTCTTTCGGCATGCGAATCGCCCCTTCCTGGGTCCCCGAGACTTCCGGTGACTGGCTCAGATCCACTCCGTTTGCAGCCCAAACGGCCCCACTCACTACCAGGGCCAGCGCGGCCGCCATTTGACTCAGCGCTTTAATCAGGTCATGGCTTTTCATGATTTCGCTCCCGAACTCCATCGTGTTGTTATTGTAAAAACATCCTCAGAACAGACATCCACACAGCGACCGCAACCCATGCAATCGCGACTGGTTACCTGCACCGGACTTTGCTCATCCAGCACCGGGGCACGTAGCACATGCGGTTCCGGGCAAACATGAAAACAATCCATACAGCGGTTACATCTCTCGCGTTCTTTTGCTGACACGGTTAACACCCCTTTGCTTCCCAGCACGCTATACAGCGCGCCTAATGGGCAAAGGTGCCCGCACCAGCCATGCTCAACAACCAGTAAATCAAATAAAAACAGTGCAATAATCAGCAGGATACCGCTACCGAATCCCATTACCAGGCTACGTCCCAGCAAAGAGACCGGGTTTATCCATTCCCACAGCAGCGTACCGGTCAGCGCGGATCCCACCAGGATAACGACCAGCAGGACGTACCGTATATGGCGCGGAATAGTCGCAGACTGATTCAGGTCAAACCTTCTGCGTAACACACTTGCCAAATCAGTGACCGGGTTCATTGGGCAGACCCAGCTGCAAAACAACCGCTTACCGGCCAGGGCATACAGCCCCGTAATAAGTGCAGCACCGATTAACGCTACGGTCGCAGGCAGATGTCCACTGGCGAGGCTTTGCAGCGTAATCAGCGGATCGGTGAATGGGATGGTATCCAGCAACAGGCTGCTGCTGTAATTGCCATGCAGGATCCACACCCCTAACCACGGGCCGCTGAGAAACATTGCCAGCACCAAAAACTGCGTCAGACGACGCAGCACCAGCCAACGGTGGCTGCGCCACCAGCCTTTTTTCTCCCGCGCTTCACGCCCGGCATCACGTTTACGATTTGCCATTGTTCCCCTCCAGCCAACCGAAGCGGTAATGGTGTCCCAACTCCCCTTTCGCCAGCGACAGCGGCAGCACTTTTATTGCCGGCTGTTCCAGCACGCAGACCTTTTCACATTTACCGCATCCGGTGCAGGCATCGCTGTGTACGGTCGGAATAAACCGCGCGTGCTTACCGGTGCGCATATTGCGATCCAGTTCCAGGGTGATGGCCTCGTCTATCTTTGGACATTCGCGATAACAGACATCGCAGCGCAGCCCTTGATAGTTGAGGCAGTTCTCGTGATCCAGCAGTACCGCCAGTCCCATGCGTGAATCGTCAATGGATTCGATCTCCTTGTCCAACGCGCCGCTTGGGCAGACTTTGGCGCACGGGATGTCTTCACACATTTCGCAGGGAATGTCGCGCGCGATAAAATACGGCGTCCCCGCTGCCAGCCCGGAGGCCAGCGTTGCCAGTTTCAGCGTGTCGTACGGGCAAGCCTGAACGCACTGTCCACAGCGCACGCAGGCGCTGGCAAAGGCGTCTTCAGCCAATGCCCCTGGCGGGCGCAACCGCACGCCGGTTGCACGTGCAGTTTGCTGTTGCAACCCCAGCACCACGCCAACGGCGGCCAGCCCGCCCGCTGCGCGAACCATATCGCGCAGAAAGCGGCGGCGGCCATTTTGGGGTTTTGCTGACCGGGACATAACGCGTTACACCTTCGCCAGCTTCACGGCGCACTTCTTGAAATCCGTCTCTTTAGAGAGCGGATCCGTCGCATCCAGCGTCAGGTTGTTCACCAGCTGTGCGGCGTCGAAGAACGGCATGTACACCAGCCCCTGCGGTGGACGGTTACGACCGCGGGTTTCAACAATCGAAATCACTTCGCCACGACGGGAAACCACTTTCACCTTGTCGCCACGACGCAGATCGCGGGCTTTCGCATCCAGCGGATGAATAAACAGGACGGCTTCCGGGAAGGCGCGGTGCAGTTCAGGTACGCGGCGCGTCATGCTACCGGTGTGCCAGTGCTCCAGCACGCGACCGGTGGAGAGCCACAGGTCATACTCTTTATCCGGTGCTTCTGCGGCGGGTTCAAACGGCAGCGCGAAGATGACCGCTTTGCCATCCGGCTTGCCGTAGAACTTGTAGCTTTCGCCCACCTTCACGTAAGGGTCGTTACCTTCGCTGTAGCGCCACTGGGTCTCTTTACCGTCGACCACCGGCCAGCGTAAACCGCGCGCTTTGTGGTAATCGTCAAATGGCGCCAGATCGTGACCATGACCGCGACCAAACCAGGCGTACTCTTCGAACAGCCCTTTTTGCAGATAGAAGCCCAGTTCGCGGGATTCATCGTTCAGCTGATCGTCAGCCAGTTCCGTCAGCGGGAATTTCGTCACCGCAGGCGTGGCGAACAGGACGTCGTACAGCGTTTTACCGCGCAGCTCCGGTTTCTGTGCCAGCAGTTCCTCCGGCCAGACCTCTTCGGTTTTGAAACGACGGGCAAACTGCACCATTTGCCACAGGTCAGACTTCGCTTCACCCGGCGCTTTAATTTGCTGACGCCAGAACTGAGTACGACGCTCGGCGTTACCGTAGGCCCCTTCTTTTTCTACCCACATTGCGGTCGGCAGGATCAGGTCGGCAGCCAGAGCGCTGACAGTCGGATACGGATCGGACACGATGATAAAGTTGCGCGGATCGCGCCAACCCGGCATACGCTCTTCGTTGATGTTCGGCCCGGCCTGCATGTTGTTGTTACACATCACCCAGTAGACATTCAGCTTGCCGTCTTTCAGCGCACGGTCCTGCGCCACGGCGTGCAGACCGACTTTCGCCGGGATGGTGCCGGTCGGAAGATTCCAGTGTTTTTCACAGATATCGCGGTGCTTCTCGTTAGTCACCACCATGTCCGCAGGCAGACGGTGAGAGAACGTCCCAACTTCACGGGCGGTACCACAGGCGGAAGGCTGGCCGGTCAGCGAGAACGGTCCGCAGCCAGGCTGAGAGATTTTGCCGGTTAGCAGGTGCAGGTTATAGACCAGGTTATTGGCCCATACGCCGCGAGTATGCTGGTTAAAGCCCATCGTCCAGTAGGAGATAACTTTCTTCTTCGGATCGGCATACAGTTGCGCCAGCTGTTCCAGCTGATCTTTCGGCACGCCGGTCATTTCTGCGGTTTTATCCAGCGTATAGTCCGCAACAAACGCCTTGTACTCTTCGAAGCTGATCGGCTCAGACGCATCGGAACCAGGGTTTTTCGCGGCTTTTTCCAGCGGATGCGTTGGGCGTAAGCCGTAGCCAATATCCGTCGCACCTTTGCGCAGGTTAACGTGTTTGCTGAAGAAATCCTGGTTTATCGCATTGTTTTGAATGATATAGTTGGCGATATAGTTGAGGATCACCAGGTCGCTTTGCGGCGTGAAGACCATGCCGTTATCTGCCAGCTCAAAGCTACGATGCTGATAGGTAGAGAGAACCGCAACGTTGACGTTGGGATCGGACAGACGACGGTTAGTGATGCGCGACCACAGAATTGGGTGCATTTCCGCCATGTTCGCACCCCACAGCACGAACGCATCCGCATGTTCGATATCGTCATAGCAGCCCATCGGCTCATCCATACCAAAGGTACGCATAAAGCCAACCACCGCCGACGCCATGCAGTGACGCGCGTTCGGGTCGATATTGTTGGTACGGAAACCGGCTTTGAACAGCTTCGCGGCGGCGTAGCCTTCCCAGATGGTCCACTGACCGGAACCAAACATGCCGATGGCATCAGGTCCTTTCTCTTTCAGCGACGTTTTGAATTTTTCTTCCATCACATCAAAGGCCTGATCCCAGCTAATCGGGGTGAACTCGCCTTCTTTGTGATATTTACCGTCCTTCATGCGCAGCATTGGCTGCGTTAAACGGTCTTTTCCGTACATGATTTTGGGTAGGAAATACCCTTTAATACAGTTAAGTCCACGGTTAACCGGCGCTTCCGGGTCACCCTGGCATGCCACAACACGGCCTTGCTGGGTGCCAACCAATACGCCACAGCCAGTACCGCAAAAACGGCACGGGGCTTTGTCCCATTTGATCGCTTCTTGCTGACCGACTACCGCGCGGGCAACGCCCGGCACGCTTAACCCGGCAGCCGCCGCAGCGGCCGCAACGGCGTTAGCTTTCATAAAGCTACGACGACTGAGTTTCATGGTGTTTCCTCACCTTGCTCATCCTGCTGGTGATAAACCAGCGACACCGCCAGTACGCCCGCAACGTTGCGCACTGACTCAATTGTTTTCATTAGTGTTTCACTGTGTTCTGCTTCTACCACCACAATCAGTTGGCCGCTTTCCACATCGCTGAGTGCAACTTCACAACCTGGAAATGTACGTAACTGCGTAGCGATATCGTTGATGTGCTGACTTTTGGCCTGAACGACCAGGCTGCAAACCTGCCAGTTAGTGTCCATGGTGGTACTCCGCATTAATGGCTGATACCGGACAGGTCGCGACACACGCACCACATCCGCTACAGGCTTGATTGTCGAGCTGTGGCTGATATATACCGGACAGCGTGGGGCGAAAGGTAATGGCCATGGGTTCACAGCTATCCTGACAGCGATGGCACTCTACAGATTGATTGGCGAGACAGTTTTCACCGATCGTAACATTCAGATCCCAGGCCCTGGTGTGGCGCGGAAGAAAGAGTGATTCGGGACAGGCCTCTGCGCAGGCGTAACAAAAGCTGCACTCGCCGTGTTTGAAATTTACGCTCGGAAAACCGCCCTGGCCTCGCTGCAGGATGCCGGTTTCACACGCCTGGACGCAGGCGTCACAACGCAGGCAATGCGCCAGAAAGTGAGATTCTTCCATGCTCCACGGCGGACGGATCCCCGTACTGGCGTTACGCCAGCTACCTGTCAACATGCCTCGACGGGATAAATCAACCATGACATTGTCCTTCCATAAATGACGCTCTCCCTGAGCGGGTTGAACGACAATAAGTAACCGCACTATTTATGAGTAGTTATTTTTAACAGTAAGATATTTCAGGATGTGTTAGAGGTGCATACCCCAATCGGGGTAAATGCTGTTGCCGGATCAAAAGAGTGTAGGGTTGGTATAAAAAAACGCGCTTTTACTCACATTTCAATGAGTTATATAAACAATTATATAGCGAATACATATACAAGAGAATAATCTTAAAAATAGGATAACTCTTAGCATATATCTCTAGTTAATAATTAAACATTCAATTAATACACCTTAAATATAAGTAAATTTAGATTAATAGCGCATGTGAATATGCTAACCTGCGAAAAACACGTTCAGAAGACAGAAGAAAGGAAACACTGTGAACAATAAGATGAAGACCATCGTCCCTGCCATCCTGCTAGCCACGTTTGCCAGCACCTCTGCATGGGCAGCAACCAGTGATACTCCCGCTCAGCCGCTGGAAAAAGTCGCCCCGTATCCGAAAGCAGACAAAGGGATGAAACGCCAGGTTATCCAGCTTACTCCTGAGAAAGATGAATCTACTCTAAAGGTAGAACTGCTGATCGGCCAAACGCTGGACGTTGACTGCAACCAGCATCGCCTGGGCGGAGAACTGGACAGCAAAACGCTGGAAGGTTGGGGTTATGACTACTACGTATTCGACAAAGTTACCTCTCCGGTGTCAACCATGATGGCCTGCCCGGACGGCAAGAAAGAGAAGAAGTTTATTACCGCTCATTTAGGTGACGACGGTATGTTGCGTTACAACAGCAAATTACCGATTGTGGTCTACACCCCGGAAAACGTAGAAGTAAAATACCGTATCTGGAAAGCAGAAGAGAAGATTCAGGACGCAGTCGCGCGATAAATGAGAATGTGCCGGATGGCGGCGTACCGCCTTATCCGGCCTACGTATAGCGTGTTGTAGGCCGGATAAGCGCAGCGCCATCCGGCATGCAACCATGCGATTACAGTGCAATATCCGCAACCGCTTTCTGCTCTGGCTGCGGTTGAGCCTGAGGTTTTAACTGCGGTTGAGGCGTTTCATCAGCCACCTGCGGTTTATCGTATTTCAGACCCAGAACGCCACTGGTGTACTGCAGCTCTTGTTCCGTGGCCTCGACGTTACCGTTCAGCTTGGTGCCGTAAGACGGAATAATCGTTTTCAGCTTCGCCTGCCATTGCTGGCTGGCGACTTTATCTTTAAACACTTTTTCCATCAGATGCAGCATGATCGGTGCCGCCGTTGACGCGCCCGGTGATGCACCCAACAGCGCGGCAATCGTGCCGTCTTTGTCGCTCACCACTTCGGTCCCCAGACGCAGAACGCCGCCCTTGTCTTCATCACTTTTGATGATCTGCACGCGCTGGCCCGCCTGCCACAAACGCCAGTCTTCTTTCTTCGCCTGCGGGTAGTATTCCTGCAGCGCAGCAAAACGGTCGTCGTCGCTGAGCATGACCTGGCTGACCAGATATTTCACCAGATCGAAATTATCCAGACCCACATTCATCATCGGCATAACGTTTGAAGTGGTGGTAGAACTCAGCAGATCCCACAATGAACCGTTTTTCAGGAACTTGGTGGAGAAGGTCGCAAACGGCCCAAACAGCACCACGCGTTTGCCATCCAGAATACGGGTGTCAATGTGCGGTACGGACATCGGCGGTGCACCGACAGAAGCCTGACCATATACTTTCGCCAGGTGGCGATTCACCACATCCGGGTTTTCCGCCACCAGGAACTGTCCGCCAACCGGGAATCCGCCGTAGCCTTTCGCTTCCGGGATGTCGGTTTCCTGCAACAGTTTCAGCGCAGCGCCACCGGCGCCAATAAAGACAAACTTCGCCTTGATGTCGCGTTCCGCTGCGTTGTTTTTCAGATCGGCAACCGTGACGGTCCAGCTGTTATCAGCGTTACGCTTAAAACCCCGTACTTCAGTACTGAGTTGCAGCGCAAAGTTAGGCTTTTTCTGTAACGAAGCGATCAGCTGGCGCGTAATTTCGCCGTAGTTGACGTCAGTCCCAATCTCGGTACGCGTTGCTGCCACTTTCTGGTTTGGATCGCGTCCTTCCATCACCAGCGGTGCCCACTCTTTGATCTGGGCGTGATCTTCGGAGTAGCGCATGCCACGGAACAGCGAACTTTGCTGCAGGGCTTTATAACGCGCGCGCAGGAAGTTAACGTTCTCATCCCCCCAGACAAAGCTCATGTGGGGAACGGTAGTGATAAATGAGCGTGGGTCATGCATCACGTCGTTATTGACCTGATAGGCCCAAAACTGGCGGGAAATCTGGAAGGCTTCGTTAATTTCAACGGCCTTTTCAATGCTGACAGTACCGTCGGCTTTTTTCGGCGTGTAGTTCAGTTCCATCAGCGCGGAGTGGCCCGTGCCAGCATTGTTCCAGCCGTTTGAACTCTCCTCGGCCACCCCATCCATTCGCTCGACCATGGTCATAGACCATTGTGGTTCCAGTTCCTGTAAATAGGTTCCCAATGTGGCGCTCATGATACCGCCGCCAATCAACAGTACATCCGTTTCCTGCTCTTCCACTGCTTTCGCTTTTGCCGCCATCGAGACAACATTCAGCCCCAGGGCCATGGTGAAGAGCATGGCTGTCACTTTTTTCATAATGTTAATGCCTTACTTTTAGTATCGCTTTTTGCTTTTCATGCAGGTGAAAATCGAACGGCCCAACGGTAACACTTAAGTAAAAAATAATAAAATAATGTTTATAATTTATGTTTAAATTTTAAAAATGTTATTAATAGGTTGATTCTTTATACGGTTATTGACAATCATTTCTGGAAACCTACCCGTCAGGCGGGTACTATGCAGCGCTTTGCTATTCACCGCACGGATGCCTGCCGGTCTGCTGTTATCAGGCCATTTCTGACCTGAGAGTAACTATGTCTGCGACTGATTCATCCCCTGCCGCCGTGGCGGAACATTCCGTCGGCGTTGTGCTGCGTCAACCCCGCCTGCTGATGCGCGAAACACTGGCCGGCGTGGTCACGGCGCTGGCGCTGATCCCGGAAGTGATCTCTTTTTCTGTTATCGCCGGCGTAGACCCCAAAGTCAGCCTGATAGCCTCGGTTGTCCTGTGTCTGGCGATGTCCTTTTTAGGCGGACGTCCGGCCATGGTTACCGCCGCAGCCGGATCGGTGGCGCTGGTGATTGGCCCAATGGTGCATCAGCACGGCGTACAGTACATCCTGCCCGCGGTGCTGCTGGCCGGGGTTATCCAAATCCTGTTTGGTGTATTGGGGATGGCACGACTGATGCGTTTTATCCCTGGGGCCGTGATGACCGGCTTTGTTAACGCGCTAGGCATCTTGATCTTCTTTGCTCAGGTTCCGCACTTCTGGAGTAAAAGCCCGTTGATTTGGGGGCTGTTTGTTCTGACGCTGCTTATCGTGCTGTGGGTACCGCGGTTTATTAAAAGCATTCCCGCGCCGCTGATTGCCATCGTGCTGCTGACGGTCTTCACCGTGACCAGCGGGCAGTTGTTGCCTACCGTCGGTGACGAAGGCTCATTGAGCGGTGGATTACCCGGATTCACGCAGCTGTTGGTGCCTCTCAACCTGCACACGTTGGCGATTATCTGGCCCTGCGCGCTGAGTATTGCCTTTGTCGGCTTGATGGAGTCGCTGCTTACCGCCCGACTGGTTGACGATCTGACGGTCACGCCCTCGAATAAAAATCGTGAAAGTACGGGGCTGGGGATAGCCAATATTCTGGCCGGGTTATATGGCGGTATCGCCGGATGCGCGATGATTGGTCAAACGATTGTTAACGTTGAGATGGGTAAAGGACGCAGCCGCGTCTCCACGTTCGCCGCTGGGCTGGTCTTGCTGCTGTTGGTCACTGCGTTAAGCGACATGATGGCAAAAATCCCCATGTCAGTGCTGGCAGGTATTATGGTCATAGTGGCGGTGAAAACGTTCAGCTGGCACAGCATTCAGCCAGCGACACTGGTGAAAATGCCGGTCAGCGAAACGCTGGTGATGCTGATTACCGTTGCTGCAACGGTGTCGACCGGCAACCTGGCTATTGGCGTGGTTGGCGGGGTATTGACGATGCTGGTCCTGCCACGCATCGTCAGAGGCAAACGCCCGACTACACCAAAAACAGCGTCGCCAGACCGAGAAAAATAAAGAACCCGCCGGTGTCGGTAATAGCGGTGATCATCACGCTTGAGCCGATCGCCGGGTCGCGCCCCAGCTTGACCATGGTCATTGGAATAATCACCCCCATCAGCGCTGCCATTAACAGATTAAGCATCATTGCCAGGGTCATCACGCCGCCGAGCGCCATGTCATCGTACAACCACCAGGTGATGCCGCCCATAATCCCGCCCCAGACCAGCCCGTTAATCACCGCCACGCCCATTTCTCGCAGGATCAGGAACGTCAGGTTTCCTGGCTGAATGTTTTGCAGCGCCAGCGCGCGGACAATCATGGTGATGGTCTGATTACCGGTATTGCCGCCGATCCCCGCCACGATGGGCATGAGCGAGGCCAGCGCCACCAGCTGTGAAATCGTGTGTTCAAAACCGTCGATGACGCGCGATGCGATAAATGCGGTACAGAGATTAACAGCCAGCCAGGCCCAACGGGTTTTTACCGCTTTGGTAACCGGGGCAAAGACATCTTCTCCGGCGCTTAAGCCCCCCATCCGGCGCAGATCGGTGTCCGTTTCTTCATACACCACATCGACGATCTCATCGATGGTTAAACGCCCCATCAGCTTGCCGGTTGGGTCCACCACCGCCGCACTGACCAGGTTATCACGTTCAAAGGTACGCGCGGCGTGCTCGGCGATATCTTCCGGAGCAAAGGTGAGCGGATCGTCTTCCATCACCTCACTGACTTTGCGTTGCACGTCATTGAGCAGAATACGGGTTAACGTCAGCTCGCCCACCAGCACTTTATTGCGGTCGGTGACGAAGAGTTTATCGGTGTTCTCCGGCATTTTACCCAGCCGTCGCAGGTAGCGTTGTACCACCTTCAGCGTCACGTCCGGGCGCACGGTAATGACCTCGAACTCCATGATCGCACCGACGCGATTCTTCTCGTAGTGCATCACCTGGCGCACGCGCGCCCGCTCTTCCGCCGGTAACGTCGCCAGCAGTCGACCGGTCAGGTTACGCGGTAAATGCTGCACCACGTAAATCTGCTCGTCGATGTCGAGGTATTGCAGCGCGTCGAGCAATTCCCGGTCCGACATTTCATCGATCAGATCGTCCCAGACGTTTTCAGACGCCTCCAGCAACACATAACCACGCTTGTCGCTTTGGATCAGCCGCCACAGCGCGTGACGCTCTTCGGAGGGTAATGCTTCGAGGGTATCGGCCAGATCGGGTGGCGGCAAATGCTCCACCAGCGCCCCTACCTCAGCAATATCGTCGGCAAGCGTACCGACGTCATATTGCTCAGCCAGGGTAAGCTTGCCCAACAGCGTTGAAATAATGGCTTTATCAGTGGTTAGCAGCCAGATCAGGCGGGCACGTTCTTCATCACGTAGCCTGGCGCTATTTTTGTTTATTACGGACATCAATCATAAATCCATGATATGAAATATCATTAATCATGATGCCGAATTATGTAAATAACAATAAACGAAGCCGCCGGATGGATAAAAAACCGGCGGCACGCGGAGTTATAGGCCCGATAAGCGTAGTGCCATCGGGTAACAACTCACCGATTCAGGCAGTACGTGCGACGGCATCACGCGAGGCAGCGTCGCGATCGTCGCCCAACAGCTCAGTCAGCTGGCCATTGCGCATCTCAAGCAAGCGATCGGCATGAATAAAGTAGTGATCATCGTGACTAATGGCAAAAATGGTTTTGCCCATCTCTTGCATCAACGGCAACAGCACCTGGTAGAATTCGCGCCGGAAGTGCGGGTCCTGATCGGCAGCCCATTCATCCAGCAGAATAATGTCGCGTTCCTCGGCTAACGCCAGCAGCAGTGCCACGCGTTTTTTCTGCCCTTTCGACAGCTTAAGATTCAGAATGCTCCCGTCGTTCAACTCCAGCTTGTGCGCCATCTGCAGATGTTCCAGCCACTTATCGACCAGCGCCGGGTTGGCCGATTGACCTTCCGGCCCCAGCAGTTTGTCAAACAGCCAGACGTCGGTAAACACGGCGGAGAACAGCTTGCGGTAGTCTTCAGGTTTGTCGACCGCCACCGCCTTACCGTCGAGCAGGATCTCGCCAGACTGCGGCTGGTATAACCCAGTCAGTAACATGGCCAGCGTAGACTTCCCGCTGCCATTGCCGCCAATCAGGAAGATCAGCTCGCCACGGTGAATGGTCAGATTGACCGGCCCAACGGAGAAAGCATTGTCCTGATAGTGGAAAACTACGTTACGTAGCTCGAGCGTTTTCCAGTTTGGGAATGCAGTAGGACGAGGGAATTCAGCCTTGAACGGTGCCAGTGCAAATTTATTCAGTTTATTAAACGCCACCTGGGCGGTGAGCAGCGTGGGCAGCGCGCCAACGGCAGACAGCAGCGGCGTACGCAGGAACAGCAGCGTCAGCGAATAGGTTGCCGCGACGTTGGTATCCGCCCAGCCGAGGCTGTTAGCCATCCAGAACACCAGGCCAATGGCACCCAACATCATAATATTCGACCAGTTGACCGCGCTCAGGTGGAAGGTATCGGCACGAATAATATGGTGGCGGTACTCTTTGGCATCCGGGACGTACAGTTGATTAAAAATATGCTCGGCGCGTTCACGGTTAAGGGTCAGCTCTTTGCGCCCTTCCAGCACCGTCTGGTAATCGTTGTACAGCTTGTCTTCGGTTTCACGCAACGTGGCCATGTGTTTGTACACCCGCGCCACCAGTACGAATCCACCCCAGATGGTGATCGCCATCCAGATTGCCGTCACCAGCAACATTTTGGTCGACAGCATCGCCAGGTATGCCGCTGACCCGACGGTCAATATAATCCCCTGCACCAGCTCCGGCAGGCGGACAAAGGCGATGGTGATATTGCGGATATCGCTGGTTAAGCCAGCCAGCAACGCGGCGCTACCGAGCTGTTCGATGCGCTCGACGTGAGTATCCAGAATACGTTTGATAAATTCGCTACGCAGGCGGTAGACAAAGTGGTGTCCCAGCGTGGTCAACGCCAGCTGTGAACCAAGGGTCACGATCATCAGCAACAGCAGCAGGCCGAGAAACTCCGGCAGCACCATAAGCGTGGTGTCGACCGTTTCAATCAGGCGCTGGTTGATAAACGCAATCAGCCCAATCCCCAACGCAGCACTGGCAAGGCTGAGCGCCATGACGCTGATAAATGGCCAGCGATACTGCCGCCAGACAAGAAGTAAAAGTTCCATGTGTTCAACCCGGACAAGTAATAACAGCCCGCAGTTTAAACATCTCTTCGCCGACAGCAATAATAATTCTTATTTTTATTCTTCTTTACTCGCCCGGCGAAAAGTCAGATTGTAACGGCAGTCCGTTGTCAACGGATGGTAGCCAGTCTTAAGCGGCTGTATACCATGATAAAACAAGCGCGATTTCCCGCCCCACACCACCACATCACCGTGTTCCAGCAGCAGCCGCTTTAACGGATCGTTGCGCTTCAGACCACCGAACTGAAAGATTGCCGGCAGGCCCAGCGAGACAGAAACAATGGGCGCTTGCAGGTCGGGTTCGTCTTTATCCTGATGCAACGACAGTTTTGCCCCTGGCGTATAGCGGTTGATCAAACAGGCATCTGGTCGAAAATCGGGATAGCCCGCAGCGGTTGCCGCCTGTTGACACAGTTCGGCAAAAACGTCAGGTAAACGCGGCCAGGCGCTACCGGTCAACGGATCGACCGGAGAATAGAGGTAGCCATGCTGATCGGTCGTCCACCCCAATTGACCACAGTTGGTCATCGCCACCGACATCGTATATCCGCCGGGGGTCACCATCTGGCGAAACGGCGATTGTCTGACGACAACCGCCATTTCCTGTAATAAAGAAGGTGCGGCATCAAACGCAAAACGGCGCAAAATGACCGCACCGGACGCCAGCGGCTCCTGCCAGGGTTTTGCCTGCGCAAAGAGATCGAGCATTATCTGTCCTCACCTGTGGTTTCACGTTGCAGCAGTTGCGCCTTGCGGGCGACGCCCCAGCGATAACCCGAAAGCGCGCCATCGCCGCGGATCACCCGATGACACGGGATCACAATCGCCAGCTTATTTGCTCCGCAGGCACTCGCCACAGCGCGCACCGCTTTCGGTTTCCCCACGGCATTCGCCAACTGCTGGTAGCTCACCGTTTCGCCACAGGGAATGTCACGCAGCGCCTGCCACACCTGCTGCTGAAACGCGGTTCCCCGAATATCCAGCGGCAGCGACAATGGGGTATTGCGTGAGTTAATGACCGCGATCACTTCGCGCACACGCTGTTGAAAATCGGGATCCGCAGGCACACCACGTGCTGCAGGAAACAGTTCATGCAGCTCAGATACCAGCGTAGCATCGTCGTCGCCGAGTAAAATTGCGCAGATACCGCGTTCACTTTCCGCTACCAGGCAGCGGCCCAGTGCGCAGTCCGCCACGGTATAGCGAATCGCCAGCTTATCGCCGCCTTGACGAAACTGCTTTGCCGTCATGCCCAGCGCTCCATCCGCTTTACGGTAATAGCTGCTGCTGTCGGGGAAGCCGGCATTCAAAATCGCCTGGGTCACCGGTGCGCCTTTCGCCAGCGCGTCACGCAAACGCCTGACGCGCCAGGACTGCTGCCACGCTTTCGGCGTCATGCCCGTCGTAGCTTTAAACAGACGATGTAGATGAAACGGGCTCATCGCCACCTGCTGAGCTAAAGCCTCCAGCGTGAGCGGCGACTCCTGCTCTAACAGCTGGCACGCCAGGCTAATCTTCTCCAGCCGCTGCTGCTGCGCGTTGGCTTTATCCGGCTGACAGCGTTTGCAGGGACGAAACCCTGCCGCTAACGCCTGCCCGGCATCGGCAAAGAAACGGACATTTTTACGCAGCGCATGTTTAGCCCGACATGACGGTCGACAAAAGATACCCGTAGTCTGTACGGCAAAAACAAACTGACCGTCAGCGTCCGCGTCACGCTGTAACACAGACTGCCAACGGTCCTCATCGGTTACGCGTTGAAGATTATTCATAATGGACTCCTTTGTTAAGCATAGTGCTTAGCCTCAGTGTGTCCGCATTGCAGGGCATAAAAACCTGCAATCTTGCTTTTTAATTTTTATCGCTGACAAGAAAGCTTTCGAACTGCGGCGACATCCAGGTTTTAAACCCCTCGCCTTCTTTGACAATCATATAAACCGCCAGCCCTTCACGACGCACCACCTCTTTGGCTTTATCCGTGCCGAGCACCATCAGCCCAGTATCCCAGCCGTCGGCCTCCAGTGCCGTAGGCGCAATCACTGTCACCGAGACCAGATTATGCTCAATTGGCCGACCGGTTTGCGGATCGATAACATGCGACAGACGCTTTCCGTCCAGTTCGTAATAATTGCGATAACTGCCGGACGTGCTGATGCCATGACCGTTAATATCTACAACCGCCTGCACCGCGTTTTCCCGATCGGTGGGTTTCTGGATCGCTACTCGCCACGGACGTCCCTCGGCGTTCATCCCCCGGCTGTTCAGCGCCCCACCAACGGACACCAGATAACGGGCGATCCCCTCCTGCTCCATCAGTCGGGCCAGATGATCGGCAGCATAACCTTCACCAACGGTAGAGAGATCGACATACAGATCCGGTAGATCTTTCTGCAGATAGTTCTGCCGCGTGTCATTGATTACGCTCAGGTGCTGCAGCCCGGTTTGTGCTTTTGCGGCATCAATTTGTGCCTGCGTGGGGATATGCAGCGGCTGCTTGTCCGGACCAAATCCCCACAGGTTAACCAACGGGCCGACGGTGATGTCCATCGCGCCATCGGTTTTCGCGCCAATACGCAGCGCCGAGGTGATGATATCCGCCATGGCATCGTTGACCGGCCAGGGCGACAGGCTTTTCGACAAGTTAAAACGCATCAGCGCAGAATCGTTTTTATAGGTAGAGAGCAGCTGATCGTCAGCATCAAGCTGCGTCTGGATCTTGACCCGCAGTTCTTCGGCGCGTTTAGCATCAACGTTCACCACGCTAACCCGCCAGAAGGTGCCCATCGTTTTGCCTTCCAGTACGGTGGCCGCAGGCGGTGTGGTCTGAACCGGCTTTGGTGCGTTATCGCAGCCGACAGAAAAGATCGTCACAGCCAACAGGGCTGCGCGGCAAAAATTCATATCCATACGTGATTATCCTCATGCGAACGGACGCAAGAGTACACCAAAAAGGGTTGCCTGTACGCCGGAATAACGGCATTAAAAAAGGCCCCGCAGGGCCTTTGAATAACAATGAACGCAGATTAGAACTGGTAAACCAGACCCAGCGCTACGATATCATCGGTAGAGATACCCGCATCACGGGTGAAGTTGTTGTCATCCAGCAGGTTGATTTTGTAATCAACATAGGTAGACATGTTTTTGTTGAAGTAGTAAGTCGCGCCAACATCAACATATTTCAGGATGTCTTCGTCGCCATAACCACGACCCAGGTCTTTACCTTTGGACTGCAGGTAAGCCACGGACGGACGCAGACCGAAGTCGAACTGGTACTGTGCAACGGCTTCGAAGTTCTGCGCTTTGTTAGCCCAGCCTAAATCACCTGCACGCGTTGCGTTGTAGGTCTGGGTGTACTGTGCTGCCAGGTACACGTTGTTCGCGTCGTATTTCAGACCACCGGTGTAGGTTTCAGCACGATCGCCAGTACCGAAGTTTAAACGGTTCTGCTCGTCAGTACGTTTGGAGCTGGTGACTGCGGTACCCAGCGCGAAGCCTTCACCGATATCATACGTGATCGATCCGCCAACACCGTCGCCATTCTGACGCAGTGCATCACGACCGTTGTTGGTCACGCCAGTGAACGTTCTGCCGTTCTCGTCTTCGCCGCTCACGCTACCGTTTTTGCCCTGGTACTGAATGGCAAAGTTCAGACCATCAACCAGGCCGAAGAAATCGGTGTTACGGTAGGTCGCGAAGCCGTTACCACGCTGCTGCATGAAGTTGTCAGCACCGTAGGTATCGCCGCCGAATTCCGGCAGAACGTCGGTCCAGGACGTTACGTCGTAAACCACGCCGTAGTTACGACCGTAGTCGAAAGAACCGGCATCAGCGAATTTCAGACCCGCAAACGCCACACGGGTCCAGGAGTTGTTTTCACTTTCAGCCGCGTTACCTTGAATCTGGTATTCCCACTGGCCGTAACCGGTCAGTTGGTCGTTAACCTGAGTTTCGCCTTTGAAGCCGATACGCATGTAAGTCTTGTCACCATCATCACCTTTGTTATCGGAGAAATAGTGCAGACCGTCGACTTTACCGTACAGGTCTAATTTGTTGCCGTCTTTGTTGTAAATTTCAGCCGCATTCGCGGTACCTGCTACCAGCAGAGCTGGGACCAGGAGGGACAGTACTTTGACTTTCATGTTATTAACCCTCTGTTATATGCCTTTATTGCTTTTTTTATGCCACTGCATACTGATTACGTTCATTAACCAGTCGGCAACTTCATTCTCCGCAAAAACACAGAATAATCCAACACGAATATGATACTAAAACTTTAAAGGTGTTTCATTTATCTACACAGATGTTTCAAAATGTTAATATCAGGGAACTTTTTAAAAATCAAAAAATGAGCAAAATAAGCACAAATAGTCAAGAAACATACATATGACGATATAAATCAACTAATTGCATTCGAAAAACTCATAGCACTGAATGACAAAACAAAATCTTCACTCGCAACTAAAATAGCACTGCTATCATCATTAACTTTATTTATTACCGTCATTCATTCTTGAATGTCTGTTTACCCCTATTTCAACCGAATGCTCTGCGTTCGGTTTTTTTTTACCCTAATTTACACAAAACTGACAGTCCTGTGCTACCAACCAAAAACTATAACAATTATTAACTATTTTTTTGTGTATTAATCACACCTAAGCTTATCTAATAATTTCTTGTTATTTAATGCTAATTTCTTAGGTTCAAGATTTCTATTTGTACCTGACACGGTGGACTGTACAGATTGACCACGGCGTGACGAAGCAAGATGTGCGGTAAACACGTGCCATGCGTCCGGTGCTGCGAGAGTATGGCAATTCATCCATTACCCTTTATACTGCCCCTTCATCTTAAGCATCGTTCTAACAGGTCTTAAACACGAATGAGTCAGTCAGACACAACGGCTTCTACCCGATTTTCCCTACTTCCGGGAAGTATTACCCGTTTCTTCTTATTACTGATCGTTGTGCTGTTAGTGATGATGGGCGTGATGGTCCAGAGCGCGGTCAACACCTGGCTAAAAGATAAGAGCTATCAGATTGTCGATATCACGCATGCCATCCATAAACGAGTAGATACCTGGCGGTACGTCACGTGGCAAATTTATGACAATATTGCCGCCACCCCGCAATCCGCCACAGCAGATGGACTACAAGAAACCCGTTTGAAACAAGATATCTACTATCTTGAGAAACCACGCAGAAAGACCGAAGCGCTTATTTTTGGCTCGCATGACAGCTCAACGCTGGAGATGACCCAGCGTATCTCAACCTATCTGGATACCCTGTGGGGAGCCGAGAATGTCCCATGGTCAATGTATTATCTCAATGGCCAGGACAACAGCCTGATCCTGATTTCGACGTTGCCACTGAAAGATCTGACCTCCGGCTTTAAAGAGTCGACGATTGGTAATATCGTCGATTCGCGCCGCGCAGAAATGCTACAGCAGGCCAATGCGCTGGATGAACGTGAAAGCTTCTCCTCGCTGCGCCGCCTGGTCTGGCAAAACGGCCATTACTTCACACTGCGTACCACCTTTAATCAGCCGGGACATCTGGCCACCGTGGTGGCGTTTGACCTGCCCATTAATGATCTGATCCCGCCAGGCATGCCGCTGGACAGTTTTCATCTGGAACCTGATGCCACCTCAACGGTCGAGCACAGTAATGAAAAAGAGTCGCCTGACAGCGTCAGTATCAGCTTCAATAACGCCAAAATTGAGATTTCATCGGCGCTAAACTCAACGGATATGCGACTGGTCTGGCAGGTCCCGTTCGGTTCATTGCTGCTCGACACCTTGCAAAATATCCTGCTGCCGCTGTTGCTGAACATCGCATTGCTGGCACTGGCGTTGTTTGGCTATACCACCTTTCGCCACCTCCCTGCCCGCTCGACCGACGTGGCGCCAAACCTTGCCGCCAATAATGAATTACGCGTTTTGCGAGCAATCAACGAAGAGATTGTTTCACTGCTGCCGCTGGGATTATTGGTGCACGACCAGGAGGCTAACCGTACGGTCATCAGCAATAAAATTGCCGACCACCTGCTGCCGCATTTGAATTTGCAAAACATAACTAGCATGGCTGAGCAGCATCAGGGCGTGATCCAGGCCACCATTAATAATGAACTGTATGAAATCCGACTGTTCCGCAGCCAGATATCACCGCGTACGCAGATCTTTATTATTCGCGACCAGGACAAAGAAGTGCTGGTGAATAAAAAACTGAAACAAGCCCAGCGCCTGTATGAGAAAAATCAGCAGGCCCGCGCCGCATTTATGCAGAATATCGGCAGTGCCCTGAAAGATCCGGCCAGAATACTTGCCGTTAATGCCGCCGCACTCAATACGCCTGACAGCCAAAAACTGGCAAATCAGGCCGATGTGCTGGTGCGAATGGTTGATGAAATTCAGTTGGCCAATATTCTCGAGAGCGACAGTTGGAAAAGCGAGTCCACGCTGTTCTCCGTTCAAACGTTAATTGATGAAGTGGTGCCTGACGTTCTGCCGGTCATTAAACGCAAAGGCCTGCAGCTGCTGATTAAAAATAACCTCAGCGCCAGCGATGAACGCCGCGGCGACCGTGACGCCCTGCGCCGTATTCTGCTGCTGTTGATTCAATACGCGGTAACCACCACGCAAATTGGGAAAATTACCCTCGAAGTTGACCAGGATGAATCAGAGGCAGAGCGCCTGACCTTCCGTATTCTGGATACTGGTGAAGGCGTAACGTTGAATGAAATTGATAATCTACACTTTCCGTTCATCAATGAAACGCAGGGCGATCGCTATGGCAAAGCCAACCCGCTGACCTTTTGGCTATGCGATCAGCTGGCCCGTAAACTGGGCGGGCACCTGAATATCAAAGCGCGTGAAGAACTTGGAACGCGTTATATCGTCCATGTTAAAATGCCGCTGCATGACCAACATGCTGACATTGAAGAGCGCCTGTTGGATGACGTCTGCGTGATGGTTGATGTCACCTCCAGTGAGGTACGTAGCATCGTATTACGTCAGCTAGAAAACTGGGGAGCCACCTGCATCACGCCCGATGAACGGTTGAGTAGTCAAGAATATGATCTCTTTTTAACTGATAATCCGTCTAATCTTACTGCCTCGGGCTTGCTTTTAAGCGATGATGAGTCTGGCGTACGCAAAATTGGCCCTGGTCAGCTGCGCGTCAACTTTAATATGAGCAATGCTATGCAGGAAGCTGTCCTCGAGCTAATAGAAGAGCAGCTGGCGCAGGAAGAGATCCAGGAAATCCCCCTCGGCGGAGATGAAAACGCCGAACTTCATGCCAGTGGTTACTATGCACTCTTTGTAGACACAGTACCGGATGATGTTAAGAGGTTGTATACTGAGGCGGAAACCAGCGATTTCGCTGCGTTAGCCCAAACCGCCCATCGCCTGAAAGGCGTGTTTGCCATGCTTAATCTGGTACCCGGCAAGCAGTTATGTGAAGCGCTGGAACATCTTATTCAAGAAAAAGATGCTCCAGGTATAGAAAAGTACATCAGCGACATTGACACTTACGTCAAGAGCTTGCTGTAGCAAGGTAGCCCAATACATGAACACTATGAACGTAATTATTGCCGATGACCATCCGATTGTACTGTTCGGTATTCGTAAATCACTTGAGCAAATCGAATGGGTGAACGTTGTCGGCGAATTTGAAGACTCCACTGCACTGATCAACAATTTGCCGAAATTAGACGCGCATGTGTTGATAACCGATCTCTCTATGCCGGGAGATAAATACGGTGACGGGATCACGTTAATTAAATACATCAAACGCCATTTCCCGAGCCTGTCGATCATCGTCCTGACCATGAACAACAACCCGGCGATCCTCAGCGCGGTGCTGGATCTCGACATTGAAGGGATCGTGCTGAAACAGGGTGCGCCAACGGATCTGCCAAAAGCACTGGCGGCGCTGCAAAAAGGCAAGAAATTTACCCCAGAAAGCGTTTCTCGTTTGCTGGAGAAAATCAGTGCCAGCGGGTATGGTGACAAACGTCTTTCGCCGAAAGAGAGCGAAGTTCTGCGCCTGTTCGCGGAAGGTTTCCTGGTCACTGAAATCGCCAAAAAGCTCAACCGCAGCATTAAAACCATCAGTAGCCAGAAAAAGTCCGCGATGATGAAACTGGGCGTTGAAAACGATATCGCCCTGCTTAATTATCTCTCGTCCGTGACGCTAAGCCCGTCCGACAAAGACTGATTCCTTTTACCATCAACATGCCTGATGGCGCTACGTTTATCCGGCCTACGAACGATACCTCATTGAGGTATGTTCCGTAGGCCGGATAAGGCAAACGCCGCCATCCGGCATTTTTTATCCCCGCGTTTTTCTCACTCTTTCCGCATACACCGTCAGCGTCTGCTTCAGCACATCCAACGTCACCGGCTTGGATAAGCAACTATCCATCCCTGACTCCAGACAACGCTGCTTCTCTTCTGCCAGTGCGTTCGCCGTTACGCCAACCACCGGCAGTGTGAGCCCCAGCTGACGAATGCGCTGCGTCAGGCGGTAACCGTCCATATTCGGCATGTTGACGTCGCTCAACACGATATCGATATGATTTTTGCTCAACACATTGAGCGCATCCACACCGTCATTGGCGGTTTTGCACTGATACCCCAACGATCCCAGCTGATCGGCCAACAAGCGGCGGTTGATCGGATGATCGTCAACCACCAGAATCATCATGTCATCGTGGTTACTGCCGATTTTATCCGGGGCAGGCAGCGCGCTGGAGAGATTTTCATCCTCCAGCTCAACGCGATATATATGCGCCAGCAGCGCAGGCAGCTCGTGCGGTGAGGCCACGCTGTGCACCCACTCACCCGGCGCTCTCTCCTGCGGAATGCCGATATGTCGGCGACAGAAAATCACCGCGGCGCGTCCCTGCCATGCCTGTTCCTGCACATCATCGGCAATCAGCACGTCATCAGCGTCGGGTTGCTGACCTTCATAGCGCAGCACCGTCATCCCGTTACGCGTCAGGCTGGCTTCGATAAAGCGATACAGTGAAGCATTACGTACCGCCAGCCAGCAGCGGGTATTGGTCAGCCCTTCCACACTTTTCTTCAGTGGATACTGCGCACCATACAGTGGAATACGCACCGTAAACTGGCTGCCCATTCCGGGTTCGGAATCGACGGATATATCACCATCCATCATGCTGATCAGTTTTTCACAAATCGCCAGCCCCAATCCGGTTCCCTGGAAATTACGCTGAACCCCGGTGCCGACCTGAAAGAACGGATCGAACAGACGCACGACTTCTTTGGCCGGAATGCCCACGCCGGTATCACGTACGCGAATACTGAGATAATCACCATGACGCTGCACATGCAGCACAATGCAGCCGGTATCGGTGAACTTAATCGCATTGCTCAACAGATTAGAGATCACCTGCTGCAAGCGCATGGGGTCGCCATTCAACGCCACCGGCACATCCGGTTCGATGAAACAGTACAATCCCAGCTGCTTACGTACCACCAGCGGCAGGTAGTTGGCCGTTATGTGGTTCATCACCTCGCGCGGTGAAAACTCACGCGGCTCAATCTTAAGCTGTTCAGATTCAATTTTTGAGAAGTCGAGAATATCGCTGATAATTTTCAGCAGCAGGCTGGAGGAGTTGTTCATCGCCGTGACCAACCGATCGACACCACTCGGCAACTCTTTGGTTTGCAGCAAATCCAGGTTGCCGATAATGCCGTACAGCGGCGTACGCAGCTCATGGCTGACCGTGGCGAGGAACATCGATTTAGACTGGCTAGCCTGCTCCGCTGCCTGCGCCATCTCCTGCAGCGACTCTTCCATTTTGACACGTGCGCTAACATCAACCAGTACGCAAATCGCCACGTTTTCATTGCGATAGCGCGAATGCACAAAGCTGATTTGCAGATTGGTATTGTTGCTGGTGAGCACATCAACGAAATTAACCTGCTGACCGCAGATGATCTGTGTTAGCCGCTGCCTGTCCTCGTGGGTCAACATATTCAGATAGGTATGCGCCAACTCGTTACTCAGGATGTTAATACCGTCGATAGTGCGCAGAATACAAATACCGACTGGCGCAGAGGCAACAATTTTACGGTTAAACTGTTCATGTTCTTCCAGACGCTGGGCATCGCTTTCTGCAGGGATAAAAATACGTCGCTCATACATACGTGCCAGCATAAACAACGCCGCGCCCACCAGCACATTCAACAGAATAGCGTTGAGGATCAACATGCGAATACGTTCCAGCACCAGATCGACCGGGACGGAATACACAATACTGAGCGATGATGGCGGCAGATTTTTCTTCAGCACCAGCTCGCGAAAACCCGGCGTATAACCAAACCAGGAACGCTCCTGCATCCAACGCGGTTCAGCTTTGATCGTCCCCTCAGGGCCAGCCAGCGAAATCAGTGCGTGACCATTTTCATCGAGGATAGTCACGCCCATCGGCAGATTACCCGGCGTGAAGAAGTTTTCCATACGAATCGGCTGCTCAACGCCAAGCAGCGCCTGCAGGCGATTCGCCAGATACACCGGCGTCAGCGCATAAAAATAGCCCACGCCCGGACGCGGCCCCTGGCTTATCCAGAACAGGTTATTGCCGTTTTCGTCCTGCGGCGCATTGCGGTACTTAACGATGCGTTCATGCAACGCTTTCAACGCCTCATCGCGTTCAACGGGCATATCACGCAGACCAAAGTTGGCCATACACAGGTTATCGCTGCCGATCAGAAACACGCGATTTAAGTCATAGGCGGCGGAGAAATTGTCGCGCCAGTAGCGCATAAACCACGCCAGCGATTCCAGTGAACCACGCCAGGCGTTGCCCATCACCGCACAGTCGGAATCAGCAAACAACGGCTCAAAATTGGGCACCACGGTTTTGTCATCCCGCGCCCGCAACGACATCACGCCGTTTTCCGCCGTTAAGCGGTTCTCTGCAATATATTTCAGCTCTTTGATCACATCAGACGTGCGCTGAATGTAGCGCTGCGCCTGATCGGAGCTAAGCGTAAACTCCTGACGGATCTCCGATTCTCGCTGATGCAGCGCATTCACAATGTAGAACACACTCGCAAAAGCAATCAGAAGCCAGACCAGCAGCGCCAGCGCTCTGAACAGGTAGCGTGAGACTTTTAGGGTTGCATGAACAGAAGCAAGGTATTTCAAAGGGGCGAAGCTCCGCCTCAGGGTATGAATAAGTGTGGTTAAGGTAGCGGTAAATGCCCGGCGTCGCAATGCCCTCTCTTTACGGGAATATGATACACCGCTGAGAAAACATTATCTTAACCCCTGATAATCGTCGTTTGACTTAAATACCTTGTACGGATGTCAGAATGCCCGACCTGAAATGGCTGACGCGTCGTTTAACCCCGCGACGTTTACGCAACCAAATGATCATGATGGCCATTCTGATGGTGACAGTACCGACGATATCCATTGGTTATATCGTAGAAACCGAAGGCCGTTCAGCAGTCTTATCTGAAAAAGAGAAAAAACTGTCATCGGTGTTAGCCCTGCTAAACGATGCCTTGGGCGATCGTTTTAGCGACTATGCAAATTTGCCGCGTGACGCGCGCATTCGTGCGCTTAATCAGGCGCTGGGCCCCATCACCGAGCGCATCACACAGGCGTTTCCCGGCGTGGGCGCGGGCTACTACCACAAAGCCCTCGATGCCGTGATCACCTACTCCCCTTCTGCGCTTTATCAGGGCAATGTGGGACTCACTATCTCACCTGACCACCCAGGACGTGACGTGATGAGCACCCAGTCGGCCATCGTCGTCTCAGGCCAACAGGTGCGCGGCGACATCCTTAACTCAATGCTACCGATCAAACGTCATGGTGAGGTTATTGGCTATATCTGGGCCAACGAACTGACGGAAGATATTCGCCAGCAAGCGAGAAAAATGGACGTCAGAATCGTCGCCGTGCTGGCGGCAGGACTGCTGATCAGCCTGCTGCTGATCGTGCTGTTCTCCCGCCGTCTCAGTGCCAATATCGACATCATCACCGATGGTCTGTTAACGCTGGGACAAAAGACGCCAACCCGACTGCCAGAATTGCCCGGCGAACTGGGGCAAATTAGCCGCAGCGTCAATGCGCTGGCGCAAACGCTGCTGGAAACCAAAACCCTTAACGATCTGATTATTGAAAACGCCGCCGACGGGGTGATTGCTATCGACAGGCAGGGTGATGTCACCACGATGAACCCCGCAGCGGAACAAATTACCGGTTACACGTTGCATGAGTTAGTCGGGCAACCTTATGCCAGGATTTTTTCCAACACCCCATTTTCCAGCCCGGTGCTGGATACGCTGGAACATGGTACCGAACATGTCGCTCAGGAAGTCAGCTTTCCCGGACGCGACCGTGTCATTGAGATAAGCGTCACTTCCAGCCGGATCCATAATGCACACGGTGAACTGATCGGCGCATTGGTTTTCTTCTCCGATTTAACCGCCCGTAAAGAGACCCAGCGGCGACTGGCACAAACTGAACGGCTTGCCACCCTCGGCGAACTGATGGCCGGAGTGGCTCATGAAGTGAGAAATCCGCTGACGGCAATCCGTGGTTATGTGCAGATTATCCGCCAACAAACGACCTTGCCGGAGCATCAGGAATATTTATCCGTGGTGCTGAACGAGATTGACTCAATCAACAGGGTCATTCAGCAACTGTTGGATTTTTCTCGTCCGCGACGCAGCAAATGGCAGCAGGTACAGCTCAATACGCTGATTGCAGAAACGCTGATCCTGGTTCAAACCGCTGGTATTCAGGCGCGCATTAATTTTACCACGGAGTTACACCCCAACCTGCCGGCGATCGTTGCCGATCGCGAGTTACTTAAGCAGGTGATCCTCAACATTTTAATCAACGCGGTACAAGCCATCAGCGCACGCGGTGACATTAAGATCCGTACCTGGCAATACACGGCGTCACACCAGGCGGTGACCATCGAGGATAACGGCTGCGGCATCGATATTGCGCTGCAGAAAAAAATATTTGATCCGTTCTTCACCACCAAAGCCTCGGGAACAGGGCTTGGTCTGGCCCTCAGCCAGCGGATTATTAACGCCCATCAGGGCGATATTCGCGTCGCCAGCATGCCGGGCTGCGGTGCAACCTTCACCCTTATTTTACCGACTCATCCGCAGGAAACCCCGTCAGAATGAAAACCACCTACCGTATTCTCATCGTTGATGATGAAGCCAATGTTTGCCGTATGCTGACTACCGCGTTTTCTCTGCAAGGACATGAGACGCACAGCGCCTGCGACGGTGAGGCTGGCCTGGCGCTGTTTAACGAAAAGCAGCCTGACGTAGTGTTGATGGACATTCGCATGCCGGTCATGGACGGTATTGAGGCACTGAAAGTCATGCGTACTCAGCAACCGCGTATCCCCGTCATTTTGATGACTGCTTACGCTGAAGTCGAAACGGCGGTAGAAGCCTTACGCAGCGGCGCATTTGATTACGTGATCAAACCTTTCGATCTGGATGAGCTTAACCTGGTTATCCAGCGCGCGTTGCAGCTACAGGCGATGAAGCAGGAGATCCGCAACCTGCATAAAGCGCTAAGCACCAGCTGGCAATGGGGGCATATCCTGACCAACAGCCCGCTAATGCAGGATATCTGTAAAGATACGGCGAAAATCGCCCTCTCGCAGGCCAGCGTGTTGGTAAGCGGTGAGAGCGGCACCGGAAAAGAGCTGATCGCCCGGGCGATCCATTACAACAGCAGACGCGCCAACGGTCCTTTTATCAAAATCAACTGCGCCGCCCTGCCGGAATCGTTACTGGAAAGCGAGCTGTTCGGTCATGAAAAGGGGGCGTTTACCGGGGCGCAAACGCTACGCCAGGGTTTATTCGAACGCGCCCATCAGGGTACGCTTTTCCTTGATGAAATTGGCGAAATGCCTCCAGGCCTGCAGGCGAAGCTGCTGCGCATTTTGCAGGAAAGAGAATTTGAACGCATCGGCGGGCATCAAACCATTCGCGTCGATATCCGCATTATCGCCGCCACCAACCGTAGCCTGCAAACAATGGTGAAAGCAGGCACTTTCCGCGAAGATCTGTTTTATCGTTTGAATGTCATCCACCTTCAGCTGCCACCGTTACGTGAGCGGCGGGAAGATATCGCCCTGCTGGCCAACCATTTTTTACAAAAATTCAGTTCTGAGAATCAGCGCGATATCATCGATATCGACCCAACAGCAATGTCGATCCTCAGTGCCTGGTCGTGGCCGGGCAATATCCGTGAACTCTCCAATGTGATTGAACGCGCGGTGGTAATGAACACCGGCGCGGTGATTTTTGCCGACGATCTTCCCGACCAGTTCCGTTCACCCGTCAGCGCAATAACCGAAGTAAAACCCACTCAAACGGGGGAACGTAGCCTGAAAGAAGAAATTAAACGCGAGGAAAAACGGATCATCGTGGAGGTTCTTGAACAACAGGACGGAAACCGCACCCGCACGGCGCTGATGCTGGGTATCAGCCGACGCGCCCTGATGTATAAACTTCAAGAATATGACATCGACCCGACAGGGGTTTGAGACAGAAAGTTGCTATGCAGAATTTTGCACACTGCGCAAAACTCTGCATAGCCCCCCCATCACTATCACATAGCCTGATAACAAATAACCCTACAGATTCAATGAATTAACGATATTCCTTTCTATTTCACCATTCTGGCATCCCGCTTGCAATTCCCTGATGTACCCAAAATGGACCAGGCAACAGGGAAATAGAATGAAAACAAAACTTCTTACCTTACAAGACGCTACACATTTCTTTCGCGACGGCATGACCATCATGGTCGGGGGCTTTATGGGCGTAGGTACCCCACCCCGTTTGGTTGAAGCTTTACTTGAGTCCGGCGTCAGAGACCTGACACTTATCGCTAACGATACCGCCTTTGTCGATACCGGGATCGGGCCGCTGATCGTCAATGGCCGTGTGAGCAAAGTGATTGCTTCGCACATTGGCACCAATCCTGAAACCGGTCGACGCATGATTGCCGGTGAAATGGAGGTTCAACTGGTGCCGCAAGGTACCCTAATAGAGCAAATCCGCTGCGGCGGTGCGGGGCTTGGCGGTTTTCTGACGCCTACCGGCGTTGGCACCATTGTCGAAGACGGCAAGCAGACCCTGACGCTTGATGGCAAAACCTGGCTGCTTGAACGCCCGTTGCGTGCAGACCTGGCGCTGATTCGTGCGCACCGCGCAGACATGCTTGGCAACCTCACCTATCAACTCAGCGCGCGCAATTTCAACCCACTGATCGCCCTTGCCGCCGACCTCACGCTGGTGGAGCCGGATGAAATGGTCGAAATAGGTGAGCTTCTCCCTGACCAGATAATCACCCCCGGCGCCGTTATCGACCACATCATTTGCCCTCTGGAGGCCTGATTATGGATGCTAAACAACGTATTGCGCGCCGCGTGGCGCAAGAACTTCGCGACGGCGACGTGGTGAATTTAGGTATCGGTCTGCCGACGATGGTCGCCAACTACCTGCCAGCCGATATTCACATTACCTTGCAGTCCGAGAACGGTTTTCTCGGGTTGGGTCCGGTCACCACCGCCCATCCCGATCTGGTCAACGCCGGTGGGCAACCGTGTGGTATTTTGCCCGGTGCCGCAATGTTTGATAGCGCTATGTCATTCGCGTTAATTCGCGGTGGCCATGTTGATGCCTGTGTCCTCGGTGGGTTGCAGGTTGATGAACAGGCTAACCTCGCCAACTGGGTGGTTCCCGGTAAGATGGTGCCCGGTATGGGCGGCGCAATGGATCTGGTCACCGGCGCGCGTAAAGTCATTATCGCCATGGAACATTGTGCGAAAGATGGCGCGGCTAAAATTCTCCGCCATTGCACCATGCCACTGACGGCCCAGCACGCGGTACATATGCTGGTCACCGAACTCGCCGTTTTCCGTTTCATCGACGGTAAAATGTGGCTGACAGAAATCGCGGAAGGCTGCGATATCACCGCCCTGCGTGAGAAAACCGACGCACAATTTGCTGTCGCCACCGACCTGGTCATCCTGCGAGGTGACGTATGATTGGCCGTATGTCACGCTTTATGACGCGTTTCGTCAGCCGCTGGCTGCCCGATCCGCTGATCTTCGCCATGCTGCTGACGCTGATAACGTTCGCCATTGCGCTGTGGTTGACGCCGCAAACACCGATCAGCATGGTCAAGTTCTGGGGAGACGGCTTCTGGAATCTGCTGGCATTTGGTATGCAGATGGCGCTGATCATCGTCACCGGCCACGCGCTGGCCAGCTCCGGTCCGGTTAAAAGTCTGCTGCGCACCGCCGCTTCAGCCGCTAAAACCCCCACACAGGGCGTTATGCTGGTGACATTCTTTGCCGCGGTCGCCAGCGTCATCAACTGGGGCTTTGGTCTGGTGGTGGGAGCGATGTTTGCTCGTGAAGTCGCCCGTCGGGTACCCGGCTCTGACTACCCGCTGCTGATTGCCTGCGCCTACATCGGCTTTCTGACCTGGGGTGGCGGCTTCTCCGGTTCAATGCCGTTGCTGGCAGCAACGCCGGGCAACCCGGTCGAGCACGTTGCCGGGTTAATTCCGGTCAGCGACACCCTGTTTACCGATTTCAATATTTTCATCACTCTGGCGCTCATTGTGGTCATGCCGTTCATCACACGCATGATGACGCCGAAACCGTCTGATGTGATCAGCATCGATCCAAAATTATTGCTGGAAGAAGATGATTTCCAGAAGAAACTCCCGCCAGACGCACCGCCGTCCGAGCGTCTGGAAGAGAGCCGTATTCTGACGCTGATCATTGGCGGACTGGGGATTGCTTACCTGGCACTGTATTTCGCCGACAAGGGTTTCAACCTCACCATCAACACCGTCAACCTGATGTTTATGATTGCCGGTCTGCTGCTGCACAAAACGCCAATGGCCTATATGCGTGCCGTCAGCGCCGCCGCCCGCAGCACCGCCGGGATCCTGGTACAGTTCCCCTTCTACGCCGGGATCCAACTAATGATGGAGCATTCCGGTCTTGGCGGGCTGATTACCGAATTCTTCATCGACGTCGCCAACAAAGACACCTTCCCATTAATGACCTTCTTCAGCTCCGCGCTGATTAACTTTGCCGTGCCATCAGGTGGCGGACACTGGGTTATTCAGGGACCGTTCGTGTTGCCTGCCGCGCAGGCGCTCGGTGCCGACCTGGGTAAATCGGTGATGGCCATCGCCTACGGCGAGCAGTGGATGAACATGGCGCAACCGTTCTGGGCATTACCTGCGCTGGCTATCGCCGGGCTGGGCGTGCGCGACATTATGGGCTACTGCATCACCGCCCTGCTTTTCTCCGGCGTCATTTTCGTCATTGGATTGACCTTGTTCTGACGGCAACCACTTATTTAAGGGAACAGAAAAATGAAAAATTGTGTCATCGTCAGTGCGGCGCGTACCGCAATCGGTAACTTTAATGGTTCACTGGCCACCACCGGCGCCGTCGAACTCGGAGCAACCGTGATTAAAGCCGCGCTAGAGCGCGCCCGCCTTGACCCACTCCGGGTTGACGAGGTGATCATGGGCAACGTGCTGCAGTCTGGTTTAGGACAGAACCCTGCACGCCAGGCGCTGTTAAAAAGCGGTCTCGCCGACACCGTATGCGGTTTTACCCTCAACAAAGTGTGCGGCTCGGGCCTCAAAAGCGTGGCGCTTGCCGCTCAGGCAATCCAGGCCGGACAGGCTCAGGCAATTGTCGCCGGCGGCATGGAAAACATGAGCCAGGCACCGTACCTGTTAGACGCCAAAGCCCGCTGGGGATATCGCCTCGGGGACGGACAGTTGTCAGATGTAATCCTGCGCGACGGTCTGATCTGCGCCGAGCATGGCTACCATATGGGGATCACCGCTGAAAACGTTGCCAAGGAGTATGGCATTAGCCGGGAGATGCAGGATGAACTGGCGCTGATGTCGCAGCGTAAAGCGGTATCGGCAATAGAGTCAGGCGCATTTGAGGCAGAGATCGTCCCGGTGAGTGTGGTATCGCGGAAAAAAGCGATCATGTTTGATCGTGATGAATTCCCCAAAGCCGACTCTACGGCGGAAGGCCTTGCCGCATTACGTCCGGCCTTCGACAAAGCGGGTACCGTCACGGCCGGTAACGCTTCGGGGATCAACGACGGTGCCGCCGCGCTGGTAATCATGGAAGAAGCGGCGGCGCTGGCTGCTGGGCTGAAGCCGCTGGCGCGGATCAAAGCCTATGCCGGCGGCGGCGTCGCACCCGCCATCATGGGCATGGGGCCGGTTCCGGCGACGCAAAAAGTGCTGCAACTGAGCGGGCTTCAATTGTCTGATATCGACCTGATTGAAGCCAATGAGGCGTTTGCCGCACAGTTTCTGGCAGTAGGGAAAACGCTGGGATTTGATGCACAAAAGGTGAATGTCAACGGCGGAGCAATCGCGCTTGGGCACCCTATCGGCGCCAGCGGGGCGCGTATTCTGGTCACGTTGCTTCACGCGCTACAAGCGCGGGATAAAACCCTCGGACTGGCTACGCTGTGCATCGGCGGCGGTCAGGGGATTGCAATGATTGTGGAAAGGATGAACTAAAAAAAAGGGCCGGATTTCTCCGGCCCTTCTCATTACGACTTAATTACTCTTCTGCGTCATCCGCCGCATCGTCATCGCTTTCTGCTTCAGGCGCGATATCATCGTCCCCTTCCGCAGCACTTCCGTCGATAGAATCCAGTTCTTCATCATCAACCGGTTCAGCTACACGCTGCAGACCCACCACGTTTTCATCATCCGCCGTGCGGATGAGGATAACGCCCTGGGTGTTACGCCCAACCACGCTGATTTCCGACACGCGAGTACGCACCAACGTACCCGCATCGGTGATCATCATGATCTGGTCGCTATCGGTCACCTGCACCGCGCCAACAACGGAGCCGTTGCGTTCGGTGACTTTGATGGAGATAACGCCCTGCGTCGCACGCGACTTGGTCGGATACTCTTCTGCCGCAGTACGCTTACCATAACCGTTTTGCGTCACGGTCAGGATAGCGCCTTCGCCACGTGGAATAATCAGAGAAACGACTTTGTCTTCGCCCGCCAGTTTGATACCACGTACGCCGGTCGCAGTACGACCCATCGCACGAACGGCGTCTTCTTTGAAGCGCACCACTTTACCCGCGGCAGAGAACAGCATCGCTTCGTCAGACCCGGAGGTCAGATCCACGCCAATCAGTTCGTCGCCTTCATTCAGGTTAACCGCAATAATACCGGCTGAACGTGGACGGCTGAACTCGGTCAGCGCCGTTTTCTTCACGGTACCGCTAGCGGTTGCCATAAAGACGTTCACGCCCTCTTCGTACTCGCGTACCGGCAGAATCGCGGTGATACGTTCGTTGGCTTCCAGCGGCAGCAGGTTGACGATTGGACGTCCACGCGCACCACGGCTCGCTTCCGGCAGCTGATAGACCTTCATCCAGTACAGACGACCACGGCTGGAGAAGCACAGGATCGTGTCGTGGGTGTTGGCCACCAGCAGGCGGTCGATGAAGTCTTCTTCTTTAATACGTGCTGCTGATTTACCCTTACCGCCACGACGCTGTGCTTCGTAATCGGTTAACGGCTGATATTTAACGTAACCCTGGTGAGACAAGGTCACGACAACATCTTCCTGGGTGATCAGATCTTCGATATTGATGTCAGCGCTGTTGGCGGTGATTTCAGTGCGACGCTCATCACCGAACTGCTCGCGAACCAGCTCCATCTCTTCACGGATCACTTCCATCAGGCGATCGGCGCTGCCCAAAATGTGCAGCAATTCAGCGATCTGCTCCAGCAGCTCTTTGTATTCGTCGAGCAGTTTTTCATGCTCAAGGCCGGTCAGTTTCTGCAAGCGCAGATCCAAAATCGCCTGGGCTTGCTGTTCAGTCAGGTAGTACTGACCGTCACGCACGCCAAACTCAGGTTCCAGCCATTCAGGACGGGCAGCGTTATCACCGGCACGTTCCAGCATCGCCGATACGTTACCCAGCTCCCACGAACGGGCAACCAGTCCGGCTTTCGCTTCAGCCGGGGTCGGCGCACGACGGATCAGTTCAATGATCGGATCGATGTTGGCCAGTGCAATCGCTAACGCTTCAAGGATGTGGGCACGATCGCGGGCTTTACGCAGTTCAAAAATAGTACGGCGAGTAACCACTTCACGACGGTGACGCACAAACGCAGCGATAATATCTTTCAGGTTCATGATCTTCGGCTGACCATGGTGCAGCGCAACCATGTTAATACCGAAGGAAACCTGCAGCTGGGTCTGGGAGTAAAGGTTGTTGAGAACCACTTCCCCGACCGCGTCACGTTTGACTTCAATCACGATGCGCATACCGTCTTTATCAGACTCGTCACGCAGCGCGCTGATGCCTTCAACGCGTTTGTCTTTTACCAACTCGGCAATTTTCTCAATCAGGCGCGCTTTGTTCACCTGATACGGAATTTCGTGCACGATGATGGTTTCACGACCGGTTTTCGCGTCAGCTTCAACTTCCGCGCGGGCGCGAATGTACACTTTACCGCGACCAGTACGATAGGCTTCTTCAATACCACGACGACCGTTGATGATCGCGGCGGTCGGGAAGTCCGGGCCTGGGATGTGTTCCATCAGCCCTTCAATGCTGATGTCTTCATCGTCAATGTAGGCCAGACAGCCGTTAATCACTTCTGTCAGGTTGTGCGGCGGAATGTTGGTCGCCATACCTACCGCGATACCGGACGAACCGTTCACCAGCAGGTTAGGAATTTTGGTCGGCATGACGTCCGGAATGCGTTCGGTGCCGTCATAGTTATCGACGAAATCAACCGTTTCTTTTTCCAGGTCAGCCATCAGCTCGTGGGCGATTTTCGACATACGGATTTCCGTATAACGCATCGCTGCGGCGGAGTCGCCATCGACAGAACCAAAGTTACCCTGACCATCCACCAGCATGTAACGCAGGGAGAATGGCTGCGCCATACGAACAATGGTGTCGTAAACGGCGGTATCACCATGAGGGTGGTATTTACCGATTACGTCACCAACGACACGGGCAGATTTTTTATAGGCTTTATTCCAGTCGTTGCCCAATACGTTCATGGCGTAAAGTACGCGACGGTGAACCGGCTTCAGGCCATCTCGGACGTCCGGCAGCGCACGGCCAACAATGACCGACATCGCATAATCCAGATACGAGCTCTTCAGCTCTTCCTCAATGTTGACCGGTGTAATTTCTCTCGCAAGGTCGCTCATCTAACCGCTATCCCTCTACTGTATCCCGGATTCAAAGGTCGCAAATTATAACACATCCGTGCAGATTCAGGTAAATGGATTCCCCCTGAGAGAGGCTTTATTCATCCTGCCAGGCTGATATACTCGTTTGTATTGCTAATTAAGGAGTAGAAGCCCCAATGAATGCCGAAAAAGCCCCGGTGACTCAGAACGTTGACCATGAAGAAATTGCCAAATTTGAAGCAGTCGCGTCGCGCTGGTGGGATCTTGAAGGTGAATTTAAGCCTCTGCACCGCATTAACCCGCTGCGTCTGGGTTATATCACCGAGCGCTCAGGCGGGCTGTTTGGTAAAAAAGTGCTCGACGTCGGCTGCGGAGGCGGCATTCTGGCTGAAAGCATGGCGCGCGAAGGCGCAACAGTCACCGGCCTGGATATGGGTTTTGAACCGCTACAGGTGGCAAAACTGCATGCGCTGGAAAGTGGCATTCAGGTGGAATACGTACAAGAAACTGTAGAACAACACGCCGAAAAACATGCACACCAGTATGACGTAGTGACCTGCATGGAAATGCTGGAACACGTACCGGATCCGCAGTCGGTGGTCAGAGCCTGCGCGCAGTTGGTGAAACCAGGCGGCGAGGTGTTTTTCTCCACGCTCAATCGCAACGGCAAGTCGTGGCTGATGGCTGTGGTTGGCGCGGAGTACATTCTGCGCATGGTGCCCAAAGGCACGCATGATGTGAAAAAATTTATTAAGCCTGCGGAATTGTTACAGTGGGTTGATCAGACAGTGTTAAAAGAGCGCCACATGACCGGCCTGCACTACAACCCGATCACCAACACCTTTAAGCTGGGTCCAGGCGTGGACGTGAACTATATGGTGCACACCACCGCGAAAGCCGAGTAACTTATCTGCACGCCTGATGACGTTTCGCTTATCAGGCGTACAAACTCTGTGCCAGATCATATAACGTAATCGCTCTTCGATGAAGAAATCAGCACTCGATCAAATTTTCTATTTTTTTTCTCAATTATTGACATCCTCGCCAGGCCTTATAAGACGCGCACTTAGCGATTATTACCCTTTTGCAACCTCAATTTAACGCCAAAATCAACTCTTGTACTGAAAAGAATCCCTACTAGAATACTCACCATATAGCGTCTATCTTATCAAACAACCCCTACATATAGTATTTATCCACAGACTTAGTCACAACATGGCACTGTGGATAATACGGGGGATATTTTTTTCTTTCACGGACAGGTAAAAAACCACATGAATCAGAGTCTGCTGGTGACAAAGCGTGATGGTAGTACAGAGCGCATCAATCTCGACAAAATCCACCGAGTTCTGGATTGGGCGGCAGAAGGACTGAATAACGTATCGATTTCTCAGGTCGAGCTTCGCTCCCACATTCAGTTTTATGACGGCATCAAGACTTCCGATATTCACGAAACGATTATCAAAGCCGCCGCCGATCTGATCTCCCGCGATGCACCGGATTATCAATATCTGGCCGCTCGTCTGGCGATTTTCCACCTGCGCAAGAAAGCCTACGGTGAGTTCGAACCGCCAAAACTGTATGACCATGTTGTTAAAATGGTTGAGATGGGCAAATACGACAATCATCTGCTGGAAGACTACACGGAAGAAGAGTTCAAGCAGATGGACTCGTTCATCGAACATGACCGCGATATGACCTTCTCCTATGCTGCCGTGAAGCAGTTAGAAGGCAAATATCTGGTACAAAACCGCGTCACCGGTGAAATTTACGAAAGCGCTCAGTTCCTCTATATTCTGGTAGCAGCTTGCCTGTTCTCGAACTACCCACGTGAAACCCGTCTGGAATACGTTAAGCATTTCTACGACGCCGTTTCGACGTTTAAAATTTCGCTGCCAACGCCAATCATGTCTGGCGTGCGTACCCCAACCCGTCAGTTCAGCTCTTGCGTGCTGATCGAGTGCGGCGACAGCCTGGATTCCATTAACGCGACCTCCAGCGCCATCGTGAAATACGTTTCCCAGCGCGCCGGTATCGGCATCAACGCTGGACGCATTCGTGCGCTGGGTAGCCCGATTCGCGGCGGTGAAGCGTTCCACACCGGCTGTATCCCGTTCTATAAGCACTTCCAGACTGCGGTGAAATCCTGCTCTCAGGGCGGCGTACGCGGCGGTGCGGCCACGCTGTTCTACCCGATGTGGCATCTGGAAGTTGAAAGCCTGCTGGTGCTGAAAAACAACCGTGGCGTCGAGGGTAACCGCGTACGTCACATGGACTACGGCGTACAGATCAACAAGTTGATGTACACTCGCCTGCTGAAAGGCGGCGACATCACCCTGTTCAGCCCGTCTGACGTTCCGGGCCTGTACGACGCGTTCTTCGCCGATCAGGACGAATTCGAGCGCCTGTACACCCAATACGAAAACGATGACAGCATTCGTAAACAACGCGTAAAAGCGGTTGAGCTGTTCTCGCTGATGATGCAGGAACGCGCCTCTACCGGTCGTATCTACATTCAGAACGTTGACCACTGCAACACCCACAGCCCGTTTGATCCTGCTATCGCACCAGTGCGCCAGTCCAACCTGTGCCTGGAAATCGCGCTGCCGACCAAACCGCTGACCGACGTTAACGACGAAAACGGTGAAATTGCCCTGTGTACGCTGTCTGCCTTTAACCTCGGCGCTATCAACAGCCTCGACGAACTGGAAGAGCTGGCCGTGCTGGCGGTACGTGCACTGGATGCGCTGCTGGATTATCAGGATTATCCGATCCCGGCAGCTAAACGCGGTGCCATGGGTCGCCGTACGCTGGGTATTGGCGTGATCAACTACGCTTACTGGCTGGCGAAGAACGGTAAACGTTACTCTGACGGCAGCGCCAATAACCTGACCCACAAAACCTTTGAAGCCATTCAGTATTACCTGCTGAAAGCCTCGAATGAGCTGGCTAAAGAGCAAGGCGCGTGCCCGTGGTTTAACGAAACCACCTATGCCAAAGGTATTCTGCCGATCGATACCTACAAGAAAGATCTGGATGCCATCGTCAACGAACCGCTGCACCACGACTGGGAAGCGTTGCGTGAATCGATCAAGGCTCACGGTCTGCGTAACTCCACACTCTCTGCTCTGATGCCGTCTGAGACCTCTTCGCAGATCTCCAACGCCACCAACGGCATTGAGCCACCGCGCGGTCACGTGAGTATCAAAGCCTCGAAAGATGGCATCCTGCGTCAGGTTGTGCCGGATTACGAACACCTGAAAAATGCCTATGAACTGCTGTGGGAAATGCCCAATAACGACGGCTACCTGCAACTGGTTGGCGTGATGCAGAAGTTTATCGATCAATCGATTTCAGCCAATACCAACTACGATCCGTCCCGCTTCCCGTCAGGGAAAGTGCCGATGCAGCAATTGCTGAAAGACCTGCTCACCGCCTACAAATTTGGTGTCAAAACGCTGTATTATCAGAACACCCGCGACGGTGCTGAAGATACTCAGGACGATATGGTGCCGTCTATCCAGGACGATGGCTGCGAAAGCGGCGCATGTAAGATCTGATGAATAATGCCGGGTGGCGCTACGCTTACCCGGCCTACGATTGCACGGTTTGTAGGCCGGATAAGGTGCTTGCACCGCCATCCGGCGCTCATCCCACAAAGGATTCACATCAATGGCATACACCACTTTTTCACAGACGAAAAATGACCAGCTTCTGGAACCAATGTTCTTCGGCCAGCCGGTGAACGTCGCGCGCTATGATCAGCAAAAATATGACATCTTCGAAAAACTGATCGAAAAGCAGCTCTCGTTCTTCTGGCGTCCGGAAGAGGTCGATGTTTCTCGTGACCGCATTGACTTTCAGGCGCTGCCAGAACATGAAAAACACATTTTTATCAGCAACCTGAAGTACCAGACCTTACTGGACTCCATTCAGGGGCGCAGCCCGAACGTGGCGTTGTTGCCGCTGATCTCGATCCCTGAGCTGGAAACCTGGGTGGAAACGTGGGCCTTCTCCGAAACCATTCACTCACGCTCTTACACCCATATCATCCGTAACATTGTTAACGATCCGGCGGTGGTGTTTGACGATATCGTCACCAATGAGCAGATTCAGAAGCGTGCGGAAGGCATCTCCAGCTACTACGACGAGTTAATCGAGATGACCAGCTACTGGCATCTGCTGGGCGAAGGTACGCACACGGTCAATGGTAAGACGGTTGTCGTGAATCTGCGCGAGCTGAAGAAGAAACTGTATCTGTGCCTGATGAGCGTTAACGCACTGGAAGCGATCCGCTTCTACGTCAGCTTCGCCTGCTCTTTTGCTTTTGCCGAGCGCGAACTGATGGAAGGCAACGCGAAAATCATTCGCCTGATCGCCCGTGACGAAGCCCTGCACCTGACCGGGACCCAGCATATGCTGAACCTGTTGCGCAGCGGCGTAGACGATCCGGAAATGGCAGAGATTGCCGAAGAGTGTAAACAGGATTGCTACGACCTGTTCGTACAGGCCGCTGTGCAGGAAAAAGAGTGGGCTGATTACCTGTTCCGCGACGGTTCAATGATCGGTCTGAACAAAGATATTCTGTGCCAGTACGTCGAGTACATCACTAACATTCGTATGCAGGCCGTAGGGCTTGACCTGCCGTTCCAGACGCGTTCGAACCCCATTCCGTGGATCAACACCTGGCTGGTGTCCGATAACGTGCAGGTTGCACCGCAAGAAGTGGAAGTCAGCTCTTATCTGGTCGGGCAAATCGATGCCGAAGTCGATACCGACGATCTGAGTAATTTCCAGCTCTGATGGGCCGTATTACCCTGCGCATCTCTGGCACGCAGCTGCTGTGCCAGGATGAACATCCTTCCCTGCTGGCCGCGCTTGAATCGCACAATGTTGAGGTCGAGTATCAATGTCGTGAAGGCTACTGCGGCTCCTGCCGTACCCGCCTGGTAGCGGGTCAGGTTGACTGGATTGCAGAGCCTTTGGCCTTTATTCAGCCGGGTGAGATACTGCCCTGCTGTTGCCGGGCAAAGGGTGATATTGAGATTGAGATGTAACGCCTAGTGAACTTCATGCGCGGAGACCAGCACCACGTCTCCGCGTTTTTTCATCTGCATGATGTACAGCGCTCCGGCAAGAACCACCAGCACGGCACCGACCAGATAAATCGCCCGATACCCCACGCCTTCTACCATCATCCCCATAATAAATGCCCCAATCGCCATTCCCGCATCCATTGCGTTGAAAAAAAGCGAATTGGCGATGCCAATTTTATGCGGCTCTACCGCGCTAATAATTTGCGTCTGGAACACCGGTGTCACCGAGCCGTAGCCAATGCCAATCAGTCCTCCGGCAATAATCATCATGATGCTGCCGTGGGTATATCCGAGCACCACAAGCCCTACGGTAAAGGCGACCAGGCACGGGTAAACCACGTATTTCGGTCCTTTTTTATCACAAATATTGCCGGTAAACGTTCGGCAGATCATCAGGCAGACAGCGTAGCAAAGCAGGAAGTTACTGGCGGCGGCCATCAGATCCAGCTCGCGTGCATACAGCGCCAGGAAGGCAGATACCCCGGCGTAGGAAAAGGTCATGAAGAAGGTCACCATGGCAAAAGGCAAGGCGGCACGGTCAAACATGGCGGCAAATCCCAGCTTAGGCTGCGAGCCATCGGCATGACGAATCACCGGCGGTACGGCAACAATCAATGACAGCACAATACCCACCGCCGCTACCGCTGTACAAAGCCAGAACGCGGAAGTAAAGGCCTCCCAGCGCGCCATGTTCAGACCCACCCATGGCCCAACGACCATCGCCAGTCCCATAGCTAAAGAGAAAAAGCTGATGCCCTCCCCACGTCGGGAGGCCGGTATCAACCGCGCGGAAATCGTCCCTTTTACCGTAGTAATAACGCCAAACGTGACACCATGAAGCACCCGAATAAACAGCAGTGATTCAATTGAATGGCAAACAGGATACAGCGCAGTGACCACCAAAAAGGCCAGAGAAGAGAGCACCAGAATCGTTTTATTCGAATATTTTCCCACCCATTGTCCGGCAAACGGACGTACCACAATGGCGGCTCCCAAAAAGAAGGTGACTAATAAACCCGCCTTATCAGGGGTCGCATGGAGACGCTCCAGGATATAAATCGGCAACAGCGTCAGCAGGACATAAAAAACAAAAAAGATAATAAAGCTGATAATCGTGATGGCCCAAAAATCTTTCGTCCACAATTTTTCTTTCATACTCGGCAACCTGTCCCGACGGCGCACGCAGGCAACGCTCAGAGCGACTGAACAACGGACAGGTGCGTCAAAATGTGATTTATCCCCGTCATAGTTCACGTTGCTTGTGTGTCGGCTACGCAAATTATTTTGGGTATTTAAGGTAGAAAGTCAGTATAAACAGGCTTATTTTATTAGAGAAATTAATCATTTTAATAGTATTAATTAGAGATAACTAATGACACTAACCCAGATCCACGCCCTGCTGGCCGTGCTTGAGTACGGTGGTTTTACCGAAGCCAGCAAGCGGCTATACACCACCCAGTCCGCCGTCAGTCAGGCTATTTCGGCGCTGGAAGAAGAGTTAGGGGTTAATATTTTGATCCGCGAGCGGCGCAAAGATATTCAACTTACCCCGGTAGGTATCCGGCTGCTCCCACATTTACGGACCATCATTGGACAAACGAACGCCGTAAAAGAGATCGCCGAACAGGAGAAACAAAACCCAGCCCGAACCTTGCACATCGGCTGTTTTCCCAGCGCCTGCGCCTGCATTTTGCCCGGTATCATCCGCTACTTTGAACAGCATCACCCCAACATCAAAATCATTCCCTATGAAGAGAACAGCAGTGCCATTATTGATTCGCTGCAGAGTGGAGGCATTGATGCGGGTTTTGTGCATTTTCCGGTCAGTGGCATGTACTGCGTGCCGGTTTATCGGGACAAATTCACCGTTGTTGTCCCCGAGGCTCACCCGCTGGCGGCCAAAGCCACAATCTCAGTAGAAGAACTGGTGGGAGAACCGCTGATTATCAGTAAAGGGCGCTATGAATTAAGCATCATGACGTTATTTAAAGAACAAGGTATTGAGCCAATCATTAAGTACGAGTTCAACCACCCGGATACGGCAATCAGTTTTATTCGTCAGGGGCTGGGGATCGCATTGTTACCGGAGCTCACATTAAAGGCGGTTGGCGGGCAAATACGTTCGGTGGCGCTGGAGCCAACGTTTTATCGGCAAATATCATTATTGGCAAAAGAGCCGCCGGTAGACGGCAGCCCTTTATATTTACTGCAGGCATGTATGGAAACACTGACCGCAGACGGTCTGATCTAACCGTCGGGAATGCGCCGGTGAAAAGGCCTGCAATATCATGCTATCGCAGGCCTGATACCGTTACTGCTTATGCAGGAACATCACCGCTTTGTCGGGGAAGTCGGTAAACAACCCGTCAACGCCCGCCTTGTTATACAGGATGTCATACAGCTGATTCACATCCGTCGTGTAGTCCGGCAGCTTATCGGCACGCACGGTATAAGGATGCACCATCATCTTATTCTGATGCGCGTCCTTCACCATCTCGGTCAGCACGATATTGCCTTTCTTCGACTTCTCATCGACCAGCATGTGATAGTCTGGACCAATGCCATCTGCATACTCAGCAACCTGCTTCATCGCACCCGGTTTAAACATCCAGTCATAGTTGTAATTCACCCAACTGCCGTCCGGTTTTTTCTCCTGGGTTTCATTCCAGTCGGTATAGGCAATCAGCTGCACCAGGTTGAGGTCCATCCCCATTTTGGGTTCCAGCTCATTCTTGATGCGCTTGAGTTCCGCCACATCAAAACTTTGCAGATAGACCTTATCCTGTTTGTCGCTGTAGCCGTACTTTTTCAGCACTTCCAGCGTCTTCGCAGCAATGTCCTTCCCTTCCTGGTGATGGAACCACGGCGCTTTAATTTCCGGATAGATACCGATGTTCTTACCGGTGGAATGATTTAATCCCTGAATAAACTCGATCTCTTCTTCGAACGTATGCACACAGAAATCAGATTTACCCATCGGGAAGCGCCCTGGGTAGGTCTGCACCTGTTTGCCATTTTCGATATCGAAACCTTCGGTAAATTTCAGCGATTTGATCTCATCCAGCGTAAAGTCGATGGCGTAGTAGCGACCATCTTTACGGGCGCGGTCCGGGAAACGCTCGGCGACATCGGTGACCCGGTCAAGATAGTGGTCATGCAGAACGACCAGATGGTCGTCCTTGGTCATCACCAGATCCTGCTCGAGATAGTCCGCGCCCTGCGCATAGGCCATCGCTTTTGCCGGCAGCGTATGCTCCGGTAAATAGCCGCTTGCCCCACGATGTGCAATCACAATCTTGTCAGCGGCGATGGCCGCGCTGCTGACCACCATACCGGTCAGCATCAACGCGACGCTAAGATTTTTCAATGTGGTTTTCATCTATTATCCCCCGTTACGCTTCAGTTCAATCTCTTTATGATGGCGCTTTTCACCAATCATGACGACCACCAACAGAATAACCGCCAGCACGCTGCCGCCAATCATCACCATAAAGCCACCGTCCCAGCCGAAGAAGTCAACGGTGTAACCGACAATGGCGCTCGCTGCCACAGAGCCGCCCAGGTAACCAAACAGCCCTGTAAAGCCTGCCGCCGTACCCGCCGCTTTTTTCGGTGCCAGTTCCAGCGCGTGCAGACCAATCAGCATGACCGGACCGTAGATCAGGAAGCCGATGATAATCATACATGCCATATCAACGTTCGGATTGCCCGCCGGGTTCATCCAGTAAACGATCGTTGCAATGGTCACCAGCGTCATGAAGAACACGCCGGTTGCGCCACGGTTGCCACGGAAGACTTTATCCGACATCCAGCCACACAGCAGGGTGCCCGGGATACCCGCATACTCGTACAGGAAGTAGGCCCAGGAGGATTTATCCAACGCGAAATGCTTCACTTCTTTCAGGTAGGTCGGCGACCAGTCGAGGATGCCGTAACGCAGTAAATAGACAAACACGTTGGCGATCGCGATGTACCACAGCAGTTTGTTTGGCAGCACGTACTGCATGAAGATCTGCTTCGCAGTCAGCTCTTCTTCGGCTTTTTCGCTGTAATCATCCGGATAGTCGTTCTTATACTCTTCAATCGGCGGCAAGCCACAAGACTGCGGCGTATCGCGCATCAGGGCAAAAGCAATCAGGGCGACAACAATCGCACCGAATGCCGGCATGTACAATGCCGCTTTCCAGTCGTTAAACCAGGCCATACCCAGCAGGAACAGCAGCGGAGGCAGACCACCACCGACGTTATGCGCGCAGTTCCACACGGACACAATACCGCCACGCTCTTTCTGCGACCACCAGTGCACCATGGTACGACCGCACGGCGGCCACCCCATCCCCTGGAACCAGCCACACAGGAACAGCAGCACAAACATCACCGCGATACTGGACGTCGCCCACGGCACAAAGCCCATGAACAACATCACCGCCGCCGCCAGAATCAGACCGGCAGGCAGGAAAACGCGCGGATTCGAGCGGTCCGAAATGGACCCCATGATAAATTTCGAAAAACCATAGGCAATGGAAATACCGGATAACGCAAAACCCAGATCGCCACGGGAGAAACCCTGCTCAACCAGATACGGCATCGCCAGGGCAAAGTTCTTACGTACCAGATAGTACGCCGCATAACCAAAAAATATCCCCAAGAAAATCTGCCAGCGCAATCGACGATAGGTGGGATCGATTTCCGCTGCAGGTAAGCGCGCCGTATGTGACGCGGGTTTAAAAATGCTCAACATAGTATGTAGCCTCCGTGGCCGTCTTTCGTTCGAAGGAAACACTGTAAGTACGTCATCACGACGCAACCTCCCCCAGTGTGGCCGCGATGTTAAGGAAAGATTCAGCACAAAAATGTGAAACACAGCACAGATTGTTACAGATTTATGACAAATGTTCATAAAGGCGCACGAAATCACGTTTCATTTTCGAATAATGAGCGATTATGCGCGAAATCAAACAATCCATGTTTTTTATGTGGCTAAATGATAAAAAAACGAACTGTGAGGAAAAACAATGAAAACTCGCGACTCGCAAACAAGTGACGTGATTATCATTGGTGGGGGAGCAACAGGTGCCGGGATCGCACGCGACTGTGCTCTGCGCGGATTGCGCGTCATCTTAGTAGAACGCCACGATATCGCTACCGGCGCGACGGGACGTAACCACGGCCTGCTGCACAGCGGTGCGCGCTATGCCGTCACTGACGCAGAATCTGCGCGTGAATGTATTAGCGAAAACCAAATTCTGAAACGTATCGCCCGCCACTGCGTAGAGCCTACGGACGGTCTGTTTATCACACTGCCGGAAGATGAACTCTCCTTCCAGGCCACCTTTATTCGTGCCTGCGAAGATGCGGGCATTCGTGCAGAAGCGATCGACCCTCAACAAGCGCGCATTATCGAGCCCGCGGTGAACCCGCAGTTGATTGGCGCAGTCAAAGTGCCAGACGGTACCGTGGATCCCTTCCGTTTAACCGCTGCCAACATGCTGGATGCCAGAGAGCATGGCGCGGTCATTCTGACGGCCCATGAAGTGACCGGGCTGATTCGTGAAGGTGCAACCGTCTGCGGGGTGAACGTTCGCAATCATCTCACCGGCGAGATGCAGTCCCTGCATGCGCCGGTGGTGGTGAACGCTGCCGGGATCTGGGGCCAGCGGATCGCGGAATATGCCGATCTGAGCATCCGCATGTTCCCGGCAAAAGGTTCGTTGTTGATCATGGATCATCGCATTAACCAGCATGTCATCAACCGCTGCCGTAAACCGTCGGATGCCGACATTCTGGTGCCTGGCGACACTATCTCGCTGATCGGCACCACCTCGCAACATATTGATTACGATGATATCGACAGCAACCGCGTCACCGCTGAAGAGGTGGATATCCTGCTGCGTGAAGGGGAGAAGCTGGCGCCGATTATGGCGAAAACGCGCATTTTGCGCGCCTACTCCGGCGTGCGTCCGCTGGTGGCCAGCGACAATGATCCAAGCGGTCGTAACGTCAGCCGCGGCATTGTGTTGTTCGATCATGCTGAACGCGACGGTCTGGATGGCTTTATCACCATTACCGGCGGCAAACTGATGACCTACCGCCTGATGGCTGAATGGGCCACCGACGCCGTCTGCCGCAAGCTGGGCAACACTCGCCCTTGCACCACGGCGGACGTCGCGCTGCCAGGTTCGCAGGAATCAACCGAGCACACGCTTAAGCGCGTGATCTCGTTGCCCGCACCGCTACGCGGCTCGGCAGTCTACCGTCACGGCGATCGCACCCCGGTCTGGCTGAGCGAAGGTCGTCAGCATCGCAGCCTGGTCTGCGAGTGCGAGGCGGTCACCGCAGGCGAAGTCCAATACGCCGTGGAAAATTTAACCGTCAACAGCCTGCTGGACTTGCGCCGCCGTACTCGCGTCGGGATGGGGACATGCCAGGGCGAACTGTGCGCTTGCCGCGCCGCAGGGTTACTGCAACGTTTTAATGTTACCACCGCCGCGCAGTCCATCACCCAGCTCTCCGAGTTTCTCAACGAACGCTGGAAAGGCGTGCAGCCGATTGCCTGGGGAGACGCACTGCGCGAAAGCGAGTTCACGCGCTGGGTGTATCAGGGGTTATGCGGTCTGGAAAAGGAGCACCAGGATGAAATTTGATACCGTCATTATCGGCGGCGGTCTCGCCGGACTGCTGTGCGGTCTGCAACTGCAAAAAAGCGGGTTACGCTGCGCGATTGTTACCCGTGGCCAAAGCGCCCTGCATTTTTCCTCCGGCTCGCTGGATTTACTCAGCACGCTGCCGGATGGACAGCCGGTGAGCGATATCGAGGCAGGCCTGAACGCACTGCGCACTCAGGCCCCCTTGCACCCTTATAGCCTTATCGGTACGCAAAACGTCCTGTCACTGGCGCAGCAGGCGCAAACCCTGTTGAAAGAATCCGGTGCCCAGTTGCAGGGCGAGGTGCATCAGGTACATCAGCGCGTAACGCCGCTGGGGACCTTGCGCTCAACCTGGCTCAGTTCGCCGGAAGTACCGGTCTGGCCGCTGTCTGCTCAGCGTATCTGCGTGGTGGGCATCAGCGGGTTACTGGATTTTCAGGCACACCTCGCGGCGGCCTCGCTGAGCCAGCGTAACCTCAGCGTCGACACCGCAGAAATCGAGCTGCCGGAACTGGATGTTCTGCGCGACAACCCCACCGAGTTTCGCGCGGTTAACATCGCACGCCTGCTGGATAACGAAGATAAATGGCCACTGCTCTGTGACGCGTTGCTGCCAATAGCAAAAACTTGCGACATGATTATTATGCCAGCCTGCTTCGGTCTCGCCGATTCCCGGCTCTGGCAGTGGCTCAACGAGCGTCTGCCCTGCTCGCTGATGCTGTTACCCACCTTACCGCCTTCTGTTCTCGGCATGCGCCTGCACAATCAATTACAGCGTCAGTTTGTACGCCAGGGCGGCGTGTGGATGCCCGGTGACGAGGTGAAAAAAATCACCTGTCAGGACGGTGTGGTAAGTGAAGTGTGGACCCGCAATCATGCTGATATTCCATTGCGTCCACGTTTTGCCGTGCTCGCCAGCGGCAGTTTCTTCAGCAGCGGACTGGTGGCAACACGCGAGGCTGTCCACGAGCCGATCCTCGGCCTGGATGTCCAGCAAACAGAGACCCGTGCGCAGTGGTATCAGCGCGACGTCTTCGACCCACAACCGTGGCAACAATTTGGTGTGAATACTGATAACACCCTGCGCCCAACGCTTGCGGGAAAAACGGTAGAGAACCTGTTTGCCATCGGGTCGGTGCTTGGCGGTTTTGACCCTATAGCCCAGGGTTGCGGAGGCGGTGTGTGCGCAGTCAGCGCCTTACATGCCGCACATCATATTGCAAAACGAGCAGGAGGCCAGCAATGAGCGACACACGTTTTGAAAGTTGTATCAAATGCACTGTGTGCACCACTGCCTGCCCGGTCAGCCGCGTCAATCCGAGCTACCCAGGCCCCAAACAGGCCGGGCCGGACGGGGAACGTCTGCGTCTAAAAGACGGTGCGTTATACGATGATGCGCTGAAATACTGTATCAACTGCAAACGCTGCGAAGTCGCCTGTCCGTCAGATGTTAAAATTGGCGATATCATCCAGCGCGCGCGCGCCAAATATGACACCACGCGTCCGTCGCTGCGCAACTTTGTCTTAAGCCATACCGATTTGATGGGCAGCGTTTCCACACCGTTCGCGCCGATCGTCAATACCGCCACCTCGCTGAAGCCCGTGCGTCAGCTGCTCGATTACGCGTTAAAAATCGATCATCGCCGGACGCTGCCAAAATACTCCTTTGGTACCTTCCGCCGCTGGTACCGCAGCGTTGCCGCACAGCAGGCGCAGTATCAGGATCAGGTCGCCTTTTTTCACGGCTGCTTTGTGAACTATAACCATCCACAGCTTGGCAAAGACCTGATTAAAGTGCTGAATGCGATGGGGACCGGCGTACAGTTGCTGAGTAAAGAGAAGTGCTGCGGCGTGCCGCTGATCGCCAACGGTTTTACCGATAAGGCACGTAAGCAGGCGGTCAGCAACGTGGCTTCGCTCAGAGAAGCCATTGACGGAAAAGGTATTCCGGTGCTTGCCACCTCATCAACCTGTACCTTTGCGCTTCGCGATGAATATCCCGAAGTGCTGGATGTCGACAACACGGGCCTGCGTGAACATATTGAGCTGGCCACCCGTTGGCTGTGGCGCAAACTGGACGGCGGGCAAACGCTGCCGCTAAAAACACTGCCACTGAAGGTGGTCTACCACACCCCCTGCCATATGGAGAAAATGGGCTGGACGCTCTACACGCTGGAGCTGCTGCGTCAAATTCCTGGTCTGGAACTGACGGTGCTGGATTCCCAATGCTGCGGCATCGCCGGGACCTACGGCTTTAAAAAGGAAAACTACCCCACTTCGCAATCCATTGGCGCCCCGCTATTCCGCCAGATCGAAGAAAGCGGAGCCGATATCGTCGTTACCGACTGCGAAACCTGCAAATGGCAGATTGAGATGTCCACCAGCAAGCGCTGTGAGCATCCAATAACCCTGCTGGCACAGGCGTTAGGCTAACTAACCAAGCCTACATCCCAATTGTAGGCCGATAAGCGAAATGCCATCGGGCAAAACATCTGCCGGATGGCAGCGTAAAACGCCTTATCCGGCCTACAAAATCTTCGCCATCAGGCAATAACAAACTATACGGTCAGTGATTCAACCACTTCAATCCAGCCATGCTCGGTGGCAATATCCTGATCGTTAAGCCAACGGCGCAGCATATTCAGAGCCATCATGGCGCACACTTCCTGACGCACCGGCAAGCTGTAGCGATTAGCGCTAAGTCGTACGCGTAATGCATGCGTGCCCTCAGACGTTGCCAGCGCAAAGTTAATATGTTCGTTTTCGAAACCCGATACCGCCAACGCCAAATCTGCGTAATGATTGCCGCGTCGCTCGGTTATCCAGTGCGCGGTTTGCGCCAGCGTTTCCTCCTGAGAGGGCACCACTTCACTGGCCAACAGCGGGGCGTTGGCGCGAGACAGCTGGAGGGCGACCAGGCCCGCAGTAAACTGTTCGCTGAGCGTCAGGCTGTATTGCCGTTCCTGTAACGTGCGTGCAATTTGCGCGGGCAGCCCTTCCGTGCCTTCAAAAATCATATTCTGCCCGGCAACCCGCTTCACCTCCGGCCAGAGCGCCAGCATCGCTTCACGTTGGGAATCCGGCCCGGTAAGCTTCAACTCGATAATCGGCATTGATGAGCGATACCCCATCGTGACCCCGGCAGGCAAAGGCAGCGGATCCAAACTTTGCGCCAGCTCGCTTTCAGAACGGCCAAAGGTGGTTAGTCGCAGGCATAGCGGGGGTTGGGAGAGTGAGAATCGCTCCCGCAGACGCGGTAGGATCTCATGCTCGATCATCACTTTAAACTCTGACGGAACGCCCGGCGTAAAGAACATCAAACAGCGGTTGAGCTTCACGGCGAATCCGCAGGCGGTACCCACTGGGTTATTGATAAACTCGGCGCTGGCAGGTAACTCAGCTTGCTTACGGTTGCTCGGTGCCATAAAACGACCGCGTTCGCGGAAGTAATGCTCCATCTGAGCAAGCCATGCCTCGTGCAGCACCAGCTCTTCACCTTTTGCCGTTGCCGCAGCCAGCGCGCTCAAATCATCGCTGGTTGGCCCTAAACCACCGTTCACAATCAATACATCGGCATGTTCGCTGCGTTCGCGCAAAATGGCGACCAGGTCGTCGAGATTGTCGCCCACCGTGTTGCGGCGTGTTAACGGTAATCCCTGATTGAAGAAAAAATCAGCCAGCCAGGCGGCATTGGTGTCGACGATCTGGCCGTGCAACACTTCATCCCCGGTGGATAGCATCTCCACGTTTAACATTGTGTTCTCCTGCTTATGCAATCAAAACACTATAACGCAATGGCGAGGGAACATGGAGGATGGAGGGAAAGAGAATGAGTAAGAGAAGGAAAAACAGGCGCAGCTGAACGCCGCGCCAGGGACATCAGAAGCTGGCGTTAACCCCAACATACGGGCCGTCAGCAATCGCATTGTCACGGTTGCCATCTTTACCCGCCAGGTTCAGGTAGCGATAACCGGCTTCGATACTCAGTGGGCGAATAATGGTCAGACGCGCGCCCGCATTGGCTTCTTCGTAGCTATCAATACCGCTGGAAAGCGAATCCGGAGAGTAGTAGTACTCGCCAAACAGACGGAAGCTGTCGCCAATCGGCCACTGCAAGCCACCACCAACCGCCGCCGCATAGCCTTCATCGCCGTCGTTTGGGTTGGTATAAACGCCTTTCCCGCCAACGGTGGCCAGCAGAGGACCAATCGGGATATTCAGGCCAAGACCGACGCCGGCAACATCACCATCATCGTCGTTATGCATCCAGTTGCCGCTGGCTGCCAGCCCGGAGGACTCGGTACCGAAACCGAAGCCAAGGTTGGTGTAATCTTCACCCGCCTGGCCGCTGATGCTTACCGCGTTTGCCGACGCAGAAACAAACAGCATTCCAGCAAGGCCCAATAAAATACTTTTTTTCATTTTCTATCCTTTCCAGCAAGAAACTAAACATAGCCCCAAAACCGCTGGATTGTACTGCCTGATGGCGAGGAATCAATGAGCTAAAAAGGCGATGCAATAACATATTGTAACTAAATACTACTCAGAATGTTTAGCAAAGGTTAAGTTAACGGCCAACTTACGCCGCAGCAAGGGCCTGAGGCGTGTTTTCTGTTATCGCATTCATTTAATCCCGCTTCTCCTTTAAATCGGCCTGGACGCATTTTTTCTGCGTCTGGTAACAGGTAAGATGAGTGAAAGATGGACTCACTGGACAGACACACTAAGGAACAGACTTATGCGTCAAAGAACGATTGTTTGCCCATTAATTCAAAATGAAGGGTGTTATTTACTGTGCAAAATGGCCGACGATCGCGGCGTGTTCCCCGGTCAATGGGCACTTTCAGGTGGAGGAGTTGAGCCGGGTGAGCGTATCGAAGAGGCCTTGCGTCGCGAAGTGCGCGAAGAATTGGGCGAGCAGTTGGTGCTCACAGAGATAACTCCGTGGACCTTTAGTGATGATATCCGCACCAAAACCTATGCTGATGGTCGCCAGGAAGAGATCTACATGATTTATCTGATCTTCGATTGTGTTTCAGCCAATCGTGAGGTGAAGATTAACGAAGAGTTTCAGGACTTCGCCTGGGTTAAACCGCAGGACCTCGCCCATTACGACTTAAACGTCGCCACCCGAAAAACGTTAAAACTGAAAGGACTACTGTAATTTTTGTCACGATGAAATTGGCTGTATGTGTACCGGCATTGCTTAATTTTTTAATAAAATGGAGTAATGTCGGTAGCTCGCGACGAAAAATAAAATATAAAAACATTTCACTTTCAAATAGATAATCACAAAAATCAAAACACTCCACATTATTTCTCAACCTTAAACTCTTAAGGATAAATTAACCTTCAATCATTAATCTTTGCAGCCTGATGAAATAATTAACGACACCTCTATTTATCATCCTAATAAATATGCGATGGCGTTTAATGGCTTGAAGGAATAATGATGTCTGACTTTTTGCCTTTCTCTCGCCCGGCCTTCGGTACTGAAGAGCTTGCCGCCGTCAAAACCGTTCTGGACTCAGGATGGATAACCACCGGCCCTAAAAATCAGCAACTGGAAGAGGCATTCTGTCGGCTGACGGGAAACCAACATGCCGTTGCCGTCTGCTCAGCTACAGCAGGTATGCACATCACGCTGATGGCGCTGGACGTAGCCGCAGGTGATGAGGTGATCACCCCGTCGATGACGTGGGTTTCCACGATCAATATGATTGTCCTGTTGGGTGCGACGCCGGTGATGATCGATGTCGACCGCGATACGCTGATGGTCACTCCCGAACAAATCGAAGCGGCCATCACTCCACGAACCAAAGCAATTATTCCGGTGCATTACGCCGGCGCTCCTGCCGATCTTGATGCGATTTACGCCATCGGCGAACGTTATGGCATCCCGGTCATCGAAGACGCCGCACATGCGGTGGGAACCTTATACAAAGGCCGTCATGTTGGCGCCCGCGGTACGGCGATTTTCTCCTTTCACGCCATCAAAAATGTTACCTGCGCGGAAGGTGGACTGATCGTGACCGACGACAGTGCGCTCGCGCAACGTCTGCGTAGTCTGAAATTCCACGGTCTGTGCGTGGATGCCTATGACCGGCAAACCTTTGGTCGTGCACCGCAGGCGGAAGTTATAACCCCGGGGTACAAGTACAACCTGACCGATATCAATGCTGCCATCGCCCTGGCACAACTGGATAAACTGGGTCGAATAAATGCACGTCGCGCTGAAATTGCGCACCACTATCAGCACGCGCTGGCAGATACGCCTTTTCAGCCGTTGAGCTTGCCGCAATGGTCGCACGGTCACGCCTGGCATCTGTTTATTATTCGTGTTGACGAGGCACGCTGCGGCCTGAGTCGGGACGCCTTAATGGAAGCACTGAAGGCTGAAGGTATCGGTACCGGTCTGCATTTTCGCGCGGCGCACACGCAAAAGTATTATCGCGAACGCTTCCCCACCCTGTCGCTCCCCAACACAGAATGGAATAGCGCCCGCATCTGTTCACTGCCTTTATTTCCCGACATGACCGCCGACGATACCCAGCGCGTCATCACGGCACTTCGCCGGATAGCAGGACAATGACCATGTTTGAAGCCACACCGATTAAAAAAGTCTCGGTAGTCATTCCCGTTTTTAACGAACAGGAAAGCCTGCCGGAGTTAATCAGACGTACCTGTGCCGCCTGCGAAAAACTGGGGAAAGACTATGAAATCCTGCTGATCGATGACGGCAGCAGCGACAATTCCGCACAGTTGATGATGGATGCCTCACAGGCCCACAACAGCCATATTGTCTCTATTCTGCTGAATCGCAATTACGGGCAGCACTCGGCGATTATGGCCGGTTTCAGCCACGTCACCGGTGATTTGGTCATCACGCTGGATGCAGACTTGCAGAACCCACCAGAAGAGATCCCACGGCTGGTCGCCACCGCAGACCAGGGCTTTGACGTGGTCGGAACGGTGCGCCAAAACAGGCAAGACAGCATCTTTCGTAAGACGGCCTCGAGGATGATCAACCATTTGATTCAACGTACCACCGGTAAAGCGATGGGGGATTATGGCTGCATGCTACGCGCCTATCGCCGTCATATCGTTGATGCCATGCTGCATTGCCAGGAGCGCAGCACCTTCATTCCCATTCTTGCCAACATCTTTGCCCGTCGCGCGACGGAAATCCCGGTGCACCATGCAGAGCGTGAATTTGGCGACTCTAAGTACAGCTTTATGCGTTTGATTAACCTGATGTATGACCTGGTGACCTGCCTGACCACCACACCGCTGCGCATGCTGAGCCTGCTGGGCAGCATGATTGCCGCCACGGGTTTCACCCTGTCCGTTCTGCTGGTCGTTCTTCGCCTGACGCTGGGTCCGCAGTGGGCAGCTGAGGGGGTCTTTATGCTGTTTGCCGTGCTGTTTACGTTTATCGGCGCACAGTTCATTGGTATGGGTTTACTCGGCGAATATATCGGTCGCATCTATAACGATGTCCGCGCCCGCCCCCGCTACTTTGTTCAACACGTTATTCGTCCACACACCACGCAGTCAACCGAGGAAAACCACGCATGAAAGCCGTCGTATTTGCTTATCACGATATGGGATGTCAGGGAATTCAAGCTTTGCTGGATGCGGGTTATGACATCGCTGCTATTTTCACACACACCGATAATCCCGGTGAAAATGCGTTTTTTGGCTCTGTTTCCCGGCTTGCGGCCAGCGCAGGGATCCCGGTCTATGCCCCAGACAACGTCAATCATCCATTGTGGGTTGAGCGCATCAGCCAGCTCGCCCCTGAGGTCATTTTTTCGTTCTACTATCGCCATTTACTCAGCGATGAGATTCTTCGCCTCGCACCTGTAGGCGCATTCAACCTGCACGGCTCGCTGCTGCCGAAATATCGTGGTCGCGCCCCGCTGAACTGGGTGCTGGTCAATGGCGAAACGGAAACGGGCGTCACGCTTCACCGTATGGTCAAACGCGCAGATGCCGGGGAGATTGTCGCACAACAGCGTGTGGCTATTTCACCCGATGACGTGGCATTAACGTTGCATCATAAACTGTGCCAGACGGCCCGCCAAATGCTGGAACAAACGCTGCCTGCTATCAAAACGGCTGACTTTCAGCAGCGCCACCAGCAGGAAGCCGATGCAACCTATTTTGGTCGCCGCACGCCGGATGACAGCCTCCTCGACTGGAACAATCCCGCAACGCAACTGCATAACCAGGTACGTGCCGTCTCCGATCCCTGGCCTGGCGCGTTTAGCTATGCAGGAACACAAAAATTTACCGTCTGGTCATCACGCCCGTGTACGAATACCATCGGCGCACAACCGGGCACCGTGATAAGCGCATCGCCATTGCAAATAGCCTGTGCCGATGGCGCACTTGAAATCATTACCGGGCAAGCGGGCGATGGCATTGCCATGCAAGGTTCACAGCTGGCGCAGGTTCTGGGTCTGGTGGTGGGGTCTCGCCTGAACGGCCAGCAGGTTTCCGCCAGCAAACGTCGTACCCGTGTTCTGATCCTCGGTGTTAACGGTTTTATCGGTAACCACCTGACCGAACGCCTGCTGCAAGAAGAAAACTACGAGGTTTATGGGCTGGATATTGGCAGCGATGCGATTGGACGTTTTTTGTCACACCCCCGCTTCCATTTTGTTGAAGGCGATATCAGTATTCATTCTGAATGGATTGAATACCATGTGAAAAAATGCGACGTCGTGCTGCCGCTGGTGGCGATTGCCACGCCGATTGAATACACCCGCAACCCGCTGCGTGTCTTTGAGCTCGATTTCGAAGAAAACCTGAAAATCATTCGCTACTGCGTGAAATACCAGAAACGCATTATTTTCCCGTCAACGTCCGAAGTGTACGGCATGTGTAGCGATAAGGTCTTTGATGAAGACAGCTCAAACCTTACCGTCGGCCCGGTCAATAAGCCGCGTTGGATCTATTCCGTTTCTAAGCAGCTTCTGGATCGCGTTATTTGGGCGTACGGCGAAAAAGAAGGACTGCGCTTCACGCTGTTCCGTCCATTTAACTGGATGGGACCACGTCTCGACAGCCTGAACGCTGCCCGTATCGGTAGCTCACGCGCCATTACTCAGTTGATCCTCAATCTGGTGGAAGGTTCGCCGATTAAGCTGATTGAAGGTGGTAAGCAGAAGCGTTGCTTTACTGATATTCGCGACGGTATCGAGGCGCTGTTCCGCATCATAGAAAACGCCGGTGGATGCTGTGACGGCGAGATTATCAACATCGGTAACCCGGATAACGAAGCCAGCATTCAGGAACTGGCAGAAATGCTGCTGAGCTGCTTTGAAAAACATCCACTGCGTCAGCACTTTCCGCCGTTCGCCGGCTTCCGTGACGTTGAAAGCAGCAGCTACTATGGCAAAGGTTATCAGGACGTTGAGCACCGTAAACCGAGTATTGTTAATGCCCGACGCTGCCTGAACTGGGAACCGACCATCGACATGCGGGAAACGGTAGAAGAGACGCTCGATTTCTTCTTACGCAGCGTGGATATCACGGAACACACATCATGACCAAAGTGGGCTTGCGCATTGATGTCGATACCTTCAGGGGGACGCGCGAAGGCGTGCCCCGCCTGCTGGAGACATTAAACCGACATAACGTTCGGGCAAGTTTTTTCTTTAGCGTTGGACCTGACAACATGGGACGCCATCTCTGGCGTCTGGTGAAACCGCAATTTTTGTGGAAGATGCTGCGCTCAAACGCAGTCTCTCTCTACGGGTGGGATATTTTACTGGCCGGCACCGCGTGGCCAGGAAAAGAAATAGGCCACGCGAATGCCGCCATTATTGCGCAAGCCGCCCGGTTTCACGAAACCGGCCTGCATGCCTGGGATCACCATGCCTGGCAGGCGCGAAGTGGCACCTGGAATGACAAACAACTGATTGATGATATTTCTCAAGGTATTACCGTGCTTGAGGCCATCACCGGACAGCCTGTCACCTGCTCAGCCGCTGCCGGATGGCGTGCTGACGAACGCGTCGTCCACGCCAAAGAAGCCTTTAACCTACGCTACAACAGCGATTGTCGGGGCTCTTCACTATTTCGCCCGCTGCTTGCGACGGGGAAAGCCGGCACGCCGCAGATTCCCGTCACTTTACCGACCTGGGATGAAGTGATTGGCCGGGAAGTGCAGGCTGTCGACTTCAATGCCTGGATCCTCTCCCACATGCTGATGAACACAGCAACGCCGGTGTACACCATTCATGCGGAAGTTGAAGGGATCGCCTGCCATCACGATTTTGATGACTTGCTGACTCGAGCCGCTGATGCGGGCATTACGTTTTGCACACTTGGTGAGCTCCTGCCAGACGATATCACTACGCTACCAACAGGCCAGGTCGTTCGCGGCAAAATACCCGGCAGAGAGGGATGGCTCGGCTGTCAGTACCCGGTGAGTGTGTCACGATGAAATCTCTACGTTATACCGTGGCGTTTATCGCCTTTATTGCGCTGTATTATATTGTTCCCATCAATAGCCGCCTGCTGTGGCAGCCTGACGAAACGCGCTACGCGGAAATTAGCCGGGAAATGCTCAACTCGGGCGACTGGATAGTCCCGCACTTTCTCGGGTTACGCTATTTTGAAAAACCGATTGCCGGATACTGGTTAAACAGTATCGGGCAGTGGTTATTTGGTGCAAACAATTTTGGCGTCAGGGCGGGCGCTATTTTTGCCACCCTACTCACCGCGCTACTGGTGGCCTGGCTTGCCATGCGACTCTGGCAGGATAAACGCACCGCCATACTCTCCTCAGTAATTTTCTTAACGTTTTTTTCCGTTTACAGCATCGGCACCTACGCAGTTCTCGATCCTATCATCGCCCTGTGGCTGATGGCGGGCATGTGCTGTTTTTGGCAAGGCATGCAGGCCACCACTAAAACCGGCAAAATTATCGCCTTTTTGCTGTTGGGACTGGCCTGCGGCATGGGGGTGATGACCAAAGGTTTTCTCGCACTGGCAGTCCCGGTTCTCAGCGTACTGCCGTGGGTATTAGTACAAAAACGATGGAAAGATCTCTTTCTCTACGGTCTGCTGGCGGTGGTCGGTTGCATTACCATTGTGTTGCCGTGGGGAATAACCATTGCACAACGCGAACCTGACTTCTGGCATTACTTTTTCTGGGTCGAACATATTCAGCGTTTCGCACTGGCGGATGCCCAGCATAAAGCTCCGTTCTGGTACTACCTGCCCGTCCTTATCGCAGGCTGTTTGCCCTGGCTTGGTCTTCTGCCTGGCGCGCTGCGAACAGGCTGGAATGAGCGGGATATCCCGCGAGGTGCGCTGTACCTATTGGGCTGGATTATCATGCCGATTGTGTTTTTCAGCATCGCTAAAGGAAAACTCCCCACCTATATTCTTTCCTGCTTCGCGCCGCTGGCTCTCCTCATCGCGCGTTTCGGTGTGCAGGCGGCGGAGAGAGGATCTGGCGTCCTGCGCGTCAATGGCAGGATCAATATCCTGTTTGGAGTGACAGGTATTATCGCCACTTTTGTCGTTTCCACACTGGGTCCGCTCAAGACCCCGGTCTGGACGCATATCGAAACCTATAAGGTTTTTTATTCGTGGGGCATCTTTCTTATCTGGACTTTTTTTGGCTGGTATACGCTGACCAATAGCCAAAAAACCTGGAAATATGCCGCATTCTGCCCATTGGGGCTGGTGCTGTTGTTTGGATACGCGATACCCGACAGGGTCATGGAAGCGAAACAACCGCAGTTTTTTGTTGAGATGACCAAAGAGGTGTTACAACCGAGTCGCTACGTGCTTGCGGACAACGTTGGCGTCGCCGCAGGTCTGGCCTGGAGCCTGAAACGCGATGACATCATCCTGTACGGGCAAATGGGCGAGCTAAAATATGGCCTGAATTATCCCGATGCCCAGGGTCGCTTTGTCAGTCAGACTGGCTTTCCCGACTGGTTAGCCCAACATCGCCAGGAGGTTACTATTACGCTGGTGCTGTCGATTTCGAAGGATCAGGATATAACTCAACTTGCCATTCCCCCTGCGGATTACGTTGATAATCAGGGGCGTCTGGTCTTGATTCAGTACCGGCCCCAATGATCTGGCTGGCGTTAGTCCTCGCCAGTCTGCTCAGCGTAGGTGGGCAACTGTGCCAGAAGCAGGCCACCCGCCCGGTGGCCATCCGCGCGCGCAAACGCCACATTGCGTGGTGGATGAGTCTGGCTCTGGCAAGCCTCGGTCTGGCGATGCTGTTATGGCTGGCAGTGTTGCAGAATATTCCGGTTGGGCTGGCCTATCCGATGCTGAGCCTTAACTTTGTCTGGGTCACGCTGGCAGCCTGGAAAATCTGGCGAGAGCCCGTCACAAAGCGCCATTGGCTGGGCGTGGGGCTGATTATCACCGGTATTTTTATTCTCGGGAGCGCGGTGTAATGGGGATATTCTGGGGGCTATGCAGCGTCATGATTACTTCGCTGGCTCAGTTGAGTCTCGGCTACGCGATGGACAATCTGCCGCCGATACTGCATCCGTTGCGATTTATGGAAGCGATATTTTCCGCAAGCGTCGGGACGTTAACGCTGTACGCGGGACTGGCGGGATATTTACTGTCGGTTATCTGCTGGCACCAGGCCCTGCACCGACTGGCACTGAGCAAGGCCTACGCCCTGCTCAGTCTCAGCTACGTGCTGGTGTGGCTCGCCTCAATGTTCTTACCTGGCTGGCAGGGTTCATTTTCATGGCGGGCGCTCATCGGCGTGCTGTGCATTATGGCAGGGCTTATGACGATTTTTCTCGGACCCAGTCCAGCAATGCGCGGCGAGAAACCTTAATACCGCCACTTTTCAGCTCTGGCGGTAATTCCAGCCAGCGTACCGGTTGTTGAAAACGGGCCAGTTTATCTTTAACCCATTCAGCAAGATTGGCGTCATCCGCACGGGTATCGTATTCAACGACCGCCACCGGACGATGGCCAAACTCATGGTCTTCCAGCGGAACAACAAAGGCTTGCAGCACGTGCGGATGGGCGGCGATCACGCGTTCCACCTCTTCCGGCTGAATACCTTCCCCGCCGCTAAAGAACAGGTTGTCCATGCGACCGACAATCGTGAGCTTACCGTCGTTTAACACCCCGCGATCGCGGGTAGCAAACCAGCCTTCGTCATTAACCAGCGGAATAAGCTGCCCGTTGCGCCAGTAACCTGACGCCATGCTGGCAGCGCGCAGCCAGACTTCATCATCCACGATCCTGACCTCTCTGCCCGGCAAGGCAGAGCCGACATCGCCCAGGCCATCGGCCTCTTTCGCGCAAACCGTGGAAGCAAACTCCGTCAGCCCGTAACCGCACCAGCAGCGAATCCCCTGCTCACGCGCCTGCTCGGTCAGCTCAACCGGAATGGCCGCGCCCCCCAGCAGTACCGCTTTCAACGTGATCGGTGCGTTGTTTACCAGCAATCGCCAAAGCTGCGTCGGTACCAGCGAGGCATGAGTGCAGCCCGCCAGCATCTGTTCCAGCGGTTGCTTGTCACGCACGGTCATGCGCGCACCAGCCAATAACCAGCGCCACAAAATACCCTGACCGGAAACATGAAACAGCGGTAGCGAGAGCAGCCAGTCATCCTCTGTGCCAAACGGCATTAATGACAGCACCCCCTGCGCACTCGCCAAATGTGCCTGACAGGTATGCACCGCTGCCTTAGGCAACCCGGTTGAACCGGATGTGAGTGTCATTGAACTCAATCGCAGAGGCATCCAGTCGGCTGCATGCTCGCCAGACAGTTGCTGGATCTGCAGCGGCATCAGCCCCGAAAAGGGGTCATTGCTTTGCAGATCCAGCGCAAAACGCAGCGTTAAATCAGGGAGCAACGCATCCAGCAGAGGCTGCGGCAGCTGCGGGTTCACCGGTAACACCCGCGCCCCGCACTGTAACAATGCCAGCCAGGCAAGCGCAGACGAAGGGTGATTCCAGGCACGCAGCAGCACGCCGTCGCCCTCTTTCACCCCCTGAGCGGCAAACCCCGTGGCCAGCGCGTCGACGCGCGTACAGAGCTCGCGCCAGTTCAGCACCTCATCATTGAGGCGTAACGCTGGCGCCTCTGCCCGAACTTGCCGCCAGTGACGCCACGGCCAGTCGGTAAACGCCGTCACCAGACCCGATATGCTTGTGACATCGGGCATGTCCTGCACGGTCATAGCAGTCGTTCCAGCGCATCCACGTTAATACATGGCAGCACACTGCCGGGCCAGCTGCGAACCTGCTGGCACTGCATCAGGCTCAGCGTGTCCAGACCCGGTATGGTCTGCGGCGTCAGCCAGGCGGCAATCCGCGCCAGTTGGGTTAACCCCAGGCTTGACTCAATAGACGAACTGATTACCGCAGTGAGTCCGAGCGCATGCGCGGCTGCAACCTGCTCGCGAACCTTATCCAGACTACCGGTGAGCGTAGGCTTGATGATCACCGCACTCACGCCTTCTTCCGCCATAAAGGTAAAGTCGGCTTCACGCAGGCTTTCATCCCAGGCAATGGCAATCCCGGTTTCCCGCGCAAAGGCGCGAGAATCATCACGGGTTTTGCACGGCTCTTCGAGGAAGGCAATGCGCCCGCGATAATCCGGATTGACGTACTTCGCAAACTGCTGCGCCTTCAGTGGCGTCCAGGCACGGTTAGCATCAAGACGTAAATGCAGATCGGGGATCGCCTCCAGCAGCAGGTTGGCCACCATGCCGTCACGTACAGCTTCATACAGGCCAACTTTGATCTTCGCGACTTTTTCGCCCGGCATGTCCGCCAGTTGCAGCACCAGATCGTCAGGGTCGCCGGTACACAATGGCGCGGCGCGATAATTCGCCGCCTCCGGCAATGTCCCGTCAAGCTCGGCGAGTGCGCAGCTAGCACCAAAGGCCACCGAAGGCAGCTGTGGTAAAGAGGTTTCCCCCTGCAGCCAGCCGTTTACCCAGGCCAACAGAGCCGTTTGCGCCTCTTCCCAGGTTTCCTGGCTGAAGCCCGGCAAGGGGGAGATCTCTCCCCACCCTTCACGCTCGCCGTCACGAAGACACACGTACAGCCCATCACGCGTTTTTAACCGCCTGTCACGCAAAATCACCCCCGCGTCCATGGGGATCTGCCAGCGGTATACCTGCGCGCTACGCATTACGGATTCCGTTTGAATTTGCTGAAGTCAGGCTGACGTTTCTGGTTGAACGCATTACGGCCTTCCTGACCTTCTTCCGTCATGTAGAACAGCATGGTGGCGTTACCGGCCAGCTCCTGCAGCCCCGCCTGACCATCGCAGTCGGCGTTCAGCGCTGCTTTCAGGCAGCGCAGCGCCATTGGGCTGTTTTGCAGCATTTCACGACACCAGCGCACGGTCTCTTTTTCCAGATCTGCCAGCGGAACCACGGTGTTGACCAGGCCCATATCCAGTGCCTGTTTCGCATCGTATTGACGACACAGGAACCAGATTTCACGCGCTTTCTTCTGACCAACGATACGGGCCATATAAGACGCACCCCAACCGCCGTCAAAGGACCCCACTTTCGGGCCTGTCTGACCAAAGATGGCGTTTTCAGCCGCGATAGTCAGGTCACACATCATGTGCAGCACATGGCCACCACCGATGGAATAACCCGCAACCATCGCCACAACCGGCTTCGGACAGGTACGGATCTGACGCTGGAAGTCCAGCACGTTCAGGTGATGTACACCGGAGTCATCCTGGTATCCGCCGTAGTCGCCGCGTACTTTCTGATCGCCGCCCGCGCAGAATGCTTTGTCGCCTGCGCCGGTCAGGATAATCACGCCGATATTGTCGTCATAGCGCGCATCAGACATCGCCTGAATCATCTCTTTGACGGTTACAGGACGGAAAGCATTGCGTACCTGCGGACGATTGATGGTGATTTTTGCGATACCGTCGGTGGATTTTTCATAGCGAATGTCGGTATAGCCTTCAGAGCAATCGAGCCATTCTACCGGTGCGTAAAGCATTGTTTCATCAGGATAGATCATAAAATGTCCTTTAGTCAGCGACGCAGAATCTGAGCCAGACAGTCTACTACGCCCGCGGGATTGTCCCGATGCGCGTTGTGTCCGGCGTGAGGAATCACATGGTTCGGTACAGACATTTCCGTCGCCAGAGCGCGGAATTTATCGTCACGTTCACCACATAAATAATAAAACGGAAATGTGCGCGTGGTGAGCGGCGCACGTAAATCGGGTTGACCCGCCAGCGAGGTGGCCTCCAGCATAGCGGCAAGCGTAACGCCATTGTTCTGGCTACGCAGCTCAACCAGCACCTGCCGTTGCGCAGGGCTTAGCGAGGCAAAAACCGGTTGTTGGTACCAGTCGTTAAAAACATCACGTAGCGGCTCGTGGCGAAAACGTGCGGCCCAGCGACCGTCGGACAGGCGACGCTGCGCGCGCTCGTCTTCACTTTGCAGCCCCGGATGCCCGCCTTCGACCACCAGGCCGCAAAGCCCTGACATCCCCTGGCAAGCCGCCATCATCGCCACTCGGCCGCCAAGAGAATATCCCACCAGCCAGTAGCTAAGTATGTTGTAACTAAATAAAGTATTACGCAGCAGTTCGCTGACGTCATCAAATCCGCTGACGTGAATATCCGCAGAACCGCCGTGTCCGGGCAAATCAATATACAGCCGTGAACAGTCCGCAAACTGCTCCCCGACCGGCTGCCATTCCCGGCAATCGCCGGAGAAGCCGTGCAGGAAAACCAGCCAGGGGGCATCCGCCTGGTCCTTGTTCGCCTGCGCGTGCAGGATCATAGATGACTCACCTGCGCCAGCAGCTGCTGCAGGGTTTGCGCCCCGTCAGTCTCATTGACCACCAGCTCAATCACCGTGGCGGCCGGAGTACGCCAGGCTCCTGCCAGCGCGCGCTCCAGCTGTTCCCAGTTTTCCGGGCGGTGATATTTGAGGTTAAACATCGCCGCCGCATGATCAAAATGGACGTTCTGCGGCATCAGATAGAACCGTTCACGCTCACTTTGCGGCGTCGGCAGCAGGGAGAAAATCTGCCCGCCGTTATTGTTCACCACAATCAGGACAAACGGTGCGGAGACCTGGCGCAATAAGGCCAGCGCATTCAGATCATACAGCGCCGATAAGTCGCCGACGATGGCCAGCGTCGATTTCGCGCTGGCTCGCTGTACACCTGCCGCGGTTGACAGTAGACCGTCGATACCGCTGGCCCCGCGATTGCTGTACACCGGATACCCTGCCGGAAGCTGAGACAGTGCGTCAATCAGACGTACCACCAGACTATTGCCGACAAACAGCTGGCCCTGTTCAGGCAGATACTCGTGAATGCGGTGCGCCAGCTGCGCTTCACCAAACGCCTCGCGACGCGCTGCCACCGTCTGCCACGCCTGTTCCGCAAGGCGTGGAACATCGACGCACCAGGACTGGCGTTTCTCTGCCGGATGCAGATCCAGCCAGTCGCTAACCTTCGCGACTAACCTGCGTCCACGATGATGAGCGGGATCCAGCCGTCCTTCGATATTGTCGACAATCCAGTATTCTTGCGGGTTACAGGTAGCCTGCCATTGCAACAGACGTTTTCCGGTCAGGCTGCTGCCCAACTGCACCACAATCTGTGCCTGCTGTAATTCGGTCACCGCTTTCGCATTGCCCAACCACAGGTCGGCACACGGCAGCGGCTGTCCGGTTTGCGACAGCACATCGCCAATCAGCGGCCAGCCTAACGTCTGCGCCCACAGCGCAACTTTCTTACCCTCTTCCGCCGTCATACGCCCGGCAATCACCACGCCGCGCTTTTGCCGCCAGAAGAACCAGTCGCGCTGTTTGTCACTTTCCAGCCGACGCGCTTCGCGCAGCCAGGGTTTATCATCCTGCCACCAGTCACCCAGCCGCTGCTGCCACTCAATGCCTGTGTCGTCCATCTCGCCATACAGCGGCTCCGCAAACGGGCAGTTAATGTGTACCGCACCGCTGTGCAGTGAAGCCATGGCATTATCGAGGGTGGAAACCAGCCAACTGGCGGGAATGTCCTGCGTCGGACGCGGTAAAGAGAGCGTTTGCGATGGATGAGAAGCAAACATTCCCGGCTGACGAATCGCCTGATTCGCCCCGCAGTCGATAAGCTCAGGCGGTCTGTCCGCCGTGAGTAAAATCAGTTTTTCACCGGTGAGACCGGCTTCGATAAGCGCCGGATACAAATTCGCTACCGCCGTACCGGAGGTCACAATCACCGCCACCGGCTGCCGGCTGACCTTGGCCAGACCTAAGGCCAGATGCCCCAACCCGCGCTCGTCAAAGTGGGTATGGTGGATAAAGGCAGAATTCTCCGCTGCGGCCAGCGTCAATGGCGTCGAACGAGAGCCAGGCGCAATGCAAACATGCCTGACGCCGTGGCGAGTGAGTGCTTCCAGTATGACCGCCGCCCAGCGTCGGTTAAATGCGCTTACTGACATAAGATTGTCCGGTATCAATATTGCGACACAGTATAAAGAATCGAATAAATGGATTTTTGATATGAGTCGATAATGTGTGACTCATTAGGCTTCCATCTGTAATAAAGTACGTAAACCCGCCGCTTTATTGTCTATTTCCTGCCATTCTTGTTCGGGATCGGAGCCGCGTACAATCCCGGCTCCAGCGTACAGGCGCACCACATTGCCGCTAATTTTCGCCGAACGTAGCGACACGCAAAACTCACTTTGCTGCAGGGAGAGATATCCCGCAGAGCCGGCATACCATTCTCGTTCAAAAGGTTCATTATGCTGGATGAATGCGCGCGCCCGTTCACGCGGAATGCCCGCCACTGCCGCGGTCGGCTGGAGCTGCATCAGGCAAAGCGTATCGTCCGGTTGATTCAGCGCAGTCCAGATACAGCGGCGCAGATGCTGCACTTTGCGCAGTCTGAGCACCTGCGGTGGCAGCACGTCGAGGGTTTGCGTACAGTTTTGCAGTCGCTGACAGATATCTTCCACCACCAGCATATTCTCACGCTGGTTTTTATCGTCCTCCATCAGCCACTCGCCGAGCTGCCAGGCCCGGTGGTCGTCAGGATGATTAGCGACAGTTCCGGCCAGCGCTTCGGTACGCAGCGCCGTGTCACGCCGCCGATACAGACGTTCAGGAGACGATCCCAAAAAAGCGCACTCGGCGGAAAACGCCATAAAGAAATGGTAGCAGTTAAGGTTTAAGCGACGACTGGAGGCCATCACCGACGCGGCGTTCACCGGCTGTGAGAACTGTAAGTCGGTTGCCCGCGCCAGCACCACTTTGTCGAGCGCTTCCCCGGCAATGGTTTGGGTGGCCAGTTCAATCAGGCGCGTCCAGCCCGCTTTATCCGGCCAGTGCTGCTCAGCGGTTAAATTCAGGCGCAGTGCGGGAAGCGGCTTCACGTTGGCAAGCGTTGAAAGGAAGGCGCGCGCGTGCACGGCATCGTCTTGCAGCGACACGTCGCTATACAGGTGTAACCGTAAGGTTGCCACGCCTGCGCAACGCCGCCATTCCAGGCGAGGTAGCAGTAAATTACCGCGCTGGGGTTCAAACGCATTCAGGCCCCAGATGCGCAGTTCAGGATGGTCTTCATGCTGGTGTAAAAACTGCTGAGCGACGGCCAGAGAGGAAAACGTGGCCACGGCACCCAGCACGGCGGCTTCTTCATCACCGTTACGCTGTTGCCAATAAAACTGCGGCCAGACGGGTTGACTGGCCAGCCAGCCCAAAGCGTCGAAAGCATCATTCAGAGGGAAAGGGATGTCGTAAATACGAATGCCAGGTGCTGCCGGTATCTCTTGCGTCAAAAGGCGCATCAGATTTTCCAGCGCAGTAGTAATTGAATGCACGCAGACCTCTCCCTGTTAAAAACCTCTCATTATACGGGGTACTGACGAGAAAAAGCAGTACCCCCGTTTAGGGAGTACTGACAAATGCGATGAAGGTGTCGAATTTATCGCCGTGCTAACAATAAACCCATCACTAAACCGACCGTTGCACCCACGCCGATCCCGCGCCACGGTTTATCATGCACATAGTCATCTGCCCGGCAAACGGCCTTTTTCGCGCGATAATAATAGCTGTCCGAAGCGTGGCTGACGCGATTTCTCACCTCTTCTAACGCCTGTTCGGCTTTCGCTTTTAACTCCAGGTACTTCTGGTCGGCAGGATCGCCCGACGAGCGCAGCACTTCTTCCAGCGTTTCGCTGAGTAATTCCAGGTCATCATCAATACGTGATTCATAAGAATGAAAAGACATTATTTTCTCCCTTTCTATTTACGTACCCGCTAACTATAGACGACCTGAGCTGTTTACGCTTGATGTCCCTCACGCGCCATGCCGATGTGTGGAATACCATCTTCATCATAGATATCCGTCACCGGAACGAAACCAAAGCGCGCGTAGAAAGGTTGCAGATGCGCCTGCGCGCCCAGATACAACGCCTTGTGCGGCCAGTGCTGAGCACAGGATGCCAGCGTCTGCGTCATCAGCTGCTGCCCCAGTTTTTCCCCGCGTAACGCAGCGCTGACAATCACCCGACCGATAACCACCGGTTCGAGATCGTCGTCGCTTTTCAGAATCCTCGCATACGCCACCAGCCGATCATTATGCCATCCCAGAAGGTGTCGGTTTTCACCCGTCAGGTCATCGCCGTCCACATCCTGATACGGACACTGTTGCTCAACAACAAACACCGCACAGCGCAGCTGAAGAATGGCATACAGTTGCTGGACGGTCAGTTCTGTATGGTGGAGATCTTGCCAGTGAATCATTGTCTGCCCCTTGGTTGTGATAACCTGAACACCCTGCCTTATTGATGGCGAAAAGTGTAATACTAAGATGGAATTAATTTTTTTAGGCACGTCTGCGGGAGTCCCCACGCGCTCCCGCAATGTAACGGCAATATTACTCAATCTGCAACACCCTACTCAGGCGGGATTGTGGCTTTTCGATTGCGGCGAAGGAACGCAGCACCAGATGCTGACCACGCCATTCAATCCGGGAAAACTCGATCGTATTTTTATCAGCCATTTGCACGGCGATCACCTTTTTGGCCTGCCGGGACTGCTGTGCAGCCGCTCGATGGCCGGAAACGTCCAGCCGTTGACGCTGTACGGGCCAAAAGGGTTACGTGAATTTACCGAGACTGCATTACGCCTGAGCGGCTCCTGGACCGATTATCCGCTGGAGATTGTGGAAATTACCGCCGGAGAAATTCTCGACGACGGTCTGCGTAAAGTAACGGCTTTCGCGCTGGCGCATCCGCTCGAATGCTACGGTTTTCGCGTTGAAGAACATGACAAACCCGGTGCGCTTGACGCCAGCGCGCTGAAGGCAGCGGGCGTTAAGCCAGGGCCGTGGTTCCAGGATCTCAAAGCCGGTAAAACCGTCGTGCTGGAAGATGGTCGTTCCCTTAACGGTGCTGATTTTCTCGCCCCGGCGATTCCGGGCAAATCCGTGGCGATATTTGGCGATACCGCGCCGTGCGCCTCCGCCCTCGAACTGGCAAAAGGGGTGGATGTGATGGTACATGAGACCACGCTGGACGCCTCGATGGAAGAAAAGGCCAACAGTCGGGGACACAGCTCCACCCGCCAGGCTGCGATGCTGGCACGGGAGGCAGGTGCGGGCCGATTGATTATGACTCACGTCAGCTCGCGTTATGATGAAAAAGGCTGCCAACGTTTGCTCGAAGAGTGCCGGGCGCTGTTTGCGGACACCGAACTGGCGCACGATTTCGCCGTTTTCACGGTTTAACGCTCTATTTTTCCGCCTCAGTGCCGATAACAGTGAAAAGGCTGGCGTTCACACTGAGGACAGGATGAATAATATTCAGAAAGACATTGATGACAGGACAAACCTAACCCTGTCTAACCGCTTTGAACTGCTGCTGTTTCGCCTCGGCACATCGCTGGATGAGCAGAAATCAGAGCTGTTTGGTATCAACGTATTTAAGCTGCGCGAAATTGTCCCCATGCCCGCATTTACGCGTCCGGCGGGCATGAAAGCCCCATTGCTGGGCATGGTGAACATTCGCGATCAGGTGATCCCGGTGATCGACCTACCCGCCGTTGCCGGATGCAAGCCTGAGACCGGACTGAACATCCTGCTGATCACCGAATACGCCCGTAGCGTACAGGCGTTTGCGGTAGAGTCAGTGGAAAACATTATGCGCCTGGACTGGCAGCAAGTGCATACCGCCGAGAAAGCCGTCAACGGTCGCTATATCACCAGCATCGCCTGTCTGGATGACAACAAAGAAACCAACAACCTGGCGCTGGTACTCGACGTCGAACAGATCCTGTATGACATTGTGCCGTCAAACCACGATCTGCGCGCCACCCACCTGGAGACCAGTAAATTCAATATTACCCCAGGTGCTGTGGCGATTGTGGCAGAAGACTCCAAGGTCGCCCGTGCGATGCTGGAAAAAGGGCTTAACGCCATGAACATTCCGCACCAGATGCATGTCACCGGCAAAGACGCGTGGGAAAAAATTCAGCAGCTGTCCCTGGAAGCGCAGGCGGAAGGCAAGCCCATCAGCGAGAAAATTGCGCTAGTGCTTACCGACCTGGAAATGCCGGAGATGGACGGCTTTACGCTGACCCGCAAGATTAAGACCGATGAACGCCTGAAGAAGATCCCGGTCGTCATCCACTCGTCCCTTTCCGGCAGCGCCAATGAAGATCACGTGCGCAGAGTGAAGGCCGATGGCTACGTGGCGAAATTCGAGATCAACGAGCTGTCTTCCGTAATCCAGGAAGTGATGGAGCGCGCGGCGAAAGACATTAATGGGCCACTGGTGAGCCGCCAGATTTCAGCCTGACTGAACTCAGCACATAAAAAAACCCGCCGCGGCGGGTTTTTTCGTTTTAGCGTATCGTTTACATCAGCGGCGTCGCTAACTGCACGATGCTGATCAGCGGTTGCGGGTAGATACCCAGCACCAGCACCAGCAGCGCAGAGATCAGCACCACGATACCGCCCGCGCTGTACTGCCAGTTAGACGGTGCATCACGGTTCAACTGCTGCGGTGCGCTCAGGTACAAGCTCACGGCAACGCGCAGGTAGTAGTACAAACCAATCGCGGAACCGACCACCACGGCGGCAACCAGCCACCACAGGTTAGCCTGCACACCGACGGCCAGTACGTAGAACTTACCGATAAAGCCCAGCGTCATCGGGATACCCGCCAGAGACAGCATCATCACCGTCATCACAGCCGCGAGGATCGGACGATGCCAGAACAGACCGCGGTAGGAGAAAAGTGAATCCGCATCCGGACCACGATACGGGCTGGACATCAGGCTGACCACACCGAACGCGCCGAGGCTGCTGAACAGATAACCAGCCAGGTACACGCCTACTGCTTCCATCGACATCTCGCCACTTTGCAGGGCAATCAGCGCCACCAGCAGGTAGCCAAGGTGAGAGATAGACGAATAACCAAGCAGACGCTTGATGTTGGTCTGGCTCAGCGCCATCAGGTTACCGAAGATGATAGAGGCAAAGGCAATCACGCCCAGCACAATACGTACCGCTTCACTGTCGCCAACCGGCGCGTACAGGAACAGACGCATTACCACGCCGAAGATAGCGATTTTGCTCGCCGTCGCCAGGAAGGTGGACACCGGAGCCGGAGCACCCTGGTAGACGTCTGGCGTCCACAGGTGGAACGGCACCAGAGAGAGCTTAAAGCCCAGACCGACGATCATCATCCCGAAGCCTGCCAGCAGCAGCGGTTCGTTCAGCATACCGTCGCCGAGGCTCTTACCGAGTGCCACGAACGACAGGTTGCCGGACTGCGCGTACACCAGCGCCATACCGAACAGCAGGAATGAAGACGCTGCGGCAGACAGAATGGTGTATTTGATACTGGCTTCCAGCGAGCGTTTCTGACGAAACGCATAGCCCACCAGACCAAACAGCGGCAGAGAGATCAGTTCGATACCGAGGAACAACGCCGCCAGATGGTTAGCGTTAGCCAGCAGAATCCCGCCCAGCGCGGCAATCAGCACCAGCAGGTAGAACTCTTCCCGGTTGTCGTCATAGCCTTCCAGCCATGGGTAGGCAAAGGTACAAGTAGCAAGGCTCGCCAGCAGGACCATCCCGGTGTAGAGCATCGCGAAACCGTCAACCCGCATCAGCGGGGTGACGTCCATGGCGCCTGCCTGGCCAACAAACCAGAGCGAAACCAGCGCGGCGTTAAGCCCAATGACCGACAGCGTGGCATTGAGGAAGTGATTGCGTCGCCACGCAATGGAGAGCATCACAACCACCACCGTCAAGCCGACGATCAGCAGCGGTAGCAGCGCAATCAGGTGTTGTGGAGTTATTGTCATGGCGATTTACGGCCTTGTAGTAGTAACGGAATTAACAAACCACTGCTGGATGTTGCTCATCGCAGAATGCGAGGTATCCAGAATCGGCTGCGGATAGAAGCCAAGCAGTACCAGAAGCACGACCAGCAACAGGATGATAAACAGCTCACGCAGCGACATCCCTGGCAGTTCAACACTGGCAATCTGGCTTTTCGCTTTACCAAAGTAAGCGCGATGCAGCATCGCCAGCGAGTAAACAGAGGCAAACACCAGACCGAAGGTCGAGATCACGGTAATGACCGGAACCACCTGGTAGCTGCCGAACAGAATCATAAATTCGCCAACGAAGTTACCGGTTCCCGGCATACCCAGCGTACAGACCGCGAAGAACATCGACAGCGCAGGCAACCATTTCATTTTGCCCCACAGGCCGCCCATCATACGCATATCACGCGTGTGCAGACGTTCGTACAGCTGACCACACAGAATGAACAGGCCGGCCGCAGACAGACCGTGCGCAATCATCTGGATAACCGCACCCTGGTACGCCAGCTGGCTACCGGTGTAGATAGCAATCAACACGAAGCCCATGTGCGAGACGGAGGTGTAGGCAATCAGACGCTTGATATCGTACTGATTAAAGGCCATCCACGCGCCGTAGAAAATACCGATAACACCCAGCCACATAGCGATAGGTGCGAACTCCGCAGACGCGTTCGGGAACAGCGGCAGGGAGAAGCGCAGCAGACCGTAGGCCGCGGTTTTCAGCAAAATCCCCGCCAGGTCAACGGAACCTGCGGTCGGTGCCTGGGAGTGCGCATCCGGCAACCAGCCGTGCAGCGGAACCACCGGCATTTTCACCGCAAAGGCGATGAAGAAGCCCAGCATCAGCAGATATTCCACGCCGTGGGACATCGGTGTGTTCAGCAGTTCTTCATAGTTGAAGGTCCAGACACCGGTGGCTTTATAGTGCACAAATACCAGCGCCAGGATGGCAATCAACATCACCAGACCACTCGCCTGGGTATAAATGAAGAACTTGGTGGCCGCCGTGATACGCGTTTTACCGTCGGACGCTTTATGCCCCCACAGCGCGATCAGGAAGTACATCGGCACCAGCATCATTTCCCAGAAGAAGAAGAACAGGAACATGTCGATGGCCAGGAACACGCCGATCACGCCGCCGAGGATCCACATCAGGTTCAGGTGGAAGAAGCCCTGGTACTTTTCAATTTCATTCCAGGAACACAGTACCGCCAGAACACCGAGCAGACCGGTCAGCACCACCATCAGCAGCGACAGACCGTCGATAGCTAAATGAATAGAGATGCCAAAGCGCGGGATCCACGGCATGACGAACTCAGACTGCCACTGCGGAATACCAGCGGATTGCGTCAGTGAATAACCGCCCTGCAACCACAATTGTAGGCCAAGCGCCAGCGTCAGTCCCATGGTAATCAGCGCGATCCAGCGCGGTACCTTCACGCCAAAGCGTTCGGTCTGCCAGCACAGGAAACCACCGATAAAGGGGATTAATATCAACCAAGGTAATAACATAGCTAAGTATGTCCCTTATATTTATTCCTGCTCAGGCTATCTCACTCGTCAGCCCAAATCCCGGCAGTGCTCGCAATCCTCACGTACTTCAGTACGCTCCGGTTGCTCTGCGCTGGCGGTATTCGGTCTGACTTCGCCGATGACGCCTGTACTTCAGGAACAGATTTTCAACGAATTCTAAAAATTATTTTTGGGTTTGTAGGCCGGATAAGCACAGCGCCATCCGGCAGTCGTTCATCCGGCCAACAAACTCAACGCAGTACCATCAGCAGTGCCAGCACGACAACCGCACCGATGCTCATTGACGCGACATACCAGCGCAGATACCCGTTCTCACTGAGCAGCAGACCTTTGCCTGCAAAGCGGGAGAGGATCGCCGGAATGTTCATCATTGCGTTCATCGGGTCGCGTTTCAGCAGCCAGGCAACGCCAAGGAACGGCTTGACGAACACTTTGTCGTACAGCCAGTCAAAGCCCCAGGCGTTATACCACCAGGTGCCCAGCAGACGGCCCGGCGCACTGTTGGCAATCGAGGTCACAAGCGTACGTTTACCCAGCCACAGCCATGCTGCAATCAGGATCCCCGCAATCGCGACGATGCCAGAGGTAATTTCCAGCGTCATCACGCTACCATGCGGCAGCTCGGTGGTTGCCGGAAGCACGCCATGCAACGGAGGCACAATCAGCGCGCCAACGAAGGTGGACAGGATCATCAGCACAATCAGCGGCAGATGGTGGGTAATCCCCTTCCCTGCGTGCGCGTGAATTTGTTCTTTACCGTGGAACACGATGAAAATCATACGGAAGGTGTACAGAGAGGTCATAAACGCACCGACCAGACCTGCCACCATCAGATTGATATGACCGTTCGCCATCGCACCGGCCAGAATCTCATCCTTACTGAAGAAGCCTGCGGTAATCAGCGGCAAAGCCGACAACGCCGCGCCGCCAACCAGGAAGCTGAGATAAACCAGTGGGATTGACTTACGCAAGCCACCCATTTTGAAGATGTTCTGTTCGTGGTGGCAGGCCAAGATCACCGAACCCGATGCCAGGAACAACAGCGCTTTAAAGAAGGCGTGCGTCATCAGGTGGAAAATCGCCGCATCCCAGGCCTGAACGCCAAGCGCCAGGAACATGTAGCCAATCTGGCTCATGGTGGAATACGCGAGAACGCGTTTGATGTCGGTTTGTACCAGTGCGGCGAAGCCTGCCAGAACCAGCGTGATCGCCCCGATAATCCCCACCAGATGCAGGATTTCCGGCGTCAGCAGGAACAGGCCGTGGGTACGCGCAATCAGGTAGACACCGGCAGTAACCATCGTTGCGGCGTGGATCAGCGCGGAGACAGGCGTTGGGCCAGCCATCGCATCAGCAAGCCACGTCTGCAACGGCAACTGCGCCGATTTACCGACCGCACCGCCCAGCAGCATCAGGGTTGCCCACATCAGCATGTCATTGCCCGCGGCAAAGTGCGCCGGTGCCAGTTCAACCATTTCGCGGAAGTTCAGCGTGCCCAGCTCGTTGTAGAGAATGAACAGCGCGAACGCCAGAAATACGTCGCCGACACGGGTTACCACGAAGGCTTTCATTGCCGCTGCGCCATTCTTCGGATCGGTATAGTAGAAACCGATCAGCAGATAGGAGCACAGGCCCACGCCTTCCCAGCCGAGATACATCAGCAGCAGGTTATCCGCCAGTACCAGAATCACCATGCTGGCGATAAACAGGTTGGTATAGGCGAAGAAACGGGAGTACCCCTCTTCCCCGCGCATGTACCAGGAAGCGAACATGTGAATCAGGAAACCAACGCCGGTTACTACTGAGAGCATGGTCAGCGACAAGCCGTCCAGCACCAGATTAAAACCGATGTTAAAGTCGCCAACAGACATCCACGTCCACAGCGGAACGCTAAATGCCTGTTTACCGTTAGCGAAGAAATCGACGCCAATAAATGCAGTGACCAGCGCCGCCAGGCCAATCGACCCGACGCCCACGGTAGCGGACAGATTTTCTGACCAACGACCACGAGAGAACGCCAGTAATACAAAGCCAAGAAATGGCAGAATAATGGTTAAGGCAAGCATGTTCATCCACGCATCTCACTTACTGAATCGATGTTCAGGTTCTGGCGGCGGCGATGAAGTTGCAGCAACAGCGCAAGTCCAATGCTCGCTTCCGCAGCCGCAAGGCTGATGGCGAGAATGTACATCACCTGACCATCGGTCTGGCCCCAGTAGCTTCCGGCGACCACAAAGGCCAGCGCAGAGGCGTTAATCATGATTTCCAGCCCAATCAGCATAAACAGCAGATTGCGGCGGATAACCAGACCGGTTAAGCCCAGTACGAATAAGACAGCCGCGAGGATCAGTCCATGTTGTAAGGGGATCATGCGTGCTCCTCCGTTTTTCTTTTCGCGCGGTCATCCGTGCGGTTGCTCAGCACTTCGCCAGAACGCTCTTCGCGACCGACGTGGAAGGCCACAACCAGACCCGCCAGCAGCAGCATTGACGCCAGCTCAACCGCCAGGACATAAGGTCCGAACAGCGAGATACCGACCGCTTTCGCGCTAATTGGTGTCCCGTCGATGCCCTGATCGTTAACGCCAAGAATCGCGTAGACAATCACCGCCAGCATGATGGCCGACAGAATCGCCGGACCAATCCACACCTGCGGTCTCAGCCACTGACGTTCCTGTTCGATTTCAGCACCGCCCAGGTTGAGCATCATGACCACGAACACGAACAGCACCATAATGGCGCCCGCGTACACGATAATTTCCAGCGCACCGGCAAAGTAAGCGCCCAGCGAGAAAAACACCCCAGAAATCGCCAGCAGCGAAATAATCAGGTACAGCAGTGCGTGTACCGGATTGGTGTGAGTGATGACCCGCAAGGTTGCGAGAATGGCTATCAGGCCACAGATATAAAAAGCGAACTCCATTGCCCCTCTCCTTACGGTAACAGGCTCTTGACGTCGATAGGCTTGGCTTCGTTCTCTGCTTCGCCCTTATCTTTGCCGTCGATTGCCATACCTGCCATCCGGTAGAAGTTATATTCCGGATATTTACCCGGACCGGAGATCAGCAGATCCTCTTTCTCGTAAACCAGATCCTGGCGCTTATACTCACCCAGTTCGAAATCTGGAGTAAGCTGAATAGCCGTTGTCGGACAGGCTTCTTCGCACATACCGCAGAAAATGCAGCGTGAGAAGTTGATGCGGAAAAACTCCGGATACCAGCGACCATCTTTAGTCTCTGCTTTTTGCAGAGAGATACAGCCGACCGGACAGGCTACCGCACACAGGTTACAGGCAACGCAGCGCTCTTCGCCGTCCGGGTCGCGTGTCAGTACGATACGACCACGAAAACGGGGCGGTAGATAGACCGGCTCTTCCGGGTACATCTGCGTTTCGCGTTTGGCGAACGCATGCAGGCCGATCATCCAGATACTACGAAGCTGGGTGCCTGCGCCTACAAGTAATTCTTTTAAGGTCATGGTCTTTGTGTCCCTTATTGCGCCTGCCACAGAATGACAGCCGCCGTTACCAGCAAATTGACGAGCGTCAGCGGCAGACAAACTTTCCAGCCGAAGGACATTACCTGGTCATAACGAGGACGCGGTAACGACGCACGAATCAAAATGAACATCATCATAAAGAACGCGGTTTTCAGCGCGAACCAGACGAATGGCGGTAAGAACGGACCATGCCAGCCACCGAAGAACAGGGTAACCATCAGCGCAGAAATGGTGACGATACCGATGTACTCCCCCACGAAGAACAGGCCGAATTTCATCCCGGAATATTCAATGTGGTAACCATCGGCCAGTTCCTGCTCGGCTTCCGGCTGGTCAAACGGGTGACGGTGACAGACCGCGACGCCCGCGATAGCAAAGGTGACAAAACCAAAGAATTGCGGAATAACGTTCCAGATATCAGCCTGGTTATTGACGATGTCGGTCATGTTAAATGAACCGGCCTGCGCCACCACGCCCATCAGGGAAAGTCCGAGGAACACTTCATAGCTCAGGGTCTGCGCAGACGCACGCATTGCGCCGAGCAGCGAGTATTTGTTGTTGCTCGACCAACCGGCAAACAGCACCGCGTACACCGCCAGACCGGCCATCATCAGGAAGAACAAGATCCCGATGTTAAGGTCAGCGACCACCCAGTTCGGGCTGACCGGCACAATGGCGAAGGCCAGCAGCAGCGAAGTGAAGGCGATCATCGGTGCCAGCGTAAAGATGACGCGATCCGAGAATTTCGGGATCCAGTCTTCTTTAAAGAACATCTTGATCATGTCCGCGACCAGCTGGAGCGAACCGCCCCAGCCTACACGGTTCGGTCCATAACGGTTCTGGAACAGACCCAGCAGACGACGTTCGCCAAAGCTCATGAATGCCCCGCAGGTGACCACCACCAGCAGGATCACCACCGCTTTGAGAATGCTCAGCAGGATCTCAATCAGATCGGGTGTAATCCAACTCATTGTTGTGCCTCCTGCAGATCCTCAAGACGCGCACCAGCCAGAACCGGCGCGATACCCGGCATACCCATCGGCAAACCAACCTGCCCCGCCGTCAACCCTTCTGCGATTTCAACCGGTAATGTGACCGTGTTGCCATCGTAGCTAAAGGAAACGCGCGTACCCGCATTGACGCCCAACTTCTCGGCATCAGCCGGGTTGAGTTTAATGTACGGCTGCGGCATGCGGGTCTGGATAACCGGCGCGCGCTGGGACATTTCGTCGCTACCAAACAGATGATAGTACGGCGCGATACGCCATTGACCATCCTGCGCCTGGAAGCTCGCCGGAACGGTAGTGAAGTAGTCCAGACCGCCTTCGGAGGCTTCAATCAGACGCACGCCCGGATCGCCATGGCGCAGTTTGCCGCCCACTTCATCCTGGAACTTGTTCCACGCTTGTGGTGAGTTCCAGCCTGGTGCCCAGGCAAACGGAATTTGTGAACGCGGCGCTGACGGCTGGTTGTTCCCTTCCATCGAGAAGGCAAACATAGTGTCTTTGTCCTGCGGTTGACGCGGTTCATGCACGCTAATGTTGGCACGCATGGCGGTACGACCACTGTAACGATGCGGCTCACGTGCCAGTTTCTGCCCACGAATACGGAAGCTCGCGTCCGGCGCGGCATCTTTAATGCCAGCCAACTGCGGCAACGCGGCTACGGCGGCGTCGATGACGTGATCGAGCTGCGTCCAGTCCACTTCACGGCTCTGCACGGTGCTGTGTAGCGAGTGCAGCCAGCGCCAGCTTTCCAGCATCACAATGTTGCTGTCGTAGTAGCTTGGGTCATATACCTGGAAGAAACGCTGTGCGCGGCCTTCGTTATTGATAACCGTACCGTCGCTTTCGGCAAAACTTGCTGCAGAAAGGACCAGATGGGCATTGTCCATAATCGCGGTACGCTGATGGTCAACGACCAGTACCAGCGGTGCTTTCGCCAGCGCAGCGTTAACGCGAGTGGCAGACGCATGGCGATGCAGGTCATTTTCCAGTACAACCACGGCATCAGCACGACCTGTTTCCAGTTCGGTCAGCGCATCATCAAGTGAACCGCCGCCAATCATGCCGAGGCCCATGCTGTTAACAGAGCGGGCAATCATGGTGATGCCGACGTCTGCGCCACGACCTTTCAGCGCCTTCGCCACGTTGGCAGCGGCCTGAATCACTTCAGCGCTACCGGCGTTGGTACCAGAGATAATCAGCGGTTTCTTCGCGCCAGCCAGGGCCTGAACGATGACGTCGATTTTGTTCTGCAGGTCACGGTCAATACCGTCAACGGCCGGAGCGGTGTTATCCAGCGCATGGGCAATGGCGAAACCTAAACGCGCCTGATCTTCAACCGGAGCACGGTAGGTCCATGCTGCGATATCATCCAGACGGGTGTTATCCACGTTGGTCACGAACAGCGGATGCTTGGCACGTTGGCCGATGTTAAGGATCGCGGCAATCTGCCAGTCAGCCACTTTCTGCGCTGCTGCCATTTCGCGTGCTTTACCTTTCACCGCCTGACGTACAGCTAGCGCAACGCGTGCGCCGGTCTGGGTAACATCTTCGCCCAGCACCAGAACCGCATCGTAAGATTCAATCTCGCGCAGTGCCGGGGTATGAATACCGCCGTCACGCAGCACGCTCAGCGCCAGTTGCAGACGTTCCAGTTCGCCTTGAGCGATACCGGTATAGAAGTTTTCCGCACCCACCAGTTCACGCAACGCAAAGTTGCTTTCAACGCTGGCGCGCGGGGAGCCGATGCCGATCACTTTCTTCGACTGACGCAGAATGTCAGCCGCGCCCTGCATCGCCTGCTCGGCGTTGAGGGTGATCAGATCGTCGCCACGACGCTGAACCGGCTGACGCGGACGGTCTTTCAGGTTCACGTAACCATAGCCAAAACGACCACGGTCGCAGAGGAAGTAGTGGTTAACGGTACCGTTATAACGGTTTTCGATACGACGCAGTTCACCGTAACGCTCACCCGGGCTGGTGTTACAGCCAATGGAACACTGCTGGCAGATGCTTGGCGCAAACTGCATGTCCCATTTACGGTTATAACGCTCGGAGTGCGTTTTATCGGTGAACACGCCGGTCGGGCAGATTTCTACCAGGTTACCGGAGAATTCGCTTTCCAGCACGCCGTCTTCCGGGCGACCGAAGTAGACGTTGTCATGTGCGCCATAGACGCCCAGATCCGCGCCGTCAGCGTAATCTTTGTAGTAGCGAACGCAGCGATAGCAGGCGATGCAGCGGTTCATTTCGTGAGAGATGAACGGCCCCAGGTCCTGGTTGCGGTGGGTACGCTTGGTAAAGCGGTAGCGACGGAAGCTATGACCCGTCATCACGGTCATATCCTGCAGGTGGCAGTTACCGCCCTCTTCGCAGACCGGACAGTCGTGTGGGTGGTTAGTCATCAACCATTCCACCACGCTTTCACGGAACTGTTTCGCTTCTTCGTCATCGATAGAAATAAAGGTGCCTTCGGTGGCCGGTGTCATACAAGACATCACCAGGCGACCACGCGTATCTTCCGCGTTTTGATATTGCTTCACCGCACACTGGCGGCAAGCACCGACGCTTCCCAGCGCCGGGTGCCAGCAAAAGTACGGAATATCAAGGCCGAGGGACAGACAAGCTTCTAGCAGGTTGTCCGCGCCGTTGACCTCATATTCTTTGCCGTCTACATGAATCGTAGCCATAGTCAGCATGCTTCCAGTTGGCTTAGTCAGTGACCAAGCGTTAATCGAATTTCTTTTCCGCTTTATCCTTCAAGCTGCCTCGGCGTTGGCTTCTCTCGTTCACCCCAGTCACTTACTTTAGTAAGCTCAGGGATTCTCTCGGTTGCCGCCTTGACGCATCTTGAATGCTTTCGCGTAAAACGTTTACCAGCGCTCTTTCAACAGGTTCGGCTGAATACCACCAATCGCATGGGTATTGCTGAAGGTGTGCTTGATGCCAGCTTCGAATTCTTCGCGGAAATATTTAATGGCGCTCTGCAGCGGTTCGACCGCACCCGGTGCGTGTGCACAGAAGGTTTTACCCGGACCGAGGAAACGACACAGTTGCTCAAGTGTCTCGATATCCCCAGGCTGGCCTTCGCCACGCTCCAGCGCACGCAGAATTTTTACGCTCCACGGCAAACCATCACGGCACGGCGTACACCAGCCGCAGGACTCGCGGGCAAAGAACTCTTCGAGGTTACGCACCAGCGGCACCATGCCAATCTCGTGATCGACCGCCATCGCCAGCGCCGTACCCAGACGGCTACCCGCTTTACCGATGCTTTCGAACTCCATCGGCAGGTCAAGGTGCGCTTCGGTCAGGAAGTCTGTCCCCGCACCGCCCGGCTGCCAGGCTTTGAACTTCAGGCCATCACGCATGCCGCCCGCGTAATCTTCGAGGATTTCACGCGCGGTGGTCCCAAACGGCAGTTCCCACAGTCCCGGATTCTTCACACGACCGGAGAAGCCCATCAGCTTGGTGCCTGCGTCTTTGCTCTTCGAAATATTCTGGTACCACTCCACGCCGTTGGCGAGGATAGCCGGTACGTTACACAGAGTTTCGACGTTGTTCACGCAGGTCGGCTTACCCCATGCGCCAGAGCTTGCCGGGAACGGCGGCTTGGAGCGCGGGTTAGCACGACGACCTTCGAGGGAGTTGATCAGGGCGGTTTCTTCACCGCAGATGTAGCGCCCTGCCCCGGTGTGCACAAACAGTTCGAAGTCGAAACCGGTGCCCATGATATTTTTGCCAAGCAGACCCGCTTCGGTCGCTTCAGCAATGGCGCGACGCAGATTCACCGCCGCTTCAATGTATTCACCGCGCAGGAAGATGTAACCGCGGTACGCTTTCAGCGCAAACGCGGAGATCAGCATGCCTTCCACCAGCAGGTGTGGCAGCTGTTCCATCAACAGACGGTCTTTATAGGTGCCCGGCTCCATTTCATCGGCGTTACACAGCAGGTAACGGATGTTCATGGATTCGTCTTTCGGCATCAGGCTCCACTTCAGACCCGTGGAAAAGCCTGCGCCGCCGCGCCCTTTCAGGCCAGCGTCTTTCACCTGATTAACGATTTCGTCCGGTGACAGCCCGGTCAGGGCCTTACGCGCACCTTCATAACCGTTTTTGCTACGGTATTCATCCAGCCATATTGGCTGGTTGTCATCGCGCAGACGCCAGGTCAGCGGATGCGTTTCGGGAGTACGGATAATGTCTTTCATTTATACCGCTCCAGCAGTTCGGGAATGCCTTCCGGAGTCAGGTGAGCATGCGTATCTTCATCGATCATCATGTTCGGCCCCTTGTCGCAGTTCCCCAGGCAACAGGTCGGCAGCAACGTAAAGCGACCGTCAAAGGTCGTCTGCCCCGGCTTGATGTTGAGTTTTTTCTCAAGTGCCGCCTGGATCCCTTGATAGCCGTTGATATGGCACACCACGCTGTCGCAGTAGCGGATCACGTGGCGACCGACCGGCTGGCGGAAGATCTGGCTGTAAAACGTGGCAACACCTTCAACGTCGCTTGCCGGGATACCCAGCACATCAGCGATCGCATAGATCGCCCCATCCGGCACCCAGCCACGCTGTTTCTGAACGATTTTCAGCGCTTCAATGGACGCCGCACGCGGGTCTTCGTAGTGGTGCTTCTCGTGCTCAATCGCTTCACGCTCAGCCGCACTCAGCTCAAAAGCCTCGGTTTGTGGTTGTTGATTCTCGTGCATAATTAGCGGTCCACATCTGACATAACAAAATCGATACTACCCAGATGGACGATAAGGTCGGACACCAGGCTGCCACGTACCGCTACCGGGATCTGCTGCAAATGCGCATAGCTCGGTGTACGGATACGAGTACGGTAACTCATGGTGCTGCCATCGCTGGTCAGGTAGTAACTGTTGATACCCTTGGTCGCTTCCACCATCTGGAAGGATTCCTGCGCCGGCATTACCGGGCCCCACGACACTTGCAGGAAGTGGGTGATCAGGGTTTCGATATGCTGTAGCGTGCGCTCTTTCGGCGGCGGCGTGGTCAGCGGGTGATCCGCTTTGAACGGGCCTTCCGGCATGTTGTTGAGGCACTGCTCAAGGATGCGCAGGCTCTGGCGCAGCTCTTCAACTTTCAGCATCACGCGGGTGTAGCAGTCGGAAACACCACCGCCCACCGGGATTTCGAAGTCGAAGTTTTCATAGCCAGAGTACGGACGTGACTTACGCACGTCGAAATCAATACCGGTTGCACGCAGCGCAGCACCGGTACAACCCCAGTCCAGCGCTTCTTTCTTACCGTAAGCGGCAACACCCTGCGAACGGCCTTTCAGGATGGTGTTGCGCAGCGCAGCTTTCTCGTAGGAATCCAGACGCTTCGGCATCCAGTCGAGGAAATCACGCAGCAGCTTGTCCCAACCGCGCGGCAGGTCGTGTGCAACGCCACCGATACGGAACCAGGCCGGGTGCATACGGAAACCGGTGATCGCTTCTACCACGTCATAGATTTTCTGACGGTCGGTAAAGGCGAAGAACACGGGGGTCATCGCGCCGACGTCCTGAATGAACGTGGAGATATACAGCAGGTGGCTGTTGATACGGAAAAGTTCAGAAAGCATAACGCGGATCACGTTGACGCGATCCGGTACGGTAATGCCCGCCAGCTTTTCTACCGCCAGCACGTACGGCATTTCGTTCACGCAGCCGCCGAGATATTCGATACGGTCGGTGTACGGAATGTAGCTGTGCCAGGACTGACGTTCACCCATCTTTTCGGCGCCACGATGGTGGTAGCCGATGTCAGGCACGCAGTCGACGATCTCTTCGCCGTCAAGCTGAAGAACAATACGGAATGCACCGTGAGAAGACGGGTGGTTCGGACCGAGGTTGAGGAACATAAAGTCCTCGTTTTCGGTACCACGCTGCATGCCCCAGTCTTCAGGTTTGAAGGTCAGTGACTCCATTTCCAGATCCTGCTTGGCTTTGGTCAGCTCAAACGGATCGAATTCGGTCGCACGCGCCGGGTAATCTTTGCGCAGCGGATGGCCTTCCCAGGTATGCGGCATCAGAAGACGCGTCAGGTGCGGGTGGCCTTCGATATCAATACCAAACATTTCCCAGGTTTCACGCTCATACCAGTTGGCGTTCGGGAACAGTTTGGTGAACGTCGGCACGCGCAGATCGTTTTCAGACAATGCCACCTTGAGCATGATATCGCGATTGCGTTCAATGGAGATCAGATGATAGAAAACAGAAAAATCCGCGGCAGGTAACCCTTCGCGGTGCGTACGCAGACGTTCGTCCATGCCGTGTAAGTCAAACAGCATGACGTAAGGTTTCGGCAATCTCTTTAAGAAATCACCCACTTCCAGGAGTTGTTCACGCTTGACCCAAACAACGGGTACCCCGGTGCGAGTCGCCTGAACGGTAAAGGCATCCGGCCCAAAACGGTTGCGCAGTTCGCCAATGACCGGGTCATCGAGATGATCCCGTGTTTGCCAGGCAGCGTCTTGCGCGGTTAAGTCGGTCATATTGTTCACCATTGCAAATGGTTCGTGGTGACTGTTAAGCCTGGCTTCGCGCTATTTGAATAGTGATATGCGAAGGTAATCCCCAGGCCGACAGGCGCAAATTAAATCTCGTCCGGTGTGCGAAGATTCGTTACAGCAATACGTTCGCCGCGCTTACGCTCACGCTCTGACTGCATATTGGCGCGATAAACGCCCTGATCGCCAACCACCCATGAGAGTGGACGACGTTCTTTGCCAATGGAGTCTTGCAGCAGCATCAGTGCCTGCATGTAGGCTTCCGGACGCGGCGGGCATCCCGGGATGTACACATCAACCGGAATAAACTTATCAACGCCCTGCACAACGGAGTAAATATCGTACATACCGCCCGAGTTGGCACATGCGCCCATGGAAATAACCCATTTTGGTTCCAGCATCTGATCGTAGAGGCGCTGAATAACCGGGGCCATTTTGGTAAAGCAGGTGCCGGCCACGACCATCAGGTCGGCCTGACGCGGAGAGGCACGCAGAACTTCTGCGCCAAAACGGGCCACGTCATGCACGGCGGTGAACGAGGTCACCATCTCAACGTAGCAGCAGGAAAGGCCAAAGTTGTATGGCCAAATTGAGTTTTTACGGCCCCAGTTAACCATGTCATGCAGTTTGCCCATGAACACGTTTTTGTTAACTTCTTGTTCCAGGGGGTCGGTTACGATCTCCTGTTTTTGCAGGGGGTAACGGTCGTTCTCACCGTTAGGATCTATGCGGGTGAGCGTATAATCCATCTTAATGCCTCGCGGTTAGCGTTGACGATTAGCGATACTGTTCGTTTCCGGGTTCATACGCTCGCGGCGTGAACGCGCGGGCGTCCAGTCCAGCGCGCCAATACGCACCAGATAAACCAGACCTGCCAGTAACACAAAAATAAAAATTGCAGCTTCCACAAAGCCAATCCAGCCGCTTTCACGGATAGATGTTGACCATGCAAAAAGATACAGCGCTTCAACGTCGAAGATAACGAAGAACATGGCTACCAGGTAAAACTTGGCAGACAGGCGCAAGCGGGCGGTGCCGACCGAGTCGATACCTGATTCAAACGGCACGTTTTTAGATCTCGCGCGCGCGCGACCCCCTAAAAACCAGCCGCCGACGAGCATCAGGCAGCACAGGCCAATGGCAACAATAAGAAAGATAGCGAATGCCCAGTGATGAGCGATGATTTCAGTGGATGTTGACATACTCATTGCTTACTCATCAAAAGTAGCGCCAAATTCTCTGCTCTTTACGGCAGATGAACGCCACATCGATTCATGGGGAGGAATAAAAAAAACCTTACAATCACTGTAGAAAACCATTTATACAGCCAATTGATGGGGTTTTTTACTCCTTTCTATAACCTTTTGTCAACTTTAACAAAAGTTTCCTCACATTATTTTACACCAATTCAGTATCATTAACATAAAGTGCTATTTAGACTCATTTCAGTCCTGTCATTAGCCAATTTTAATGTTGTTGAATCGTGTCCGTAGTGAAGTAAAAAAGATAATACACCTCTATTTTGACAGGAATTCGTGCAGATGCCTCCCCCTAAATGTGAGTATTTTCTTGATCTGTGACACGCTTTTGTTAATCCATCATAAAAAACAGCAACAATTTCTCTAGTTTTTTAACATGAAAATAATAGGCCCTTCTTTTGTTTGTTTTTTGCTCAATTTAATCAAAAATCTTTTACCTACTGATTTTATTCACTTTTCATTTACAAACGGGCCATAGACTGCCTGTTTTGTATAAAAAAAGAGCCACTGGAAGTTATTTCATCTTTAGTGGCTCTTTTTTGCACTTACATTTTAAAACGATTATTTGTGACGCATTACTCAAAGTCACCTTCAACGATCAGCGAATCATCTCCCCCTTCAGGGGTAAACTGATTGTATTGCCATGGGTTTTGGTACGTTTGCATCGACTTAAAGATAACCTGAGCTAACTCGTTTTGCGTGCTGGTATCGCAGCACAGCAGGTATTCGGTTTCTGGCAACGGTGGCAAACCATCCACCGCACCTAACACGCGCAAGTCCGGACTCATCATTTCTACCGGACGGGCAGTGACGCCCAATCCTGCTTTTACTGCAGCGCGAACCGCAGGCAATGTTGACGCCACATAGGCCAAACGCCACGGGATCTGCGCAGCATTTAGCGTAGACAGCACGATATCGCGAAACGGGCTGGGATCGTCCAGCAGGACCAGCGGCACCGGTTCCCCTTTTTGCAGGATGTATTCAGCCGCACAATACCAGTGCGTCGGAGAGGTACGCAGATTCAGGCACTCGAAATCCCCAGGGCGGTTGGTGGTCACCACCAAATCCACTTCCTGTGACTTCAGCATATCCACCATAAAGGCGTTACGCTTGACCCTCACATCCAGCGCAAGCTTCGGATAAACCGAACTGATGCGGTTGAGCAAAAACGGCAGTATCGTATCGGCGGATTCATCAGAGGCGCCAATAGTTAACACACCCTGAAGATTATTGAACATTAATGATGAGCAAGCCTCATCATTGAAGCGCAGAATTTTTCTGGCGTAACCCAACAGCTGGATACCATGTTCCGTCAGCAGTTTGTTACGTCCATGGCGCGCGAACAACTCTTTCCCGACAAGTTGCTCGAGGCGTTGCATTTGCTGGCTCACCGCAGACTGAGTGCGACATACCGCAGCAGCCGCAGCCGCGAAAGTATTCAGATCGGCAACAGCAACAAACGTTCTCAGCAGATCGAGATCGAGGTTAATTATCGGACGATTTGCATTTATCATAAATTTTCACTTACTCGCGGGTCATTCCGGGTTAATGCTGTGCATTCAGAAACAAAAATTCCATTTGTAATGTGCCTGCCTCGTAGTTTCACTTAGTGTAACTAAGTGAAAATAAGGATGTATTAGATGTAACAACTGAAACAACCCTCTTACTTCGCTATATAATGCGCCGCATGGCTCATCAGAATATAGCAAAGAGAAAGCGCCATTTTTTAGCTACAGGCAGATTCTTACTAATGGAAAACATGTAAATTTTGTAAATATGAAAAAATAGTTTATGGACGTCAATTTACACATTAAAATCTAATTTTTCAGTATGTTATGGTCAACGTGTCAGCATTAGAATTATCAAAGAACATACGCTACACACCATTTCATGGGACTTATCTTAACCCAAAACCACTATATTTATAAGTGTTATCGTGAATAATCTGATGCGAAAAGGCGTTATGTCAGACTATCCATTTTCGTATTATTAACGCATTCAATGAGCGCTGTTTAAATATTAAATAATAATTAATTAAAACTTCCATCATTCATTAATTATGCTTAACAATAGATTCACACTGCAGCGCTGACCGATCATGCCGATAACAGGCAGTGGAGATAAGTGTTCCGTATTTCCGAATTCTTCTTTTCACCCCAGAGAACGATTGCTTTCGTGCCCGATACATAACTATTTCTTACCAGATAAACGACCACAACACTGGCATCACATCAAAACAGATAACTACGAAATATATATTAATAAGAATAAAACTCTAAATTATAATGATTTAACAGCCATTAACGGTTGATTATAACTGCATAGTTCATCAAAATCTTCTGCTAAAGACCCTTCAAAATGCACCGTTGGAAGAGTACATTGTTCTGTGCTGACTTCCACGGCAGGGAGTGGCATTCACAGCTAAAAGGTCAAGATTCATGTCCCCTATTGAAAAATCCAGCAAATTAGAAAATGTCTGTTATGACATTCGTGGCCCGGTTCTGAAAGAAGCAAAGCGTCTGGAAGAAGAAGGCAATAAGGTTCTGAAACTGAACATCGGCAACCCAGCGCCATTCGGGTTTGAAGCACCGGATGAAATTCTGGTTGATGTGATCCGTAATTTGCCTACCGCGCAAGGGTATTGTGACTCAAAAGGCCTTTATTCCGCCCGCAAAGCCATCATGCAGCATTATCAGGCACGTGGGATGCGCGATGTTACCGTGGAAGACATTTATATCGGCAACGGTGTTTCCGAATTGATCGTGCAGGCGATGCAGGCATTGCTGAACAGCGGGGACGAAATGCTGGTACCTGCGCCTGACTATCCGCTGTGGACGGCGGCGGTATCGCTTTCCAGCGGTAAGGCTGTGCACTACCTGTGTGATGAATCCTCTGACTGGTTCCCGGACCTCGACGATATTCGCGCCAAAATTACCCCTCGCACGCGTGGGATTGTTATTATCAACCCCAACAACCCTACCGGCGCAGTCTATTCTAAAGAGCTTCTGCTGGAGATTGTTGAAATTGCACGTCAGCATAATCTCATTATCTTTGCTGACGAGATTTACGACAAAATTCTTTATGATGACGCAGAGCACCATTCTATTGCCCCGCTGGCACCAGACCTGCTGACTATCACCTTCAACGGCCTGTCAAAAACGTACCGTGTTGCGGGTTTCCGTCAGGGCTGGATGGTACTGAACGGACCGAAGAAACACGCGAAAGGGTATATTGAAGGTCTGGAAATGCTAGCGTCTATGCGTTTATGCGCCAACGTTCCAGCACAGCATGCTATTCAAACCGCACTGGGCGGATACCAAAGCATTAGCGAATTCATCATGCCTGGCGGACGTCTGTATGAACAGCGCAACCGTGCCTGGGAATTACTCAACGACATTCCCGGCGTTTCTTGCGTGAAGCCGCGCGGCGCACTGTACATGTTCCCGAAAATTGACGCCAAACGCTTCAATATTCATGACGACCAGAAAATGGTTCTCGACTTCCTGTTACAGGAAAAAGTGCTGCTGGTGCAGGGCACAGCCTTCAACTGGCCGTGGCCGGATCACTTCCGTATCGTGACGCTGCCGCGTATTGACGATATCGAAATGTCGCTAAGCAAATTTGAGCGCTTCCTGTCTGGCTATCACCAGCTGTAAGTCGAAAATCAGCAACCATAATACTCTAAATAATTCGAGTTGCAGGAAGGCGGCGACGCAATGAATCCCCAGAAGCTTACAAAAGTAAGTGACTGGGGTGAATGAGGAAAGCCAACGCGCATGCAACTTGAATTATGACGAGTATTTGCATCTGACAGCCTTCTCTGCGCAAAATGACTCTTAGGTTGCCATCATATAAGGGTCGTTATGAAGCAGAGCCATTTTTTTGCCCACCTCTCCCGTCTGAAACTCATTAACCGCTGGCCGCTGATGCGCAACGTGCGCACCGAAAACGTATCTGAACACAGTCTGCAAGTCGCGATGGTTGCGCATGCGCTGGCGGCAATCAAGAACCGCAAGTTCGGCGGTCAGGTTAACGCGGAACGCATTGCCCTGCTGGCGATGTACCACGATGCCTCCGAAGTGCTGACCGGTGACCTCCCGACCCCGGTGAAATACTTTAACTCGCAAATCGCCCAGGAATATAAAGCCATTGAGAAAATTGCCCAGCAGAAACTGGTCGACATGGTACCCGATGAACTGCGCGATATTTTTGCGCCGTTAATTGATGAACACGCCAGCAGCGAAGAAGAGCGCGCGATTGTTAAACAGGCCGATGCGCTTTGCGCCTATCTGAAGTGCCTTGAGGAACTTTCAGCCGGAAATAATGAGTTTATGCTTGCGAAAACGCGGCTGGAAAAAACGCTGGAATCGCGTCGCAGTGAAGAGATGGACTATTTCTTAGACGTATTTGTACCGAGTTTCCATCTCTCGCTGGATGAAATTAGCCAGGACTCGCCATTGTAAATTTGCGGCGACGTTGCCTTTGTAGGCCGGATAAGACGTTTACGTCGCCATCCGGCATCATGCCTGATGGCGCTACGCTTATCAGGCCTACAAGACCCGCGAAACGACACCAGGGAAGCATTAGAACGGAAACAGCATCGGGATCATCACAATACAGACCACCATGACAATCAGTGTAAACGGCACGCCAATCTTCACGAAGTCGCTGAAGCTGTAGTTACCCGGTCCCAGTACCAGCGTGTTAACCGGTGACGATACCGGCGTCATAAAGGCTGCAGATGCCGCCATCGCAATGACCATCGCAAAAGGATACGGTGAAACGCCCATCGACTTCGCTGCCGCCAGTGCAATCGGCGCCATCAACACCGCCGTCGCGGTATTCGAAATAAATAACCCGATGGTGGCGCACAGTACGAACAGACAGCCCAGCATCATGTACGGCCCGTATCCCCCACCCACGTCCATCAGGCCTTTCACTACCAGATCGACGCCACCGGTTTTTTGCAGGGCCAGCGCAAAAGGCATCATTCCGACAATTAAAATAATGCTCGGCCAGTGAATGGCTTTATACGCACTTTCTGCGTCAATACAGCGGAATTTACCCATCAGCAGGCAGGCGATAATCGCAGCAACCGTATTGGGGATTTCATCGGTCAGCATCAGGGCAACCATCAGGACCAGGCAGAAAATCGCATGCGGTGCCTGGCTGTGCGCCGGAGACGCTTCACTGACCTCAACGGGCATATTCAACACCACAAAATCGCGTCCCTTTTTCCCCAACGCGGTGATCAGTTTCCAGTTACCCACGACCAGAATAATATCGCCCATCAGCAGCGGCTCATTGACGACCGCCCCGGCTAGCGCCGCGCCATCACGCTTTAATCCGACAACGTTAAGTCCATAGCGGGTACGAAATCCAATCTCCCGCACCGTTTTACCGATCAATTCCGATTCCGGGATCAGCGAAATTTCCGCCATACCCACATCCAACGCCTGCTCGGAGAAATATTCGCCGCGCAGCACCATCGGCTCCAACAACTGCTCGCTACAAAATTCGCGCAGGTCGACATCGGCTGAAGACATATCGATCAACAAAACATCACGGGCACGAAACTCAGAAACACCGTTTACGTCAACAATGACGCGGCGAAAACGACGCCAGCGCTCAACGCCAATGACGTTCGCCCCGTAGCGTTCACGCAGTTTTAAATCGTCCAGACGTTGACCAATCATCGGTGAGCCGGGGCGAATAGCCAGTCGGCGCGCACGTCCAGTAAGGCGATATTCTTTGATCAAATCGCGAAAAGTCCGGCGCTTCCAGACATCGCCCTGCTGACCGGCATCATCGCCCTTCAGCATAAAGCGCATCAGCAGCATATAAATAATGCCGAGCACCAGCACCACCAGACCCAGCGGCGTCACGCTAAAGAAGCTGAAACCGTTAAGCCCTTCGCGCAGGAGTTCACTGTTGACGACCAGGTTAGGCGGCGTTGCCACCAGCGTCATCATGCCGCTGATCAATCCGGCAAAGCTGAGCGGCATCATCAAGCGTGAAGGTGAGGTTTGCATGCGCATGGAGACGCTTAAGACAACCGGGATAAAGATAGCGACAACGCCGGTAGAACTCATGAACGCGCCGAGTCCGGCGACGGTTATCATCAGCAGCACCAGCATTTTAACCTCGCTGCTGCCGGCGACCTTCACCAGCCAGGCCCCCATCACGGTCGCCACCCCGGTGCGCACCAGGCCGTCGCCAATAATAAACAGAGCGGCTATCAAAATAACGTTAGGATCGCTGAAACCGGAGAAGGCCTCAGAAATGCTCAGCGTTCCACTCAAAACAAAAGCAATAATGACCAGCAAAGCGACCGCATCCATACGCACTCTGCCCGTCGCAAACAAGACCACGGCAACTGCCAGCAATGAGAGAACCCAGATCAATTCACCGTTCACAACATATCCTTGTTAAATGAGAGGGATGGACCGATTCTGCCATAAAAAAGCCCCAACAATCTGGGGCTAAATCATGTTCAGGTATTTCTTACAACGACCACATTTCCGTTGGGTTGTTTAGTCACGGAAATATGCTCCAGACTGGTCAGCGCAAAATCGACCTCATCCAGACGCGGCGTATCCGCCGGCGCGTTCACAGCGATGACATGACACCCTGCCGCCAGACCAGAGAGCACCCCGGCTGGCGCATCCTCAACAACGGCACATTCACGCGGCGCAAGACCCAGCAGTTGCGCGCCTAACAGATAGGCGTCAGGCTCTGGCTTACCTCTTTTTACCCGCTCGGCAGTGACAAACACTTCCGGAGCAGGCAGACCCGCAACACGATGGCGCGCCCGCGCCACCGGCATGGATCCCGACGTGACGATCGCCCAGGGGATACCGGCTTTATTGAGGTGATTGAGTAAATCCACCGCTCCTGGCAGTGCGGTGATGCCTGCGGTCTCCGTTGCCTCTATTTGCTCCAGGCGCGTAAATTCTGCGGCAATATCTGCCTCTGACTTACCCACCATAAAGTGTCGCAAGGAGGTAATCGCCTGCTTACCGTGAATAAAGCCCAGCACCTCATCGTGGTCAAGCCCAAAACGATCGGCCCAGTTGCACCATGCACGTTCTACCGCAGGTAAGGAATCGACCAGCGTACCATCCAGATCAAACAGAAAGCCTTTGCACTGCACGCTCGCCCCCTCAGGCATTAATGATTTGGTTAATTTCATTCGCGCTCAGGTGGTACTGACGCGGGCAAGAATGCCAGACACTCAACATACGCTGATATTTTTCCCACATCGGCGTCTGGGCGTTAAAGCCATGCGTACCGGCATCAAAGTGGGTATAACGCCCTTCCACATTGACCATAAAACGCACGTATCCGAGGAAGCGCGCTTCCGTTGCGGCATCAAAACCCAAAAATGTGACGCGGCGCTCATCAATGGACTGGGCGTCTTTAAGGTTAGTCCAGGAAACGTGTAATGCGTGATACATCTCCATGATATCGATAATGGTGCGGCAGGTTTCTTCCGTCAGCTCACCAAACTCACGATCGAGCTCGCGCATCTGCAAGCCATAACCGCGTTCAATAATCGTCTGTAAACGACGATAACGCTCGGCGTTGGTTGGATCGAGCATAGTCATCATTTTGTACTGGTTAGATAAAATGAGACGTTGAGCGTTGGTCATTTCCATTTGGGACTCCTGTATCACTACTGCTGCGATGAAAAAAAAGAAGGCATCTTATGCCTTCTTTTATATGCGTAATCAGGGGTCAATTACAAATCATCGAGAAAAGTTTTATCCAGTTGTTTGAAGGCGCGCTTAAGCGTGTCAGCTAGCGCTTGATAATCAGGCTTCCCTTCCACCGGAGCTAATGCCTGGCCGGCCTCTTGTAATTTACCCCGGACTTCATAAAACCAGTTGAGAATCGAGGGCGGCAACGGCGTAACGGAACGTTTACCTAACCACCACATGCCCTGCATCGGCAGGCTGAGCGCAAACAGCGCGGTCGCTACGGCCGGTCCCAGTTGCCCACCCAGCGCGATTTGCCAGCACAGGGTAAAGACGGCAATCGGCGGCATAAAACGGGTCGCGTAACGCGTCATACGGATTACGCGATTCTCAACAAATACGGGCGCCAGGCGCTTTTCCATCGGCCACGTCTTAGCGTAGTGCTGCCCCCGGCGAAACAAACTGAAAAAATTTACGGAGCGATTATCCGGTGTCGACATGGCGGTTACCTCAACTTCACATATAAAATTTAAAAAATTTGTGCAAAACAACAACTGCAAAGGACATCGTTCAAAACATTTTGTCTTCGATACCCACAATCAGGTATCCTGTGTCGGCCTGTAAGGCCTTTAGTCCAAAATCATTGAGTCGTCAAATTGGCATACAGTATGCCATTGGCTGAAAAATACGCAAAATGACATAGACTCAAAGGTATTTATTCCATCATGCCCAAAAAGACAACGGCGCATGATGTTAATCATAAACGTCGGTGTCATCATGCGCTACGCTCTTTGGCTCCATGACGTTTTTTTAGCCACGTATCCATAAATAGGTACTTCCATGTCGAGTAAGTTAGTACTGGTTCTGAACTGCGGTAGCTCCTCACTGAAATTTGCCATCATCGATGCAGTAAACGGTGAAGAATACCTTTCTGGTTTAGCCGAATGTTTCCATCTTCCAGAAGCACGTATCAAGTGGAAAATGGACGGCGGTAAACAAGAAGCGGCTTTAGGTGCAGGCGCCGCTCACAGTGAAGCGCTGAACTTCATCGTTAACACTATTCTGGCACAAAAACCGGAATTGTCCGCGCAATTGACTGCGATTGGTCACCGTATCGTACACGGCGGCGAGAAGTATACCAGCTCCGTGGTTATCGATGATTCCGTTATTCAGGGCATCAAAGATTCTGCCTCTTTCGCACCGCTGCACAACCCGGCTCACCTGATCGGTATTGCAGAAGCGCTGAAATCTTTCCCTAATCTGAAAGACAAAAACGTGGCCGTGTTTGACACCGCGTTCCATCAGACTATGCCGGAAGAATCTTACCTCTACGCTCTGCCGTACAGCCTGTACAGAGAGCACGGTGTTCGTCGCTATGGCGCACACGGCACCAGCCACTTCTTCGTCACTCAAGAAGCGGCAAAAATGCTGAACAAACCGGTTGATGAACTGAACATCATCACTTGCCACCTGGGCAACGGTGGTTCTGTGTCTGCTATCCGTAACGGTAAATGTGTTGATACCTCCATGGGTCTGACCCCGCTGGAAGGTCTGGTGATGGGTACGCGTTCCGGTGACATCGACCCGGCGATCATCTTCCATCTGCACGACACCCTGGGCATGAGCGTTGACCAAATCAACAAAATGCTGACCAAAGAGTCTGGCCTACTGGGCCTGACCGAAGTCACCAGCGACTGCCGCTACGTTGAAGACAACTACGAGACCAAAGAAGACGCTAAACGTGCAATGGACGTTTACTGTCACCGTCTGGCGAAATACATCGGTTCTTACACTGCACTGATGGACGGTCGTCTGGATGCCGTCGTCTTCACCGGTGGTATCGGTGAAAACGCCGCGATGGTTCGTGAACTGTCCCTGGGCAAACTGGGCGTTCTGGGCTTTGACGTTGACCACGAACGTAACCTGGCCGCGCGTTTCGGCAAATCTGGTTTCATCAACAAAGAAGGTACCCGTCCTGCGGTGGTTATCCCAACCAACGAAGAACTGGTTATCGCGCAAGACGCGAGCCGTCTGACTGCCTGATTTCACACCGCCAGCCTAGCTGGCGGTGCTGTTTTGTAACCCGTCGAAATCGACGGTAACGAAAGAGGATAAACCGTGTCCCGTATTATTATGCTGATCCCTACCGGAACCAGCGTCGGTCTGACCAGCGTCAGCCTTGGCGTGATCCGTGCAATGGAACGTAAAGGCGTAAGTCTGAGCGTCTTTAAGCCGATCGCTCAACCGCGTGCCGGTGGCGATGCGCCAGACCAGACTACTGCGATTGTCCGTGCGAACTCGTCTCTGCCAGCCGCTGAGCCGCTGAAGATGAGCCACGTTGAGTCTCTGCTCTCCAGCAATCAGAAAGATGTGCTGATGGAAGAGATCATCGCAAACTATCACGCGAACACCAAAAATGCTGAAGTGGTGCTGGTTGAAGGCCTGGTCCCAACCCGTAAGCACCAGTTCGCTCAGTCTCTGAACTACGAAATTGCGAAAACGCTGAATGCGGAAATCGTCTTCGTAATGTCTCAGGGCACTGACACCCCGGAACAGCTGAACGAGCGTATTGAACTGACTCGCAGCAGCTTCGGCGGCGCTAAAAATACCAACATCACCGGCGTTATCGTTAACAAACTGAACGCACCGGTTGATGAGCAGGGCCGTACTCGCCCGGATCTGTCCGAAATTTTTGACGACTCCTCCAAAGCGAAAGTGGTTAAAGTTGACCCGGCTAAACTGCAAGAATCCAGCCCGCTGCCGGTTCTGGGCGCGGTGCCGTGGAGCTTTGATCTGATCGCCACTCGTGCAATCGATATGGCGCGTCACCTGAACGCCACCATCGTTAACGAAGGCGATATCAATACCCGTCGCGTGAAGTCTGTGACTTTCTGCGCACGCAGCATTCCGCACATGCTCGAGCATTTCCGTGCCGGTTCTCTGCTGGTGACCTCTGCCGATCGTCCTGACGTGCTGGTTGCAGCATGCCTGGCGGCAATGAACGGCGTAGAAATCGGTGCTCTGCTGCTGACTGGCGGTTACGAAATGGACGCGCGCATTACAAAACTGTGCGAACGTGCATTTGAAACCGGTCTGCCGGTATTCATGGTAAACACCAACACCTGGCAGACCTCCCTGAGCCTGCAGAGCTTCAACCTGGAAGTCCCGGTTGACGATCACGAGCGCATTGAGAAAGTTCAGGAATACGTTGCTAACTACATCAACGCTGACTGGGTTGAATCCCTGACTGCGACCTCTGAGCGCAGCCGTCGTCTGTCTCCGCCAGCGTTCCGCTACCAGCTGACTGAGCTGGCGCGTAAAGCAGGCAAACGCGTAGTTCTGCCAGAAGGCGACGAACCGCGTACTGTTAAAGCGGCAGCTATCTGTGCTGAACGTGGTATCGCGACCTGCGTACTGCTGGGTAACCCGGATGAAATCACCCGTGTTGCAGCGTCTCAGGGCGTTGAACTGGGCGCAGGCGTAGAAATCGTTGACCCGGATGTGGTTCGCGAAAGCTACGTGGCCCGCCTGGTCGAACTGCGTAAAAACAAAGGTATGACTGAAACCGTTGCCCGCGAACAGCTGGAAGACAACGTGGTTCTCGGTACCCTGATGCTGGAGCAGGACGACGTTGACGGCCTGGTTTCCGGTGCTGTTCACACCACCGCAAACACCATTCGCCCACCGCTGCAGCTGATCAAAACTGCACCGGGCAGCTCTCTGGTGTCTTCTGTGTTCTTCATGCTGCTGCCGGATCAGGTTTACGTTTACGGCGACTGCGCGATCAACCCGGATCCGACTGCAGAACAGCTGGCAGAAATCGCCATCCAGTCCGCAGACTCCGCAACGGCCTTCGGTATTGAACCTCGCGTAGCGATGCTCTCCTACTCTACCGGCACCTCTGGTGCAGGTAGCGACGTTGAGAAAGTCCGCGAAGCAACGCGTCTGGCTCAGGAAAAACGTCCAGACCTGATGATCGACGGTCCGCTGCAGTACGACGCCGCTGTTATGGCTGACGTTGCGAAATCTAAAGCGCCGAACTCTCCGGTTGCAGGTCGCGCTACCGTGTTCATCTTCCCGGATCTGAACACCGGTAACACCACCTACAAAGCGGTACAGCGTTCTGCCGACCTGATCTCCATCGGGCCGATGCTGCAGGGTATGCGCAAGCCGGTGAACGATCTGTCTCGTGGCGCGCTGGTAGACGATATCGTCTACACCATCGCACTGACCGCGATCCAGTCTTCCCAGCAACAGCAGTAATTTGCTGCGTGTGTCGGATAGTGGCGCCAAGCGCCTTATCCGGCCTACACATCATGCTCATGAAAGCCGGAAATAGCTGATATTTCCGGCTTTTTTATCTCCGCAATTGCAGTCGCAAATTCTGAAAATTTTGCTTAGCTGCGCTGCATCAATGAATAACTATTCTTCTCTTCTCATACTTAGTCTCTTTGCTTTGCAACAGGGATAGTCTGTCATGTCTGCAGTTACAGAATCACAATCCGCGAAAAAATGGGCTATGCCCGATACGCTGGTGATTATTTTTTTCGTCGCTATTTTAACCAGCCTGGCCACCTGGGTTGTTCCCGTCGGCATGTTCGACAGTCAAGAAGTGCAGTACCAGGTTGATGGGCAAACCAAAACCCGTAAAGTGGTCGATCCCCACTCTTTTCGCATTCTGACCAACGATGCCGGCGAAGAGCAGTATCACCGGGTGAAATTTTTCACCACCGGCGATGAAAGTCCCGGGCTGATGAATTTTCCGTTCGAAGGGTTAACCTCCGGCTCTAAATTCGGTACTGCCGTTGGCATCATTATGTTTATGCTGGTGATCGGCGGCGCGTTTGGCATTGTTATGCGCACCGGAACCATTGATAACGGCATCCTGGCGCTCATCCGCCATACCCGGGGTAACGAGGTCTTGTTCATCCCGGTGCTGTTTATCCTCTTCTCATTGGGTGGCGCGGTCTTTGGTATGGGAGAAGAGGCGGTCGCCTTTGCCATTATCATCGCCCCACTCATGGTGCGCTTAGGTTACGACAGTATTACCACCGTGCTGGTGACCTACATTGCCACCCAAATCGGCTTTGCCAGTTCATGGATGAACCCGTTCTGTGTGGTTGTCGCACAGGGCATTGCAGGCGTCCCGGTACTCTCCGGCTCTGGTTTACGTATCGTGGTGTGGGTCGTTGCCACAATGATTGGCCTGACTTTTACGCTGGCCTACGCAACACGCATCAAGAAAAACCCCCTGCTATCCCGCGTTCATGAATCAGACCGTTTTTTCCGCGAACAGCAGGACGAGGTGGTAGAGCGACGCTTCACGCTGGGTGACTGGCTGGTACTGATCGTCCTCACTGCGGTAATGATCTGGGTTGTCTGGGGCGTTATCGTCAACGCATGGTTCATTCCTGAAATCGCCAGCCAGTTTTTCACTATGGGTCTGGTGATTGGCATTATCGGCGTTGTCTTCCGGCTCAACGGAATGACGGTTAACATCATGGCTTCCTCATTCACTGAGGGGGCACGCATGATGATTGCCCCGGCCCTGCTGGTCGGTTTTGCCAAGGGGATATTACTGCTGGTTGGTAATGGTGAGGCAGGCGATGCGAGTGTGCTGAATACCCTGCTGCACAGCATTGCCAACGGCATTAGCGGCCTGGACAATGCCATTGCGGCGTGGTTTATGCTGCTGTTCCAGGCGGTATTTAATTTCTTCGTCACTTCCGGTTCGGGTCAGGCAGCGCTCACTATGCCACTGTTAGCGCCTCTGGGCGATCTAGTCGGCGTAAACCGTCAGGTGACCGTGCTGGCCTTCCAGTTTGGTGACGGATTCAGCCACATTATCTATCCAACATCAGCATCATTAATGGCGACGTTAGGCGTTTGCCGGGTGGACTTCCGTAACTGGCTGAAGGTAGGTGCCACACTGCTGGGCCTGCTGTTTATTATGTCCAGCGTGGTGGTGATTGGTGCGCAGATAATGGGGTATCACTAATTCACAACGCCGGTTGGCGATGTCAAAGCGTGTCACCCGGCCTACCCGATTGCATTACTGGGTAGGCTGGATAAGCGGTGTTTACTCCGCCTCTTCCTGTTTTTCGGCTTTCGCCCCTTCATTCTTGGCGTTGCGGGTCATCCACAGCGCCAGCGCTTTCAGCGAGTCCGGTGTGAACTCATCACAGCGCGCGGTAATTTCTTCCGGCGTTAGCCAGCAGACTTCGCTAATTTCTTCTTCCTGCAGCGCGAACGGCCCGTGGGATACGCAGCTAAACAGCCCTCCCCATACGCGACAGTGTTGGTCCTCAAAATAAAACTGACCGTGTTCAGCAAACGGTACGCCTGCAATGCCCAACTCTTCTTCCGCTTCACGGCGGGCAGATTCAAGCATTTGCTCATCAGCCTGAACAACACCACCCGCGGTAGCATCCAGCATGCCGGGCAAAAAATCTTTTGTCTCGGTACGACGCTGAACCAGAATTTTGCCCATACCATCATGCACGACGATATACGTTGCGCGATGACGTAAGCGCTGCGCCCGCATTTGTTCACGGCTGGACTGTGCGATGACTTCATTGTCTTCATTCACAATATCCACCCATTCCGTACTTGCCAAACGATGCTGTTCCACCATCAGGAAACCTTCTTTTTTCTAGCGCTCTTACGGCGCGTTTACGTTTGTGGGGTAACTTACGGATTAATCTCGATCTGCGCAATGATACTTTGATCATTGAGTGCCATTACGCTGAGAACATTATCATCCAGAATCCCGTAACTTGCCGTAAAACCCCCTTTCGGAATACTGACCGAGCCGGGGTTAAAGTGGTAAATATCACCACGCTTCTCGGCAACCGGCAGATGCGTATGCCCATAAATCAGCACATCACCCGCATTCAGCGCCGGGAGGTTTTCCGGGCCATAAAGATGCCCATGCGTCAAAAAGAGCCGCTGATTATCCATCAGAACCTGCTGCCATGGCGCAGTTATTGGAAAATCCAGGAGCATCTGATCCACTTCGCTATCGCAATTACCGCGTACCGCAATAATACGTGACGCCAGCGCGTTCAAGCGGTCAGCAACCTGCGCAGGTGCATAACCTTGTGGCAGCGCATTACGCGGTCCGTGGTTTAAAATATCACCCAATATCACCAGCCATCGCGCCCCGCTTTGGGCAAACAGTTCAAGTACGCGCTCCGTGGCTGGCAACGACCCATGAATGTCCGATGCGAACATCAGCTTCATCACTCACTCCTCGTCGTATAATACCGTTTAATGATACTGGATTATCGCTCGATTATCAGCAGGAACGCTTCGCTGAAAGCGCGATAAAACGTTGTACCGAAGCCCGCTGCCACTGGAAGGTGGCGTAGTCTGCTAACGCCTGTGGAACGTCATCTCCGTTTAGCACCAGACGATTAAGCATTAGCGCTAAATCACAATCTGCGATACACCATTCGCCAAATAAATTTTGTTTCCCATGAGCAAGCAAACTTCCCGCCGTGGCGAACAATTTTTCTGCGCTGGCTTTACCCGCTTCACTCAACGGCGCTTTCTTCACCCCAGCAAACACAACGTCCGTGGAACGTTCTTCACGAATAGGCATCAGGTCGCTGCGGATCCACGCCTGAACCTGGCGGGCACGCGCGCGTTTTTGCACATCATGCGGATAGATGCGTTCCCACTGCGGCGGCGAGAAGGTCTCTTCCAGGAACTCGGCAATCGCCGATGATTCGCTCAATTCAAAACCGTCAATCTCAAGAACCGGGACGCGACGCGTCAGCGCATATCCTTGCCAGGCGGGTTGTAAATGCTCGCCCGCACTGAGATCAACGGTTTTCAGCGTAAAAGGCAGCCCTTTCTCCTGTAGCGCAACGTAAACGGACAACACATAGGGGGAGAAAAAGTTGGCATCTGACCACAGCGTAATTGCAGGTTTGCTCATAATGACCTCGGGATTGGATTGGCTAGCTTTCAAAATATAGAGTCTTTCTCACCCTGTCACTTGATGAAAACTCACGCACGCCAACAGGCTCTATACTTGTCATGACCCGGTTCATCACTCAACGGACGCTGAAAATGATCGACCTCTACTACACACCAACGCCCAACGGTCACAAAATCACGCTGTTTCTCGAAGAGGCGCAGTTGAAATACCGTCTGATTCCTGTCGATATCAGCAAAGGGAATCAATTTCATCCGGATTTTCTGCAGATCTCGCCGAACAATAAAATCCCGGCCATTATCGATAACGCCCCGGAGGACGGCGGTAGGCCGCTCAGCCTGTTTGAATCGGGTGAAATTTTGCTCTATCTGGCAGAGAAGAGCGGCAAGCTGCTCAGCGGTGAATTACGCGAACGCCACACCACGTTGCAGTGGCTGTTCTGGCAGGTGAGCGGTCTGGGTCCCATGTTGGGCCAGAATCATCATTTTAATCATTTTGCACCCCAAACCATCCCTTACGCCATTGAGCGCTATCAGGTTGAAACTCAGCGTCTGTACAACGTGATGAACAAACGTCTGGAAATGTCCCCCTGGTTAGGTGGCGATCACTACAGCATTGCGGATATTGCTTGCTGGCCGTGGATTCATGCTCATCAGCGTCAGCGTATCGACCTCGATACCTATCCGGCGGTTAATAACTGGTACGAACGCATTCGTACCCGTCCCGCCACGGAACGTGCGATGCAGCACGCGCCGAGTGAGAACCGGTAACGCGATTCGATTCTCGTGTATCATTAAGAGGTTCATACATGGAGGAAACCTGCAATGTCACAACCTGACGCAATTATTCGTATAAAAAACCTTCGTCTGCGCACGTTTATTGGCATCAAAGAAGAGGAGATCCTGAACCGTCAGGATATCGTCATTAACATCGCCATCCACTACCCGGCAGACAAAGCCCGCGCCAGCGAAGATATCAACGATGCGTTGAATTATCGCACCATTACCAAGAGCATTATTTCGCACGTAGAGAGTAACCGCTTCTCATTGTTAGAAAAATTAACCCAAGATGTGCTCGATATCGCACGCGAACATCACTGGGTCACTTATGCTGAAGTAGAGATCGATAAACTTCACGCATTGCGTTACGCCGACTCCGTGTCCATGACGCTGAGCTGGCAGCGTTAATCGTTATCCGGGAGGCAATATGCAGATTCTGATTACCGGTGGTACTGGCCTGATTGGACGCCATCTGATCCCCCGTTTGCTGGAATTGGGGCATCAGATAAGCGTTGTAACACGTACCCCTGATAAGGCCCGTCAGATTCTGGACTCCCGGGTTACGCTGTGGAAAGGGCTGGAGGACAGGCCCAACCTCAATGGCATCGACGCGATTGTTAACCTTGCCGGAGAGCCCATCGCCGATAAGCGCTGGACGGCTGAGCAAAAGGAGCGTTTGTGCCAAAGTCGCTGGGGTATCACCCAGAAACTGGTCGATTTAATCAACGCCAGCGATACGCCACCGACGGCGTTGATCTCAGGTTCGGCTGCCGGATACTACGGTGACTTAGGTGAAGTCGTCGTCACGGAAGAAGAACCGCCGCACAATGAATTTACCCATAAGCTCTGCGCCCGGTGGGAGCAAATTGCCTGCGGCGCGCAAAGCGATAACACGCGCGTATGCCTGCTGCGTACCGGTGTCGTACTGGCACCTGCGGGCGGTATCCTCGGAAAAATGGTTCCGCCGTTTCGCCTTGGTCTGGGCGGCCCCATCGGTAACGGACGTCAGTATCTGGCCTGGATCCATATTGATGATATGGTCAATGCGATCATCTGGCTGCTGGATAACGATTTGCGTGGCCCATTCAATATGGTCTCGCCGTACCCGGTGCGTAATGAGCAATTTGCCCATGCGCTGGGCCATGCGCTGAATCGCCCTGCTGTCTTACGCGTTCCCGCAACCGCAATGCGCTTGCTGATGGGGGAATCCTCGGTGCTGGTTCTCGGCGGTCAGCGCGCATTACCTAAGCGGCTGGAAGCGTCTGGTTTTGCGTTTCGCTGGTATGATTTAGAGGAAGCACTGGCCGACGTCATTCGATAAGCGCGAAGACTGTTCACTGTCGCCATTACGGTGGTAAGGTTATAAGCCTGACTTCTGTAATGGCGAATTTATGGCGATAATTACCACCCCGCGACTTATCCTCTCCCCGTTTCAACCGACTGACTGGCCGTTTTTCCTGCGACTACGCGAAAACCCGGACATCATGCGCTTTATGGGCACTATCTCCCCGATAAAAGAAACACGCCTGCTGTTCGCCCGGCGCCTTAATGCACCCCATACGTTTGTCATCCGCCAACATCATGACACGACTCCGCTCGGTGATATTGGTTTGCAGATTAGTCATCACTTTCCGCAAGAGGCTGATATTGGCTATTGCATTATTTCACGCGCTCAGGGAAAAGGGATTGCCAGTGAAGCGGTACGCGCGGTGTGCGACTATGCCTTTGAACACGCTGGCGTAATGGCGATAAACGCGTGGGTGCTGGCGGACAACAAAGGCTCGGTACGCATACTGGAAAAGACCGGTTTTGTGCGCACACAGGTGCTCGAGCAAGCCTATGAAGTGAATGGTGTGCATTATGACGACTGGGGTTATCGTCTGGAGTGCGGGAAGCCGAAGGCCCGGTAAGCAACAAAAACGCCACCGGGCAATCAAGCGCTTATTTCAGCGATCCTTTAAGGAACTGCTGTAAACGTGGACTTTGCGGATTACCGAAGACCTGCTCCGGATCGCCTTCTTCTTCAATTTTCCCCTGATGCAGGAAAATCACGTGCGTGGAGACATGACGGGCAAACCCCATTTCGTGGGTGACGACCACCATGGTTTTCCCCTCTTCGGCCAGCTGTTGCATGATACGCAATACTTCCCCCACCAGCTCTGGGTCAAGCGCTGACGTCGGTTCATCAAACAGCAGAACCTCCGGCTCCATAGCCAGCGCGCGCGCAATGGAGACACGCTGCTGCTGACCACCGGACAGGTGCACCGGATACTTACCCTGAGCGCGTTCATCAATACCCACTTTAGCCAGATATTTCACCGCACGCTCGCGGGCTTCCTGCTTGTTCAGCCCTAATACCTGAATCGGCGCTTCCATGACGTTTTCCAGCACCGTCATGTGGCTCCACAGGTTAAAGTGTTGAAAGACCATGGTCAGGCGCGTACGCAGCAGGCGCAGCTGATTTTTGTCCGCCACCTTAAGCTGACCGTCTTTGTCACGGACCAGGCCAATGTTCTGACCGCTGACCACAATCGACCCGGCGCTCGGTTTTTCAAGAAAGTTAATACAGCGCAGGAACGTACTTTTGCCAGAGCCTGACGAGCCGATAATACTGATCACATCACCCGCATTGGCCTGCAGCGATACCCCTTTCAGCACTTCATGTTCGCCGTAGTGTTTGTGTAAATCGATAACGTTTAATTTATTCTCAGACATCATGTTCTCAGTGCGTCGAAGGTTTTACATGCTGCAACCAGCGTTTTTCCGCTTTACGGAACAGACTGATCAGGACATACGAAATCATCAAATACAGCACGGCGGCAATACCGAAGGCGGTAAACGGCTGGTAGGTCGCCGAGTTGATATCGCGGGCAATTTTCAACAAATCCGGTACCGTGGCCGTAAAGGCCAGCGCCGTTGAGTGCAGCATTAAAATAACCTCATTGCTGTACGCAGGCAGCGCAATACGCAATGCGGAGGGCAAAATAATGCAGCGATACATCTTGAATGAAGAAAAACCGTAAGCGCGTGCGGCTTCAATCTCACCATGAGGCACCGAACGAATCGCCCCGGCAAAGATCTCGGTGGTATAGGCGCAGGTATTCAGCGTTAATGCCAGCACGGTGCAATTCAGCCCGCTGCGGAAAAACGCGTTGAGAAGGTCCGTCCCTTTGACAATTTCCAGCGTGTACATCCCGGAATAAAACACCAGTAGCTGAACGTAAAGCGGCGTGCCACGGAAAATATAGGTAAATAGCCAAATGGGGAACTGGATAAACTTATTGCTGGATACGCGACCAATCGCCAAAAACAGCGCCAGAATGCCGCCCATCACTACGGATGAAATCAGCAACCACAGGGTGATCGCTACGCCGGTAAAGCGATAGCCGTCGGTCCACAGCAGGGATTTCCAGTACTCCTGAATAATCTCAATCACAGGTCAGCCCTCTTCACACCCACAGAGTAGCGGCGCTCAAGGTACAGCAGCACACCATTAGACACGGTGGTAAACACCAGATAGATAAGCCCGCACACGACGGCAAAATAGAATGGCTCCCAGGTGCTCTTCCCGGCAAGCTGTGTCGCTTTCACCACGTCTTCCAGTCCGAGCAGCGAAACCAGCGCCGTCGCCTTCAAAATGACCTGCCAGTTATTGCCAATCCCCGGCAGCGCGTAGCGCATCATCGCCGGGAACATAATCCGGCGAAAAATCTGCGAAGAGGTAAACCCAAACGCCGTCGCCGCTTCAATATGGCCTCTTGGAACCGCCATAAACGCGCCACGGAACGTTTCAGTAAAATAGGCCCCGTAGATAAAACCGAGCGTAATAATCCCCGCCACCATCGGATCAATATCAATCTGGCTGATACCAACCGCGTCAGTGACCGTGTTCAGTGCGATTTGTAATCCGTAGAAAATGAGCAACATCAAGACGAGATCGGGTACCCCACGGATCAACGTCGTGTACCCTTCGAAAATCAGCGCCATTGCCCGGCTTTGCGACAGCTTTGCGCCCGCGCCGACAAGGCCTATCAGAACCGCCAGTACCACCGAGCTAAGAGCAAGCTCAAGCGTCACGATTGCGCCCTGTAAAATAACACCTGAAAAGCCATACAACATGCTGCCTGTCCTGTCGTGTGTGGTGAAGTAAGAAGCCTCTTTTGATTTCAGACAAACTGTTAAATGCCGGATGGCGGCATTGCCTTATCCGGCCTACAAAATCGCTGTAGGCCTGATAAGCGCAGCGCCATCAGGCATAAATTCAACACGTCAAAAATCTACGGGCTTTATCAGCACCAGCGGTGATTAACCGCCATAAACATCAAAATCAAAGTACTTTTTCGCCAGCTTCTCGTAAGTTCCGTCAGCGCGCATTTCTGCAAACGCTTTATTCAGTGCTTCGCGCAGTTCGTTATCCTCTTTGCGCAGCCCCATACCGGTACCCACTCCGAACAATTTCTCGTCTTTCACAGACGGGCCGCCGAATTTGTAATCTTTGCCTACCGGCTGCTTCAGGAAACCTTCGCTGGCCGCAACTTCATCCTGGAACGCGGCGTCAATACGCCCGGCCGTCAGGTCAGAGTAGATATTGTCCTGCCCCTGATAGGAGACAATTTCAATACCTTTCGGCGCCCAGTGTTCATTGCCAAACGTTTCCTGAGTCGTGCCCTGCAGTACACCGACACGCTTGCCTTTCAGCGATTCAATGGTCGGCTGGATAGCCGAATCTTTCGCGACCACCAGACGAGAGTCTGCTGCATAAAGCTTGTCGGTAAAGGCGATTTCCTGCTGACGTTTTTCAGTGATCGAAAGTGACGACATGATGGCATCAATTTTCTTCGCTTTTAACGAAGGGATCAGCGCATCCAGCGGGTTTTCAACGAAGGTACATTGTGTATTAATACGCTTGCACAGTTCTTTTGCCAGATCGATGTCAAAACCGACTAATTCACCCTGCGAATTTTTCGATTCAAACGGGGCATAAGTGGGGTCGGTACCGATCCGCACTTTTTGCGGAATAGCGGCAAATGCTGCGGTAGCACTGGAGAACGCCAGAACCAGAGAAAGAGACAACACCAGTTTTTTCATAACTATCCTCAACAGACTGTCTTTTATAGGGGATCTTTACAGGACCAGGTGCAGTTATCGTGCCATTAATCAGGCCAACATGGCAAAGCATTCTGCCCTGTTGGCGGTATTTTTTTGCATGAAAAGCGCTTAAGTATGCATTCATGCTCATTATGTCAGCGATAAAAGCACCAAAATAGTGCACTGTAACTATCATGCACCGTAATCGTTCCCCGTTACGGTGCAATCGCTTCCCGTATTGGCGTATTAGTCGCCGTAGACATTAAAGGCAAAGTACTTTTTCGCCATTTTGTCGTAAGTCCCATCCTGACGCAGTTCACCGAGCGCTTTATTAAAGGCCGCTTTCAGCTCTGCGTCATCTTTGCGTAAGCCAATCCCGGTTCCGTCACCAAAGTATTTTTTGTCTTTTACCGAAGGACCCGCAAAATCGTAGTCCTTGCCCGCAGGCTGCTTCAGGAATCCTTCGCTAGCCGCAACTTCATCCTGCAACGCGGCATCCAGACGTCCTGCCGTCAGGTCAGAATAGATAAGATCCTGGTTCGCATAGGCCACCACATCCACGCCTTTGCTGCGCCAGGTATCGTTAGCATAGGCTTCCTGGGTTGAGCCTTGCAGTACGCCAACATGTTTTCCCTTCAGCGAATCAAGGGTCGGTTGGATCGGGGAACCCTTCGCAGCAATCAGACGTGAGTCTGCGGCGTAAAGTTTGTCTGAGAACGCGATTTCTTGCTGGCGCTTTTCGGTAATAGACAGAGAGGAGATAATGGCATCGATTTTCTTCGCTTTCAGAGAGGGGATCAGCGCATCAAAGTCACTGGCAACCCAGGTACATTTGATCTGCATACGTTTACACATCTCATTGCCGAGATCGATATCAAACCCGACAAAATCCCCTTTGGCATCTTTAGAGGAAAAAGGGGCGTAGGTGGTATCTGTACCAATACGAACTGTCTGCGGAAGCGCTGCGTAGCTGGCCGCGGTGGCGGAAAGTCCTACCAGCAATGACAAAGCAAGTACCGTCTTCTTCATACATAACCCTCAAGTGGCGAAATTTTATTATGTTTTACGTTGTGTTGTGTGTTTGCAGACTTTTTCATGCAGGTCTTATGCCATTTTCGCGTCGATGAGGATATTCGACGTTAAATATGTTAATAAAACGTTGCAATATTGTCCTGATTTTGAAGATAGCAGGTATGACGGTTGAACCGCAGCGTTTCGTTACGTTTTAACGAATTAAATGTTGAGGATATGATCGCGGTTACAAAATTGCCCTGAAACAGGGCAAGGAATGCAGATATGCACGCTGGCGGAGCGGCTTATGCCCCCTGCCAGCGGGTAAACAGATCGTGTGGGAGAGCAATGTCGAACTGGTCGAGTACACGGTTAACCGTTTGATTAATCACATCATCAAGCGTCTGGGGACGATGATAAAATGCCGGAACCGGCGGCATAATTACCGCGCCTATTTCCGCCGCCTGGGTCATCAATCGCAGATGCCCCAGATGTAGCGGTGTCTCACGTACGCACAGCACCAGTGGACGACGCTCTTTCAGCACCACGTCAGCGGCGCGGGTCAGCAGCCCATCGGTATAACTGTGGACGATACCGGAGAGTGTTTTAATGGAACAAGGCAGAATGACCATCCCCGCCGTCTGGAATGAGCCAGATGAAATACTGGCGGCGATATCACGCGCGTCGTGATTCACATTGGCTAATGCCTGCACCTCACGTACGGACAGGTCTGTTTCCAGCGCCAGGGTCTGACGCGCCGCCGCACTCATCACCAGATGGGTTTCCACACCAGCAACGTCACGCAAAACCTGTAACAGCCGCACGCCATAAATTGCACCGCTGGCGCCAGAAATACCAATGATGAGTCGTTTCACTGTGAGAGCCCTTTGTTCTTCATGGCGTGACTGTGCCGGATTACCGCGTAGGGTGCAACTGTGAATGTGCGGTCGCACTCAGCGAGCTTTCGCGGATCACCAGCCGCACCGGCAGCAGCAAATTTCGCTCATGTTGCTCGCTGAGCAGTAAACGAAACGCATCTCGCCCAAGCTCGCGCTTATCTACCGCCACGGTGGTTAACGCCGGATGCGCCCAGGCAGCGGCATCGATGTCATCAAAGCCAACAATCGCGATATCTTGCGGCACGTTGATCCCCTTACGCGCGCAGACGCGCATCGCCACCAGCGCGGCAATATCGTTATAGGCAAAGATAGCATCCGGCGGCTGCGGCAGAGCTAACAGTTTGTCCATGCCCTCGACCAGCGCCTGTTCAATATCTTTGACCGGCGGTGCTTCAACACGATATTCCGCGGGTAAAGACAGCCCGGCGTCAAATAACGCCTGCTGATATCCTTCTACGCGCTGGCGGATACTGTAATGGCGTTGCGAATGGCCGAGAAACGCAATGCGTTTGCGCCCTTGTTCAAGCAGATGCCGTGTCGCAATGAAGCCCCCATGAAAGTTATCCGGATTGACGCAGGGAAAATCCGCTGCCCACAGATCCACCAGCGTGACCGGCAGTGCCAGTTTACGCAGCTCGACCAGAGTTTCCGTTTCCAGATACCCTGCGGCAATCAGCGCGTCAGGCTGATGCAAATTAATGAGTTCAGCCAGCGAATCTTCCGGGCCAATCGGCAAGAAACTCATCGCAATATCGTTTTCCCGGCAGGCGTCAGCCACCCCAAGCATCACGCTGGAATAGAACGGCAATGCACTGGCTATATTGTGCTCGCGGTGCAGCAGAAATAGCAGCCGCTTAATGCGGCCACTGCGCAAACGACCGAAATCGTAACCTTCAGACTCGGCAATCGCCAGTATCCGCTGCCGGGTCTCTTCGCTCAGTCCTGGCTGCCCTTTCAGGGCCCGGGACACGGCGGCAATCGACACACCGCACGCCATTGCAATATCTTTGATTCGGGTCTTGTTTGCCATTCCGTTCGTTTTTACCTGTCACGCGTGGTTAAGTCGATGTCGGGTTCCTTAAGCGCTAAGAATACCACTAACGCGCCAATGATTAACTCTCCCTCATTTCCCTACAGAATAACTAACAGAACCACTAATGGCGCCTCCCAACGCCACTATCGTGACACCGATCACTATAAAATAATTATTTCTAGTAAAAACCAGGATCATTTTCACAGAGAAAGAAAACCGTCATATACCGAAACACCGGTACAGTCCTATGCTCAGAACCGTTACATCTTTAGTAAAAACTGTCAGAGATAAGCCGTAATGACTTTTTAAATCATCCCCCCTTGTTCGAGGATTGGTTATGACAATTGCTGATAACCTGGATTCTGATGCACAAACCGTTGATGCGGGAGAAACGCTCTCAACCCGCGAAAAGATAGGCTATGGATTAGGCGATGCTGGTGGACACTGCATCTCAGATTTAATAAGCGGCTTTTTACTTTTTTTCTACACCGACGTGTTCGGGCTTAGCCCAGCCATTGTCGGGGCAATGTTTTTTGTTCTACGCATTTTCGACGCCGTCTCTGACCCTGTGATGGGCGTGGTTGCCGACCGAACCCGCAGTCGCTGGGGGCGCTTTCGTCCGTGGCAATTATGGACAGCCGTTCCCTTGGGCATTATCGGCATCCTGACCTTTACCGTCCCGGATATCAGCCCCAACATGAAAATCGCCTGGGCATTCGGTACCTACTTCCTGCTTTCCCTGGGCTATACCGCCAACAATGTGCCCTACTGTGCGCTGATAAACGCCGTCACGAACCGCCACGATCAGGTGATGTCGTGTCAGTCCTGGCGTTTTGTATTAAGCGGTATTGCCGGCTTTCTGGTTGCGGTCGGTCTGCCGTGGATGGTGGAATTCTTTGGTCAGGGCAATCTGGCCAAAGGTTATCAATATGGCGTCACCGTACTGTGCTGCGTGGGCATGGTGATGTTTTTACTGTGCTTCTTGTGGGTGAAAGAACGCGTACCGCTGTCGCTGGTCGGCAAATTTACCCTGCGTGAGCATCTGGCCGGGCTGCGTAAAAACGATCAGTTACTGATGATGCTGGTGATGTCCTTCCTGCTGGTGAATATCCTGTGTATTCGCGGCGGCGGCTACATGTACTTTATTTCGTATGTTCTGCAGGGCAGCGCCGGGTTTATGTCGCTGTTTTTCGGTGTACTGACAGTGGCGGGCATTTTAGGCGCGATCATCGTTAATCCCCTCTCGCGGCGTTTCGATATGGTGCGCTTGTATATCTGCACCAACCTGATTCTGGTGGTATTTGGCATTGCGATGTGGTTCCTGCCAACCGGAGCTGATTACCGCATGCTGTGGCTGGGCTGCATTGCGCTTAACGGCGTGATCCTCGGCTTCACCCTCCCCCTGCACTTCTCAATCATGGCCTTCGCCGACGACTACGGCGAATGGAAAAACGGCGTGCGCTCATCCGGGATGAACTTCGCTTTTAATCTGTTTTTCATCAAGCTCTCGTGGGCATCTTCCGGCGGCATTATCAGTATTCTGCTGATCATGGTGGCCTACCAGCCAGGTCTTGAAAATCAGACCGCAGCTTCTCTTCAGGGCATCACCCTATTGCAAAGCATTGTGCCGGCCATTTTCCACCTCGCACTGGCGCTGTGCCTGCTCAAATGCCGCCTCAATGGCCCGATGATGCAGCGTATTTCAACCGATCTTCACCAACGACATTCACACATTTCCTGAGGTATACATGATGCAGTCTGCTGTGATTGAAGCCGATCTCAACCGAATCACCATCACCGATCCATTTCTGGGTGAATACCAACGCTTGATTCGCGACATAGTGATCCCGTACCAATGGGAAGCACTGAACGACACGATTCCCGAGGCAGAACCCAGCCACGCGCTGGCTAACTACCGCATCGCCGCCGGTCTGGAACACGGCGAGTTTTACGGCATGGTCTTCCAGGACAGCGATGTCACCAAATGGCTGGAAGCCGTAGCCTGGTCGCTGTGCCAGAAGCCAGATGCAGTGCTTGAAAAAACCGCCGACGAGGTGATTGAGCTGCTGGCTCAGGCGCAGTGTGACGACGGCTATCTCAACACCTGGTATACCGTAAAGGAGCCTGGGCTGCGCTGGACCAACGTCGCCGAATGCCACGAGCTCTACTGCGCCGGACACCTGTTTGAAGCGGCAGTCGCCTTCTTCAACGCCACCGGAAAACGTCGACTGCTGAACATCGCTTGTCGCTTTGCCGATCACATCGACACGGTGTTTGGTCCCAAAGAAGGCCAACTGCGCGGCTATCCTGGGCACCCGGAAATCGAGCTGGCGTTGATGCGTCTGTATGAAGTCACTCAGGAACCGCGCTACCAGGCGCTGGCCTGCTATTTCGTCGAGGAACGTGGCAAACAACCCTACTATTACGATATTGAGTTCGAAAAACGCGGCGGTACCCGACACTGGGTTGGTTGGGGCGACGCCTGGCCGGGAATGATCAAAGACAAAACATACACCCATGCGCACAAACCGCTCGCTGAACAGCATGAAGCGGTCGGTCATGCAGTGCGGTCGGTGTATCTGATGACCGGACTGGCGCACATTGCCCGTATCACCCAGGATGAAGAGAAGCGCCAAACCTGCCTGCGCATCTGGAACAATATGGTGCAGCGGCGGATGTACATCACCGGCGGTATCGGCTCGCAGGGCATCGGCGAGGCCTTTACCAGCGACTACGATTTACCGAACGACACCGCTTACGGCGAAAGCTGCGCCTCCATCGGCCTGATGATGTTCGCCCGCCGCATGCTGGAAATGGAAGGTGATGCGCACTACGCTGACGTCATGGAGCGTGCGTTTTACAATACGGTGTTGGGTGGAATGGCGCTGGACGGGAAGCACTTCTTCTACGTCAATCCGCTGGAGACGTACCCGAAAAGTATTCCACATAACCATATTTACGATCACATTAAGCCGGTGCGCCAGCGCTGGTTCGGCTGCGCCTGCTGCCCACCGAATATCGCCCGCACGCTGGTCGCCATTGGTCACTATATTTTCACCCCGCGACCGGACGCGCTGTTTATCAACTTCTACGCCGGGAGCGAAGCGCAGTTCAGCGTAAAAGACCAGACCCTGGCGCTGAACATTAGCGGTAACTATCCATGGGATGAGCGGGTCACTATTCACTTTAGCCAGCCAAAGACCGTTGAACATACCGTCGCGCTACGTCTACCGGCGTGGTGCGAAACACCGCACGTGCAGGTCAACGGAGAAACGGCACAAGGCAGAGTGATTAAGGGCTATCTGCATCTGCGCCGTCAGTGGCAGCAAGGTGACATCATTACCCTGAACCTGCCGATGACGGTCCGTCGCGTTTACGCCAACCCACTGGTGCGCCACGCTGCGGGCAAGGTCGCTATTCAGCGCGGGCCGCTGGTGTACTGTCTGGAACAGGCGGATAACGGCGCTGAGTTGCATAACCTGTCGCTGCCAAAAGCAAGCGAGCTGCGTGAAATTCAGGGCGTCGGAGTGCTGAAGGGCAAAGTGTTGCTGCAAGCTGAAGGGCTGCGCGTGTTGACCGCTGAGAGTGACAAGCCGCTGTACAGCTTTGATAACCGTCAGACAACGGTCGAAAAGCAGACCTTAACGTTTATTCCGTGGTTTAGCTGGGCCAATCGTGGCGAAGGTGAAATGCGGATTTGGGTGGACGAGGCGTAACATAAAAATGCCGGATGGCGGCTACGCCTTATCCGGCCTACAACGATGGTGGACTGTAGGCCGGATAAGACGCAAAGCGTCGCCATCCGGCATGCCCTGACTTACCCTTCGTTGTGCATCTCGAGGTTTTCCGCTTCATTCTGACGCAATACCGCTTTAGCGTCATCATTGCGCAGGGAATCGAGGAAATCGAGGTACTGTTGGTCAACGTCTTTGGTGACGTACACGCCGTTGAACACGGAACATTCAAACTGCTGAATATCCGGATTCTCTGCGCGGACGGCTTCGATCAGATCGTTCAGATCCTGGAAGATAAGACCGTCAGCGCCGATGATTTGGCGGATCTCGTCAACTTCGCGGCCATGAGCGATCAGCTCCGTCGCCGTGGGCATATCAATACCATAGACGTTCGGGAAGCGTATTTCCGGTGCCGCAGAGGCCAGGTACACTTTCTTCGCCCCGGCTTCACGCGCCATCTCAATAATTTGTTCAGAGGTGGTCCCGCGCACGATGGAATCGTCTACCAACAGCACGTTCTTATCGCGGAATTCAGCACGGTTGGCATTCAGCTTACGACGCACGGATTTACGACGCAGTTGCTGACCCGGCATGATAAAGGTACGGCCGACGTAACGGTTTTTCACAAAGCCCTGACGGTACGGTTTACCGAGAATCCGGGCAATTTCCAGCGCGATATCGCACGAGGTTTCCGGAATAGGGATCACCACATCGATGTCCAGATCTTCCCACTCACGAGCAATTTTTTCGCCAAGCTTGGTGCCCATATTCACGCGGGCGCTGTAGACGGAAATCTTGTCGATGAACGAATCAGGACGCGCAAAGTAAACGTACTCAAACAGGCACGGATTGCTGACCGGATTATCCGCACACTGACGGGTAAACAAGTTGCCTTTTTCAGTGATATAGACCGCTTCACCCGGCGCAACGTCGCGCAGAAATTCAAAGCCAAGGGTATCCAGCGCCACGCTTTCAGAAGCCACCATATACTCGGTGCGGCCATCACCAATATCGCGTTTACCCAGCACCAACGGACGGATACCGTTAGGGTCGCGGAAGGCAACCATACCGTGGCCGATAATCATCGCTACACAGGCATAGGCACCACGGATCTGGCGGTTCGTCGCGGCGATCGCGGCAAAAATATTGTCCGCTTCCAGCGGGTAGTGGCGGAAGTTATCCAGCTCACTGGCGAAAATATTCAGCAGGATTTCTGAATCGGAAGTGGTGTTGATGTGGCGGCGCTTTTCTTCAAACAGCTTTTTACGCAGCTCATGGGCGTTGGTCAAGTTGCCGTTGTGGGCAAGCGTGATACCGTACGGTGAGTTGACATAAAAAGGTTGAGCTTCGGAGGCGCTGGAGCTGCCAGCAGTTGGATAACGCACATGACCGATGCCCATATTGCCCTGCAAACGCTGCATATGGCGAGCTTCAAAAATGTCGCTCACCATGCCGTTCGCTTTTCGCAAGCGGAAGCAGTTGTTGGCATCAATGGTGATGATGCCAGCGGCATCCTGGCCACGATGCTGGAGCACCGTTAACGCGTCATAAATCGACTGGTTTACCGGCATAACACCGGCGATACCGACAATACCGCACATACGTCTTTTCCTCGTTCAGCAACGACCCAAAATTTATACTTTGGGCAAGAAACTTGACGAGCTTTGCAGATAGTCAAAGAACCATCTGATGATGAAACTGAACTGCGGGATCAGCTGCGACTTACTCCAGTCTTCACTTTTCGACACACCGGTAAACGTATCGAGAAAGAACAGTATGGCGGCGACGATCAACGCTCCGCGCAAAGCACCGAAGCAGATCCCCAACACCCTGTCGGTACCCGACAGACCTGTTTTCTCCACCAGTTGGCCTATCACAAAGTTAACGATAGCGCCGACGATAAGTGTCGCGATAAACAGTATCGCGATAGCAATCCCATTTCGAACCAGTTCGTCTTCAAAGCCCGTAAACCAGACAGACAGGTAAGTGTAGTAATGGCTGGCGACAAAGAAAGCACAACCCCAAGTCACCAACGATAATGCTTCACGAACAAAGCCACGGATCAGGCTAACCAGACAGGAAAAACCAATCACCGCGATAATGGCGTAATCAATCCAGACCATATATGTCCCACGATTTTACGCCCTGTCGTCCTGTTCGGGGCGCATTCTAACAGAAAAAGAAAACGTTTGCGTAGGGATTTCCTTTCCACGCGTAAATAAAAATGGCGCTGAAAAAATCTTCAACGCCATCTAACTTTTTGCCTCTTTGGGCACTGCCGGATGGCGGTGTAAACACCTTATCCGGCCTACCTAAGCGTAGCGCCGTCGAGCGCAGCGCCATCAGGCAACGTCCCCTTAATTAGGGGTATACCCCATCACGACCCCACTCAAGCCGGAGATCTTCTGCAGTTCGCCAAGCGAATTTTTCAGCTTATCTCTGGAGGCGTCAGGCCCAACGAGAATACGGGTTATTTTACCCTGTACCGGCGTGGACGGGGAAGTAAATACCCGGAAACCCGCACCGCGAAGTTTACCCACGATCTCATTGACCTTGTCCGCATTTTTCAGCGCACCCAGTTGCACAACATACGCTTTGCCGGTCGGTGCCGGCGCTTCTGCGACAACCGGTTTCGGTGCAGGTGCAGGGGCGGCCGGTGTTGGCACTGGCGTCGCAACAACAGGTTGTGGCTTCGGTTTAAGTTTAGGTTGCTCGACCGGCGCAGGAATAGGATCAAACTCCGCGCCGTTAGCCACCGGCAGGCGCGACGGATCCAACGACGGCGCGGCAGCATCGCCCGCACGCACCTCTTCTGCTGCACCTTCCGGCGGCTGCGTCGGCAGCGCCTGCGTGGCAGCAGGCATCATATCCGGTTCATCGCGGTCACCAGGTTTTGGCACCAACGGAATGGCCGCGAACTCATCCTGATAATGTTTTTTCTGCCCGTCAAGCAACCCAGGAAGCACAATCACCCCGAGCGCAACCAGCACAATCGTGCCGACTAATCGATTCTGAAACTTACTCGCCACCGCTTCTCCCCACGTCTATCACTTCCATGACATGTGCGACAGTGTGAAACGATCCACACACCAACACGGTATCTTCTGGTTTTGCATCTGCCAACGCCGCACGCCATGCCTGCGCCACGCTATCATAGGCTTCACCTGTTCCCAGATGTTCCAGCAGTTGTTCTGCCGTCGCGCCTCGCGGCCCTTCCAGGGGCGCACAATACCACGCGTTTACCACACTTTTCAGCCAGGCCAGCGTACCAGCAATGTCTTTATCATGTAGCATACCGATAACCGCAAGCACGCGCCCGTTTTTCACTAACTTTTTCAGACGCCCGGTCAGATATTCTGCTGCATGAGGGTTATGTGCGACATCAAAAATAACGCGCGGCGATTCGCTCACAATCTGGAAACGCCCCGGTAAAATGGCCTGCTCAATCCCCTCACGAATCGCTTGCTCGCTAACATCAAGTCCGCTTGCCCGTAGCGCAGCCAACGCCGTGGCGGCATTCGGTTGCGGCACCTGAGGTAACGGAAGATGCATCAGCGTACCGTGACTGTCGGTAAAGGACCAGTCGCTTTCCGTCACCGTATAGCGCCAGTCGACGCCACAGCGCTGCAAAATAGCCCCGGTCTCTTGTGCCACATCGGCAATGGTGTAAGGCATTTCCGGTTCACCGACAATGGCCGGTTTTTCAGCGCGGAAGATCCCGGCCTTCTCACGACCAATGCTTTCGCGATCCGGCCCCAGCCAGTCAGTATGGTCAAGCGCAATACTGGTGACTACGGCGACATCAGCATCAACGATATTGGTAGCATCAAGGCGCCCGCCCAGGCCGACTTCCAGAATCACCACATCAAGCTTAGCCTGCTTAAATAACCACAGCGCCGACAGCGTACCGTATTCAAAATAGCTCAGCGAAATATCACCGCGTGCGGCTTCAATCTCGGCAAACGAGGCAGTATGGGCAGATTCCGCGAGTTCACGCCCCTGCACGCGAACACGTTCCGTGTAGCGCACCAGATGAGGAGAACTGTATACCCCGACTTTATATCCCGCCGCGGTCAGTACGGATTCCAGCGTACGGCAGGTTGTACCCTTACCGTTGGTGCCTGCCACCGTGAAAACAAACGGCGCGGGTTTCAGCACACCCAGATTTCGTGCAACCTGGCTGACGCGCTCGAGGCCGAGATCGATGGTTTTACTGTGCAGGTTTTCCAGATAAGAAAGCCACGACGCCAGGGGCGACGCGGCTTGGGGAATACGTTTATTGTCCATGATGCCTGTCAATTCGTCACGTTAATAAAAGCAAAAGGGCAGCGCCAACCGGCCTGCCCTTTTCTACTCGTCGTCTTTCACGTTGCAGGCGCGTTGGCTGTGCTCGCTCCCCCGAATCACTTAGCGGTGTAAGCTCATCGGGAATCACTCACCGTCTTCCTGCGACGCGAAATCCATAGAGTCCGTTATCAGGCCTCTGATTCCTGATCGGGTACCGGAGGTACCACTACGCCTTCAGTCGGCTCATCCGGATTCGGTGCCGGAAGATTCATCAGCTTCGCCAGAACGCTCGCCAGTTTCAGGCGCATTTCCGGACGGCGGACGATCATATCGATAGCGCCTTTTTCAATCAGGAATTCACTGCGCTGGAATCCCGGCGGCAGTTTTTCACGTACGGTTTGCTCGATAACACGTGGACCGGCAAAGCCAATCAGTGCTTTCGGTTCAGCAATGTTGAGGTCGCCCAGCATCGCGAAACTTGCGGAAACACCGCCCATGGTTGGGTCAGTCAGTACAGAGATATACGGTAAACCGCGTTCCTGCATTTTTGCCAGCGCCGCAGAGGTTTTAGCCATCTGCATCAGCGACATCAGCGCTTCCTGCATGCGCGCCCCGCCGGAAGCGGAGAAGCAGATCAGCGGACAATTGTCTTCCAGCGCCTGCTCAACGGCACGAACAAAACGTGCGCCAACCACAGAACCCATGGAGCCGCCCATAAACGCGAACTCGAATGCGGCTGCAACGACCGGCATACCGTGAAGCGTGCCTTTCATTACTACCAGCGCATCTTTTTCACCGGTTTCTTTCTGCGCAGAAGCCAGTCTGTCTTTATACTTCTTGGAGTCACGAAACTTCAGCAGGTCTTTCGGCTCAAGCTCGCTACCCAACTCCACAAGAGAACCTTCATCTAACAGGCTATGCAGGCGATTGCGCGCCGACATGCGCATATGATGGTCACACTTCGGACAGACCTCAAGATTACGTTCCAGCTCAGCACGGTATAATACCTGACCGCAGCTATCACACTTGGTCCACACCCCTTCAGGAATGCTTGCCTTGCGGGTGGGAGTAATATTGCTTTTAATTCGTTCAATCCAGCTCATTGGTGACCTTTCTGCCTGAACCTTAGTCAGCTTTGTTATAAGGGGCGCATAATGCCATTTTTGCCCCCAACAGACCATGAATGTTGCACATTAAAACATAACAGCCCGAAACTTTGGACAAAAAAGTGGTCGAACCGCTGAGTTACTTTCTATTTTTGCGCCCTTGATGCTGCGCGTTTGTGACGAATCACTTCGATAACACCAGGCAATACGGAGAGGACGATAATCGCCACAATCAATAATTTCAGGTTTTCCTGCACCACCGGCAGATCGCCAAACAGATAGCCTGCGTAGGTGAACAGTAATACCCACAGCAGCGCGCCCGCTACGTTAAACAGTGCAAAATGACGGTAGGACATGTGTCCCATACCGGCAACAAACGGTGCAAATGTGCGTACGATAGGGACAAAACGCGCCAGAATAATGGTTTTACCGCCATGACGCTCATAGAACGCGTGGGTTTTATCCAGATAGCTGCGACGGAAAATTTTCGAGTTCGGATTGCTGAACAGCCTTTCGCCGAACACCCGACCGATAGTGTAGTTCACCGCATCGCCCACGATTGCCGCTACGATCATTAACGCCACCATCAGATGGACATTTAAATCATTAGTGGGCAATGCAGAAAGCGCGCCTGCGACAAACAGCAGCGAATCTCCCGGCAGGAACGGCGTAACCACCAGTCCGGTTTCACAGAACAGGATCAGAAACAGAATGGCATATACCCAGACACCGTATTCCGCGACCAACTCCGCCAGGTGCACATCAATGTGCAGGATAAAATCAATAAGAAAGTAAATCAGTTCCATAGTATGCCTTTATACGACTCAAATTAGTCCGCCAGAAATAGCGGGCCCATCGGCGGTTTTGGCAGGTCAAACCGGTCGGGGTAATCTACCGCCACCAGATACAAACCTTCCGCTTTCGCCGTTGCCGCTGCCAGCGTTCTGTCCTTCGCCGCTAACAGTTCTGCTATCCAGCTCTCCGGCTGGTTGTGGGCACCTACTTCCATCAGGCTGCCAACAATATTCCTGACCATATGATGTACAAAGGCATTCGCTTTAATATCTACCACCACATAAGGACCATGACGCGTCACGTTAATGTGCATCACGTTACGCCACGGTGTGCGCGACTGGCACTGCACTGCCCGAAACGAGGTGAAATCATTCTCCCCAATCAGGCATTGGGCCGCGCGATGCATACGTTCAGCATCCAACGGCTCATAGTAATGCGTCACGCCTTTACCCAGAACTGCTGGGCGCAACCGATGATTGTAGATGATATAACGGTAGCGGCGCGCCGTGGCGCTAAACCGCGCATGAAAATCATCCGGTACAGCTTTCACCCAACGCACGGCAATGTCACCAGGTAAATTCGCATTTACCCCCAGCGTCCATGCCGCATCTTTACGTTGCGCGGTGGTCTCAAAGTGCACCACCTGGCCCGTACCATGAACGCCAGCATCGGTACGCCCGGCACAAAATACCGTGATGCGTTCATTGGCGACCTGCGAAAGTGCTTTTTCCAGCTTTTCCTGAACGCTGCGAACTTCGTTCTGGCGCTGCCAGCCATAATATTTGCTGCCATCATACTCAATACCCAGCGCAATTTTATGGACGGGCAGCTGTTGCAGGTCAGACATTAGTACATATACTCCTGCACCAGTTTTTCAGCGATTTTCACCGCCATCAACGCGCCGCCAAAGCGTACGTTGTCTGCTACAGACCAAAACTGTACCTGTTCTGGCATACCGTAATCATTGTGCACGCAGCCTACCGAAAGATGTGGGCTACCCGACGCATCGCTGACCTGGGTTGGGAAATCGGTCGCTTCTGACAACACAATGTCCTCGCCGCGCTCAAACGCATCGCGCGCTTCTTCTGCTGCCAGCGGACGTAATGCTTCAAAGCTCACCATTTGCGCATGACCGTAGAACACCGGCGACTGTACGATGCTGGCGGAGATCATCAGCCCCTCGTCCTGCATGATTTTACGCACTTCATCAACGATACGACGCTCTTCACGCACACTGCCTTCGCGGTCTGGCAGCAACGGCAGCATGTTGAACGCCAGTTGACGGCCAAAGAAATCGTCGTCATCAATCGGAATACCGTTGAGCAGTTTCGCACTTTGCCCGGCCAGCGCATCTACCGCTTTTTTGCCATGAGCGGAAGCTGAGATAATATTGGTCACCGTAATACGCGAAAGGCCACCGTCGTCAATCAACGGTTTCAATGCAGACAACAGTTGGCTGGTCAGGCTGCCAGGGACCGCAATCACGTTGCGGTTGCGGTAATCTGCCAGTACGAACGGGTTCACGTCCGGTACCACCAGCGGGACGTCCGGTTCAAGCGCAAACAAACCGCTGCTGTCAATCACCAGGCAACCCGCATTGGTGGCTTCTTCTACCCATGCTGCGGTGGCTTCCACGCCCGCAACAAAAAAGGCCAGTTGCGCTTGAGTCCAGTCAAAGTCAGCAACGTCCTGGACAATGATTGATTTACCGTTAAAACGCAGGTGCTCACCCGCGCTTTCATTACGAGCCAGCGCATAAATCTCACCGACCGGGAACTGGCGTTCCGCCAGCGTGTCGAGCAGGGCTTCGCCTACGGCGCCCGTTGCGCCCAGAATGGCAATATTCCAGCCTTCAGACATGGTGATTTACTCCAGAAATACGTAAGCGTCCCTGTCGTATTATTCGACAGGGAGCATTAAGAAGACATTAATGTGCCGGGTGATGAACGGCGTTAAAACCCAGCTTACACAACAAGGTAGCGGCAGCGGCGTCGTCACACATGACGTACAAAGACGACCATTCACGGCGCTCAAGGTAATTTTTACGCAGTTTATCAAACTCACCCGGAATTCCAGCGACTTTACGCAGCGGCGCATCGTCGCGGCGCACATCATACACTAAATGCACCAGCCTTTTCAGCGTTGGCTGATCCAACGTGCCGTGCAGCGTGATGCGTCCAAATTCCGGTGCAGGTAACAGGGTGCTTAGTGCAACGTGCTGTTCGCGGCCAATAAACTTGCTATAGGCCTCAAAGACCTGCGTGGTTCCCCGAGCCTTCCCTTCAAGGGTGTATCCTGCAATATGCGCCGTACCGATATCCGCTTTCTCGAGCAACGCGACATTCAGGTCCGGCTCGCCCTCCCAGACATCCAACACCACGCTCAGATGTTGCCCGGCATTAAGGCGGGACAGCAACGCGGTATTGTCGATGACCGGCCCACGGCAGGCGTTAATCAGGATGGTGCCCGGCTTCAGTCGGCCAATTAGTGCTTCATCAGCCAAATGCAGAGTCTTGTACGGACCGTCTTTAAACAGCGGCGTATGGAAAGTCAGTACATCGGCGTGCTCAACCAGTTCGTTCAGCGAGCGGAAATCGCCCTCGTCTCCCCGGTCAGCACGCGGCGGATCGCAAAGTAACGTGCGGATCCCTAATGCTTCCAGTCGCGCCTGCAAACGCGCGCCCACATTGCCGACACCAACAATACCCACGGTGCGATCGGCTAACGCAAAACCATCGCGCTCCGCCAGCATCAGCAGTGCTGAAAAGACATACTCGACAACCGCAATCGCATTGCAACCGGGCGCGGCGGAGAAGCCAATCTCAGACTGTGCAAGCCAGGCTTCATCAACATGGTCAGTGCCCGCAGTTGCCGTCCCGACAAACTTAACCGGTTTTCCGCCAAGCAGTGCTTCATTGACCTTCGTCACCGAGCGCACCATTAAGGCGTCCGCATTATCCAGTTCTGCGACGGGAATCGGACGACCGGGAACCGCTTTTACCTCCCCCAAACGACTGAACAGTTCGCGGGCATAGGGCATATTTTCATCAACGAGGATTTTCACGTCTTTCGCACCTGTTTGAGAACGAGAGTTAACCGGGCAAGTGTGCCATAATCTCGCCGCCAGGCATACTGCGAGACCTGGCTAGCACAGTTTTAAGGAACAGAGATGATGCAGCCCATTTCAGGTACGCCCGCGCGCCCTCCCGGTGAAGGCCAAAACGCCCCTTCCGTTGCGGGCGAACAACCGTTATCCACGCAACAACGTACCGTGCTGGAACGACTGATTACCCGTCTGATTTCACTTACCCAACAGCAGAGCGCTGAGGTGTGGGCCGGAATGAAGCACGATCTGGGCGTCAAAAGTGATACGCCGTTACAGTCACGTCACTTTCCTGCTGCAGAACAAAACCTGACCCAACGACTTGGGGTTGCTCAACAAAAGCATGTCAATCGTCAGGTGCTGGCGCAGCTTACGGAACTGCTGAGTCAGGGGAATAATCGTCAGGCAGTGAGCGATTTTATCCGTCAACAGTACGGACAAACGGCACTCAGCCAACTCACGCCCGATCAGTTGAAAAATGTGCTGACGCTATTGCAGCAGGGGCAGCTTTCTATTCCGCAGCCGCAGCAACGCCCGGCAACCGCTCGCCCTCTGCTACCCGCCGAGCACAACACGCTGAATCAACTGGTTACAAAAGTAGCGGCCGCTACAGGAGAATCCGGCAAGCTGATCTGGCAGTCGATGCTGGAACTGTCTGGGGTAAAAAGCGGTGAGCTGATCCCGGCAAAACAGTTTACGCACCTGGTCACCTGGCTACAGGCGCGCCAGACGCTGAGCCTGCAAAATGCCCCGACGTTGCAAACGTTGCAGGCGGCGCTCAAGCAGCCGTTAGAGCCAAATGAACTTGTGGCCATCAAGGACTACGCGCAGCAAACGTATCAGATCCAACCGCAAACGATTCTTACCACCGTGCAGATACAGGATTTGCTCAATCAAATCTTCCTGCGCCGCGTTGAGCGTGACAGGGAGCAGGAATTAAGCGATCCGCGCCACATCCAGCCGATTTACAGCCCGTTCACGCCAGTGATTGAAACCGTTAAATCACTGTCGGCGCGACCGGGACTGCTATTTGCGGCGCTACTGGTTGTGTTAGCTATATTCTGGCTCGTCGTTTAGCTTTTGCGCAACGTCAGCAGCGTCACAACAATCCCCACCACCGCGGAAATCGCCCCGGCAAGGAATACCGAGGAATAGCCGTACGCGGTGGCCAGAACACCCGCGACAGGACCGCTTACGCCGTAGGAGATATCCTGAAATGCGGCGTAACCACCGAGTGCAGTACCGCGTACCTGTGCAGGAACGCGCTTCACCACCTCCACGCCCAGCGCCGGGAAGATCAGCGAGCATCCGGCCCCGGTTAATGCTGCACCCAGCAGCGCAATCCAGGCCGTTGGCGCCTGCCAGAGCAGCAGCAGCCCCACGGTTTCAACCAACAAAGAAACCACCGCCACCTTCACGCCGCCAAACCGATCCGGCATCCAGCCAAATAGAATGCGCATGAGCACAAACGCACCGCCGAACGCGGTCAGGGTAAAACCTGCCATCGTCCAGCCGTTGCTGACAAAATAGAGCGAAATAAACGTGCCGATCACCGCAAACCCCACGCCCTGCAGCGCTAACCCCAGCCCCGGTTTCCAGATAAGCCCAACCACGCTCCATAGCGAAGGACGTTCCCCCGCATGGGCGGGCACTTTACGCACGGTGCCGTTGAATGCCCATGCCAGCAGCGGCAATGCCATGGTGGTCGCCGCCAGCGCTGCAAAGCCAAAATGGCTGTGGATCAGCAGACCCAACGGCGCACCGGCCGCCAGGGCGCCGTAAATCGCCATCCCATTCCACGACATCACCTTGCCGGAACGCGTTGGCCCAACCAGCCCCAATCCCCAGGTCAGGGTGCCGGTCAACAACTGACTTTCGCCAAAGCCGAGGATCAGACGTCCGACAATCAACAACGCAAACTTTACTGGAACGGAAACGGGTAAAAGTGCCGCTAATAGCCACGCGACTCCCGCCAGTGCACAGGCCAACATCCCCTGCAGCGCCGAACGTTTGGCACCGTATTGATCGGCTAAGCGCCCGGCGTAGCCACGTGTTAAGACCGTTGCCAGAAACTGGATGCCCACGGCAATGCCGACCATGGTGTTGCCATAGCCTAGCTCCTGGTGCACAAACAGTGGGATGACGGGTAAAGGTAGCCCGACCGTCATATAGGTCAGGAAAACGGCAAAAGCGATACGAAACAGCGACACATTCGCCGACGGTGTTTTTTCTTGTTGGGTTACTGCTGTCATGCGTTACTCCAGAATGCAGAGTAAGGCGAGGAATGCCCACGCCCCCCTCTACCTGACGATCAGGATTAAGGTGCGTTGGATAACGTTAAACGCTTACGCATTATCATGAGGATAATGTTGAACCTGGAGTCTGCCTGTAAACCAGATTAATTGTCAACGATATAAAAAAGGGGAGCCAGGCGGCTCCCCTTACTGTATAGCATGGACCGGATAACAAATCCGGCCTGTTCTGATCTCTTACGCTTTCAGCTTACGCATAACCAGCGTGGCATTCGTGCCGCCAAAGCCGAAGCTGTTGGACATGACGGTCGTCAGCGCTTTTTCAGTCGGTTCGGTCACGATGTTCAGACCCGCCGCCTGCTCGTCCATCTCTTCGATGTTGATGCTTGGTGCGATAAAGCCGTGTTCCAGCATCAGCAGGGAGTAGATAGCTTCCTGCACGCCAGCCGCGCCCAGAGAGTGACCAGTCATCGCTTTGGTTGCGGAGATCGCCGGGCTGTTGTCGCCGAAGACTTCACGGATAGCGCCCAATTCTTTCACGTCGCCTACCGGAGTAGAGGTACCGTGGGAGTTCAGGTAGTCGATTGGCGTATCTACGCCGTTCATCGCCATCTGCATGCAACGCACTGCGCCTTCACCTGATGGAGCCACCATGTCTGCGCCATCGGACGTTGCGCCGTAGCCAACGATTTCAGCATAGATATGCGCGCCACGTGCCAGAGCGTGTTCCAGCTCTTCAACCACAACCATACCGCCGCCGCCTGCGATAACGAAACCGTCACGGTTCGCATCATAAGTACGGGATGCTTTTTCCGGGCAGTCGTTATATTTGGTAGACAGTGCGCCCATGGCGTCGAACTCACAGGCCATTTCCCAGCACAGCTCTTCGCCGCCGCCAGCAAAAACGATATCCTGTTTGCCCAACTGAATCTGCTCAACCGCATTACCGATACAGTGCGAAGATGTCGCACAGGCGGAGCTGATGGAGTAGTTCACACCGTGGATTTTAAACGGGGTTGCGAGGCAGGCAGACACACCTGAGCCCATCGCTTTTGTGACCACATACGGGCCAACCGCCTTCAGGCCACGCGGGCTACGCATTGCGTCAGCGCCGAACACCTGAAAACGTGGGGAGCCGCCGCCGGAACCTGCAATCAGGCCAACGCGCGGGTTATTCTGGTAAACTTCTGCAGAGAGGCCGGCGTCAGCCACTGCCTGCTCCATAGAAAGGAATGCATAGATGGATGCGTCGCTCATAAAGCGCACAACTTTACGGTCAATGAGTCCAGTGGTATCCAGTTTTACGTTGCCCCAAACGTGGCTACGCATGCCGGAGTCCTTCAGCTCCTGAGAGAAAGTGATCCCTGAACGTCCTTCACGCAGAGATGCCAGGACTTCCTGCTGGTTATTACCGATGCTGGAAACGATGCCCAAGCCAGTAATCACTGCACGTTTCATTCAATACCTCTGTAAGTCGCACTATTTTAAAGTTTCGAGTGGCACAATAGCGTACACTTGTACGCCGAACAAGTCCGATCAGCCATTTTATGTGGAAATTTGCGCACTCAGGCACTCATCGTTAAGATCGAGACACAGCAAGCCAGACGAGTAACTTACGTGAAACAATACGCGATACAACCTGCCAACCTCGAATTCAACGCTGAGGGTACACCTGTTTCCCGAGATTTTGACGATGTCTATTTTTCTAACGATAACGGGCTGGAAGAGACGCGTTATGTCTTTCTCGGCGGCAATCATCTCGCGGACCGATTTCCCACCCATTCACGCCAGTTATTCATAGTGGCGGAAAGTGGTTTTGGCACTGGGCTAAACTTCCTCACACTCTGGCAGGCATTTACGACTTTTCGCACTGCGCACCCTGACGCTACCCTGAAAAGATTACATTTCATCAGTTTTGAAAAATATCCGTTGACGCGTGACGACCTGAAGTTGGCCCATCAGCATTGGCCGGAACTGGCTCCGTGGGCTGAGCCATTACAGGCTCAGTGGCCGCTACCGTTAGCAGGTTGTCATCGACTGCTGTTGGATGAAGGTCGGGTTACGCTGGATTTGTGGTTCGGCGATATTAACGACCTCACCAGTAAGTTGGATGAATCCCTGAACCAGCAGGTCGACGCCTGGTTCCTTGACGGTTTCGCGCCGGCAAAAAATCCCGATATGTGGACGCCAACGCTGTTTAACGCCATGGCCCGGCTAGCCCGTCCGGGCGGCACGCTGGCAACCTTCACCTCCGCAGGTTTTGTCCGGCGGGGCTTGCAGGACGCCGGTTTTACAATGCAGAAATGCAAAGGCTTTGGGCGCAAACGTGAAATGCTGTGCGGCGTGATGGAACAACACCTCACGTTCCCGTCACCCGCACCGTGGTTCTCACGCGCCAGCACGGAAAAACGGGAAGCGGCTATTATCGGGGGCGGTATTGCCAGCGCACTGCTGTCGCTGGCTCTCTTACGTCGTGGCTGGCAGGTAACGCTGTATTGCGCTGACGATAAGCCTGCGCAGGGCGCATCCGGTAATCGTCAGGGCGCACTTTATCCTTTACTCAGTAAACATGACGCCGCCATTAATCTCTTTTTCCCCACCGCATTTACCTTTGCCCGACGTCTGTATGACGCCCTGCCGGTGGATTTTACCCACGACTGGTGCGGCGTAACGCAACTTGGTTGGGATGAAAAAAGCCAACAGAAAATCACCCAGATGTTGTCGCTTGCCTTACCCGACGACCTCGCGCTGGCCGTTGATGCTGAGCAGGTTCTGCAAACAACCGGCGTCGCAACCAACTGCGGCGGGATTCAGTATCCTGGCGGAGGATGGCTGTGTCCGGCGCAGCTCACCGCCGCCGTACTGGATTACGCCACGACGCTGGGATTACGCACCCATTACCAACATACACTGGCATCACTTGTACAGCAGGAAAACAGCTGGCAGCTTCAGTTTGCGACTGGCGAAACCGTCGAACACGAGGTAGTGGTGCTGGCGAATGGTCATCGCATAAATCGCTTTGATCAGACCCAACCGTTACCGGTTTATTCTGTCGGCGGTCAGGTGAGCCATATCCCCACCACGCCTGCACTATCGGCCCTACATCAGGTGTTGTGTTACGACGGCTACCTCACGCCGCAAAATCCGGCCAATCAGCATCATTGCATCGGTGCGAGCTATCGTCGTGGTGAGGAAGAGACAACGTATCGCGAGGAGGATCAGCAGCAAAACCGCCAGCGTTTACTCGACTGCTTCCCGCATGCCGCATGGGTAAAAGAGGTGGATGTCAGTGGGCAATCGGCACGCTGTGGCGTTCGCTGCGCCACCCGCGATCACTTACCGATGGTCGGCAATGTGCCGGACTATGAGGCAACGCTCAGCCAGTACGCCAATCTGTCAGAACACAAAGAGACCGCCGCGCGCGCACCGGTTTACCGTGACGTCTTTTTGCTGGGCGCGCTGGGCTCGCGCGGACTGTGTTCCGCCCCGCTGTGTGCAGAGATCCTGGCCGCGCAAATGAGTAATGAACCCATCCCAATGGATGCAGAAACCCTTGCCGCGTTAAATCCGAACCGTTTATGGGTGAGAAAATTAGTGAAGGGAAAAGCGGTAAAATCCTGAGGTCATCATTGCGGGCCGCATGAGTCGTTAACGGCATCCGGCCCGCAAGGCAATTATTGTTGTGTCGCCTTCTGGAACAACGTGTCCCACATCTCTTTTACTAACGCCTGGTCACGCGGCGAAAGTTCGCCCGCGCTGATGGCTTTTTCCAGGCTGCTGGTAACATTGGCGTACAGTGCCTCAGCGGAATGGTCGTCGCCGCCGTCCAGTTCTGCCACAGCCAGCGTCAAGTGTCCACGCAAGTACCCACTGGCAAACAGCTCATCATCGCTGGCATGTTCTACCATATCGTCGATTAGTACCAGAATGCGTGATTCAAACTCCGCGATCATCTTATTTCCTCATTGTAAACGTGGCAGCCGCTTCAGTTGAGCGCTTCGGGCCACGGGAATTGTTCCGCCTTAAGTTCAGGCGTGTGATAATAATTCTGTAACGCACGAATAAAACGCGCCGGACGTTCAGGAATGCCGTTTTCCAGATACGCCATCACCTGGGCATGAACACGACGCTGGAACACCACGCGATCCGGTTCAAAGTCCCCTTCCAGGTTGTCGCAGCTAACGTTAAACGGATAGCCCGCCGCCATGCAGAACAGCCAGTCAAATGCCTGGGGCTTCACTTCCACGTCTTCAAACTGACATTGTGTTTTAGCGTCACGCCCGTCCGGGCAGTACCAGTAACCAAAGTCGACCAGTTCACGGCGCTCTTTACCAGCAATGCACCAGTGTGAAATTTCATGTAGTGCACTGGCGTAGTAGCCATGGGCAAAAACGATCCGGTGATACGGCAATTCTGTATCTGCAGGAAGGTAGATCGGTTCGTCATCGCCTTTAATCAGACGGGTATTAAATTCATCGGCAAAGCAGCCGTTAAAAATATCAATTAACTGTTCATAGTGATGGGTCGTATTCATTAGTTCATCCCCAGCCAGTGGAGAATCTCCTGTCCATGATTATCATAAAGTAGCTTGGCGCTCATCACTGCGGAGACAATGACGATCATTGGCCGAATCAGTTTTTGTCCTTTGCTGAGGACCAGTCGTGACCCCATTCGTGCGCCAATAAATTGGCCGATGAGCATCACAAAACCGGTGGCCCAAATCACTTTGCCCCCCAGCGCGAACAGCAGCAGCCCGCCGATATTCGAGGTGGCATTCAAGACTTTGGCGTGCGCCGTGGATTTCGCCAGGTTGTAACCGCACAGCATGACAAAGGCCAGCGCGTAAAACGATCCGGCTGCCGGGCCAAAAAAGCCATCGTAAAAACCGACGCAGCCCCCGGCGACCAGCGCAAAAGGCAGGCCGTACAGCCGACGCTGTCGGTCTTCTTCACCCAGCTTAGGCATTAACAGAAAGTAGAGACCGATACAGATAACCAGAATCGGCAGGATCTGGCGCAAAATGTCCGACTGCACATGCTGGACCAGCAGCGCGCCGCTCATTGAGCCGATGAAGGTCATGGCGATATTAAGCTTCTGGTCAGCCAGGTTCACCACGCCACGGCGGATAAAATAGAGCGAAGCGGAGATGGACCCTCCGCAGGCTTGCAGTTTATTCGTTGCCAGCGCCTGAGCTGGCGGCATGCCTGCGGCCATCAGCGCAGGAATGGTGAGTAAACCGCCGCCACCCGCCAGGGAATCAATAAATCCCGCCAGAATGGCCACAAAAAAAAGAACGCCCAACAGCAGCGGAGACACCATAAACAGATCGGCAAAATTATCCATTAAAGTACATGCTCATCCAGTAGCGCCTGGCAGGAAGGCGGCAACGGAGGCGGTGTCTTCTTCTCAGGCTTAGTGGTTCCCGGTTTAGGAGGTTCGAACCAGCTTTGCAGCTCCGCGCCACAGCCATCACCCGGTGGAGGTAACGGTTGATCTTCGCACTCAAGACTGTCGGCAGGACAACGTAACCGGACATGCATATGTGCACGGTGTTGGAACCATGGCCGCACTTTACGTAACCAGTCCCTGTCGCTCCCTGCATCCAGACAAAGTTGCTGTTTAATTGCCGGATTCACGAAAATACGCGTTACATCATTATCTTTTGCCGCCAGCCTGATCAGACTGAAAATCTCCGGCTTCCACAGTGACGGTACGACACGTTTGCCATCCTGAGCGACCAGATCCAGCGCCTGTGGTCGCAGCAGTTGCGACTGCGTCCAGCGCGTCTTTGGCAGTTGCAGGAAAATATCGACATCCAGCCCCGTCTGGTGGCTGGCGTGTCCGCCGTTGAAACGTCCACCGGCCGGCATACCCATATCGCCGATTAACACCGTCCCCAGTCCCAGATTATTGGCCTGGGTACTCAGACGCTGGATGAACGTCACCAGGTCAGGATGACCAAAATAGCGACGTTGATCGGTGCGCATCACCTGATAGTGTTCGGACTGTACGGGCAGCGTCTCTGCCCCCACAATGCAGCCATTGGAAAACGCGCCGATAGACTGCGCGCTACCTGCCACCGGGTGGGTAATTTTCTGCCAGGGCGTCGCCGCCAGGCAGGCCGAACTGGCAAACAGTGCCAGCGCCGCAAGTGCCGTTTTTTTCATTTCTTACCAGCGTGGAATGTCAGTCTTTACATCCGCATTCTGCGCCCGCTGACGCAGCAGGTGATCCATCAGCACAATCGCCAGCATGGCTTCTGCGATCGGCACCGCGCGGATCCCAACGCACGGATCGTGACGTCCTTTGGTTATCATCTCGACTTCTTCGCCAAAGCGGTTAATAGTGCGCCCGGGAACGGTAATACTGGAAGTCGGTTTCAGCGCCATATGTGCAACAATTTGTTGCCCGCTGCTGATGCCCCCCAGAATGCCGCCAGCATGGTTACTCTGGAAACCCTCTTTGGTGATTTCATCACGGTTCTGACTACCGCGCAACGCAACAACGTCGAAGCCGTCGCCAATCTCCACGCCTTTCACCGCATTAATGCTCATCAACGCATGGGCGATGTCAGCATCCAGACGGTCAAAAACAGGTTCGCCGAGACCGGCCGGTACACCGCTTGCAACCACGGTCACTTTTGCACCGATGGAGTCACCCTCTTTCTTGAGTGCACGCATCAGTTCATCCAGCGCGGTGATTTTGTCCGGATCCGGGCAAAAGAACGGGTTTTGTTCGACCTGAGACCAGTCTTTAATTTCCAGCGGTATATTGCCCATTTGGGTCAGGCATCCGCGGATTTCGACGCCGAATTTTTCCGCCAGGTATTTTTTGGCAATCGCCCCGGCCGCCACGCGCATTGCCGTTTCGCGCGCGGACGAACGCCCGCCGCCACGGTAGTCACGCACGCCGTATTTCTGCTCGTAGGTGTAGTCGGCATGGCCTGGACGAAAAACATCCTTAATGGCGCCGTAATCCTGCGAACGCTGATCGGTATTTTCAATCAACAGGCCAATACTGGTGCCGGTGGTGACGCCGTCAAACACGCCGGAAAGGATTTTCACCTGATCCGGCTCGCGACGCTGCGTGGTGTAACGCGAGGTTCCCGGACGACGTCTGTCGAGATCGTGCTGCAGATCAGCTTCTGTCAGCGGAATACCCGGCGGAACACCATCAACGATACAGCCGAGCGCCAGCCCGTGTGATTCACCGAAGGTCGTTACGCGAAAGAGTTGTCCAATTGTGTTTCCTGCCATCACCGCTCCGTTATCGTTGTTGTGTGTGCGTGTGTCGTTAATCTTTATAGATGCTGAAATGTTCGCGAGCGGCAATCAGCTGCGCTTTGGTCAGCATGAATACGCCATCACCGCCGTTGTCGAATTCCAGCCACGTAAACGGCACGTCCGGATATTGTTCCATCAGATGTACCATGCTGTTACCGACTTCACAAATCAGAATACCGTTGTCTGACAGGTAGTCCGGCGCATTGCCAAGAATGCGACGGGTCAGCTTCAGCCCATCACTTCCGGACGCCAGGCCCAGCTCAGGTTCGTGGCGATACTCATTCGGCAGATCGGACATATCTTCCGCATCCACATACGGCGGGTTGGTCACAATCAGGTCATACTGTACTTTCAGCAGGTCACGGAACAGATCGGAGCGGATCGGCGTCACGTGATTGATCAGACCATGCTCTTCAATATTGTGCTCGGTCACCGCCAGGGCGTCAGTGGAAATATCCACCGCGTCCACTTCGGCTTCCGGGAAGGCATACGCGCAGGCAATAGCAATACAGCCGCTGCCGGTACACATATCGAGAATGTGCTGCGGCTGCTCGCTGATAAGACCGGCAAAGCGATTATTGATCAGCTCGGCAATCGGTGAGCGCGGCACCAGCACGCGTTCATCAACATAGAATTCGTGACCGCAGAACCAGGCTTTGTTGGTCAGGTAGGCAACCGGGATACGCTCGTTAACGCGGCGAATTACGCGCTCAACAATACGGTGGCGTTCGCTGGAGGTCAGGCGCGCAGTGCGCATATCTTCAGGAATATCCAGCGGCAGGTAGAGTGACGGCAGCACCAGTTGTACCGCCTCATCCCATGGGTTATCCGTCCCGTGACCATACCAGATATTCGCCGCGCTAAAACGGCTGACCGCCCAACGCAACATGTCCTGAATGGTATGCAGTTCACTCACTGCTTCATCAACGAAAATTTTATCCACGTATTCCTCCAGGGCATGCTCGTATTAAATTCGGCGGCTAGTTTGCCACGAAGACGGCGATAAATCAGCATTCACGCCGAGCCTGAGCGCGAAAATTGCGTTTTAAGCGATCGGATGCCCATCGAGTCGGGTTAAACTAACGGAAAATAAAAGATGAGACGCTCAAATGAAAAAGAAAACATCGCTCAGCGAGGAGGATCAGACGCTGTTTCGCCAGTTGATGACCGGCACTCGTCAAATTAAGCAGGACACGATTGTCCATCGACCGCCGCGTAAAAAAATCACCGAGGTGCCGGTTAAAAGGCTGTTGCAGGAACAGGCTGATGCCAGCCACTATTTCTCTGATGAGTTTCAGCCGCTGTTGAACACAGAGGGTCCGGTCAGATATCTGCGGGCCGACGTCAGCCACTTTGAACTGAAGAAAATGCGCCGTGGTGACTACTCCCCGGAACTGTTTCTTGATTTACACGGGCTGACGCAACAGCAGGCTAAACAGGAACTCGGGGCGCTGATTGCCGCCTGTCGTCGTGAACACGTCTTCTGCGCCTGCGTCATGCACGGCCACGGAAAGCACGTTCTGAAACAGCAAACGCCGCTTTGGCTGGCGCAACATCCGCACGTGATGGCTTTTCATCAGGCGCCTAAAGAGTACGGCGGCGACGCCGCGCTGCTGGTACTGATTGAAGTGGAAGAGTGGTTACCGCCCGAACTTCCCTGAGAACGGAAAACAGAAAGAGCCGCAGTTGCGGCTCTTTTTATTGCAGGCTCATGTCAAAGACGTTTTACCGGATGGCTGCGCTCGCGCTGGATCCGGCCAACGAAACGACTATATCGCTTTCGCCATCTTCAGATTACACGGGCTCATCTGCCAGTTGAAAACGCCCTTTCCGCTCTCATCAAGCGTGACGCTGGCAATCGCAGATGTGGTAAACATCGGCGGCGTTTCACCCGGACACAGCTCGGACACCAGATATCCCACCAAAGGCAGGTGAGAAATGACCAGCGCCGTAGCGACACCTTCATTGGCCAGTGCCTGTAAATAGACGCTGACCAGACCGACATCGCCGCAGGGAGTCAGCTCCGGCAAAACATCCACACCGGTTGGCAGGTTCATACATTCCCCGACCACATCCAGCGTTTGTTCGGCTCGCAGGAACGGGCTCACCAGAACACGTTCGATATCCACTTTTTGACCTTTCAGCCAGTTCGCCATCAGGCGAGATTCGTCACAACCGCAGGAGGTTAAGGGACGAACCGAATCACTGGCGGCATCGAGGGCCGCGTCGCCGTGACGCATGATAAAAACTTGCATATTGCACCGCTTTTGTTAACCAGAAACACCAACACCTTTAGCTAACGCCCCTATTGGCGAGGGTAAATGTGTGGTGGCCGGCATTGTGCCTTATCCATTCACCGAATGAAACGCTGTTTTTTACCTTAATGGCGTAAGTATAGTCAATCTCTGTTTACATTTTGAGCTTAACTCGTACATTCGGTGCGGATTCATCTTACCTTTGACCTCATGAATTCAGGTCAGTTTCCCCGTGCTTCCAGAAACTATCTCCGCGTTCCGCCATCTGCAGTAACGGTTCACACGGCGTAAACCGGGAACCATACTGTGTAGTCAGTCGTTGCAGAACCGCAACCACTTCACCCGCCCCGAGGGAGTCCATATACCGGAACGGGCCGCCGAGGAATGGCGGAAAACCAATACCAAACACAGCGCCGATGTCACCATCGCGTGCGCTGCGGATAATCTTCTCATCGAAACAGCGTGCCGCTTCGTTGAGCATTAACATGACACACCGCTCTGCAATCTGCGGGCCACTGAGTTTGCTCTGCCCCTGGACGCCAATAAGCGTATAAATTGCAGGGTCGACCTGTTTTTTGCTTTTACGCCCTTTCGCACCATAAAGATAGAAACCCCGACCATTTTTTCTACCTTTGCGATCATCATTCAAAATTGAAGCAACAACATTTGCAGGTGCGCTAAAACGTTCACCGTAAGCGGCTTCCAGTACAGGTATAATTTTAGTGCCTGTATCAATTCCGACCTCATCCAAAAGTTGGATTGGCCCTACCGGAAAACCAAACTTTACCAGCGCAGCATCAATCTGCTCAACGCGCTCGCCCTCGGTCAATAAGCGGATAGCTTCGTTGATGTACGGAGCAAGAATGCGATTTACATAGAACCCGGCCTTATCCTGCACCACAATCGGCGTTTTCCCCTGTTTTTTCGCCAGTTTAACCGTGGTGGCAATAGTGCGTTCAGACGTAGTTGTATGAGGAATAACTTCCACTAGCGGCATTTTTTCTACCGGACTAAAGAAGTGCAAACCAATGACCTGCTCAGGTCGCGCCGCATTGGCCGCAATGTCGCCAATGGGTAGAGATGAGGTGTTGGAGGCAAAAATGGTATGAGGCGCACAATTGTGCTCAACATCTGCCACCATCTGTTGTTTCAACGCCAGATCTTCAAACACCGCCTCAATTACCAGATCTCGATGCGCAAAACCGCGAAAATCGGTGGTGCCTGAAATCAGCGCCAGCTGTTTGTCACGCTCGCCGGCTTTGAGATGGCGGCGGCGAACTTTTGTTTCAAGCTGATCCCAACTGTATTTCAGCGCGTGGTTGATTCCCTTAGCATTGATATCTTTGATACGCACCGGCAAGCCGCCTTTGCAGGCCGTCACGTAGGCAATCCCCCCGCCCATCAGCCCCCCGCCCAGAACCCCGACGCTGTTTAGCGGACCGGGTTGTACCTCGCTACCGGGATCTTTTTTCACGTCGGTGTTTGCAAAAAAGACGTTACGCAGAGCCTGAGACTGCGGCGTCATCGCCAGCTCACCAAACGCGCGGGCTTCGGCGTCATAGCCGCTGCTGCTGCCCTGCGCCAGACCAGTCTCGATCACCTCAAGAATACGATGGGTTGCAGGGTAATTTCCCTGCGTTTTCTGTACGGTCTTTTTACCGACCATACGGAACAGCAGCGCCCGCCCCAGCGGTCCGGCCAGAATGCGTTCCCGTACCGGCAGGCTATGGTGTACCGAACTCTCCTTTTTAGCCAGTTCCACCGCTGCTTCCAGCAAAATGGTCTGCGGCACAACCTCGTCCACCAACCCCACTTTCAGCGCCTGTTTAGCGCGTAATTGTTTGCCGGTCAGGATCATGTCCAGCGCAGTGCTAACGCCAATCAGACGGGGCAACCGCTGCGTGCCGCCAGAGCCGGGTAACAGACCAAGCTGTACTTCCGGCAGACCCAGCACGGTTTTAACGTCATCAGTACAAATACGGCTATGACACGCCAGCGCCATCTCCAGACCGCCGCCCAGACAGGCACCGTGAATGGCAGCGATAACCGGGATCGGCAACGCATTAATTTCCGCCATCATCTGTTGCCCCTGACGAGCCAGGGTTTCGGCTTCCTGCGCACTGCGGCAGTTGCCGATCATATTGATATCCGCCCCGGCGATGAAATTATCCGGCTTCGCCGAAATAAACACCACGCCACGCAGATCTTTGTTATCGCGAATTTGTTTCAAAATAGCCCGCACCTGAGAAGCAAACTCTGCTTTCAGGGTATTCATTTTCTCTCCGGGCACATCAATGGAGACCACCGCCACGTTATCCAGACGCACGTGTAGCGTAAAAGCCGATGCCATTTCCATTATTCCGCCTCCAGAACCATTGCCGCACCCAGACCACCCGCCGCACACGCGGTGACCAAACCAAACCCACCACCACGACGCCGTAATTCATGCAGCGTTTGGGTGATCATGCGCGCGCCGGTCGCGGCGAAAGGGTGTCCGTAGGCAATCGAACCGCCCAGCACGTTAAATTTGCTGTCATCCACTTCGCCAGTGGCATGTGCCCTACCCAGAACGTCACGAGCAAAACGTTCGCTGCCAAGCAGTTGAATATTCGCCAGCGTCTGCGCGGCAAAGGCTTCATGCATATCAATCAGCGTGAGATCGGCCAGAGTCAGGCCCGCGCGCTCCAGAGCCAACGGCGTCGACCACGCCGGGCCCAGCAGCATATCCTGCCAGACGTCGATGGCAGTAAACGCAAAACTGCGTAGATAGCCCAGCGGCACCAGTCCCAGCTCTCTCGCCCGGGACTCCGTCATCAAAATCACCGCAGCGGCGCCGTCGGTCAACGGTGTACTGTTTGCCGCCGTGACGGTGCCGTGTTTACGGTCAAACGCCGGGCGCAGTTTGGCGTAATCCGCCAGCGTAGAGTTTCCGCGAATATTGTTATCTTCTGAGAAGGGATCTTTAAACGGCGGAGCATAGGTGGTCATCACCTCGTCTGCCAGTTTGCCTTCGGCCCAGGCCTGAGCGGCTCGCTGATGCGAACGGTACGCCAGAGCATCCTGCTGCTCACGCGTGATGCCGTAGGTTTTCGCCATTTGCTCTGCCGTATCCCCCATACGTAAGCCGGTGGAATACTCAGCAACTGCAGGTGGGACCGGCATCAGGTCGCGCAAACGCAGTCGGGAAAAAAGCTTCAGCCGCTGACCGGTGGTGCGGGCTTTATTGACGTCCACCAACACCCGCGCCAACTTTTTGCTGACGCCAATTGGCAGCACGGAAGAGGAGTCAGCCCCGCCAGCAATACCCGCACGGATGGTTCCTGCCATCAGGCTTTCCGCGACATTCGCCACCGCCTGAAAACTGGTGGCGCAGGCTCTGCTCACGCTGTAGGCATCGGTATGTACGTTCATCCCGGTGCCCAGCACAATTTCACGGGCGATATTGGGCGCTTCCGGCATTTGCACAACCTGGCCAAAAACCAGTTGTTCAATGGCATCGGCAGGAATTTCACTGCGCGCCAGCAACTCACCGACAACCATTTTTCCCAAATCAACGGCGGGAATGCCATGAAACGCGGTTGCCTGACGGGCAAAAGGCGTACGCAATCCGCTCACAATGGCGATGCGATCGCCCTGACGGGTAACCAGCGGTAAAGCCTGACTCATAACACTCCCCTGTTAAAAAATAAAATAAGTGGTCTGACCTGATCACAGTCTTAACCAATTTTTTACATTTAGCCAAGTGGAGAGAAATGAAAGTGGGAGCTATGGCACAGTGAATAATCACTGCTTGTTACGAAAATGCCCTTGTCAGAAGGTGGCAAGGGCACTGAAAGAAGGGATTAACGCAGACCCAGCTGGAAGATCAGGGTTTCGGCTTCACAGGCGAAAACAAAATCGATATCCAGACGAACACCCTCAGCTTCTTCAGTAAAGGTCGGGGTGATTTGGCAAGGCTCAGATTCTACGCCACGCGCCTTCTCGGTGAGAGCAGCCAGCGTTTCTTCTGCCTGTGCGCGAGTCGCGAACACACGGCTGTATGACGCGGTGCAATCGGTGTTGTCCATGATGGTACCAACATCCATACAGCAGCAAACCGGGGTTTCATCAGCACTGCATTTACTCATTGTAGATTTCCTCTGTATTCGCACCAAGGGTGCCAGATAAACGTTGGGGATATTTTACGCTCCCATTATCCTCCTCTCCAGTCGTTAATTGTGCGAAATGCGATAAGCGACCGAAATCACACTTAAAAATGATCCAAAACAAAAATCGCCCGAACAGGTGAGTGCGCATCCCCGCAATTTTGCCAGCTGGATCGCGTTTTTAAGATCATATTTGAAAAAACTTATAAACATACTTGCAACATTCCATCTGGTCGGACCTATACTCTCGCCACTGGTCTGATTTCTATGTGGTACCTCAGACCCTACACTTCGCGCTCCTGTTACGGCATGTAACATTGTTTGTATAAAAATAAATCGATGAGGTTATGGTCATGAGCCAGAAAACCCTGTTTACAAAGTCTGCTCTCGCAGTCGCAGTGGCAATTATTTCCACACAGGCCTGGTCTGCAGGCTTTCAGTTAAACGAATTTTCTTCCTCTGGCCTTGGCCGGGCATATTCGGGTGAAGGCGCTATCGCAGACGACGCAGGTAACGCCAGCCGCAACCCGGCACTGATCATGATGTTCGATCGCCCTACTTTCTCAGCAGGTGCGGTGTATATCGATCCAGATGTTAATATCTCCGGTAAATCGCCATACACCGGGCGCAGCACCAATGCGGACAACATCGCCCCGACGGCATGGGTTCCGAATGCGCACTTCGTGATGCCTATTAACGAGCAGTTTGGCTGGGGCGCGTCTGTCACCTCTAACTATGGTCTGGCGACCGAATTTAACGACAGCTACATTGTCGGTGAATACGGCGGCAAGACCGACCTTAAAACGGTCAACCTTAACCTCAGCGGCGCCTATCGCCTGAATGATAGCTGGAGCTTCGGCCTTGGTTTTAACGCCGTTTATGCTGACGCCAAAATTGAACGTTATTCCGGTGAAATGACCGCAGCATTACCGAAGGTCAGCCCTAAAATTGCAAGCATGGAAGGTGATGAATGGGGTTACGGCTGGAACGCGGGTATTTTGTATGAGCTGGATAAAGATAACCGCTGGGGCTTAACCTATCGTTCAGAAGTTAAAATCGATTTCGACGGTGATTATAAGAGCGGCATCAGAAGCCAGGCCAACGGCTTACCGGGTGCTGGCGTGACGTTCCCATGGGGTACAACCAACACGACCGTTCCGGGCGCATTGACGCTTAACCTGCCGGAAATGTGGGAACTGTCTGGCTATAACCGCGTAGCACCGCAATGGGCCGTTCACTACAGCATCGCTTACACCAGCTGGAGTCAGTTCCAGGAGTTGAAAGCAACGGGCACCAACGGACAAACATTGTTCTATAAAGAAGAAGGCTTCCGTGATTCTTACCGCCTCGCGCTGGGTACGACCTACTACATGGATAAAAACTGGACGTTCCGTACTGGTATCGCCTACGACGATAGCCCGGTTCCTGCGGATAAACGCTCCATCTCCATTCCAGACCAGGACCGCCTGTGGCTGAGCGCGGGTACGACCTACGCGTTCAATGAAGATGCGTCTATCGACATCGGTGCTTCTTATATGCACGGGCAGAACGTGACCATCAAAGAAGGTCCATATACCTTCGAATCTGAAGGTAAAGCTTGGCTGTTCGGTACCAACTTTAACTACGCATTCTGATTTTCTTCAGGCGTAAAAAAGGTGAGCTTTTTAGCTCACCTTTTTATTTGTACCTCTTCCTTATTCGGAATCGATATCTTTTAAATCATCCTGAATAGCTTGCGCGTTCGGGTTTTCTTCTGGTTTGAGTTTCCCGCCGTTCGCGATGAAGTCATGACGCTGGAAGTAAGCTTCACGCACCATAATGTACGGATCGGAAGATTGACGCAGCAGACCGTCGGAGTCGAGCAGTTGCGCGCGGGTTTCAATCCCTTCAATGGTCCATTTACCGACCGACAACGGCCAGGTCAGCCACGACAGAACCGGATACAGCGTATCCACCATATCACCACCGTCATCACGTACCGTGAAGCTGCCATAGAACGGAAGCTGCATATACGGACCGTAACCTACATCATAGTGACCTAACGTACTGCCGAAACGATGTGGTTCAACGCGCTGCAGTTTTGGATTCGCCATGCCCGCAACATCGATAAAGCCGCCCATACCTAGCAAGGTGTTCAGGAAGAAACGGGTGAAATGCACCATCCCCTGATAAGGATCGCCCTGCAGGAAATAGTTGACCATTACAGCCGGCTCTTCGAGGTTGCCCGTAAAGTTGCTCAAACCGTTTCTGGCCGGCTGCGGAACATAATCACGCCAGGCTACAGCCACCGGTCGAACAACATACGGATCCAGCACATTAAAGTTGAAGTTGTACATGGTGCGGTTGAACCCTTCAAACGGATCCGAGCGCCCCTGCTGTTCTGTACCGGAGCTCGCACACCCCACCAAAAGTGTGGTTCCCAGCGCAAGCGCCGACAGGCGAAGCTTCATAAGTGTCTCCCTGTGTATTATGGCTATCGCTGATTGCCATCCATGACGGAACAATAAGGTATCCGCCGGTTTAGATGTGAGCGATTGTAACAGCACGTCAAACGATGTCTATATACCCTAACTTACTGATTTGATCATAGCCTGGTAAGGTAGACCTCGCGGTGTTTCTATTTTACCGAATCCGATAAATACAAACGTTACCATTTTTGCGATTTCAGAGTTTCTCCCGCCAGTTCCTGGATAAAAACCGCTACGCTTTAGCAATACGTGCTTATTCAGGACTCAAAAATGAATGACATCGAAAAAGAAAAAATTGATCAACACAGCAACGAACTCGAAGTAGAAAGTGAAGAGAAGTTGCAGGGTAAAAAGATAGAAGTCGACGAGGACCGACTTCCTTCCCGCGCCATGGCGATTCACGAACATATTCGCCAGGACGGGGAAAAAGAGATGGAACGCGATGCGATGGCGCTGCTGTGGTCAGCTATCGCCGCTGGGCTATCGATGGGAGCCTCTTTACTGGCAAAGGGCATTTTTCACGTACAGCTTGAGGGCGTTCCCGGCGGGTTCTTACTGGAAAACCTCGGTTATACCTTCGGGTTTATCATCGTCATCATGGCCCGCCAACAGCTCTTTACCGAAAACACCGTAACCGCTGTCCTGCCGGTCATGCAAAATCCAACCCTCGGAAATTTTGGTTTACTGATGCGTCTGTGGAGCGTGGTCTTGCTGGGTAACATTATCGGCACCGGCATTGCGGCATGGGCGTTTGAATATATGCCAATTTTTGATGAAGAGACTCGCGACGCCTTTGTCAAAATTGGGATGGACGTTATGAAAAATAGCCCGACGGAGATGTTTTCCAACGCGATTATTTCCGGTTGGCTGATCGCCACTATGGTGTGGATGTTTCCCGCAGCGGGCGCGGCAAAAATTGTCGTCATTGTTCTGATGACCTGGCTTATTGCGTTGGGTGATACCACGCACATCGTCGTCGGCTCGGTTGAGATTCTCTACCTGGTCTTTAACGGCACGCTGCACTGGAGCGACTTCTTCTGGCCGTTCGCGCTTCCAACACTTGCCGGGAATATTTGCGGTGGGACATTTATCTTCGCGTTGATGAGCCATGCGCAAATTCGCAATGATATGAGCAATAAACGCAAAGAAGAGGCCCGATTAGAGGCTGAGCGGGAACAAAAAGAGCAGAAAAACCAGAAGAAACAATCCTGAATGGCGACTGTTTGAGCAGTCAGGCGGACACAGACTTACCGTTGCAGGTAAAAAACGCTATACTCGTGCCGCTTCGTCCCCTTAGTTAAATGGATATAACGAGCCCCTCCTAAGGGCTAGTTGCAGGTTCGATTCCTGCAGGGGACACCATTAAGTCATTTCACATCACTTCAGTTCACTTAAGAAACCCAGTGATACCAAGCCTCTCAGAAAACCCAAGCTTTAAATAGCTTTCATATCTCTTCATGACATTACAGCATCATGATGGTATAAGTGATGGTACTCACCAGTTCGATATCCAGATACCATCAATTACCTCTCAAGGGGTGCCACTTATGGCTATAAACGAGCTTTCACCCAAACAGATCGAGAATGCCAAACCACAGAATACCGATTACAAATTATCCGATGGTGGCAGCTTGTACCTATTGATCAAAAAGGCAGGAGGTAAATACTGGCGTATGAATTATCGCTTTGCTGGGAAGCAGGCAACATTAGCGTTAGGTGTTTATCCAGATGTGCCGCTTGCAACCGCTCGTAAACGCCGAGATGAAGCCAGGCAAGTGCTGGCCGATGGCAAAGATCCACGCGAGCTAAAAAAAGCTGAAAGCAATGAGGCAACTTCACCGTCATTTGAAACGATCGCTCGCGAGTGGCATCGCGGATCTATGGGCCATCCAGAGTGGAAAGAGATCACCCGTAATAAAATTTTGAGGGAAATGGAAAACCACATATTTCCTCTAATCGGTAGCAAACCCATCGACAGCTTAAAAACACGGGATCTATTGCCTTTGCTTATCAGCATGAACGAACAGGGCATCGGTGCTACGACGGGGAGAGTTAAGACCACGATGAGCAGCGTTTTCCGCTATGCGGTCCAACGTGGAGTTGTCGAGTACAATCCAGCCCATGATCTGAAAGGCGCTTTAACGAGTCCCAAAACTAAACACCGCCCTGCCCTTGCCTTGGATCGTCTACCTGAATTGATAGCTAAAACTGAAACGTATACCGGCAGACCACTCACCAGACTCGCAGTGTTACTTTCTCTTCATACATTTGTCCGTTCGAGCGAACTTCGTCACGCTCGCTGGGACGAGATAAATTTTGAAACTGCAATGTGGACAATCCCTGGCCAGCGAGAAGAAATTGCAGGTGTAAAATTCTCTGAACGTGGGGCTAAAATGGGCAGTGCGCATTTTGTGCCGCTATCATCTCAGGCGATGGACGTATTGAAGTCGATCAAATTCATTAGCGGTGAATACACGCTGATTTTTCCTGGTGATAGCAATCCTTATAAACCTATGAGCGAGAATACGGTTAACAAAGCGCTCCGTACTATGGGCTATGATACTCAGGCTGACGTTTGTCTACATGGTTTCCGGGCAATGGCCTGTTCAGCTTTAACCGAATCAGGACTGTGGTCACGGGATGCAGTAGAACGACAAATGAGCCATCAGGAACGTAACGAAGTACGGGCGGCTTATGTTCATCTGGCACAGCACATGCAGGAACGCCGCCGAATGATGCAATGGTGGTCAGACTATCTGGAAGCAAACGCTGATAAACATGTTGCGCCATACGACATGAAGAAATTGCGGATAGTGGGCAGTTAACCGAAAAAACTGAAGCTAGCCCAAACAGGCGAAAAGCAGTAACACCTGCTGTCTGCTTCAGTTTTCATCAGGTGCGCACGAAGGTGACTTGATGGATAGCAACGTTTGGAAAGAAAACAGAATTGCGCCTTTAGAATACTGCTCATTTGAAAGAGCAGCTAAGTTGCTCAATTGCGAATGTGAAGACCTAATTCATTGGAATAAAATAGGTGCTATATCGATAGCATTTAAGCCAGAAAATATGGAAGGTTCTTTTTCTGTTCAATTACGTGAGCAGAAAGATAGCGCTGACATAGAAAAATACAATAAATCTCAATATATCATGCACGAACTTGGAATTTATGGCTCTCAATTTCTACGCAATTTGGGCGATGTAAATGACAAGGGCTATATAGCATCAATTGATGAATTTCGATTTCATGGAAACATTAGTGACTTATGGGTTATAATTAATGGATCAGTGGATGAAAAAAACAGCATAACTATAACAAAATCATTCAGCACTGGATATAAAACACTAAGCCCTGCAAACATTCCAAATGACATAACCTCAGCGTTATTTTTTTACCAAGGAACGAAAGACGTCATCCTTGAGTTAAAAGACCTCCTAATTACGAGGAACGATATCGAAAAAATATGGACATCGGCTATATCAGGTAAACAAATGGAGAGTTATTTTACAAGCAAGACGCGTGAAATTAAGGTTATTCCTGTCAGCTCAGTTTCAATAGCACAAACTGACAGACACGAACACAACCGACAAGAAGTTGAACTGGTTGCCATGAAAGTTCGTGAACATTATCCGGATGAATGCACCAAAAATGGCAAATTACTACTCAATAAATGGGTAAAAGCCACTCTAGCGCGTAAAAATGATTATGGCGGTTTGAAACTTAGATCCGAGAGAAAGATTTCCACAATACTTAGCGGAATTATCAAAGCAGAAAAAACTACTGAGTAAGCTTACTCGACTGCTGAGTAAACTTACTCAGCATTTCACTCTATCCGGCTGTTATATACCATCTGCCATGTTGATTACACAAGCGACATAACATGGCAGGTGAAACCTATGATTACGCAGATCTATCCCCTCTCAGGACACGCTCGCCCACGAGCTACTGCTGACTTTTTAAAAGTTAGCACCGTCACCCTCTGGCGTTGGGAAACAAGCAAACCTGATTTCCCAAAATCAATTCGCCTCTCTGAACGCGTCACTGTTTACGATGCAGCAGAGATTCGCGCCTGGCTGGAAGCTAAGAAACACAACTAATCCCCCGGAGTAAAACCATGAAATTAAAAAATTCTGGCTTAACAGCCAGCGGCCAAACTCACGCTAAAAACAGTAGTGTTCTAATTATCAAACACAGCAAAAGAGCAGCCGATGCGTAATATCGACCTTATTCACGAAGTCACTCACGCCGCTGCCGGTCGTTGGCCATCAGTACTGGCAAGCCTCAATATCGATGTCCCTGATTCACCGCGTAAGCACACCTCATGCCCTGCTTGCGGTGGCAAAGATCGCTTTCGTTTCGACGATAACGGACGTGGTTCGCATATTTGCGGTCAGTGTGGCGCAGGAGATGGTTTAGACCTGATCCAGAAAGTAAATAACTGCGACACCACACTGGCCGCACGCCTTGCGGCTGATGTACTGGGTATTGATTACCAGGCAACGGAAACAGACCCGACGACAGCCAGCCTGAGACGGAAGCGGCTGGGAGCCGAACAGCAGCAGCGCAAACAGGAATGCCAGAAACAAGCCGTAGAGGACGCAAAACAGCGCCGAGATATGTTTGTCCGTCTGTATACCGGAATACGCCAGCAAGCTGTGCAGGGTGAATCTGATTATCTGCGATCAAAAGGACTGGGTGGGTTCACTTTCCCCATACTGACCGATGGTTCAATCCTCCTGCCGCTGGTGGATGAATCTGGGGCTGTTGTGGCAGCACAGACCATCACTCCACAAGGAGAAAAACGCCTTGTGTCGGGGTCGGCAAAGCGTGGGGCATATCACACCGTAAACACACCAGAGCAATCGCAGGAAGTGATTATTGCCGAAGGGCTAGCAACAGCCCTTTCTGTCCATCTGATGCGCCCTGACGCATTGACGGTGTGCGCTATTGACGCCGGGAATCTATTACCCGTGGCAGAAGCCATGCGCCGGAGCCACCCAATACTGCAAATTATCATCGCCGCCGATAACGACTATCACGACGACAGCCAGCCGAACATCGGGAAGATAGCCGCTGAGAAAGCTGCTCTGTCCGTGGCGGGCTGGATTGCTTTACCTCCGACGGAGGAAAAGACCGACTGGAACGACTACCACCAGCAAAAAAAACTGAAAGCCGCTACCGCAGCATTTACCGATTCGATGTATCAATCACTGGAGGAAGACGTGACAGCTGAACTCAAACCTATTGAAGGCAATAACCCGCGCCGTAAAACTGACAGCGGCGATATTTCGCAGATGGCGGTCAGCCAGAAGGCAAAACTTCTCGCCGGACGTTGGGAAATACTGGCCGTCAATCCTAACAGCGGGACTGTTTATTGCTACATGGCTGGGATATGGGAAAAGCTAGCAGATAGTGAGCTTGAGCGCGTCATGGTGTCAATTTTTGAAGAACACAAAGCCCATTACACTGAAAAGGGGATTAAATCCGTCGTAGCGACAATGAAACTACAGCTTGCAGTTATTGGTGATCAGCGCGGTGATTTGATTGGGTTCGAGAATGGTGTTTATGACCTGATTCGACAGACATTCCGCAATCACGGTCCGGAAAACTGGTTAATGAATCACAACGGGATCATCTATACCCCACCGGTGCCCAGTGAGAATCTCACGACTCACGCACCGAACTTTAGTCGCTGGCTGACCCATGCTACCGCAAACGACAGCCAGAAAGCTGATCGGATAAAAGCGGCGTTGTTTATGGTACTGGCGAAACGGCACGACTGGCAGCTATTCATTGAGATTACGGGGGAAGGTGGCAGCGGAAAATCAGTATTCAGCAGCATCGCTACTGCTCTGGCGGGCGAACACAACACCGCTAGCGGAAGCATGAGCACGTTAGATCTCGCCCGAGGGCGTGCGCAGTTTGTCGGAAAAAGTCTGATTATTATGCCAGACCAGACACGCTACGTGGGTGAAGGAGCCGGGATTAAGGCCATTACAGGTGGTGACCCGGTAGAGATTGACGGTAAATATGAGAAGCAGTTTACAGCCGTTTTAAATGCCGTAGTACTGGCAACCAATAACGAACCTATGACCTTCACAGAGCGTAACGGAGGCATTGCCCGCAGGCGCGTTATATTCCCATTCAACCACACGGTGTCAGATGCCGATAAAGACCCGGACTTAACCGCGAAGATCCGCCGTGAAATCCCTATCATTATTCGTTACCTACTAAAAGCATTTACTGACCAGAACAGTGCAAAGAGATTACTCATCGAGCAGCGTGATTCACTGGAGGCACTGGATGTGAAGCGTGGTACTGATCCGGTAATCGATATGTGTGCTGCACTGTATTTCATGAATGAGCCTAAAGGGTTGATGATGGGTGGCGGCACATGGACAGGCCAGCCAGAACCTCGTAAATATCTGTATCACCTTTATCTGGCTTTTATTGAATATCACGGGCTGGGCAAGCCGCTTTCTGTTAATAAATTCTCACGCGCTATCAAATCAGCCGCCAGAGAATATCGAGCCACCTACCAGACGCGAAGTATTAATGGCAGAGCACAAACCAACGTGGGATTTACAGAACTGGCAGAGGAATTTATCCCCCGCGCTTTTGGTGTATCTCCACCTCATGAAAATGAGTGAGAATTTTACGACAGGACTTATCCCTACCACTCTACCAAAATGAAGATTAAGCCAGCAATCACAAGGTTTTAGGCATGGTAGATATATCTATATTTATCCCTACTTATCCCCATATACCCCTACTAAGTAATTTACTCCGTGTGGTAGGCTTTCGGCATTTGGTAGGGTTATGTAGGGTCATGAAAATATTAGCCTACAAGTCTGAAACTAGCGTTATTACTGGGTTTTTTCAGTTTGGTAGGGCAAGTAGGGATATACATGCTGCAAAAAAATTCACAGGAGGTGTAAACATCCTGATTCAGCTACAGATAGGTACCACAACTGGCAGACGCCGCGCAGGTGAGTTACGGGTATCGATGCCCTCAATACGCGAACGCTCAGCAAAATTTTATAGACTAAGCCCCATCACCCCCCACGCATCTTTCCAATCAGCAATGCGTTTTGCTGAAATAGCATGATGAGTCGACTCATCATTTTGCGCACGGTGCCCACCGTGTTTCTCCAGATAACCCATAAATGCCGTATAAATATCATTCCTGATCCACGATAGCGGCGTGACATAGAAAGTATTCGGTTCTCGACCAAGATCTATAAATACCCAAAACTCATTATCATTTTTATCAAGGGTACACTGGGCAGCATAGTTTGTTGAGGTTTGCCAGGTCCCTGACGTTTTCGCTCTGGTGGTAACTTTATACGTTTTACCGTTTGGGGCATCAAATGTGATGGATGACCTGTTGCCCTCTTTCTGGACGATGGCATTACTGGCACCAAGGCTCGTGAGTTTCTGCAATACCATTAACTGCCCTAATTCTGCTGTAGTCATATTTCCCCCTGAGCTGTTTAAAACAAATTAAGCGATCACATCAAATTTGAAGCGATGAAATAATCCCGTGAAAAATAGCAAAACAACGCCCAATGATTACTAAAAAAAGCATCATAAGGAACGTGGAGAAATCGACCAAACAGTTTGCAGCCAAGTTAACCGCTGTTGCAATTGTGGGATGAACTCATTGAGCCAAAACAGGGAAGCAACATAACCCGAAGATCCGCCACCACGACTGAATCGCTCGACGTAAAAGTCGTTGCCGCCCACCCGATTGATTAACGACTTCCCCGTCAGTGACTGAAATGCTGCCGAAATAATATTCGCTAACTCATCTTTATCTTCCGGGATACAAACCTGACATAAGGCTTGTCGCATCTCCAGCCACAAGAACAAACTCCCTCTCAATCCCCATTGCGTCGGAGCAGGTTCAAACAAGTCTGATACAACGGCCCACTCACGTTCCGGAAAGCTAATCTTTTTTGCCGCTGCTTGATGTACCAGCGGGAAAAATTTCAGTCTGAAAAACTCAGCTTCTACCGTAAATGTAAAACCTTCAGCTACTTCAAAGTGAATGGTATCAGCCGTTGATATCGCTTTCCCCGTCAACGCAAAAAAGAGGTGATTTAGCCTGGTATCCAGTTCGTTAAGGTCATCAGGACATTGCTCAACACCGCAAGCCGCAATCATTTTATCGACCAAAAATTGGTTGCCATCATAATCAGTGAACAATTGCCGCTCAGTGGAAACCACTTTTCTGAAAATTTGTGCGATGGTCAATTTTTGCGGGAACAGAAGATATTGCAGATCAGACCGTTTATGCCTTTCAACGACGATATCATAAGCAGTCTGCCGCTTAGCATTTGTTGTCGCACTTCGGTCAGCGCCAAGAGTTAACAGTTCTCCAATAACCGACAAATTAGCCCCATGCCATGCAGCCTGATGCAGCGGGGTATAACCTTTAGGCTCACTGGGGTGATTTACCAGATCAGGATAATCACGAAGAATAGGTAAAAGCGTATTCCATTCGCCCTGGAAGGCGAGTTTCAATACTTTATCGCTAACAGACATCATTCCAGCCTCTCTTATTCTGCCCGTTCAGTGTCCCAGCGTAAAAAAATACGCTTTAACTTATCGACTGTATGCCGCCATTTTGGTGTGGTCGGTTTGCAGACCGTATTCTGATTACCAAAGAAACCAATCTCATTAACCGCTTCCTGTTCGCTGCGGGTTTCCAGCCATTTCACAGGGACAAAATATTCAGATTTATCAGGGTCATCCGCATTCTGGCGATAGAGATCGCTGTACTTAAGTACGTCCATCGCCAGTTTTTCACCGTCTTCGGTGTTGATCGTGAAGCTACTGGCAGGCTCAACCGCACTCTGGACAATACCAACTCCAACGTAACCCGTTGCCGGGATTTTTACCCACACACGATTGCCAGGCTGCAGCTGCTTTAACGTTTGGCTATACCAGCTTCCGCCTCCGGCGCTGATAAACCCGTAGCGGCGAGCTTCTTCCCAGACGCGGCTTTTCGGGTCACCAAATGAGACGTAAAACTCACCGAACCAAGGTTCTTTTGCACCCGTAATAGCGTCCACAGTCGCTTGCGCTGCGTTGGTTTGGGTTTCGCCCGGATCAATTAGCCACGTGCGGCTTAAAAACTGTTCTTCGCCATGTTGAAAAACTCTAAAGAAAAGCACATTTATCGGAAGCTTATTTTTACTGAGATACGCAACAATGCGCTCTGTGGACGAGTCCAACTCTGCCGCAACAATAATGATTTGATGAGTTTGGTTAATGGACTCTTCTTCTAGTTCAGCATTAAAGCGTTGCTTAAATGCATCAGCCAGATTACCGCCACGGGAGAATTTTTCATAAATCTGCGACAGGCGATCGGCGGTTAAATCATCGACCCAAGAGGCGTAATCCAGCGCTTGCGCCACCACTTCACGCGGCGTGCGATCGCGCTTAAGTTCAATCAGGATCAACGAGGCATCTGGTGCAATTGCCAGCAAGTCGATACGCCCGCTGTCGAACGTATTGACCTCCTCACCGATAATCATCCACTGATCGGACAGTATGGCCGGATCTTGGATAATCATCTTCTGCAGCAGTTTTTCACTGGAGAGCTTGCTGATAGTTAGCGGCTGAGGGTTCTCCCCCACCCGCCAGATAGCATGATGAACCGGCATTATCTGTTCCTTAGCTTAATGCTGCATCTGTGAATGCATCCGCCAGATGGAGCTGGGTTTGCTGGGCAGATTGCAGGCGGGACTTAAGTTGGTCACATACTTTGAAAAAATCTTCAATAGTGGATATCACCTTCAATTGAATTGCTGTAGGAGGAAGAGCTATGGGGGCTGATCTCAAATTTTCTTGGGATATATTCATTTGGCTTTCAGCCATACCAGATTTCGATGCTTCCAAATAATCAGCTGTCACCCCACGGTTAAGGCATAATGAAATATATTTTGCTGATATATCATCTGAAATTAAATGAAACCTGATGATTTTGTCCGATATCATTAACTTGGAACGTGTCTTTTCAACTAAACACGAAACACCAACTCTGTTCTTTGGTCCCGCTCTTGTTACTAAGATATCACCATCATGAACCTCATATTGAGGTCGGGGCAGCTTACTACTTGGCAAAGTTTTATTTTCCTGTTCTCTATACTCCAAACTTTGTACTGCAGTAGTTTTTAATACCCCCCAAATATCTTCATTGGGTGATGGCTCAGGAGAACAAGCGGGACTCCAACCAGCATCCATGTTTGCAATAATTTCACCAATGCGACACCACTCCCACCCCACCGGCAACTCAAACGGTTTCTCCTCATCACTCACTGGCGGCAAAGGTTTTTGTTTTTTAATTTTTCCTTCTTTCACCAGTTGCGATTTTTCCTGCTCAATACGTTTGAGCAGCTCTGAGGCGGGTTCATCATTCGGGTCTTGAGGCACCAGTTTGCCCATCACCGCCAGTTGCAGAATAGTTTGTTTAAGTGCATCAATGCTCGAGCCAGTGGTAAAAAGCGTGTCGAAATGCTGGCTGATTCGCGCCCAGTTTTCGGCGAGTTCTTCGGCATTTTGGCTATCGGTCAGTGTTGCCAGCAGGGTTTCTACCAGTTGCTGATGTGCATCCAGACTGGTCAGGGATTGCTGTTCCAGTTGGTCGCAAAGGGACATAAGTTCTTCAACTTTAGAAGCAATTCGATTCTGTTCGCCAATAGGAGGTACTGAAATAACAAGGGGGTTTAACTTTTCGAGAGAAATATTAGCAATATTTGTTGTCTGGCTTGAACTATCAATAAGAATAGATTTTATATTAGGAGAACGTAATACTGACATCAGAAAAGCAGCATTAAAGCCATATGGTCTGATGGCGCTTAAAAAACCACCAAATGTTGCGGAGCCAGTAGGAATATTATAGATGTATGCAACTTTTCCAACCAGCTCTCGACTGTTTGCCATTGACATAACAATATCGCCTTTTTCAGCGAATTGCTCAGAGCGCTTCACAAATGATTCACTAACATAAAGTAAATCATCCCATTCTATGCTGTCTTGAACATTCGCTGTCCGCAGGCAAGCAACTTTTCCTTCAGACGGTTCTTTATGCTTTTCACTCGCAGGGAATGTAATTCCACGAATAATTGCAACTGTGTTACCTAAACGAGCACATTCCCACCCCACCGGCAACTCATACGGTTTCTCATCCTCGCTAATTTCAGGAAGCAGCTTTTGCTTTTTAATTTTGCCCTGCTTAACCAACTCCGCTTTTTCAGCAGCAATACGCTTTAACAGCTCAGAAGCCGGTTCATCAGTCGGGTCCTGCGGCACCAGCTTGCCGCGCACCGCCAGTTCCAAGATCAGCTCACGCAGTTTCTTAATGCCATAGAGGTCGATTTTACCGTTGCTGCCGCGTCCTGCTGTCGAGCGGGTTTGCAGGGCGGAAGTCCAGGTATCGATATGTTGGGTGATCAGTTTTTCAACGGCCATCAGTTCGCCCCCTTGTTACCCGCCAGCGCGGCACCGAGGATATCGCGCAGCTGGTTGCGCAGTTCGCTGATTTCCGCCTGCTGAGTCTGATACTGCGCCAGCAGTTCGTCCGGATCGTGGCTGATGGTTTCGCCCTGGTACGGGTTCTTGATATCAAGGTTGAAGTTGCGGGCGATGATGTCTTCGATGCTGACTTTCCACGCTTGGTTGTTCGCTTCGCGGCTGGCAAAGCCGTCGGCTTCGCTGCCCCACCAGTCGATTTCAGTCTGGAATTCTTCGTACTTCATCGGCTTGGTTTTGCTGTAGTTCTTCACGCCATCCGGGTACGGGTGTTCGTAGAACCAAATCTCTCTGGTTGGCTGCCCTTTGGTGAAGAACAGAATATTGGTTTTGATGCCGGTGTACGGGTTAAACACGCCGTTTGGCAGACGCACGATGGTGTGCAGGTTGCACTCTTCGGTGAGCAGCTTTTTGATTTTGGTTTTAACACCTTCACCAAACAGCGTACCGTCTGGCAACACCACCGCCGCACGGCCTTTATCGGCCAGCACTTCAATAATCAGTTGCAGGAACAGGTCGGCGGTTTCACGGGTCTGCATTTCTGCCGGGAAGTTTTTCTCAATGCCGTCTTCTTCGGTGCCGCCAAACGGCGGGTTGGTGACAATCACATCTAGCTGCTCATCCCAGGAGGAAAGCGGCTTGTTAAGGGTGTTGTCGTGTCGGATTTGTACCGGTACTTCAATTCCGTGCAACAGCATATTGGTGGTACACAACAAGTGTGGAAGCTGCTTTTTCTCGACGCCAAAAATCTGCTTTTGCAGTGTTTTATGGTCTTCGGTGGTTTTAACGTAATGCTCTTTCACATGGTCGAACGAACAGGCCAGGAAACCGCCAGTACCGCAGGCCGGGTCCATGATCGACTCACCCAGCTTCGGGTCGATACGGTTGACCATAAAGCGCGTCACCGCGCGCGGGGTATAGAACTCACCCGCATTGCCTGCGTTTTGCAGGTCGCGCAGGATTTGTTCGTAGATGTCGCCAAACAGATGGCGCTCTGAACTGCTGCTAAAGTCGATTTCATTGAGTTTATTGATCACCTGACGCAGCAGCGTACCGTTTTTCATGTAGTTATAGGCATCGCTAAACGCTTGTTTCACTACAAAACCACGCGGGTTTTTATCGATTGGCGCAATCATGCTTTTCAGCGTCGGGAACAGATCGTCATTCACAAACTCCAGCAGCTCATCACCGGTAATCCCTTCGCTGTTCGCCGCCCAGGTGCGCCACAGGTAACGTTTAGGGATTGGCAACTGGTAGTCATCCTGCTCCAGTTCCAGTTCTTCTTCCTGGGTGTCAAAAATCTTCAGGAACAGCAGCCAGGAAAGCTGGCCTAAGCGTTGGGCATCGCCGTCCACGCCTGCGTCTTTGCGCATGATGTCCTGGAGGGATTTTATGACTGAGCTAATCGACATGTTTTATTTCCGTTTTTAAAAAATGATGCCACCGGGAGCCGTAAGCGCCAGGTGGCAGAATAGTGGTTGGGTTATCAGGCGGAGCGTGGTGGCAACTGGTAGATTTCGTTTTCCAGTTCGTTCACCGCATCTTCGTAAGCCTGCTTGTTACCAAAGCTGCTTTTGATAATTTCCAGCGGGCGACCCAGCGTGTCGAACGGTTTGAGTTTCAACACCTGGATATCCTCGATTTCCTGCACGCCTTCATCAGCGTATTTATCCAGAAGCGTGTTTAACACATTCTGCGCAGGCGCGGAATATTTGGTGAAGTAGTTACGCTTGCGCACACTATTGGCACGTTCCTGGCGCGTAAGCGGTGGCTGGCCGTATACCACGTGGCAGAGCAAATCGAACGGGTCGAGATCTTTACCCACCTCTTCGGCTAACACATCCCAAAGCACGCCTAACTGTTGCAGTTCCTCAATGATAACCTGCTTGCGGGCGGCAGATTGCCACTTACGGGTGAAGTCATCAAGTGATGCGTAGTCTTTATCTTTTAGCAACGTTTTGCGGGTGTAATCCTGGAAGGATTCTGTGACCAGTTTGCCGTCGGCGTCGTAATACTGCACACGCTTTGCCAGTACTTTTACGGTGACGCCGTTGACGTGGAACTTACGGATTTTGTTTTCGTCGTCTTCTTCAAAAGCCCCACTGCCGTTACCTGATGTTGAGTCATAGATGGCAGGTGTTTCAGCGACGCCATTTATCAAATCAGGTAATTCGTGCTCTGGCGTTTCGTCTTCAAGCTGGTCGTCGAAATCAGATTCAGGATCGGTAATATCCTGCGGCGTGGTACGGATCACTTTCTCTGGTACGCCGTCGAAGCGTTCGTCCGCAAATAGCTCGGTCGCTTTTTTGAAGTCGAGAATGGTGAACCACAGCTTGCCGTATTTTTCGTTGATACGCGTGCCGCGCCCGATGATCTGCTTAAATTTGGTCATCGACTGAATGTTCTGGTCCAGAACCACCAGTTTGCAGGTCTGCGCATCCACACCGGTACTCATCAATTCTGAGGTGGTGGCGATAACCGGGTAGGCTTTCTTCGGGTTGATGAAGTTATCCAGTTGCCCTTTGCCGACATCGTCGTCGCCGGTGATTTTCATCACATACTTTTCGTTCTTCTTCACCTGCTCCGGATTCAGGTTGACCAGCGCCCGGCGCATTCTGTCGGCATGGTCGATGTCGTTACAAAAAACGATGGTTTTATCCATCGGGTTGGTACGTTTTAAATAGTCGGTGATAGTTTGCGCCACCAGCCAGGTGCGCTCATCAATGACCATCGTGCGGTCAAAATCTTTCTGGTTATAAATACGGTCTTCAATCAGTTCACCATGTTTATCAACCTGCCCTTTGGTTGGCCGCCAGCCCTGTAAATCGACATCAATATCCACACGCACCACTTTGTAAGGGGCAAGGAAGCCATCTTCAATGCCTTCTTTGAGCGAATAGGTGTAAACCGGCTCACCAAAGTAGTCGGTGCTTGAGACTTCTTCGGTTTCTTTCGGCGTGGCGGTCAGGCCAATTTGTGTAGCGCTACTGAAGTATTCGAGGATTTCGCGCCAGGCACTGTCTTCCGACGCGCTGCCGCGATGGCATTCGTCAATCACAATCAGGTCAAAGAAATCAGGGGCAACCTGTTTAAACGCTTTCTGATGCTCTTCGGGGCCGGTAATAGCCTGGTAGAGTGCCAGTTGAATTTCATAGGCCGGATCGATGGTGCGCCCGGTGATTTTTGTCATCGCGCTTTCAAAAGGTTGGAAGTCATTAATTTTAGTCTGATCGACCAGGATATTGCGGTCAGCAAGGAACAGAATGCGTTTCTTATTTTTTGCTTTCCATAAACGCCATATAATTTGAAAGGCTGTATACGTTTTCCCGGTTCCAGTGGCCATCACCAGTAATACCCGTTTTTGCCCGGCAGAAACGGCCTCTACTGTTTTATTGATTGACTGGAGCTGGTAGTAACGCGGGGATTTGCCTTCGTGGTAATCCTGACTGATCACCGGCAATTGCTCAGCGGTGAAACCTTTCCAGACGCAGTATTTATTCCACAGCTGTTCCGGCGTTGGGAAATCGTTGAGCGTGATTTCTGATTCAAGCTGGGTGGGATTCGTTTTATCGTGGAAGATAAAACCATCGCCATTAGAGGCAAAAACAAAAGGCACGTCGAGCAAGCGAGCGTAATCCAGACCCTGCTGCATCCCTTTGCCTATCTCATGCTTATTGGCTTTAGCCTCTATGACGGCAAGCGGTAATCCCAGCTTATGGTAAAGCACAATGTCCGCTGATTTCACGGTCAGACGTGCTGCCAGCTTGCCGCGCACCACCACTTTACCATCGCGGAGCTTCACTTCCTGGCGGATCTGCGACATCACATCCCAGCCCGCGTCTTTAATCGCGGGCAGGATGAATTTGGTAATGATGTCCGTTTCGGTCAGATGAGTTTTGTTTACGCCAGCCATAGCAGAGCACTCCACGATATTGGGTTAGCTCTGATTTTACACAGATTAGTGCATGACGTAATGACCTGAAACGATGTTTTGGGCAATTGGTAGACACCATTCGGAATCAGAAGTCGCTTCAAAATTGCAGTGACCTCTTTTTTGCAGCATGTCAGTCTACGCAAAAAAGAGTATTGCGATAATCTGGCTCATGCGAGTACAACCGAACAATAAAACCGTCCCGTGCACGCCAGCGATTGCTAGCCTCATCACTTTTTCCCTTTGTTTTTGCGCCAGCGCCACACTAGCGCCCCGATAATCAGCACAATTAACGCGTCAATAATCGGCTGCTCCCGGATGAAATCGCCGACCGCACTGATACCAGAAAACACCGCTTTATTGAGGTGTTTCCAGTGCGCAGACCATGCCGCTGCACTATCAAATCGACGGCTAACACTGTAATGACCGAGGCTGTTACTTTCGGTACCCCATGCAACTGATTCGCAAGTTTCTGCGCTGCCCATATCAGTACCGACATACTGATAGTTACGCAGATTTTCCGCCATATACAGCACCCATGCACCGCCGTTCGGATAAACGCAGGTGTAAACCTCATGATAGGGATCGCCATTAAAAGAGAGGTACTTAAAGCGCGTTGTCACTTTGCCATAACGCAGATCACCCAATGGCCCCATACCCAATGCTTCCGCCAGCCGCACATCGGTTTCATAGGGCGCGCGCTCACGCGCCAACCGTTCGGAAATCTCCAACTCTGCACGCTCGCGTTTATTACGCTGGGATTCCTGATAGCCGCGTTCAATTTCAGCCTCGTTACGTCTTGCCAACTCAGCGGCGGTTACGACTTCAACGTTATCAGCCATCAATAAAGCCCTCCCAATGCAGCCATAAACAACGCATGCGGGTTAAGTTGCAGCTCCAACTCATCAGAGTGAGCAAGACATAACCCCGATCCGGTTGTTTAGCTTGGGGAATGCCATATTTAACGCGCAGAAAGCCGCATAGAATATAGAAATCCATCAGGTCACATTCCAGCATCAGCTTCATGGTGGTTTTTTCGGTGCGTAAAGTATCGATATGCCGCTGCAGGTGCTGGCGGTCGGTGAATGGATGCCAAAGATTATCCGGATCAGCCATCAACCCACCGGCATACGCCGCTGTTGAACGGTATTCGCACATCACATCAGCCGTCTATACGGCGCTGCGAGATTCGGCTTCGGTCAATAATCCCAAGCGGACTGCAATTACCCGGTCTGCCGGGAAAGAGGGGAGTCCATGTATTCTTGATAGGTCACGCCTGACCTCCGAATTGCTTCGCCAGGTGGGCAATTTCAGTACGGGCAAACCGACTCCCTGGTTCTATTCCCGCACACTTAAAATTGAGCCACTCACAATCACCTGATGGTATCTGTGATGGTACTCAGTGAAAGCTTCCTCACTAAATACATTATTATCAATATTTTAAATATAGATTCGATTCCTGCAGGGACACCATAGCCTGCCATTTTATCCCCGACGCTTTGCAACTCCCCGCAATCTGGCATCCCCCCGGACGTTAAGGGTATAATCCTGAGAACTCTTTTTACTGGATTTAGAAACGAACATGACAAAACTCACCCTACAAGAGCAGATGCTTAAAGCTGGCTTAGTCACCAGTAAAAAAATGGCGAAGGTGCAAAGAACGGCGAAAAAGTCGCGCGTTCAGGCGCGTGAGGCCAGAGAGGCGGTTGAAGAAAATAAAAAAGCACAGGTTGAGCGTGATAAGCAACTCAGCGAGCAGCAAAAGCAAGCAGCCCTGTCGAAAGAATACAAAGCTCAGATTAAGCAGCTGATTGAAATGAATAAAATCACCATTTCAAGAGGCGATATTGGTTATAACTTTACCGACAACAATCTGATTAAAAAAATCTACGTTGATAAAGTTACCCAGACTCAGTTAATCAAGGGGCGTCTTGCCATTGCGCGTCTGGCCGCTGAAAGTGATCGCGAGAGCGAATACGCCATCATCCCGGCGGTGGTTGCCGATAAGATCGCGCAGCGTGACGCCAGCTACATTGTCTTAAATTGCGAACTGAGCCAGGAAGATAAGGACGAAGATGACCCGTACGCTGACTTTGTCGTACCTGATGATTTGATGTGGTAAGAGATATGGCCAGATGATTTTCTGGCCTCTGTTCGAATATTTCGATGAGCGCTAGAACTTATAGTGCTCTTTACTCAGCCCGTATTTTCGCATTCTCAGATACAGCTTCTTACGCGGAATTTGCAGATACTCTGCCACCTCATTAATCCGCCCCTGATGGATATTGAGCGCTTCCGTGATGATTTGTCGTTCATACTCTTCTACCCGACGATCCAGCGGGGTCGGCTCGGGCATATGCATCTGCGGGTTGGCAGTTTCAGCCAACGGGAGTAACCCGACGGCAAACAACTCTGCGGCATTTGCCAGTTCCCGTACATTGCTCAACCATACTCGTCGCCGCATGCCTTTTAGCAATTCCCCGTCGACTTCAGGCACGGGATGGTTTAACCGTAGACAGGCTTTATGCAGGTAGTGATGAAATAACGGCTCGATGTCGTCCGGGCGCAGAGACAGCGGTTGGCAGGCGATTTGCGTCATGGCAAAGCAATAATAGAGTTCTGCCACAATCTGGTGGGTTGCCGCCAACTCCACCAAGGACGTCTCCCCGATCCCAATCAAGCGAAAAGGACGCCGCTCTTGACTTTGCAACTGCACCAGATGGTGCTGCTGCTCGCGCGTCAGGCATTCAATATGACTCAGTACCAGCGTTCCACCTTGAGCCTGATCAATGAGCGCGTTGAGCTGAACCGCATTTCCGGATGTCAGGTCTGCACGTATAAATGGCCCGTGGACATTGCGCCCAAGCTGATGCAGATACCGCGCGCCCGTCATGCGTCCTGTTCCGGGTTCACCATAAAACCAGACGGCGATATCCGTTTCTGCCAGTTGCTGTAGTCGCTGGCGGAATTGCGTTGCCCAGTCACTGTATCCGACCAGTTCAACCTGTAATTTCTGCTGGCAGTAATGACGACGCGCAATTACGGACTGCCTCTGACGCAGGGCATCCTCAACCTGCGCCAGCAGCTTGCCAGGATCGACCGGTTTTTGCAGAAAGTCCCATGCGCCTTTCTTCACTGCATCCACCGCCATCGGGACATCGCCGTGTCCGGTGATCAGCAGTATCGGCAGTTGATTATCATCCTGATGAAACAGAGTCATCAGATCGATCCCCGAACAGCCTGGCATACATACATCGCTTAATACGATCCCTGGCCAGTCGGCAGGCATCAGATTTCTGGCGTCAAACGGATTGTTACAGGCCAGGACGCGATATCCTGCCTGCTCCAACAATAACGTGTAAGCATCGAGCACATCGGCATCGTCATCAATCAGCAGAACAGAACATTCATCACTCAACATCATTTACATCCGTCAGGTTGAATTGCAGGACTACGCAGGCATTGCGCTCCAGCGTTGACGCCAGGCGTAACTCACCGTTCATTTGCGTCATTAACGATACACAAATCGACAAACCAATGCCGAGACCCACATCCTTACTGGTCGTAAATGGCTTCAATAGCGACGGTAACAACGCCTGAGGCCAACCGGGTCCGTTATCAGCGATCAATACGCACAGCGTTTTGCCCTGAGCCCGCCAGCTCACCTCAATTTCAGCCGTAGCCGGACAGGCGTCGAGCGCGTTTGCCAGCACATTAACCAGTACCTGCTGGATCCTCACCTCATCACCGAGTACCCATACGGTCTCCGGCGGGAGCGTTAGTCTGCCCTGCTGTGGCTTATGACGCATGGCTAACAGTTCCCAAGCCGCACTAAAAGTTTGCCGCAAATCAACCGGATGCAACGGCGCCCCCGGCTCGGCCCGACGCGCAAACTGGCGCAGCGAGCGAATAATGGCATCAATGCGGGTAATCAGCCCTTGCGCTTTGGTTAAAGTGCTTCTTGCCTGCGCTGGTTGTCCCTGTTCAATGGCCCTTCCCGCCGTAAACAAGTACATCGATAGCGCGTTCAGCGGTTGGTTTATTTCATGCGCCAGAGTGGTCATGGTCTGGCCGACCACCGCCAGTTTCGCCGTCTGAATCAGCTCATCCTGCGTAGCGCGAAGATCGGACTCAATCTCTTTACGCTCAGCCACTTCCTGCTCAAGCTGATTTTTTTGCGTATTAAGCTGCCCCAGCGTATGGCGTAGCAAGCCCGCGATGCGCCCTAACTCATCGCGACCATACACCGGGATAGTTGCATCCGTTCTACCGAGACCGATCTGCACCACGGCCTGATTCAGTGCGGTAAAACGCTTCACCAGTCGGGAGCGAATAAAGTAGTGGTTGAGCGTCCAGGCGAGAAGCAGCGCCAGTAAAGTCGCCAGCAGAATCAGTCCACCGCTGACGCGAACAATCTGCTCCAGGCGCTGATTAAACATCTGCATTTGCTGATGACTGCTGCCCAGTTGCGCCTCAAGCAAGGTACGAAAGCGCCCAAGCGTCGCTTCTCTGGCGTGATTAGCATCAACGAGGGCCTTTTGCGCCGCCACGTAGTCGCGCATTGTGTCGGGCATTTTATTTTTCATCATGCCAATTTCCAGCAACTCATCAATAGTTTGGCGCAACGTTATGGTACTAGGCCAGTCATCCAGCGTACGGATATTTTCATCCGCCGTTGTTTTCAAATTCGCCAGATAACGAATGTGGGTCTCCACCAACATACCGTCATCGCTACCGGACTTCAGCTCGTTCAGCCTGTCACGCAGATCGTCGACGATTTGATTCTCAATTCTCGCCAGTGTGTAAACCTGCTGCTGTTCGTTTTGCACTTCCCGGGCACGTTTCAGGTATTGCGCCGCATCACCATTTTTGGCCTCAATTTGATCCAGCAGAGTTCCCTGTTGCCAGGTAAAATCCTGCACCAGTGAGTTCAACTCGGTTGTAAAATCATCATGCAGCCAATCTATGCGCGCAGACAATTCACTTACTTTTTCTCGCACCAGAAACATGTTGTAGAGCACCCTGTCCAGCTCCGTCATCAGGGTACGGCTGTCTTGCAAAATGACCGCCAGTTGCTGCTGTTCCGCGAGCTGCAATCCACGGCTTAACGTCTCAATCTTATCCAAATGCTGGATTATCTGGTTGCGCAGTTGCAGTCTTACCGTGGTATTGGGAGCCAACAGGAACTCATTGAGCTGATCCACCACCAGGTTGAGATTGCCTTCAATTAAAAAAGCGGAATGGACGCGCGGGAAGTAGTCATCCAGCGAATAGCGGATCTGCGAGCTCTGCTCATGCCAGGAATACAGACTGACGCAACTCACGCTTAACGTCAGCAACGCCCCTGTCAGGAAGGCCCCGCGCAGACTGCTGCTAATGCTAAGCTGACGAAGACGTTGCAGTAACGACCCGCCCTTCATTTTAATTCTTCCAGTTTGGCGATAGCCTGGCGCTGGTTTTTGAGAAACCATAGCTGCCATTCCATCATCTGCTGTTCAGCAACGCTTTTATTCTCGAATTGCGCAAGCCAGGCCTCATCTTCACTACTGCTGGCGTCTATCGGGACGCTAGTCAATAACGCTCGTATTTCAGGGAGTGGCCGTTTTAGCCGCGCTTCGGCGCTATACAGCGCTCGCCAGGCATCCTTCAATTGCGCGAGACGAAAACTGATGGCGGTATCAAACATCCGCTGCACCAGCTGCTGCCGCTTGAGGATCAGGCGATAATTTAGTGGTGGCTGGTCCATCAGTATGGCCTGCTGAGCAGCACGCGGATTATCGGCGGGCAACCGCGTGACCGGATATTTCCCGGTATTCGCATCGGCAAGGATCCGCTGCCCTTGAGGACTCAATAAATAGCGAATAAAACGACGGGCTTCACCGGCATGCTGGCTATTGTTCAACACCGCCACATAGGTTGGCGACACTGCGGAATGCGGAAAATAGTTAAACGCCAGATGTGGGTCGTTGAGCAGCAGATTGGCGTAATTATCAATCACCGGCCCGGCGACGCCTAATCCACTCTTAATTTTGTCAGCAACGCCGAAACTGCGCGAGGAAATCGTCACCAGATTGCCGGCACTTGCCAGCAGCGTCGCCCATCCTTGTTCCCACCCTTTTTGCTGCAGCAGTGATTCCACCATCAAATGGTTGGTATCCGAACGTGACGGGCTACTCATCAACAGCGCGCCCTGATACCGGGGGTGCGTTAAATCCCCCCAGTCAGTCGGAGCCGGTAAATGCCGCGCCGCCAGCGCAGAACGGTTAATCAACAGGCCAAAACCTGATATTGCCACCGCCACGGACGTAGAACGGATGGACTCCGGCACCAGGCGTTGACTCTCAGGCAGCGCATTATCAAACGGAGCCAGCTTCTGATGTTCCTGCAAATGCTGCAACAGCATGGGAGAGGAGGTCAAAATCAGATCAACATTGTCCGCGTTCGCTGTATCGAGCAGTTGTTCCAGAGAGGCACTGGTGCGGTTTAGCGTACGAATCATTACCGACCCTGGCTCGGTTTGCCATTGCTGGATAATCCATGCCGTCGCTCCTGGGGAGAACGTCGTGGCCATGACGAGCTCTTTACCCTGTGCCTGGCTGGCCGTAGACAGCAACGTAAAACAAAGCGACAGGATGATCATCCGCCCCTGGTCGCAAAGCCTGTTTGTGATCCCGTTCATAAATACCAACATGTTCGAAAAATAATATTGAGACAAAACTTACCCGTTTACCCCAACTCAGGGGAAAGGTAAGGTGGTTATAAAAATAACCAAGCCGAAAGCGAAAGCATGGGTACAGAATACCTTAAATTACCGATTAAAATTGTTAGTACCCGCACATGCTGGCTATAAATTCCCGCTAAAAATAAAAAACACACACCTCTGTTAATTTAAAAGAGTCAAAATTAGTCATTCTTTGGTTAAGTTGAGTCAATACTGACACATTTCATCGAGTTGAATTCCATCACCGTTTATTTCACCCTGCACAACGAAAACTCCTGATATTCACATCAATATAAATTTAGGTGGTGATATGCTTTCAATATTTAAGACAGGGCCATCGGCAAATAAAGTCCCGCCGGAGCAAGTCCAGGCGACATATGGTCGATACCGGATGCAGGCGCTACTTAGCGTATTTCTCGGCTATCTTGCGTACTATATTGTACGTAATAACTTCACACTCTCTACGCCGTACCTGAAAGAACATCTGGATCTCAGTGCCACCCAAATCGGTCTGCTCAGCAGTTGCATGTTGATTGCCTACGGGATCAGTAAGGGTATTATGAGCAGCCTGGCCGATAAGGCCAGCCCCAAAGTCTTTATGGCATGCGGTCTGGTCTTGTGCGCCATCGTGAACGTCGGGTTAGGTTTCAGCACCGGATTCTGGATATTTGCCACACTGGTAGTGTTCAACGGCTTATTCCAGGGGATGGGTGTTGGCCCCTCATTTATAACTATTGCCAACTGGTTCCCACGTAAAGAACGTGGACGCGTTGGCGCCTTCTGGAATATCTCGCACAACGTTGGCGGCGGTATTGTCGCCCCGATTGTAGGCACCGCTTTTGCCATTCTGGGTAGCGAACACTGGCAAAGCGCCAGCTATATTGTCCCCGCCTGTATCGCCGTGTTATTTGCCTTTATTGTTCTAATGCTGGGTAAAGGTTCGCCACGTAAAGAAGGTTTACCACCGCTGGAAGAAATGATGCCGGAAGAAAAAGTCGTGCTCAACGCCCGACAGGTCACCCAGGCACCGGAGAATATGAGCGCCTACCAGATCTTTTGCACCTACGTGCTGCGTAATAAAAATGCCTGGTATGTCTCTCTGGTGGACGTGTTTGTCTATATGGTGCGTTTTGGCATGATCAGCTGGTTGCCGATTTACTTGCTTACCGAAAAACACTTCTCAAAAGAACAAATGAGCGTGGCATTTCTGTTTTTTGAATGGGCGGCCATTCCTTCCACATTGCTGGCCGGTTGGCTTACCGACAAGTTGTTTAAGGGGCGCAGGATGCCGCTGGCAATGATTTGTATGGCGCTGATCTTCGTCTGTCTGATCGGCTACTGGAAAAGTGAATCCCTGGTGATGGTAACTATTTTCGCCGCCATTGTCGGTTGCCTGATTTACGTTCCTCAGTTTCTGGCATCCGTGCAGACCATGGAAATCGTCCCCAGCTTCGCCGTCGGTTCAGCCGTAGGGTTGCGCGGATTTATGAGCTACATTTTTGGTGCATCACTAGGAACCAGCCTGTTTGGTGTGATGGTCGACAAAATGGGGTGGCACGGGGGATTTTACCTACTGATGGGGGGGATCGTCTGCTGTATCGTGTTCTGCTACTTGTCTCACCGCGGCGCGCTGGAGTTGGAACAACAGCGAAAAGATGCCCAGCAAGAGGAAGCGGCTTTAGAGCTTGCTGATGCCCGGTAATCTGTTCCAGGTCGATAAAAAAGTGCCAGCATCGCTGGCACTTCAGGATATTCATATCCTGGATGAAAAAACGTGTGACACTCATTTTGTTATCATCATTAATGACACGTCGATTTAATGCTTCCCGTCACCGACCATAAAGCGGATGATCAGCCCACAGGTCGGAGCCAGAAAAAGAAATATTCCCGTAACCATTTCATCACCATGAGTCAGCCACAGAGTAGTGAAGTAAATTAATGCCGCCAGGATAGCCATGCCGATTAAAGAACTGATTGATGCCAACGCGCCCAAAACCTGCCAGATATAGCAACTAACGCACAGAATGCTCAATATGAGAAAGGTCCAGAAATAGAGCATAGCGGTACCTCCTGTCTGCCGTAAAACGTCATGTAAGTCCTTACACTCCTTGAATTTATAGTCTAAGACAATTCCTATACACAGGCAATCCAGGCAACATTTTTGTTACAATAAATACGGCTATGGCGGCGAACCTCGACATCAGATGGACAGTTAACCAGCACAAAAACAACAGGTTAAACCCCTCTCCCTATTTCAGTTTCTCTCCCGCATAAACATTTACGCTTATTGAGGATTTATCTCTGGCTGACATTAATCTCTAGGTGGTAAAGTATAAGCCCGATCATTCATGCCCCCCCGTGGTTTTGTCCTGACTAAGTTTTACACTCTTTACAGGAACCATTGTCCTTCATGGTGGCCTAACGATCAGTATCAGAGTGTAACGCTGTCGACAAAGAATCTTCGCGATACATCTTATTAGTATCAACAACAGGTGCTTATGTTCCCCCAATGTAAATTTTCACGCGCGTTTTTGCATCCGCGCTACTGGCTCACATGGTTTGGTGTCGGTGTGCTCTGGCTCTTGGTGCAACTCCCCTACCCCGTATTGTGCTTTTTGGGTACGCGTACCGGAACGCTTGCTCGCCCGTTTTTAAAACGTCGTGAATCTATTGCCCGTAAAAACCTCGAACTGTGCTTCCCGAATCTGCCACAGGCAGAACGGGACAGACTGGTCGAAGAAAACTTTCGTTCTCTTGGCATGGCACTGCTTGAAACCGGCATGGCCTGGTTCTGGCCTGACCGTCGCGTGCGTAAATGGTTTGACGTCGAAGGTCTCGACAACCTGAAGCGTGCACAGTCGCAAAACCGCGGCGTGATGGTAGTAGGCGTACACTTTATGTCTCTGGAGTTGGGAGGCCGCGTGATGGGGCTTTGCCAACCCATGATGGCAACCTACCGCCCGCATAACAATAAGTTAATGGAGTGGATCCAGACCCGTGGTCGGATGCGCTCAAACAAAGCCATGATCGGCAGAAATAACCTGCGTGGCATTGTCAGCGCCCTGAAAAAAGGGGAAGCCGTATGGTTTGCTCCCGATCAGGACTACGGTCGCAAAGGCAGTTCGTTTGCACCCTTTTTCGCCGTCAAGGACGTCGCGACAACCAATGGTACCTACGTACTGTCACGTTTATCAGGTGCTGCGATGTTGACCGTCACCATGGTGAGAAAAACGGACAATTCTGGCTACCGTCTGTTTATCACGCCGGAGATGGAAGGTTACCCTACTGATGAGGGCCTGGCTGCGGCTTATATGAACAAAATAATTGAAAAAGAGATTATGCGTGCACCCGAGCAGTATCTCTGGATCCATCGTCGTTTCAAAACCCGCCCGATGGGTGAAGCCTCGTTATATACGTAAAAAGAAAGGCCATCTGGCCTTTCTTTTTTTCTGCGGCTGAATTACTTAATGCCCCATTTGTTCTGTAGTTCAGTCATCCGTAGACTGTATTCGCGGGAAAGACAGGCAGGCTTATCCTGCTCTTTCCAGCACTCGTTGCGGCCTTTGATCCAACCGCGCTGCTCGGCTTTCAGCGTCGAATCATTGTTTGATTTCACCAACGCCTGCTTGTAGATGCCATTCAGTTTCAAGTCCATTGCGGAAAGTGACGGGCTCTGACAAATAATGTCCTCCATACTTCCCTTGTCGACCGCGGCACAGGAGAAAGACGGGCCAGCATTCACCGATTTTTTCGCTGGTGCATAGCTCTTCTCATCGTCAGGCTGGCAAATCCCGTGCTTACGATTAGGGCCAGTCCAGGAAACGGCCGGGCTACCGTCATCATTACGGGAAATAGAAACGGTATTTTTACCGCTTTTCGCTTCCCAGTAATTTTCGTTGAATGTCTTAACGGTGGCTTTCTCTCCATCAATCCAGACATTACCTTTACCATCACTATTCACACCACCAATACTTGCACAGCTGAAATTCAACGCTTGCGGGGCTGCCGCCATCGACGTCAGTGGGGTAAGAACGAGTGCTAACATCATTAATCTGGTCATTTTTAACCTTTTCATTATCAATTTTTGCGCAAAATTAGCCGCATTATGAGTATGGTGATATGAGAATTCTCTGAGTAATCAGCGCGTCGCTCAGTGGCGATTCATTGCTGAAGGAAATCAAACTGTCGCCGATTCACGACACATGTAAGTTATTAAAATTAAATAAAAAAATGCCTCTTGTCTCGCTTCATTTTTAGGCGTACATTAGCGCCGTCTGGAGCATTACAGCTCAGAATTCTGAGATGATGCAGCGAAACAAACGCGGGGTATTCTCCCTTTCGTTGACGCTGGCGTCAGCTCTCTATCAGGTAAGTGTATGTTCATTTAGGCGTGCTTTAATACGCGGAGTGATGAAAAGTGAAATATTTCTTTATGGGCATTTCATTTATGGTCATCGTTTGGGCCGGTACATTTGCCCTGATGATCTAAATTAAAAGATGCAGCAAAAAACAGGAGCCCACAGGCTCCTGTTTGCTTTTGTGGGTTAACCGTTTGGTTAATCAGCGCTTTCAGAGGCTGATTTCGTGCTGGAGGGCAGCAAACCATCTGCACGGAACATGGCTTTAATGCCTCGGATCGCCTGGCGAATACGGTCACGGTTCTCAATTAACGCAAAGCGCACGTGGGTATCGCCATAATCACCAAAACCCACCCCCGGTGACACGCAGACCTTCGCGTCATTCAGCATTTTTTTAGCAAACTCAAGCGAGCCCATTGCAGCATACTGCTCAGGAATTTTTGCCCAGACATACATCGATGCCTTCGGCATCTCTACCATCCAGCCCGCTTCATGCAGCCCTTTGACCAGCACATCGCGTCGACGCTTATACTGCTCTGCGATATCCCGTACGCACTGCTGATCGCCTTCCAGTGCGGCAATGGCCGCAACCTGCAACGGTGTAAAGGTTCCGTAATCGTGGTAGCTCTTAATCCGCGCCAGCGCATTAACCAGCGTTTTGTTACCCACCATAAAACCAATACGCCATCCCGCCATGTTATAGCTTTTCGACAGCGTAAAGAATTCAACCGCCACATCGCGGGCGCCAGGCACCTGCATGATCGACGGCGCTTTCCAGCCATCGTAGACGATATCGGCATAGGCGAGGTCGTGAACCACCAGCACGTCGTAGCGTTTAGCCAGCGCGACCACTTTCTCAAAGAATTCCAGCTCAACACACTGCGCGGTAGGGTTGGATGGGAAACCTAAGATCATCATCTTTGGTTTCGGGTAGCTTTCACGGATCGCCCGCTCCAGCTCATTAAAAAAGTCGACCCCTTCCACCAGCGGTACAGAACGCACCTGAGCCCCGGCAATTACGGCACCGTAAATATGAATAGGATAACTTGGGTTAGGCACGAGGACCGTGTCACCGTGATCGAGCGTAGCCAGCATCAGATGCGCCAGCCCCTCTTTAGATCCGATGGTCACAATGGCTTCGGATTCAGGGTCGATCTCGACATCATAGCGGTCCTGATACCAGCGGGAAATCGCCCGACGCAGACGCGGAATACCGCGAGAGGTTGAATAACCGTGGGTATCCGGGCGCTGGGCCACGGTACACAGTTTTTCGACAATGTGAGGAGGCGTAGCCCCATCCGGGTTCCCCATGCTGAAATCGATAATATCTTCGCCGCGCCGACGCGCAGCCATCTTCAGTTCAGCAGTGATGTTAAAAACATAAGGGGGAAGACGATCAATACGCGTAAAGCGACGTTCAGGGCGGGAGTCAGCCATAGTATCCTCAGATTCACGTTAGCGCCCGGACCGTCCGAGCGACGCTGCCACGATGGTGGCACGTTTAGAAAATAGCCTGAATAAATTCCTTCTGTCGAGAGGCAACGCAAAATATTTTCTCCTGCTCTAAAAGAGGATCAATAAAAATAAACAGGGAAATAAACATTTTACGTAACCTGCAAAAATCACCATTCATTAACATATTGAAGTCATAAATTTTACTCTGAAAATCAATCAATCCTGGAAAATTCGGAGAAACACACTTTTCCTTTACAATCCCCTTTTAATTATATGGTTTTTCCTCATTAGCCCGGCGCGATGGGGATGCTGGTCATCCTTGCTCAGGTTACCTATCATAGAGGTTTAATCTATTCGCAAGAGTCACCCGTGCACGAAATATTCAATATGCTGCTGGCGGTCTTTGATCGGGCAGCGCTGATGCTGTTCTGCCTGTTTTTTCTGATTCGTATCCGCTTGTTTCGAGAACTGTTGCACAAGTCAGCCCACTCCCCGAAGGAACTGCTCGCCGTAACGGCCATTTTCTCTATGTTTGCCCTGTTCAGTACCTGGTCCGGAGTACCGGTCGAAGGTTCTCTGGTAAACGTGCGTATTATTGCGGTGATGTCGGGGGGGATCCTGTTCGGCCCGTGGGTTGGCATCATTACCGGCATCATCGCAGGTATCCACCGCTATCTGATCGACATTGGCGGCGTCACCGCCCTGCCGTGCTTTATCACCAGTATTTTGGCGGGCTGTATTGCCGGCTGGATCAACCGTAAAATCCCCAAAGCACAGCACTGGCGTGCCGGTATTTTAGGTGGGATGCTGTGCGAAACATTGACCATGATTCTGGTGGTCGCCTGGGCCCCCACCACCGAACTGGGACTGGATATTGTCTCAAAAATCGGTATCCCGATGATTCTCGGCAGCGTCTGTATTGGCTTTATTGTGATGCTGGTACAAAGCGTCGAAGGAGAGAAAGAGGCCAGCGCCGCCAAGCAGGCCAAACTGGCACTGGATATTGCCAACAAAACCCTGCCGCTCTTTCGCCATGTCAACAGCGAGTCGTTACGTCAGGTATGCGAAATTATTCGCCATGACATTCACGCAGATGCGGTTGCCATTACCAATACCCAGCACGTTCTGGCCTATGTTGGCGTCGGGGAACTCAACTATCGCAATAACGATGACTTCGTCAGCCCCACTACGCAGGAAGCCATCAATCACGGCAAAATAATAATAAAAAACAATGATGAAGCGCATCGAACGCCGGAAATACACTCCATGCTGGTGATCCCGCTCTGGGAGAAAGGCGTCGTGACCGGCACGCTGAAAATCTACTACTGTCACGCCCATCAGATCACCTCCTCGTTACAGGAAATGGCGATCGGTTTGTCGCAGATTATCTCTACACAGCTTGAGGTTTCCCGTGCAGAGCAACTGCGGGAGATGGCAAATAAGGCAGAGCTACGCGCGCTGCAAAGTAAAATCAATCCCCATTTTCTGTTTAATGCGCTAAACGCTATTTCGTCATCGGTCAGGCTTAACCCAGATACCGCCCGCCAGCTGATTTTTAATTTGTCGCGTTATCTTCGCTATAATATTGAATTGAAAGACGATGAGCAGATCGATATTAAGAAAGAGCTGTATCAAATTAAGGACTACATCGCCATTGAACAGGCTCGCTTTGGCGATAAGCTAACGGTTATTTATGATATTGATGAAGAGGTAAGCTGCTATATTCCCAGCCTGCTGATTCAGCCGCTGGTAGAAAACGCCATCGTTCACGGTATCCAGTCGTGCAAAGGAAAAGGCGTGGTCACTATCAGCGTCGCAGAGTGCGGTAACCGGGTACGCATCGCCGTCAGGGATACCGGTCACGGTATCGATCCAAAAGTCATTGAGCGGGTCGAGTCCAACGAAATGCCGGGCAATAAAATCGGCCTGTTGAACGTGCATCATCGTGTGAAGCTACTCTACGGCGAAGGGCTGCATATCCGCCGCCTGGAACCTGGCACCGAGATTGCGTTTTATGTGCCCAATCAGCACTCCCCCGCTGCCGCACCGGCGACCTTATTGCTTTAACCAGGAGTGAAGTTGTGAAAGTCATCATTGTTGAAGATGAATTCCTGGCCCAACAGGAACTAAGCTGGCTGATAAAAGAACACAGCCAGATGGATATTGTCGGCACGTTTGACGACGGTCTGGACGTGCTGAAATTTCTGCAGCACAACCGCGTCGACGCCATTTTTCTCGATATTAATATTCCCTCGCTGGACGGCGTATTGCTGGCGCAAAACATCAGCCAGTTCGCGCATAAACCCTTTATTGTGTTTATTACTGCATGGAAAGAACACGCTGTTGAGGCGTTTGAACTCGAAGCGTTTGACTACATTCTGAAGCCGTACCAGGAGTCACGGATTGTCGGAATGCTGCAAAAGCTGGAAGCAGCCTGGCAGCAGCAACAAACGGGAACCCCACACATAACCCCCGTCACGCGAGAGAATGACACCATCAATCTGATCAAAGATGAGCGAATCATCGTGACTCCGATCAACGATATCTACTACGCTGAAGCACATGAAAAGATGACGTTTGTCTACACACGACGGGAATCGTACGTCATGCCGATGAACATCAGCGAATTTTGCAGCAAACTGCCGGCTTCACATTTCTTCCGCTGTCACCGTTCGTTCTGCGTGAATCTGAATAAAATCCGTGAAATCGAGCCGTGGTTCAATAACACCTACATTCTGCGGTTAAAAGACCTGGAATTTGAAATCCCGGTTAGTCGAAGTAAAGTGAAAGAGTTTAGGCAGTTAATGCATTTATAACACTTACCCCACAATGAAAGAGCGCTGAGATTTAATGGCAAAGCTGACGGAAAAATATCAACGTGCATATCAGCGTGAATACGCGAAAGAAGCTGATCAAAATGCCCGGGTATGGATGGATACCGATGATTATTTAGCAGAATGTCTGGATACCCAGACGCAATGCCATAAAGATGCGTCACTGCAAGAGCAGATAAGGCTATGGCTTTTTATGCTGCGCATTAATCACAATCCTGATTTATTAGGATATAAAACGGCCATCCTCGCCAACGATATGGCATTACTGCACGCTGCGCTGCGTCAGTCAGCCATGATCAAACATACAACACTCGGCGTAGATTCCGGATGCGACCACAGTATAAACATCTGGACGACCCTCGATATTCTTGCTGCCGGCCTGTTTGCCCGCGTACCGCTGCTGTTACCTGAAAAATGGGGTCTCAGTGACAACGGTCACCCTGTTACTATAGCGATTGCTAATTTAATCATGGCGCTGTGGTACAAACGAACTGATTTTGCGGCTGAAGCCAGTAAACGAGCGCAAAAGGTACTGGCGACGAAGCAGGCAGCCAGCGATGTGTGTATCCTCCGTTATCTGATGGCGCTCCTCGAGGAGGATGTGACAGAAGCGGGCGTGCAGCTCGATTTATATTGTAAAAGCGTACCAAAGTTGAAGGATGCGGGTCTTACTAAGCTCCATAAAATGTTCTGGCCATACGCACATGGGTTATACAACCTGGCGAGTGTGGTGTGGGGCAGCGAAAAAGCCAGCACAATGTCAAAACCAGAAGCTGACTGTTTTCTGGATGACCTGGCAGAATGGCAAATTAAGCATAACTACCATCCCGGCGCGCTTTTTTTTGAATATCCTCAGCCAATCGACGTCATTAATACTCTTATTTCGTGTACGCCACCTGAATGCGTTTTGCATCAGCCTTATCTCGAGACAGATAAAAAATACAGAGAAAAAAGATACCTGCACAGCGAAATGTTTGAACAGCAGATGATAGCGATAGTACTGAACGAGATTGCGAGTAAAACTCACGGGACATAATGCGTTACCCTGACGGCGGCAGGCATATTATTTATAGTGTGCCGGATAGGTGTTAATAGACACCATCCGGCAGGGATCTTACAGAATATGCCCCAACGTCTGGCGCAGGTGCGCACCGGAACCCAGCAGACCAGGGTTATCATGCACAATCAAATACACCGGAATATCCTGTACGTAGGCTTTAAAACGACCTTTATCTTCAAAGCCACCGCGGAAACCCGATGCTTTAAAGAATTCAAGGAAGCGCGGCACAATCCCGCCGGCAATATAAACACCGCCAAAGGTCCCCAGCGTTAACGCCAGATCGCCACCAAAGCGTCCCATGATCACGCAAAACAGCGACAGCGCCCGACGACAGTCAGTGCACGAGTCTGCCAGCGCACGTTCGGTGATATCCTTCGGCTGCAGGTTTTCCGGCAGACGTCCGTCGGATTTGACGATAGCGCGGTACAGGTTCACCAGCCCCGGACCGGACAACACGCGTTCTGCAGAAACATGGCCAATCTCAGCGCGCAGAACTTCAAGAATAATCGCCTCTTCTTCGCTGTTAGGTGCAAAATCTACGTGACCGCCCTCTCCCGGCAGGCTCACCCAGCGCTTATCGACGTGCACCAGATGCGCTACGCCTAAACCGGTTCCCGCACCGTACACGGCAATCGGTTTACCTTCTACCGGCTCCGTGCCACCAAATTGGATCAAATGCTCTTTTTTAAGCATCGGGATCGCCATCGACACGGCGGTGAAATCATTGATGATTTCCAGATGGCTAAAACCGAGATTCTTTTTCATTTCAGCAATAGAAAACGCCCAGGTATGGTTGGTCATCGCCACCCAGTCGCCGGTAATCGGACAGGCAATCGCAATACACCCGTCTTCGACGCTGACGCTATGCTCATCCAGGTACACGCGAACCACGGCCTCAAGGCTGGGGTAATCCAGTCCTGAATAGGTCTTAGCCTGCGAAATTTCACCGCTGGCAATGTCGCACAGAGCAAGACGCGCGTTGGTGCCGCCAACATCACCTACTAAAGCATATTTTGTCATTCTTCTACTGCTCCGCTAAAGTCAGAATAAATCTTTGCCACACTGTAAATTCATGGGGGCATAACAACAACGGCCTGAAGGCTGATGCCGGTAAAATATCGACCCAGATCACAGAATTACTTTATCGTTTCAGCACCATTTGCAGCGATGTCAGCAGGCAGGCTGTGCAAACTATGCTTATGACTCTATTTGAGGGAATAGAAAATGCTCCATCCGCGAGCCAGAACGATGCTGTTGTTATCCACTCCCGCACTGATCATTGGCGTTGCCTCAAGCCTGGTGCTGATCATCGTCATGAAAGTGGCCGCCGTTTTACAGCAATTTTTATGGGAGCGCCTGCCCGCCAGCATCGGCATTGCTCATGACTCTTCGCTGTGGATAATCGGTATGCTCACGTTGACCGGGATACTGGTCGGACTCGTCATCCGCTACAGCCACGGGCATGCGGGACCGGACCCAGCCTGTGAACCGCTCATCGGAATGCCGGTCCCCACATCAGCGCTGCCGGGCCTGCTGGCTGCGCTGATCCTCGGCCTGGCCGGTGGCGTCAGTTTGGGGCCTGAACACCCAATAATGACCGTGAATATCGCGCTGGCAGCGGCGATTGGCGTGCGTCTGTTCCCTCGAATTAATAAGCTGGACTGGACCATTCTCGCCTCTGCGGGCACCATCGGAGCGCTATTTGGTACGCCTGTCGCCGCGGCACTGATATTTTCACAAACGCTGAATGGCTCCAACGATGTGCCGTTATGGGATCGCCTGTTTGCACCACTGCTGGCTGCTGCTGCCGGTGCACTGACGACTGACCTTTTCTTTCATCCGCATTTTTCATTGCCCATCGCCCAATATACTCAGCTACAGCTGACCGATATTTTTAGCGGCGCGGTGGTTGCCGCCATTGCCATTGCGGCAGGCATGGTGGCGGTGTGGTGTTTACCCCGTTTACATCAGTTGATTCATCGCCTGAAACACCCGGTACTGATTCTCGGCATTGGCGGCTTTCTGCTTGGGATTCTGGGCATTATTGGGGGACCACTTACCCTGTTTAAAGGGCTGGATGAGATGCAGCAAATGGCGTTTAGCCAAACGCTGGGGGCATCAGACTATTTCATGCTCGCGGTGATCAAACTGGCGGCGTTAGTGGTTGCTGCCGCCAGTGGTTTTCGTGGAGGACGTATTTTCCCGGCGGTATTCGTTGGCGTGGCACTGGGATTGATGCTGCATGCCCATGTCGAAGCGGTTCCGGCAGCAATCACCGTCTCCTGCGCCATTCTGGGGCTGGTGCTGGTTGTCACCCGCGACGCCTGGCTAAGCCTGTTTATGGCGGCAGTGGTGGTCCCCGATACCACCCTGCTGCCGCTGCTGTGCATCGTCATGCTTCCCGCCTGGCTGCTGTTGGCAGGTAAACCGATGATGATCGCCAACCGCCCCGATCAATAACTATCCCCCGTTACGGGCTTCCAGCGCACGGGTCACCGTACGCAGAAGCTCAGGCAGATCGGCTTTCGGCAACATCACTTCAATTAACGAAAGCCGCTGCGGGCGCGCCAGCCGGGCCAGAACTTCCTCCAGCTGTACAGCCTGCGTCACGCGCCAGCACTCCGCCTGACACTCGCGGCTCAGCGCCTGTGGCACCTGCGTCCAATTCCATCCGGCAATGTCGTTATAACGCTGGTTTGCCCCGTGAATAGCCCGCTCCACGGTATAGCCGTCATTATTGAGCAGCAAAATAACCGGCGTTTGTCCGTCTCTGAGCATCGACCCCAATTCCTGAATGGTAAGCTGGGCAGCGCCATCGCCAATAATCAGGATCACCCGCCGATCCGGGTATGCCGTTTGCGCTCCCAGTGCGGCGGGTAAGGAATAACCAATCGATCCCCACAGCGGCTGTACCAGTACTTCCGCCCCGGAAGGTAACGAAAGCGTAGCGGCACCAAATGCCGCAGTCCCCTGATCGACGAGGATAATGTCGTCAGGTGCCAGGTATTGCTGCACCGTGTACCAGAAATTTTCCTGTGTCAGCGGCCCCTTTTCAACCTGACGTCGCCCGACAGGCGGGCGTTCTGGCGGCAGAGAAAACGACAGCTCCAGGCACAGCTCCCGTAGCGTGGTAACCGCCTGCTCCATCGGGATGTTAAACCACTGGCTTCCCACACGTGAAGCATGCGGTTGAACCTCAATCGTGCGCTCCTGCGGCAAGCATTGCGTAAAACCGGCGGTTAGCGTGTCGACAAAACAGGTACCCACGCAAATAACGGTGTCGGCATCTTCTATCGCCCGGCGCACATATTCACTGCTGGCCCCCGCGCTGTAGGTGCCAACAAACGCAGGATGACGTTCATCAAAAAGCCCTTTACCCATTAACAATGTGGCATGAGCCATCGGCGTTTCTGCCATCCAGCGCTGCAAAACAGGTTGCAAACCAAAGCGCTGCGCAAGAAAATCCGCCAGCAACGCCACGCGCGAGCTGTCCAACAAGCGCTCACGGGCCTGATAGCGAAACGCCGCAACGACGCTACTTTCCGATTCACTCAGAGGAATAATCAGTCTGTCCTGTGGGGGCGTGGCGGGCTGTTTGGCGACATCGGCAGGCAACATCAGATACCCAGGCCGACGTTCGGTTAACATGACCCGTAGCACACGGTCAATTTCATAGCAGGCGTTTTGGGCATCAAGCACCGCGCTGGCCACCGTTACCGCTTGATGCATGTGATAAAAATGCAGAAAATCGCCGTCGCCCAGGGTGTGATGCATCAGCTCCCCACGCCGCTGAGCGCCGCTGCACGGCGCACCCACTATCTGCAGCACGGGTACATATTCTGCGTAACTGCCTGCGATTCCATTAATGGCGCTTAACTCCCCAACGCCAAAGGTGGTGAGAAGCGCCCCCGCCCCGGCGACCCGGGCATAGCCATCCGCCGCATAAGCCGCATTTAATTCGTTTGCGCAGCCAACCCAACGCACGTCGGGGTGGTCAATCACGTGGTCAAGAAACTGCAAATTATAATCGCCCGGCACACCAAAAAGATGGCCAACACTACACCCTGCCAGTCTGTCCAGCAGGTAATCAGCAACGGAATACGCGGTTTGCATGACAGCTATCCTTCTGACGGTAACCTCATGTTGAGTATCGAAGAACTGTGATGACTGTCCAGAAAACACGACGTGGGGGGGGTGGAAAGCAGGATTTACAGTTTTGCCGGTGAAATACCATTGAAGAATCGACCGTGTAACCGTATACACTAAAACATATACGTCATCTTGCTATCAGGAAGGGGTCTACATGGTTTATCACGCGGATGAAAATCGCTATCAGACAATGGAGTACCGCCGCTGCGGTCAGAGCGGACTCAAGCTACCGGTTATCTCTCTGGGCTTATGGCACAATTTTGGCGACACCACGCAGGTAGAAAACAGCCGAAGCCTGCTACAGCGCGCGTTCGATCTGGGGATCACCCATTTTGATCTCGCCAATAACTACGGCCCACCGCCGGGCTCTGCCGAGCGAAATTTTGGCCGTATTTTGCAGGAAGATTTTTTACCGTGGCGGGACGAACTCATTATTTCCACCAAGGCGGGCTACACCATGTGGGATGGCCCCTACGGCGACTGGGGTTCGCGTAAATACCTGATTGCCAGCCTCGACCAGAGCCTGAAACGTATGGGTCTGGAGTACGTGGATATCTTCTACCACCATCGTCCCGATCCCGAAACGCCGCTCACAGAAACCATGAAGGCGCTGGATCACATTGTTCGCCAGGGAAAAGCGCTGTATGTCGGGCTGTCTAACTATCCCGCCGACCTTGCCAGACAGGCGATTGAGATCCTCGACGACTTAGGTACCCCGTGCCTGATTCATCAGCCGAAATATTCCATGTTTGAACGTTGGGTTGAAGGGGGATTGTTGTCACTGTTGCAGGAAAAAGGCGTGGGCAGTATCGCTTTCTCTCCACTGGCGGGCGGGCAGTTAACCGACCGTTACCTGAACGGGATCCCGGCAGATTCTCGTGCGGCAAGCGGTAGCCGTTTTCTCAACCCGGATCAGATAACGCCAGAGAAACTGGAAAAAGTCCGCCAGCTGAACGCAATGGCTGAGCGTCGGGGACAAAAGCTCTCCCAAATGGCCCTGGCCTGGGTGTTGCGAGAAGACAAAGTCACCTCAGTGTTGATTGGTGCCAGTAAAACAGCGCAAATTGAAGATGCTGTTGGCATGCTGGCAAACCGTCATTTGTCTGCAGAAGAATGCGCAGAGATTGACGCCATCCTGAATTGTTTGAAATAAAGACACATTTATTAACAAAAAGTGCTCTCTTTCATGATTTAAGAGTTCAGGCGATTAAACGGGGCTTTACTGCCCCGTAATATTGCATTAACAGGCCGGCTACGGCTCGATCGTGAAGGAGAGAAAAAATGTTCAGGTCACTGATTCTGGCTGCAGCCTTATTGGCTTTCACGCCGCTGGCCGCAAACGCTGGTGAAATCACCCTGCTGCCATCAATAAAATTGCAAATTGGCGATCGCGATAATTATGGTAACTACTGGGACGGCGGCCACTGGCGCGACCGGGGTTACTGGCACAATAATTATGAATGGCGCAAAAATCGCTGGTGGCGTCATGATAACGGTAATCATCGTGGCTGGGATAAGCGCAAAGCGTACGAGCGCGGTTACCGTGAAGGCTGGAACGATCGCGATGACCATCGCGGTCGCGGCAAAGGCCACGGACGTGGTCATGGCCACCATCATTAATGTAACAAAAGAGCCTGCGGGCTCTTTTTGCTTACAACCCGAGCGCAGTGCCTACCAGCAGCCAGAGATTTAGCGCCACCACCAGTACCACAATCATCCAGCCAACATATTTAACCCAGACGGTGTTAACTAAATCCCCCATTAACGTACCGTTACTGGTGAATATCAGGAGTGGTACCAGCGCCAGCGCGATACCGAAACTCAGCAGCACCTGGCTCATGACCAGAATACGGGTGGGATCCAGTCCCATCAGAATGACGATGAATGACGGCATCATAGTAACCGTACGACGAACCCACAGCGGGATATGAAAACGGATAAACCCCTGCATCACAACCTGTCCGGCCAGCGTGCCGACAACCGTTGAAGAAAGCCCCGCCGCCACCAGGCTGAGACCAAATACCGTCGCCGCCGCATGACTCAACAACGGTTCCAGCGTCAGATAAGCCTGATCGAGATCGGTAATGCCGGTATGACCGCTGAAGTGAAAGGCTGCGGCAGCAGTAGCCATCATTGCCAGATTGACAAACCCGGCAATGGTCATGGCGATAGCCACATCCCACTTAGTTGCCGCGTAGCGCTGTTGCCGTGTCCCGCCATGCAGATGCTGAGTTAAAGAGGAGTGCAAATAAATGACGTGCGGCATAATGGTCGCGCCGAGTACGCCGGCTGCCAGAAAGACCGCCTCAGAGTTCGGCAGACTGGGAATGATCATGCCCTTACTCAGCTGCGCCAGATTCGGCTGCGAGAAGATCAGTTCGACAATATATGCCGCGGCCACAAACAACAGTAATCCACCAATTACTTTTTCCAGTGGTTTTTGCCCGCGACGTTGCAGCATCAGGATTAAAAATGTGGCGATACCGGTCAGCACCGCCCCCTGTAACAGCGAAACGCCGAGGATCAGCTTAAAGCCAATCGCAGCACCGATAAATTCAGCAAGGTCGGTCGCCATGGCAATGATTTCAGCCTGCACCCAGTAAAACCACACCACCGGACGTGGGTAGTGATCGCGAATTTGCTCGGCGAGATTTTTTCCAGTAGCAATCCCCAGCTTGGCCGACAATACCTGAATCAGCATTGCCATCAGGTTGGCCCAGACGACGACCCACAGCAGTTTATAGCCAAAGCTAGCCCCTGCCTGGATGTTGGTGGCAAAGTTACCGGGGTCGATATACCCGATAGCCGCGATGAATGCAGGTCCCATTAACGCAAGTTTCAGCTTGCGTGCTGCCCGTCCACTGCTTGTCTCAACGCGATCGTTCGTCATTTTCGTGCCTCAAAAACATAGCCTTTGCTATGTTTCAAACTACGCCAGTTGAGAATGATTATCAAATTCATTTTGATGGATAAAAATGATTTCTTTGATAGCGTTGGTCTATAAATAGATCAGGGAACTGGAAACGCAGATGAGATGTTTAATTAATGTTATGAGGTTAGCACAATGACATAACTTTTCACTTCCATACTAAACATCACGGAAGTGTATTACCGATCACTAATTTTGAATCTCGTCACAGGTCCTTATTATAGTGTGTGTTTGATCTCGTTTTCTTTGGTGTTGTTGCATAGAATGTGCACGGAAATTAAACCTGCCTCATGTTTGGAGCAAATATGGACCGCGTTCTTCATTTTGTCCTGGCCCTTGCCGTGGTTGCGGTACTCGCACTGCTGGTAAGCAGTGACCGTAAACAAATTCGCATTCGTTATGTTATTCAATTACTTGTTATCGAAGTGTTACTGGCGTGGTTCTTCCTGAATTCTGATGTCGGGCTGGGCTTCGTGAAAGGCTTCTCCGAGATGTTTGAAAAACTGCTCGGTTTTGCTAATGAAGGGACAAACTTTGTCTTCGGCAGCATGAACGATAAAGGCCTGGCATTCTTCTTCTTGAAAGTACTGTGCCCAATCGTCTTCATTTCCGCCCTGATCGGTATTCTGCAGCATATCCGCGTTCTGCCTATTATCATCCGCGCAATTGGATTTTTGTTATCCAAAGTCAACGGTATGGGCAAGCTGGAGTCCTTCAACGCCGTCAGCTCGCTGATCCTGGGTCAGTCTGAAAACTTTATTGCCTATAAAGATATTCTGGGCAAGATGTCACGCAACCGCATGTACACCATGGCCGCGACGGCAATGTCCACCGTTTCCATGTCCATCGTCGGCGCGTACATGACCATGCTGGAACCAAAATACGTTGTTGCTGCATTGGTTCTGAACATGTTCAGCACCTTTATTGTACTGTCGCTGATCAACCCTTACCGCGTAGATGCCAGCGAAGAAAATATTCAGATGTCTAACCTGCATGAAGGACAGAGCTTCTTCGAAATGCTGGGTGAGTACATTCTGGCAGGCTTCAAGGTCGCGATTATCGTGGCAGCAATGCTGATCGGTTTCATCGCGCTGATTGCCGCGCTGAACGCCCTGTTTGCCACCGTCACCGGCTGGTTTGGCTACAGCATCTCCTTCCAGGGCATCCTGGGCTACATCTTCTACCCGGTTGCGTGGGTGATGGGTGTGCCGTCCAGCGAAGCGCTGCAGGTGGGCAGTATCATGGCGACTAAACTGGTTTCCAACGAATTCGTGGCCATGATGGACCTGCAGAAAATCGCGTCTACGCTCTCTCCACGCGCGGAAGGTATTCTGTCTGTGTTCCTGGTCTCCTTCGCTAACTTCTCTTCCATCGGTATCATTGCAGGCGCAATCAAAGGCCTGAACGAAGAGCAAGGCAACGTGGTATCCCGCTTTGGTCTGAAGCTGGTATACGGCTCTACGCTGGTGAGCGTACTGTCCGCATCCATCGCAGCACTGGTGCTGTAAGACAGTAGCATCGCAATCGTAGTGACTCGGCCGGGGAGATTCTCCCCGGTTTTTTTATGTCCGTCATTTGGTGATCTGACAGAGGAAGCAGAGGATCGTGCAGGAAGTAGAAACAAAAAACCCCCGCTTTTCAGCGAGGGTCTTAATTTTGGTGGAGCTAAGCGGGATCGAACCGCTGACCTCCTGCATGCCATGCAGGCGCTCTCCCAGCTGAGCTATAGCCCCACGATGTCTTTACGTACCAAATTTAGTGGGATTAAATTTGGTGGAGCTAAGCGGGATCGAACCGCTGACCTCTTGCATGCCATGCAAGCGCTCTCCCAGCTGAGCTATAGCCCCGTCACGTAAAGCTTGTCGAGTTGACGGGCGGCATAATATGAATTCCCTTCGCGCGTGTCAACGGCAAAATTAACTCACTGAATTCAATCGCTGAAAAAGCAGGCAAATGAAGAACATTGCGCAACAACTCGCATTCAGTAGTTAAACGCGTCACGGTTTCTAGTAAAATGGTGCTATAAACTGAACCACTAATTAACCCCACGACTACTCAGGGAATCGTTATGTTCAAGGAACGGATGACGCCAGAAGAACTTGCTAATCTGACCGGTTACAGCCGGCAGACCATTAATAAATGGGTGCGCAAGGAAGGCTGGGCTACGTCACCAAAACCGGGCGTTCAGGGCGGAAAAGCTCGTCTGGTTCACGTCAACGAACAAGTTCGCGAATACATTCGCAGTGCAGAGCGTTCAGCTGAAGGTTTATCAGACAACTTATCTTTAGCTGGCGACTCTTCTATTGAAACACTGCTGATCACCCTCGCGAAAGAAATGACGCCAGCAGAACAGAAAATGTTTACGTCATTGATCCTGCGTGAAGGCATTACCGGTTTGTTACAACGCTTAGGGATCCGCGACAGCAAATAATATGAAAAAATTACGCAGCAAAATGACCACCGAAGAGCTGGCTGAATGTCTCGGAGTCGCGAAACAAACGGTCAATCGTTGGATCAGAGAACAAAACTGGAAAACCGAAAAGTTTCCCGGTGTGAAGGGCGGTCGCGCAAGGCTTATTCATATTGATGCCGGCGTGCGGGAATTTATTCTCAATATCCCAGCTTTTCGCAAAATCCCGGAATTTTATCAGGCTGAAGAACCCGTTGCAGAATACACGCACGTTGTCCGTAGCCACGCCTGTCGCCAAATAATCAGCGCGTTGGATAACATGTCACCAGCGGAACAAGAAAAACTGGCGCTGTTTCTTTCGCGCGAAGGTATCCGTAGTTTTCTCACCCGTCTGGGCATTGATGAATCCGAATAAATGCCAAAAAAAACGGCAGGATCTGCGCCTGCCGTTTTGTTGTCTCTCTGACAGTCTTACTGCTGCTTTTCACGCTCAGCAATAAACGCCAGCGCTTTGTTAATACGTTCAATGCTGCGGGATTTACCAATCGCATGCACCGTAACGTCTAATCCTGGAGACTGGCCTGCACCGGTAACCGCAACGCGCAGCGGCATACCGACTTTACCCATCCCCACTTCCAGCTCATCAGCGGTAGACTGAATGGCGTGATGTACGTTTTCAGCGGTCCATTCGGTGATGGCAGCAATTTTATCACGCACCACTTCCAGCGGCTGACGCGCAACCGGGCGCAGGTGTTTCTTCGCAGCATCCGCATCGAACTCAGCAAAGTCTTCATAGAAGTAGCGGCAGCTCTGCGCCATCTCTTTCAGGGTTTTGCAGCGCTCGCCCAGCAGTTTTACCAGCTCGGACAATTGCGGACCCACGCGGGTATCGATATTTTCCTGCTCAATGTGCCACTGCAGATGCGTTGCCACATATTCAGGCGCCAGAGTGTTAATGTAGTGATGGTTCAGCCACTGCAGTTTTTCGGTATTGAATGCGCTCGCCGATTTGCTTACCGCACCAAGAGAGAACAGCTTGATCATCTCTTCGCGGGTGAAGATTTCCTGATCGCCGCTGGACCAGCCCAGACGCACCAAATAGTTCAGCAGCGCTTCCGGCAGGTAACCATCGTCGCGATACTGCATCACGCTGACCGCACCGTGACGTTTGGACAGTTTTTTACCGTCGTCGCCGTTGATCATCGACACGTGCGCGTAAACCGGCACCGGCGCGTTCAGCGCCTTCAGGATGTTGATCTGACGCGGGGTGTTGTTGATATGGTCTTCACCACGAATAACGTGGGTAATTTCCATATCCCAGTCATCAACAACCACACAGAAGTTATAGGTTGGAGAACCGTCGGTACGGCGGATGATCAGATCGTCGAGTTCCTGGTTGCTGAATTCGATCGGCCCACGGATCTGGTCGTCAAAAATAACGGAACCGTCCTGCGGGTTGGCAAAACGCACCACGCAAGGTTCGTCATCGGCGTGATGTTCGTGGCCGTGGCGGCAGCGACCGTCATAACGTGGCTTCTCACCTTTCGCCATCTGATCTTCACGCAGCTGTTCCAGACGCTCTTTGGAGCAATAGCATTTATACGCTGTACCCGCTTCCAGCATCTCATCAATAACGGCGTTGTAGCGATCAAAACGTTTGGTCTGGAAGTACGGACCTTCATCCCACTCCAGATTCAGCCAGTTCATGCCATCCATAATGGCTTCGATAGCTTCCGGCGTGGAGCGTTCGAGATCGGTGTCTTCAATACGCAGCACAAACTCACCGCTATGGTTACGTGCAAAAAGCCAGGAATAAAGAGCAGTACGCGCACCGCCGACGTGCAGATAACCTGTCGGGCTAGGCGCGAAGCGAGTTTTGATTTTCATGAAATGGCCTTACGTTTATAAAGATGCCGACAACCGGCAAATCCTGGGAAGATTATCAGGCCCGTATTCTATCACCGTGGTCTGATTCCTCAATGTTGTTCAGGTTGGAACATCACGCTTTGCCATTTTCGTATACAAATCATGCCGCATGGACTGTTTTGCGATCGTTTTGTTTAAATTTACGACGAACGAACAATTTCTTTAGAAAATGCGTTGACTCATTTTCAACTCTCCCTATAATGCGACTCCACACAGCGGGGGTGATTAGCTCAGCTGGGAGAGCACCTCCCTTACAAGGAGGGGGTCGGCGGTTCGAACCCGTCATCACCCACCAACTATTTTATGTAGTCTCCGCCGTGTAGAACAGAAAATTGAGAAGTGGGTGATTAGCTCAGCTGGGAGAGCACCTCCCTTACAAGGAGGGGGTCGGCGGTTCGATCCCGTCATCACCCACCACTTTCTCGCCAGCTGGATTTTCTGTCAAAATATGAAGTACCGAAGTGGGTGATTAGCTCAGCTGGGAGAGCACCTCCCTTACAAGGAGGGGGTCGGCGGTTCGATCCCGTCATCACCCACCACTTCGGGGCGTTAGCTCAGTTGGTAGAGCAGTTGACTTTTAATCAATTGGTCGCAGGTTCGAATCCTGCACGCCCCACCAATGTAAAAAGGTGCCCTAAAGGCGCCTTTTTGCTATGCACGGAATTCAAAGATTCGAACCTGCAGCAGGTTCGGGTCGAACGCAGTGAGACAACGGAGCCGTTCACGGCGACGGCCCGAAGGGCGAGCGAAGCGAGTCATCCTGCACGCCCCACCAATGTAAAAAGGCGCCCTAAAGGCGCCTTTTTGCTATGCGTAGAATTTAACAATTCAGCCATTCTCTGCCTGATACGCTGCGCTTATCAGGCCAACAGTCTACGTCGTTGTAGGCCGGATAAGACGTCAGTCGCCATCCGGCACACATCACATCGTCAATGCCCCAACCAGTTTCTCCAGCGCAGGTGTTGCCTGCTGTTGGTCATACACAATATATAAATCAGCAGGAATGCGTTCTTCCAGCGGGCGGAATACCACGCCAGGCCAGTTCATCTGCGCATAACTATCTGCAATTAACGTAATACCAATCCCCATACTGATCATCGCCAGCACCGTTTGTGGCTCCCTCACCTCACGAATAATCATTGGTGAAAATCCGGCGCTCTGGCACACACGCTGCAAAAATGCCCAGTCAGTATGAATGGAAGGCATCGTGACAAAATATTCATTACGCAGCGCTTCCAGCGGCACGGCGTCACGAGCGCTCAGCGGATGTTCTTCCGGCATCGCCACCAAAAATGAAGACTCATGCAAGCGCAGGCTGGTAAATCCGTGCGAGGGTGCTGTCGCCATCCGCCAAATCCCCGCATCCAGCTCACGCCGCTCCAGCAGCGTCATCTGCATTGCCGGCATGTTTTCGCGAAACAGAACCTCAACGTTCGGGTTCTCTTTCAAAAATCGCCGCATCACCGGGCGCATTTTTCCCCACATCGCCGTGCCTATTACGCCCAGTTCGACTCGCCCTGCCTCACCGCGGCCAATCTGCTCCACGCGTGCCAGCGCCTGGTTAGCGCTGGATAACAGGCGGCGTGACTCTTCCATCAGGATTTTTCCGGCGTGGGTTAAGGTCACGCTACGGGAATGCCGGATAAACAACAGTGTGCCGAGCTGCTGTTCCAGCTCTTTGATATGAATACTTAGCGGGGGTTGTGACATATTCAGGCGAGCAGCCGCACGTCCAAAATGCAGTTCTTCTGCGACTGCCAGAAAATAACGCAGTAACTTCAGATCGATACGATGCGTGCGTTCCATGAGTAATGCGCTCCAGCGGAGAAGGATAATGCGCAAAGTTACCACATTGCATCACAGAACATAAAACGGCGGGCAGCATTAGCCCGCCGCAGGTAAGGATTAATGTGCCAGCGATTTCTGCACGGACCTTTCCGGCTCATGCTTGTATTTGAAGAACAGCGCAAAAATGACGGCCAACGCCAGCGCATAAGCCGCAAACACCAACCAGATGGTTTGCCAGTCCTTCACGCCATCGACGGAGAAATAGTCCACCGCCATGCCGCTCAGAATTGAACCCACCCACGCCCCGACGCCGTTCACCATGGTCATAAACAGCCCCTGTGCGCTGGCGCGAATGTTGGAACTGACTTCCTGCTCGACGAACACCGATCCGGATATGTTGAAGAAATCAAACGCGCAACCGTAAACGATCATCGACATCAGTAACAGCACAAAGCCAAACGGTGACGGATCGCCAAACGCAAAGAAACCAAAACGCAGCGTCCACGCCAGCATGCTCATCAGCATCACCGTTTTAATCCCAAAGCGTTTAAGGAAGAACGGAATGGTGAGAATGAAGCCCACTTCCGCCATCTGCGACACCGACAGCAAAATAGAGGGATACTTCACGACAAAGCTGCCGGCAAATTCAGGGTTACGGGCAAAATCATGCAGGAACGGATTACCAAAGACGTTGGTGATTTGCAGTACCGCCCCCAGCATCATGGCAAAGAGAAAGAATATCGCCATACGCGGATTTTTAAACAGCACAAACGCATCCAGTCCCAGTTTACCGGCAAGCGTCGTTGCCACTTTCTTCTCAGCAACCGGAATTTTCGGTAAGGTAAACGCGTACATCGCCAGCAGTAATGAGGCGCCGGAGGCGATATACAGCTGGGCGCTGCTCAGTTCCAGTCCCATCAGGCTTACCGTCCACATAGCCACAATAAAGCCAATCGTGCCAAACACGCGAATCGGCGGGAAAGCCGTCACCGGATCCTGGCCGGATTGCGCCAGGCAGGAGTATGAGACGCTGTTCGACAACGCAATCGTCGGCATATAAGCCATGGCGTTAATCAGCATCACCCAGAACATGGTATCTGCATCGGTCACGGTGGTGGCATACAGCAGCACACCCGCGCACACCAGGTGACACAGCATGTAGGCGCGTTCGGCGCGCAACCATTTATCAGCGATGATCCCCATGATGCCAGGCATAATAATCGCCGCCAGCCCTTTCGAGCTATAAACCATACCCACGTTGGCACCGGTAAAATGCAGGGTGTTGATCATGTAAGAACCCAGGGTCACCAACCAGCTTCCCCAGATGAAATATTGCAAAAACGACATGAGCTTTAAGCGTGAGGCGATACCCATTTTTCCGTTCCTTGCCAAAAAAGTAAGACCCCGCAAGCGGGGTCAGTTATCGTTTTTATTCAAGCCAGCTTGCGCAAGAAGCCGCAGATCAAATTGATGAAGTTCTGTCGGGAGAGTTCCGCCGCCGCCAACGTCTGGGCATGGGATAACTTCACATCCCCCAGCCCTTCTGCCAGGTTGGTGATGGCAGAAACCGCAACCACCTTCAATTCACAGTGACGTGCAGCGATAACTTCAGGGACCACCGACATACCAACCACATCACCGCCAATAATCTGCATCATGCGAATTTCTGCCGCCGTCTCAAAGTTCGGTCCCGGATAGGAGACAAATACGCCTTCGCTCAGCGGGAATCCCTCTTCTTTCGCTACGGTTTGCAGGATCGCACGGTAGTCTGCATCGTAGGCGTTCGCCAGCGAGAAGAAACGCTCGCCAAAACGCTCATCGTTGAGTCCAACCATTGGCGTGCCTGGCATGGTATTAATGTGATCGCTGAGCGCCACCAGGCTGCCCGGACCGACTTCAGGACGTAAAGAGCCCGCCGCGTTGGTGCAAAATAGCAGTTCGCAGCCCAGCAGTTTAAGGGTACGAATAGCATCGGTCATCACCGTCATGCCGCGACCTTCGTAGAAGTGCCCACGCCCTTTCATGCAGACCACAGGAACGCCAGCCAGATTCCCCAGCACCAGTTCCCCCGCATGTCCATGTACGGTGCTGACCGGGAACCCTGGCAGCTTCTCGTAAGAGATCGCCACCGCATCCTCGATTTGCTCGGCCAGTGCACCCAGCCCGGAGCCGAGAATAAACGCCACGCGTGGCGTGAAGTCAGGTTTATAACCACGAATGATATCGGCGCTATACCAGGGATTCTGAGAGAAAAGAGTGTGGCTCATGAGATGTCCTTAAAACTGAGTAATCGAAAATAACGTAGCGTACCCCGATGTTATAACGAGACTACGCAATCGATTACCAATACAGTTTTTCCCGTCGATCGATAGTAAATCGGTATTGATGAGTTGCGCTAAACCCGCCCAACTTCACATTATTCTCCTGCCGGAAATGGCATGGGGGCGCTTATAACTGATACAGCGGATCCCGCGCACGACCGGCAGTTAATTCACTGGCCTGTGTGCGCACGACGTCCCACAATGCCTGAGCGGCGGTCGATAAAGAGCGATTTTTACGTCGAGCCAGCATCAGCTGTCGTTCAACCACCGGCGTCAGACGTTTGACCTGCAAATGGCTGCCCTGCGGCAGGGGGAGCGCCAGCGCGGGCAGTACACTGATACCAATCCCCGCTTCGACCATCGGAAAGAGCGTTGCCGGGTGGCCTATCTCCTGCACAATGTTGGCATCAATGGAGAAATGGGCCAGTGCCGCATCAATCAGCGGTCGGCTACCAGAGGCGTAATCCTGCAACACCAGACGTTCGTGCAGGAGATCCTGCCAATTAACCCACTCCCGCTCGGCTAAAGGATGATCCTCCCGACACAGCAGCAGGAAGGGTTCCGACAGCACCGCTTCACACTGCAGGTCCGTTACCGCACCCGGATCGATAACAATGCCGAAATCCACTTCCCCCTGACGAATACTTTCCAGTACCCACTGCTGCGGCCTGTCATGCAGGACAAAATCGATCGCGGGATAAAGCGCATTACTCTGGGCAATACACTGGGGAATAAGATGGGCAGAGATGGTCTGGCTGGCCGCGACACGAACTATACCGGTGAGCTGCGTGCCAACCTGCCCGGCTTCGCGCAGCGTGCTGTGCAGCTCATCCAGGATACGCTCAAGGCGTGCTGCCAGCTGTTGTCCGGCGTCGGTAAGCACCACCTCTCGTGTGGTCCTGTCCAACAGACGCACGCCCGTCTGCCCTTCCAGCTCTTTTACGCTGTGGCTCACCGCCGACTGGCTTAAGCCGATGATATCCCCCGCCCGACTAAAGCTTTTAGCCTGAGCGACGGTGACAAAGATACGCAGTTGACGCAGAGAGTAATTCATCGATTTAATTCATATATGGATGCAATAAATCAATTTTATTTCTCAAATGGAAAAACGCAAACTAGTGCGACCGAATTCCAGGAGCTTTTATGAAACTTTTTCGTATCCTCGATCCGTTCACGTTGACGCTGATTACCGTTGTGTTACTGGCATCTTTTTTTCCCGCCGAGGGTGGATTTGTCCCTTTCTTTGAAGGGTTAACCACCGCAGCGATTGCCCTGCTGTTCTTTATGCATGGGGCCAAACTCTCACGAGAAGCCATTATTGCCGGCGGTAGCCACTGGCGGTTGCATCTGTGGGTGATGTGCAGCACCTTTGTCGTCTTCCCGGTGCTGGGCGTGCTGTTTGCCTGGTGGGCACCGGTTAACGTCGATCCGATGCTGTACACGGGTTTCCTGTATCTGTGCATTTTGCCTGCCACGGTGCAGTCGGCGATTGCCTTCACCTCGCTGGCCGGTGGTAACGTGGCAGCCGCCGTGTGCTCTGCCTCCGCCTCCAGCCTGTTGGGTATTTTTCTCTCACCGTTGTTGGTCGGTCTGGTGATGAATATGCATGGCGCAGAAGGCAGCCTTGAGCAGGTGGGTAAAATCATGCTGCAGCTGCTGCTGCCGTTCGTGCTGGGGCATCTTTCACGCCCGTGGATTGGTAACTGGGTGTCACAACATAAAAAATGGATCGCTAAAACGGACCAGTCTTCGATTCTGCTGGTGGTTTATTCTGCCTTCAGCGAAGCCGTGGTGAATGGGATCTGGCACAAAGTCGGGGTAGGTTCACTGTTGTTTATCGTGGTAGTCAGCGTCGTACTGCTGGCTATTGTGATCGGGATAAATGTCTTTGTGGCGCGTAAATGCGGTTTCAATAAGGCCGATGAAATCACCATTGTATTCTGCGGGTCGAAAAAGAGCCTGGCGAACGGGATCCCCATGGCAAACATTCTGTTCCCGACGTCGGTGATCGGCATGATGGTGCTGCCGTTGATGATATTCCATCAAATCCAGCTGATGGTCTGCGCAGTGCTGGCTCGTCGCTATAAGCGACAAACTGACGCCTTGCAGGCGCAGCAGGAAGGCCGCGCCGCAAAGGCTTAAAGCGGACGTTTTAGGGGCTGTACCAGCTGCGTCAGCCCCTCAGTTTTAATCAGCAACGTAATTTGCATCAGCTCGCCCAGTTTGCCCGGTGGAAATTCATCGTTACGGGCAAACCACAGCAGATACTCTTCCGGCACATCAATCAACCGACGCCCTTTGTATTTGCCAAAGGGCATGACGGTATTAGCGATGTCAATCAGTTGCTCTTTTTCCATCTCAGGCGCCCAGTAAGCGGATCATCTCCGCTTCATCAATCACAGCGATACCCAGCTCCTGTGCTTTGGCAAGCTTGGAGCCTGCGGCTTCACCGGCAATCACCAGATCGGTTTTCTTCGACACGCTGCCCGCCACTTTCGCCCCCAGTTCGGTCAACCGGGCTTTGGCGTCATCGCGCGACATCTGGCTCAGGCTTCCCGTCAGTACCACCGTTTTCCCGGCAAACGGGCTGTCGATCTCTTCGGCGTTGATGACCACCGGCGCAGGCCAGTGAATGCCCTGTGCCAGTAGCTGGCCAATGACCTCACGGTTGCTCTCTTCGGCAAAGAAGTTAAACACGTGAGTGGCCACCACAATGCCGACGTCAGGGACTTTTTGTAGCTCCTCAATAGACGCCGCTTCCAGCGCATCCAACGTACCGAAATAGCTTGCCAGACCTGCGGCCGTGGCTTCGCCCACTTCACGGATACCCAACGCATAGAGAAAGCGGGCAAACGTGGTTTGTTTGGCTTTTTCCAGCGCATTGACCACGTTTTGTGCCGACTTCGGCCCCATGCGATCCAGCCCCGTCAACTTACCGGCCGTTAACTGGAACAGATCGGCTGGCGTATGGACATACTCTTTCTCGACCAGCTGATCGATAATCTTATCGCCCATGCCGTCCACATCCAGCGCCCGACGCGAAACAAAATGCTTGAGGGATTCTTTACGCTGTGCACCGCAAATGAGACCACCGGTGCAGCGGGTAACGACTTCACCTTCCACACGCTCAACGTCAGAACCACACACCGGGCAATGGGTTGGGAAGACGATTTCACGCGTCTCTTCGGGGCGCTCGGAAAGCACCACGTTCACCACCTGCGGGATCACATCACCCGCACGGCGAATCACCACCTTGTCACCAATGCGTAAACCCAGACGATCGATTTCATCGGCGTTGTGCAGCGTGGCGTTACTGACCAGCACCCCCGCTACTTGTACCGGCTCCAGGCGAGCGACGGGCGTAATCGCCCCGGTACGCCCGACCTGAAACTCAACGTCGCGCACAAAGGTCATCTGTTCCTGCGCCGGGAACTTAAACGCCACCGCCCAGCGCGGCGCACGGGCCACAAAGCCCAGTTGCTCCTGCAGCGCCAGCGAGTTGACCTTAATCACCACGCCATCAATGTCGAAGCCGAGCGTTGGTCGGTCTGCTTCAACCTGATGATAGTAAGCAAGTACTTCCTCCGGAGAGTCGCACAGCGTGACCCTGTCGCTGACCGGAAGTCCCCACGCTTTGAATTGCAGCAAACGACCCAAATGGGTATCCGGCAGTTCACCCCCTTCCAGCACGCCGACGCCATAGCAGAAGAAGGTCAGCGGTCGCTTCGCCGTGATACGCGGATCGAGCTGGCGTAATGAACCGGCTGCCGCGTTACGTGGGTTAGCAAACACTTTATTGCCAGTGCGACGCGCGTCTTCATTGATTTTTTCAAAACCCGCCTGCGGCAAAAAAACTTCGCCACGTACTTCCAGACGCGTTGGAATATTGTCGCCGCGCAGCTTGAGCGGGATCGCGCGAATGGTACGCACATTCGAGGTAATGTCTTCACCGGTCGTGCCATCACCGCGCGTTGCCGCGCTGACCAGCACGCCGTTTTCATACAGAATGCTTACCGCCAGACCGTCCAGCTTCAGTTCACAGCACCAGGTCAGCTTATCCGTACTCTTCAGTCGGTCCTGTACGCGTTTATTGAACGCGAGAAAACTCTCTTCATCAAATACGTTGTCCAGCGACAACATCGGCACTTCATGACGTATCTGACTGAAGGACGCCAGCGGAGCCGCACCGACGCGTTGCGTCGGCGAGTCGGGCGTAATCAGATCCGGGTGCTGAGCTTCCAGTTCACGCAGTTCGCGCATCAGGCGATCATATTCCGCATCGGGAATGTCCGGTGCGTCCATCACATGGTAAAGATACTCATGATGGCGAAGCGTGGTTCGCAGTTCTGTCAGTTGTTGTTCGATTGATTCCATATCGCACCATCAATGATAAAAAACCCCCGACAGGCGGGGGTTCAGAAAGGAGATGTCACGCCAGAGGGCAATCAGGCGTGAGATTCTATAACGTCGCGGATGCGGTCCTGATACTCGCGCAGTTTCTGCGGCGTCATCATGCGACGTTGATCGTCGAGCACCACACCACCCACTTCATCGGCGATGTGCTGCGCTGACTGCAGCATCAGCTTAAAGTTTTGCAGCTCATCCCCGTAGGACGGCACCTGCATAAAGATAGTCACGCCAGGCGTAGTGAAATCGCCGGTCATCTCAGGGTCAAACGTCCCCGGATTCACCATATTGGCCAGACTGAACAGTGACGGGCCGCTGCCATCGGGGCTCAGATGACGATGGAAAATATTCATATCGCCAAATTTAAAGCCTGCCTGCTGAATGCTGTTGAGCAGCACTTCGCCATTGAGTTCGCTGCCATGATGTGCCGCCACGTTCATAATAATGACCGTTTCTTTAGGCTGCGGTTTTTCCACAACGGGCGCTGGCTCAACGACCGGCTCTGGCTGCGGTTGCTCAACAACAGGCTCGGCTGGCTGGAAGGCCTGCGGTGCAGGCTGTGGCGCATGCTGAACCGGCTGCTGAACTTGCGGCGCGACCGGCTGGTGCTGCATCGGCTGCTGTGGTACAGGCTGATGCGACACCGGTTGTACAGGCTGCTGCACAGGCTGAACATGCGGCGGCGGTACCGGCGCTTGAGCGGGCTGCTGCGCGGGTTGACGCGGCTGAGCAGACGCATAAGGCGGCTGGTACTGGTGTTGCGGCGACTGAGGAGGAACACCATGTTCCTGACCGCTGCCGGGAGCATGATTCACACGATGTACGCGGACTTCGCCCACGCCTTCGTCTTCCTCGACGTTATCGCCGATAGAATCCTCGTCATCACGTTTAGACTTCATGCGTTTCAGTGGGCGATCGCGGAATATAGAAGACCGTTCTTTACGGCTAGTCCAGAAACCATGTACCAGTAAAGCGATTATGGCGATCGCGCCAACAATGATTAATATCAGACGCAAATCCTGCATCATTATATTCTCTGTTGTTCTAACACCTTGCCACCACGGCAAACATTTACTCACTAAGAGTATTTGCCGATTACGTCTAGTGCAAGTGTACTCTTGGCTTTCACAGCATAAAGATGAATAAAATCGTGCTTTTTGCTGTTTTTTCGAACATTTCTGAACAGCCTAACGCTCAACAACCCGGTAATATACGCGAAGTTGACCTGGACTTAGACCACAAGGAGCATGTCCCGACTATGGTTTCATCATCTGCAAGTGTACCACGCAGCGGTTTTTATTATTTTTCTCAGGGATGGAAGCTCATCAGCCAACCGGGGATCCGTCGCTTTGTTCTCCTGCCGTTGCTGGTGAACATTTTGCTGATGGGGGGCGCGTTCTGGTGGTTATTTAGCCAACTGGATAGCTGGATACCCGCTCTAATGAGTCATGTTCCGGACTGGCTACAGTGGCTCAGTTATTTGCTGTGGCCCATTGTGACATTCTCCGTGCTGCTGGTATTTGGCTATTTTTTCTCCACGCTTGCCAACTGGATCGCGGCACCGTTTAACGGCTTACTGGCTGAACAACTGGAAGCGCGACTGACCGGCGCAACGCCACCCGACACCGGCGTGCTCGGTATTATGAAAGATGTTCCGCGTATTATGAAACGTGAATGGCAAAAACTGGCCTGGTACCTTCCGCGCGCAGTCGTACTGCTGCTGCTCTATTTTATCCCCGGCATTGGACAGACCGTTGCGCCAGTACTGTGGTTCCTGTTTAGCGCGTGGATGCTGGCTATCCAATATTGTGATTACCCGTTTGATAACCACAAAGTGCCGTTCAAAGAGATGCGTACCGCCCTGCGCACGCGCAAAGTCACCAATATGCAGTTTGGCGCGCTGACCAGCCTGTTCACCCTGATCCCTGTGCTCAACATGTTCATCATGCCGGTTGCCGTTTGCGGTGCCACCGCAATGTGGGTAGATTGCTATCGTGCTAAGCACGCGTTATGGAAGTAATGCAAAAATGTGTAAATGCGGGCCGTCTTATGCCCGCTCTTATTCCATACTGCAAGGCATTATTTCTCATCAGCATATAGATATGCGATTTCCTTACTTCCCCATACTTTCTCAACAGGTATGCTGATGCGGTATCCCAATTTCATACAGTTAAGGACAGGCCATGAGTAAGATTTTTGAAGACAACTCGCTGACTATCGGTCATACGCCGCTGGTTCGACTGAACCGTATCGGTAACGGACGCATTCTGGCGAAGGTAGAATCACGCAACCCGAGCTTTAGCGTCAAATGCCGTATCGGTGCCAATATGATTTGGGATGCCGAAAAACGTGGTGTGCTGAAACCGGGTATTGAACTGGTTGAACCGACCAGCGGTAACACCGGTATTGCCCTGGCCTACGTTGCTGCCGCGCGCGGTTACAAGCTGACCCTGACGATGCCGGAAACGATGAGTATTGAGCGTCGTAAGCTGCTGAAAGCGCTGGGTGCAAATCTGGTGCTGACTGAAGGCGCAAAAGGCATGAAGGGCGCGATTCAGAAAGCAGAAGAAATTGTTGCCAGCAATCCGGAAAAATTCCTGCTGCTTCAGCAATTCAGTAACCCGGCTAACCCGGAAATTCACGAAAAAACCACCGGCCCGGAAATCTGGGAAGACACCGATGGTCAGGTGGATGTGTTTATCTCCGGCGTTGGCACCGGCGGTACGCTGACCGGCGTTTCCCGTTATATCAAAGGAACCAAAGGCAAAGCGGATTTGATCACCGTTGCCGTAGAACCGACAGATTCTCCGGTCATCGCTCAGGCGTTGGCGGGTGAAGAACTCAAGCCTGGCCCACATAAAATTCAGGGCATTGGCGCTGGTTTCATTCCGGGCAACCTCGATCTGAAACTGATTGATAAAGTGGTCGCCATCACTAACGACGAGGCTATCTCTACCGCGCGTCGCTTGATGGAAGAAGAAGGTATTCTGGCAGGTATCTCTTCAGGAGCCGCGGTTGCTGCCGCGCTTAAACTCCAGGAAGATGAAACCTTTACCAATAAGAATATAGTGGTTATTCTACCGTCATCGGGTGAGCGTTATCTGAGCACTGCACTGTTTGCCGATCTCTTTACTGAGAAAGAACTGCAACAGTAATGCCAGCATGTTAAAAACGCGTAGAAAAGCACCCTTTTGGGTGCTTTTTTGTGGCCTGCTTCAAAGTTTCGCCCCACCTGGCATTGATTCAACCCGCCGGAACTGGTATTTAACCAAACTAATTATTTTGATGCGCGAAATTAATCGTTACAGGAAAAGCGCGAGCTGAATCGATTTAATGATTTGGTTCAATTCTTCCTTTCGCGGCATAATGTTTAATGACGAAAGAAACGTCAGTGGCAAGAAGTTGCCCGCAACGGATTGCACCGAACTCCTTTTGTGTCGCGACCTGTTTAGGTCGACGCTAACAATACAGGCTAAAGTTGAGCCGCCAGGCTAGACTTTAGTTCCACAACACTAAACCTATAAGTTGGGGAAATATAATGTTCCAGCAAGAAGTTACCATTACCGCTCCGAACGGTCTGCATACTCGCCCTGCTGCTCAGTTCGTTAAAGAAGCAAAAGGCTTTACGTCTGAAATTACTGTGACTTCCAACGGCAAAAGCGCTAGCGCCAAAAGCCTGTTTAAACTGCAGACTCTGGGCCTGACTCAGGGCACCGTTGTTACCCTTTCCGCAGAAGGCGAAGACGAGCAGAAAGCAGTTGAGCATCTGGTTAAACTGATGGCTGAACTCGAGTAAGTTCAACGAGTTCTTTTCAATATCAGTCACAAGTAAGGTAGGGTTATGATTTCAGGCATTTTAGCATCCCCGGGTATCGCTTTCGGCAAAGCACTGCTGCTGAAAGAAGACGAAATCGTCATTGACCGGAAAAAAATTTCTGCCGACAAGGTTGATCAGGAAGTTGAACGTTTTCTGAGCGGTCGTGCCAAGGCATCTGCGCAACTGGAAGCGATCAAAACCAAAGCTGGTGAAACGTTCGGTGAAGAAAAAGAAGCCATCTTTGAAGGGCATATCATGCTGCTCGAAGATGAGGAGCTGGAGCAGGAAATCATAGCCCTGATTAAAGATAAGCACATGACGGCTGACGCAGCTGCGCATGAAATTATCGAAGGTCAGGCCACCGCTCTGGAAGAGCTGGATGATGAATACCTGAAAGAACGTGCGGCTGACGTACGTGACATCGGTAAACGCCTGCTGCGTAACATCCTGGGTCTGGCAATTATTGACCTGAGCGCTATTCAGGACGAAGTTATCCTGGTTGCCGCCGATCTGACACCGTCAGAAACCGCACAGCTGAACCTGAATAAGGTGCTGGGTTTCATCACTGACGCGGGTGGACGTACTTCCCATACCTCAATCATGGCACGTTCTCTGGAACTGCCTGCCATCGTGGGTACCGGCAGCGTCACCTCTCAGGTGAAAAACGACGACTATCTGATTCTGGATGCCGTAAACAATCTGGTTTACGTCAATCCAACCAACGACGTTATTGAGCAACTGCGTGCCGTTCAGGAGCAAGTTGCTACCGAGAAAGCGGAACTCGCTAAGCTGAAAGATCTGCCAGCTATCACGCTGGACGGTCATCAGGTTGAAGTGTGCGCCAACATCGGTACCGTGCGTGACGTTGAAGGCGCTGAGCGTAATGGCGCTGAAGGCGTGGGTCTGTATCGTACCGAATTCCTGTTTATGGACCGTGACTCGCTGCCAACTGAAGAAGAACAGTTTGCTGCGTATAAAGCCGTTGCTGAAGCCTGTGGCTCGCAGGCGGTCATCGTGCGTACTATGGACATCGGTGGCGATAAAGAGCTGCCGTACATGAACTTCCCGAAAGAAGAGAACCCATTCCTGGGCTGGCGTGCTATTCGTATCGCGATGGATCGTAAAGAGATCCTGCGTGACCAGGTTCGTGCCATCCTGCGTGCTTCTGCTTTCGGCAAACTGCGCATCATGTTCCCGATGATCATCTCTGTTGAAGAAGTACGCGCACTGCGCAAAGAGATCGAAATCTACAAACAGGAACTGCGTGACGAAGGCAAAGCATTTGACGAAACCATTGAGATTGGCGTGATGGTGGAAACACCGGCTGCGGCAACCATTGCACGTCATTTAGCCAAAGAAGTTGACTTCTTTAGTATCGGCACCAATGATTTAACGCAGTACACCCTGGCAGTTGACCGTGGTAATGATATGATTTCCCACCTTTACCAACCGATGTCGCCATCTGTTCTGACGCTGATCAAGCAAGTTATTGATGCTTCTCATGCTGAAGGCAAATGGACCGGCATGTGTGGTGAGCTTGCAGGCGACGAACGTGCTACACTTCTGTTGCTGGGGATGGGTCTGGACGAATTCTCTATGAGCGCCATTTCTATCCCGCGCATTAAGAAGATTATCCGTAACACGAACTTCGAAGATGCGAAGGTGTTAGCAGAGCAGGCTCTTGCTCAACCGACAACGGACGAGTTAATGACGCTGGTTAACAAGTTCATTGAAGAAAAAACAATCTGCTAATCCACGAGATGCGGCCCAATTTACTGCTTAGGAGAAGATCATGGGTTTGTTCGATAAACTGAAATCTCTGGTTTCTGATGATAAGAAAGACACCGGAACTATTGAGATTATAGCTCCGCTCTCTGGCGAGATCGTCAACATCGAAGACGTGCCGGATGTAGTTTTTGCTGAAAAAATCGTTGGTGATGGCATCGCTATCAAACCAACCGGTAACAAAATGGTTGCCCCTGTAGACGGCACCATCGGCAAAATCTTTGAAACCAACCATGCGTTCTCTATCGAATCTGATAGCGGCATTGAGCTGTTCGTTCACTTCGGTATTGATACCGTTGAACTGAAAGGCGAAGGCTTCAAGCGTATTGCTGAAGAAGGTCAACGCGTTAAAGTGGGCGACCCGGTTATTGAATTCGATCTGGCACTGCTGGAAGAAAAAGCCAAGTCTACCCTGACGCCGGTTGTTATCTCCAACATGGACGAAATCAAAGAACTGATCAAACTGTCCGGTAGCGTGACCGTGGGCGAAACCCCGGTTATCCGCATCAAGAAGTAATTCTGCGTAGGCCGGATGAGGCGTTTACGCTGCCATCCGGCAATCAGGCAGCACTTTACCGGATGGCGCAGCGCTTATCCGGCCTACAAAGAAACTCTCACCGTAGGCCGGATAAGGCGTTCACGCCACCATCCGGCATTAAATCTGCGAGGTCATCGGGCGGTAACACGCTTCGCGCATCAAAATTTTCATCCCTTCAGGCCCGCTTTCCAGCATCCGTCTTTCTGAATCCGCCACCAGCAGTTCACAGTCATATCCTCCGGCAATACCAAACATCGCGCGCGCCACGCAGATATCTTCCAGCGCCTCGGTGCCGCTGGTATCGAAATGCCCCACTAAACGTCCATGCTGGCGAACCACCAACCGATAACTCTTCATCGCGCCTCCCCTGCCGGCGGCAGAATTAATTCATCACACCCGCACAGGTGGGTCCAGGTCATCACTTCCAGCACGCGCTGCGCAGCATCATGTGTGGCGGCGGTAAGCGCTTTTCCTGCAACGATACCGCTTATCAGTTCAGCGCAAAACAGATCGCCGGTTCCCTTGAGGTCCGTTTTCACCCGCGGGTGGGCTAACACCTCAACCGTTTCAGCCGTCACCACCGCCACGTTGATAACCTCCTCGACATCACCCGGCGCACTGGTTATTACCACCCATTTCAGCGTGTCGGTAAGCAGAGATTTTGCCGCCAAAATCGCCTCATCGAGCGTGCGACACGGTTTTCCACTCAGCATTTGCAGTTCAAACACGTTCGGCGTCACGCCCTGCGCCAGCGGGAGCAGGTGCGTGCGGTACGCCTCCGGAATCTCGGCCTTCACGTACATCCCGCTGTCGATATCACCCATCACCGGATCGACCAGAATACACAGCTCTGGATGCGCGGCGCGAACGGTTTCCAGCCACCGTGCGAGCAGCGCTATCTGCTCTGCGCTTCCCATATAGCCGGTCGTTACCGCCTTGAGTTCACGTAAGGCATCGCGCTCATGTAAAGCAGTGAGATAACCATTAAACCAGTCGCCGGGGATAATCCCGCCATAAAAGGTTTCATAATGTGGGGTGTTACTGAACAGCACCGTCGGTACCGCCGTCACCCGTAACCCATGCGCTTTAATGGCCGGCACGGCAATACTGTTGCCTACGCTGCCATACACCACCTGTGACTGGACGGCGACGATATCGGTTTGTAACGCCCGATGCTTGTCGTCGAAGAGCACTGACTGTATTTCACTCTCCTGCTCCATAAACCTCTCCTCTCGCTGGACAGCGGGCTGATGCCTCACTATTATCGTCATATGCTAAAATTCATTTTGTCATAGGTCAATAATGATCGACGGAAAAACCGCTAACGAAATTTTTGACAGTATTCGTCAACATATCACTACAGGCGCACTTGTCGCAGGAGACACGCTGCCGCCGGTCAGGGATCTGGCAACGGTATTAAACGTTAATCGCAATACTGTCGCAGCGGCCTATAAACGCCTGGTCACTACCGGACTGGCACTTAGCCAGGGACGTAACGGCACGGTAATCAAGGGCGTATCCTCGCCCGTTGCGCTGGAAGGGGGGAATCCGGATACACCGCTAACCGACCTTTCCGGCGGCAATCCTGCGCCTTCACGCCTCCCCGACCTGAGTCACTATTTCGCGAAAATAAATAAACACCCCCGCTTATATGGCGACGAGGTCGTCTCCCCTGGGCTTAAGACGTGGGCGACGCAATGGATGCAGGATGTCCTGCCCGGCCCAGGTGAAATTGATATTACCAGCGGCGCCATTGATGCCATCGAACGGCTACTGTGCGCCCATTTGCTGCCGGGTGATAGCGTCGCCGTCGAAGATCCCTGTTTTTTAAGCAGCATCAATATGCTGCGTTATGCCGGGTACTCAGCAAGCCCGGTCAGCGTGGACAGCGAAGGCATGCAGCCAGACATGCTGGAGCTGGCGCTACAGAAAGGAGCGCGGGCGGTGATCATCACCCCGCGCGCGCACAATCCAACCGGCTGTAGCCTCAGTGCTATCCGCGCCGCCCGGTTGCAGGATATCCTGTCACGTTACCCGCAAACGCTGGTGATTATCGACGATCACTTTGCCCTGCTGTCCGCATCCCCGTTGTATCCGGTGATTGCGCCGCAGACAAAACACTGGGCAGTCATCCGTTCGATGTCAAAAACATTAGGCCCGGATCTACGCCTCGCCATCGTTGCCAGCGATCCCGATACCTCGGCAAAACTGCGTCTGCGGCTTAACGCCGGCAGTCAGTGGGTCAGCCACCTGTTGCAGGATTTGGCCTGCGCCTGTCTGAGTGATGAGAACTATCAGCGCACGTTGGTGCAGACTCAGCAGTTTTACGCCTCTCAGCAACAAAAGCTAAGCCAGACCCTTCAGCAACAGGGCATTGAACTTGCCGCTGGCGATGGTCTGAATCTGTGGCTGCCGCTACAGACCCACAGCCAGTCGCTCGCTTTCGCGCTGGCGAAAGCCGGCTGGCTGGTACGAGAAGGCGAAGTATTTGGCATCAATGCGCCGTCACACGGCCTGCGCATTACGCTGTCAACATTAGACGACCACGACATTACCAGGCTGGCGGCTGATATTCATCAGGCGCTGAAGCGCTAACCGGAGAGAATACATGCGAGTTCATTTTGTTATTCATGAGTCATTTGAATCTGCTGGCGCCTATCTGCCATGGGCCGAAGAACGCGGTTACGCCATCAGCTGGTCGCGCGTTTACGCCGGAGAGTCCGTTCCCGCCAGTGCCGACGATTTCGATATGCTGGTGGTCTTCGGTGGCCCGCAATCACCGCGTACCACGCTGGCAGAGTGCCCATATTTTGATGCTCAGGCTGAACAGCACCTGATCAACCAGGCGATTGCGGCGCGTAAGATTGTGGTCGGTATTTGTCTCGGTTCGCAGCTGATCGGTGAGGCTCTGGGGGCGAGAGTGTGTCAAAGCCCGGAAAAAGAGATTGGTCATTACCCCATTACGTTGACCGACGCAGGTAAAACGCATCCGCTGATCGCCCACTTCGGTTCACCGCTGATGGTCGGGCACTGGCATAACGATATGCCGGGGTTAACCGATCAGGCTACGGTTCTTGCCACCAGCGAGGGTTGCCCACGACAAATTGTGCAGTACGGTAATTTTGTCTATGGTTTCCAGTGCCATATGGAGTTCACTGCCGAAGCGGTTGAAGGACTGATCCAGCACTCAGAGCAGGAACTGGCGGATGCCAAAGGTAAACCGTTTATTCGATCCGTTACAGAAATGCGTGCATGGAACTACCAGCAGATGAACGAGAAACTGTGGCAGTTCCTTGATCTGCTGGTAGAAAAACGTAACGATTGAACATTGCAGGCCGGATAACACGCTTTACGTCATCATCCGGCGATCGTGTCATATGTTTGCCTGATGGCGCTACGCTTATCAGGCAAACAACTTAGATCCCTAATCCCTGGTTGAAATGCTCTTCACCGAACACGCCGGTCGAGAGATAGCGATCGCCGCGATCGCAAACGATCGCCACCACAACCGCACCAGGGTTTTGCTCTGCTATACGGCGCGCACCGGCTACCGCGCCGCCGGAACTCACGCCACAAAAAATACCCTCGCGGACCGCCAGCTCACGCATGGTTTTCTCAGCGTCGTCCTGATGAATATCCAGTACTTCATCCACCAGCGAGGCGTTAAAAATCCCCGGCATATATTCCGCGGGCCAGCGACGTATCCCCGGAATACTGCTGCCCTCTTCCGGTTGTAATCCGACGATGGTCACGGGTTTATCCTGCTCGCGTAGAAAACGTGACACGCCGGTAATGGTGCCGGTGGTGCCCATACTGGAAACGAAATGAGTGATACGGCCTGACGTTTGCTGCCAGATCTCCGGCCCGGTGGTGGTGTAATGCGCATACGGATTATCAGGGTTGTTAAACTGATCGAGTAGCGTGCCCTCACCGCGCTGAGCCATCTCCAGGGCTAAGTCGCGCGCCCCTTCCATGCCCTGCTCTTTGCTAACCAGAATCAGCTCAGCACCGTAGGCGCGCATCGCGGCACGACGCTCCTGACTCATGTTGTCCGGCATCAACAGCTTCATACGATAGCCTTTCAGCGCAGCAATCATCGCCAGCGCGATCCCGGTATTGCCGCTGGTCGCCTCGATCAGCACATCACCAGGCTTAATTTCTCCACGTTTTTCCGCTTCGACAATCATTGACAGCGCGGCACGATCTTTTACCGACCCTGCCGGGTTATTGCCTTCCAGCTTGACCCAAATTTCACTGCCGTTATCCGGCGCCAGACGTTGCAGTTTTACCAGAGGCGTATTGCCAATTGTTTGTTCTAATGTGTTCACGTTTTCTGCTCAATAAAATGCCGGGTGGCGCTGCGCTTACCCGGCCTACAGGTCATGATTTAGCCCGTAGGCCCGGTAAGCATAGCGCCACCGGGCGATAACTATGCGAATTAACCTATCAGGCGGATTGTGCCAGAGCAAGTTCGGTTTCACGCGTTTCAATCCGCTGTTCACCGTTATACAGACGCGCATTTTGCAGTCCCACAAACAGACGTTCACCGCGGCTTGGGGGGTTATCGCCCTGCATCACCACCGTCAGCGGCTCGTTATACCACCCCAGTGGCTGGACAACTAATTGGGTGTAGTGACCTTTCGGACTGGCTTCCAGCACCTGTACCGGCAGCGGCGAATCGAGGCTGGTACGGCGACTCACATCGACTTCCCACGGACGCAGGAACAAATCGACCGGTCCCTGATACGCGGGCGTATATCCCAGCGGCCAGCGATGCGCGCCAACGTGGAACTGCCCACCGCGTACGGTGCCCTGCAGGCGGTTCACTTCGCCCATAAACTCCAGCACAAAGCGGGTGGCCGGTTCACGCCATACCTGATCCGGCGCATCGGCCTGCTCGATATGACCCTGACTCATCACCACCACGCGATCCGCCACTTCCGTCGCTTCTTCCTGATCGTGGGTAACGAACACGCTGGTGAATTTCAGTTCTTCATGCAACTGACGCAGCCAGCGACGCAATTCTTTACGCACCTGGGCATCAAGCGCGCCAAATGGTTCGTCGAGCAGCAGGATCTGCGGCTCTACCGCCAGCGCACGCGCCAGCGCCACGCGCTGTTTTTGACCACCGGAAAGCTGCGCCGGGAAGCGTTCTGCCAGATGGGCCAACTGTACCATTTCCAGCAGTTTGGTGACTTTTGCTTTGATCGCCGCCGCATTCGGACGCTCGCGACGTGGTAGTACCGTCAGACCAAAGGCGATATTGTCGAAGACGGTCATATGCCGGAACAGCGCGTAGTGCTGGAATACAAACCCCACCTTACGCTCGCGAGCGTGCAGACGACTGACGTCCGTACCGTGAAAGCGAATATGCCCGCTGGACTGATGCTCCAGCCCGGCAATAATGCGCAGCAGCGTAGTTTTGCCTGAACCGGACGGCCCCAGCAGCGCGACCATCTGACCTGAAGGAATATCCAGTGAGATATCGTTCAGCACCTGGGTGCGACCAAAAGACTTCTTAATATTGGCAATCTCAATGCTCATGATTTTCCTCCTGCTGCGCGCGTTTTTCCTGGTTCTCCAGACGCCATTGCAACATGCTCTTCAAAAACAGGGTAACAATCGCCATCAGCGTTAATAACGCCGCAGCGGTAAAGGAGCCGACGGTGTTGTAGTCCTGCTCCAGTAATTCAATCTGCAAAGGCAGAGACAGGGTTTCGCCGCGAATCGAGCCGGACACCACCGACACCGCGCCAAACTCGCCAATCGCGCGGGCGTTGGTCAGCACCACGCCGTACAGCAGCGCCCAGCGAATGTTTGGCAAGGTCACGCGGCGGAACATCTGCCAGCCGGATGCGCCAAGTAAAATAGCCGCCTCATCTTCATTGCTGCCCTGGCTCAACATCACCGGCACCAGCTCACGCACCACAAACGGACAGGTGACGAAGACCGTGACCAGCACCATTCCCGGCCAGGCGAACATCACCTGCAGGTTGTGCTCATCCAGCCAGCCGCCGAGCGGGCCGTTGGAACCATAAAACAGCAGATAGACCAGACCGGCGACCACTGGCGACACGGCAAACGGGATATCCAGCAACGTCAGCAGCAACTGGCGACCGGGGAAGTTAAAGCGCGTGACCAGCCACGCCAGCAGCACGCCAAACACCAGGTTCACCGGTACCGCGATCAGCGCAATCAGCACCGTTAGCCAAATAGCGTGCAGCATGTCCGGGTCGGCCAGGTTCTGTAATACCGGCATTAATCCCTTGCTGAACGCCTGCACGAAGATATAAATCATCGGCACCAGCAAAATGAACGCGGAGACCAGCATACCGGTGCCGATCAGAAACCATTTCCCCCAGTTGATGCGGGGCGCGCCATAGCGTTTCAATTGGGTAATCTCTGCCATCAGTGACCTACCACGCGTCGACCAAAGCGACTCTGCAGGGTGTTAATCGAAAACAGCAGCAACAGCGATGCCCCGAGGATCACCGACGCAATCGCGCTGGCGGCGGGATAGTCAAACTCCTGCAAGCGGACAAAAATCATCAGAGAAGTGACTTCCGTTTTCCAGGCGATGTTCCCGGCGATGAAGATAACCGCACCAAATTCCCCCAGACTGCGGGTGAACGAAAGTGCGATCCCGGCAACCAGCGCCGGAGATAATTCCGGCAGCACCACTTTACGAAAGCTCTGCAAGCGCGTGGCGCCGAGCGTTTCCGCAGCTTCTTCATACTCCGGGCCTAACTCTTCCAGCACCGGCTGTACGGTACGCACTACGAACGGAATGCTGGTAAACGCCATGGCGACCGCAATACCGAGCCAGGTGTAGGTTACTTTAATATCCAGTTTCGCCAGCCACTCGCCGTAAAAACCGTTAACCGAAAACAGCGAGGCCAGCGTCAGGCCCGCCACTGCCGTAGGCAGCGCAAACGGCAGGTCCATTAACGCATCCAGCAGTGTGCGACCTGGAAAGCGATAGCGGGTTAAGATCCACGCCATCAGCAGGCCGAACACGCCGTTAAAGATCGAGGCCACAAACGCGGACAGCAGCGTTACCTTATAGGCAGCCACCACCTGCGGATTGGTAATCACTTCCCAGTATTGCGCCCAGCTCATTTGCGCCAGTTGCATCACCAGCGCACTGAGCGGCAGCAGCAATATCAGGCAGACAAACAGTAAGCTGGTGCCCAGGCTTAAGGTAAAGCCGGGCAGCACGCGTCGGGAGGAAACAGCAAACATTTACTTACGCCCCGCCGCCAACAGTTTGTCCAGCTCACCGCCGCTGACAAAGTGCGTTTTCATCACCTCAGGCCATGCGCCAAACTGATCTTCCACGCGGAACAACTCGGTCTGCGGGAATTTATCTTTCAGCTTGTCCATCACCTGCGGGTTATTCACACGGTAGTAGTAATCCGTGATGATGGTCTGCGCCTGCGGGCTGTACAGCCAGTTCAGGTAGGCTTTCGCCGCTTTCTCAGTGCCATTGGCCTGCACGTTTTTATCGACCCACGCCACCGGGAACTCGGCGAGGATATTGGTCTTAGGAATAACGACCTCGAAACCCTGCGCTTCATACTGCTTACGAATGTTGTTCACTTCTGATTCGAAGCTGATCAGCACGTCGCCCAGCCCACGTTCCGCAAAGGTGGTGGTGGCACCGCGACCGCCGGTATCAAAGACTTCAACATTTTTCAGGAACTGGGTCATGAACTGTTCGGTTTTAGCTTTATCGCCGCCGTCCGCTTTTGCCGCCGCACCCCACGCCGCCAGATAGGTATAGCGCGCGTTACCGGAGGTTTTCGGGTTTGGGAAGATCAGTTTGACGTCAGAACGCACCAGGTCATTCCAGTCATGGATGTTTTTCGGGTTACCTTTGCGCACCAGGAAGCCCATTGTGGAATAGAACGGCGAGCTGTTATTTGGCAGACGGCTTTGCCAGTCGGCCGGAATCAGCTTTCCTTTGTCATGCAGAATCTGCACATCAGTGACCTGGTTATAGGTGACGACGTCGGCTTTCAGCCCCTGCAGAATCGCCAGCGCCTGTTTTGATGACCCGGCATGAGATTGTTTAATCGTCAGCTTGTCACCGCCGTTATCCTGCGCCCATTGCTGTTCAAACGACGGGTTAAGGGCGGCAAACAGTTCGCGAGACACATCATAGGAACTGTTCAGCAGTTCCGTTGCCTGCGCCTGACCGACCAGCAGCAGCGCCGCCAGCGTCAGAGTTCTTTTTTTCAGTAAGTTAACGGCCATTGCGCACCCTTATAAATTTAATGACTTTCTTATGGCCATCATATTTATAACGGGAGTAAAAGGAGTAACGGTTTTATATACCGTTTGATGATTTGAAAGTTGAAAAGAGAATAAGAGGTAACTCCTCCCCTGTTCGCGGGGAGGAGACAAGCATCACTCAGACGCCGACGCTAACGCTAACGCTTTCTGGCAGGGTACTGCCGCCATCGATCACGTTCTGCGTGCCGGTTAAGTAGCTGGACTCATCAGACGCCAGGAACGCCGCCAGTTCACCGACTTCAAGCGGACACGCCAGGCGACGCAGCGGAATGGCTTTTGCCATTTCAGTCAACACTGATTCCGGATCGTCCGGGTTAGACTGACGCGCGATGTTTTCCGCCATTGGCGTGCGGACATAGCCGGGGCAAATAGCATTAACGCGGATGCCGGATTGCGCGTATTCCACCGCCAGCGATTTGGTTAAGCCGATAATAGCGGCTTTTGACAGTGCATAGGCCGTTTCGCCCGGATCGGCGACCATATCGCCGGTGACGGATGACATCATCACGATGCGCCCATCCTTGCGAGCAACCATCTCCGGCAGAACGGCTTTCGTCACGTTCCAGACACCTTTGATGTTGATATCAATATGGAAATCGCGATCTTCATCGCTCATTTCAAGGAAGCTGCCGAGGCGGCATACGCCTGCGTTGTTGACCAGAATATCGATTTTGCCCTCAATGTTCTTCGCGCGTTTTACCGCCGCCGTGACAGAAGCAAAATCTCTGACGTCCGCATAAACTGCTGTACAACGGTGACCGCGTCCAACAAGCTCATCCGCCAGTTTTTCAATCTCATCGGAGATATCCAGCAAGATCAGGTTCGCACCGTGGCGGGCAAATGTTCTGGCGATCCCTTCGCCAATACCCTGAGATGCGCCCGTAATCAATGCTGTTTTGCCCGTGAGTTTTCCCATTTCAATATTCTCCTTTTGAATATGAAGCATCCGCTTCATTCACGCAGAAGATACAGCATTAACAAATCAGTGCTGCGAAATGGCTCACTAAATCAGGTTAATTTCAGGTAAAAAAAATCCCCGACGGTGCGGGGAGATGTATTTTACGCCAGTGTGTAGGCCGGAGAAGGCGTTATGCCACCATCCGGCAACTCACTCTCACAGCGCCATTAAGCGGTCCAGCGATGGCGCAAAATAATAGCCGCCGGTCACCGGCTTGGTGAAGCGCAGCATGGCGTCACGTTTACCGTCGGTGTCGCCGAACATGCTCAGCAGTTGCTGCTCAATATTGTGCAGGCGCGCGCAGTAAGCGCAGAAGTACAGACCGTGCGTACCGCTGGCGGTACCGTATGGCAGGCTCTGGCGGACAATTTTCAGCCCTTTACCGTCTTCTTTCAAATCTACGCGGCTCAGGTGAGAGGTGGCCGGGCGATCGTCGCCGTCGATCTCTTCGTTAGCTTCTTTGGTGCGACCAATCATCATTTCCTGATCGTGGATGCTCATGCGGTTCAGCTGCTTCAGGTTGTGCTCCCAGCGCTGCACGAACACATAGCTACCCCCCGCATCCACGCCATCTTTGATAACCGCAACGTCACGACGCGTCTCTTCCCCGGCCGGGTTTTCCGTACCATCAACGAAGCCGCTCAGATCACGCTCTTCGACCCAACGGAAACCGTGGATCTCTTCTTTCACGTCGATGCAATCACCAAAGGCGTCCATGGCCGCCTGCGCAACAGAGAAATTCACGTCATGACGCAGAGAAAGAATGTGGATCAGCACGTCATACTGCGTTGCCGGGGCCAGACCTTTACCGTAAGGGATAAAGTCCTTTAACTCTTCAGCCCCTACGCCACCGCTCAGCGTGCGCCAGGTTTTGTTACCGAAAGCCACAACCGCGCCCAGATGTGCATCCGGGAATTTTGCTTCAAAGGTCGCCAACTTATCAGCAAATGTTTTGCTGGCAGCGCGCAAAGCCTCAACGTCGCCTTTTACATTGGCTTCAATCCAAATCGCCGCACGGCAATGTTCTGGCAAAATGCCACTCTGAACCTGAGACATTGTTCCTCCTGAAAAAAAGATGCCACGACCTCGGGGCATTGATGGGCGTTATTCTACCTGTTTTTTTAGTCTGTCGATTTGTTCAGACGCAAATTAACGCCGCCAGATAATTTTGCTTACTTTCCAGTCTTTCAGCGTATCGTCAGACGGCATTATGCCTTCAGGACCGCTCCACTCACCGGAAAAAATGTAGCTAATATGCTGACTTCCCTCAGCTTTACACTCAACACCTGCACTATCATCGCCGGTCGCTTTCTGGCAATTACCGAACGCTTTGGTGTAAAGGTCACTAAACGGTGTACCGATTTCTGCACCGGACGCTGACTCAATATCGCCGTCCAGTACATCAATACGGCTGATGGTCCCCCCATCGCCATTGATCACCATCGCCAACTTATCTTCTTTCATTGCTTCAAAAAAGCGCACCACATTGCCGTTGTCGGTCTTCATCCCGCTGCGCAGGCGATAATCTCCGTCCAGCGCATCGGCAATGGCTTTCTCATCCAGCGGCGTCGCAGCAGTGAGTTGTCCCACCCCCTGCTCGGTGACTTCCGTCGAAGAACCAAACCAGTTCCACGGATTTGCGGCGGACCAGTTCACCGACGAGAGCGTCGAGCAGCCAGTCAGTACCAGCGGCATCGCGCATAACATCAAACGCAGCGATTTCATCTCACATCCTTTCTTTATTAATTAACGTTGCTTGGAGTCCGGCTTCATAAAAAAGTGCCGTTATTCTTTTTCGATGGCAAAACAGGCACGTAAACGCGGGTTAGTCAGTAGCCAGACCAGGGCGACAACATCGGCTACCAGCAGCGCCAGCCCAACGCCATTGACCGGATCGCCCCCCAACCACAGCAGTGGCTGCCAGCAAAGCAACGCCAACTGGGCCAAAATCAGTAATCCGCGCAGCCAGCGCCACAGCGCAGGAAATGCAAAACGCCGCCCGCTGAGTAAAAACGCCAGCACTGCCGGAACGCCTGGGAGCAATCCCAGCCAGAACGCATCGTGATCGGGGTAAAACAAATTCAGTAAGGTGTTACCCTGCTCGCGAGAAGATCCCGCAATCACAAACAGCACCCACGTGCGCGCCTGAAGCAACAGCACGCACCAGAACAAAACAGGGAGGCGCAGACGCCCGTGACCGTCATAGTCGGCGGGATGAAACTCAGTACTCTTCATCTTCAATCAAGCGCTTGCCCAGATTGAGTACGTCAGCATGTTCATATCCCAGACGTTCATACATGCCCAGCACGATGTCATTGTCGTCACGCACCATAATTTGAATCTTCGGACATCCGCGGGCAATGAGCTTTTTCTCCAGCCGGCTGAGCAGTGCATTCGCAATGCCACGAGCACGAAATTCAGGGTGTACGCCAAGATAGTACGCTGAGCCGCGATGACCGTCGTAACCCCCCATCACCGTGCCAACGACTTCACCGTTCACCTCGGCGACCAGGAACAAGCTGACGTCGTGATTCACCTTGCGCTCAATATCCATTTCCGGATCGTTCCATGGACGCAGCAGGTCGCAGCGCTCCCAGAGGGTGATAACCTCTTCGAAATCTTCCTGGCGAAATACGCGTATCTCCATGGTATTGAGACCCTTTTTAGCCCTAAAAATAGTGATTATGGCGTGAACAACTGATTAAGCCAATATCTGACGCGAAGCGGCGTAAAAAATGGCATAATAGGCAACTGTCACGTATTGAAATGAAAAGTAAAACAATTATTATCCCGATCCGTCGCAACGGACTACGCGATACGATATAACATCTGGAACTTATTTATTACAACTCAGGCCGTATGAGCACTTTTAAACCACTAAAAACTCTCACATCGCGCCGCCAGGTGCTGAAAGCCGGGCTGGCTGCCCTGACGCTGTCAGGTATGTCGCCAGCTATCGCTAAAGAAGAAGCGCTAAAAACCAGCAATGGTCACAGTAAACCGAAAGCGAAAAAATCAGGCGCAAAGCGTGTTGTGGTTCTCGATCCGGGTCACGGTGGCATTGATACCGGGGCAATTGGTCGCAACGGTTCGAAGGAAAAACACGTGGTGCTGGCGATTGCCAAAAACGTGCGATCCATCCTGCGTAGCCAGGGGATCGATGCCCGGCTGACCCGCTCCGGCGATACCTTTATTCCGCTGTACGACCGCGTCGAGATCGCCCACAAGCACGGTGCCGACCTGTTTATGTCCATCCACGCCGACGGTTTTACTAACCCCAGCGCGGCGGGGGCGTCGGTCTTTGCTCTGTCTAACCGCGGCGCCAGTAGCGCCATGGCAAAGTATCTGTCCGATCGTGAAAACCGCGCGGATGAAGTCGCCGGGAAAAAAGCCACCGACAAAGATCATTTGTTGCAGCAAGTGCTGTTCGATCTGGTTCAGACCGACACCATTAAAAATAGCCTGACCTTAGGGTCGCACATCCTGAAGAAGATCAAGCCAGTACACCGTCTGCACAGCCGCAGTACAGAACAGGCCGCCTTCGTGGTGCTAAAATCGCCGTCTATTCCTTCGGTGTTGGTAGAAACCTCATTTATTACCAACCCGGAAGAAGAACGCCTGCTGGGCACCACGGCATTTCGGCAGAAAATTGCCACCGCTATCGCCAATGGCGTTATCAGCTATTTCCACTGGTTTGATAACCAGAAAGCCCACTCGAAGAAACGTTAATCATGAAGCCCGATGCCCAGCGCGTTAAACAGTTCCTGCTCAGCCTGCAGGATGATATTTGCCAGCAACTGTCTGCCGTAGACGGCGCTGAATTTGTTGAAGATAGCTGGCAGCGCGAAGCAGGTGGCGGCGGACGCAGCCGGGTGCTGCGTAACGGTGGGATTTTTGAACAAGCGGGCGTGAATTTCTCCCATGTCCATGGTGACGCGATGCCAGCCTCGGCGACAGCACATCGACCAGAACTGGCCGGGCGCAGTTTTGAAGCGATGGGCGTGTCACTGGTGGTGCACCCGCTCAACCCGTACATTCCCACCAGTCATGCCAACGTGCGGTTTTTTATCGCCGAAAAACCCGGTGTCGATCCGGTGTGGTGGTTTGGCGGTGGCTTTGATTTAACGCCCTACTACGGCTTTGAAGAGGACGCCGTTCACTGGCACCGTACGGCGCTTGAGCTGTGCCAGCCGTTTGGCGATGACGTTTACCCGCGTTACAAAAAGTGGTGCGATGACTACTTTTTCCTTAAGCATCGCAACGAACAGCGCGGCATCGGCGGACTGTTTTTCGATGATTTAAATACCCCGGACTTCGACCACTGTTTCGATTTTATGCGAGCAGTTGGCACAGGCTATACCGACGCGTATCTGCCGATCGTTGAGCGGCGCAAAGCGATGAGTTGGGGTGAGCGCGAGCGCAACTTCCAGCTTTATCGTCGTGGACGCTACGTGGAATTTAACCTGGTGTGGGATCGCGGCACGCTGTTTGGTCTACAGACTGGCGGGCGTACGGAATCCATTCTGATGTCGCTGCCGCCGCTGGTGCGCTGGGAGTATGACTGGCAGCCGGAAGCGAACAGCCCGGAAGCCGCCCTTAGCGAGTTTATTCAGGTGCGCGACTGGGTGTCATTGCCTGATGGCGGCTAACGCCTTATCCGGCCTACAACTTCAATAATGGCACCGTCCCGTAGGTCGGATAAAACGCGAAGCGTCGCATCCGACTCAATAATCTCATCACGCCCACTGACGCATACGCTGATGCAGCGTGAGCGACGGTTTCTCGGCAAACAGCTGCTGGTAATCGGTGGCAAACTGCCCTAAATGCCAGAATCCCCACTGCATCGCGGCATCTTTTACCGTCGTACTCTGCGACCACGGGCTGATAAGCTCACGGCGGACTGCGTTCAAACGAATGCGTTTTAACCAGGCATTCGGCCCAATCCCCAGGATCGCATGGAAGGCATTTTGCAAGGTTCTTCGGCTGACATGCAGCTGATTGCACAGGTCGAGCACGGTCAGCGGCTCCGACATATTTTCCAGCACATATTCGCGCGCACGCGACAGCAACCGACGGTAACTCTGATGGCTGATACTCTCGGCGGTGATGATCGGCTGGGCTTCATCCAACATGGTACCCATCGCCAACAGCAGATTATCCCCTAACACTTTGCGCACCGCAGGCTGGCGAAGATTTTCAGGATTCTCGCTAAACGTCGCCAGCGCCTGTTGCACAAAGCCCCACAATGCGGCTTTGTGTTGTTCTTTTACTTCCAGCGCCGACTGGTTGCGCAGCATATGCAGCACCCTTTCCGGGTTGTGCAGGAAGTTAGCCTGACGAGCGATCGCCTCTTCAGAGATCACGACGCCAAGAATGGTGTAGTCATCCGGCGTACTCAGCTCAAATTCCGTCCCGCCCGGACGGGTGGCAATTTCAGCGCTACCCAGACATTGGGTGCCAATAAACCCCTGTTCGCCGCGCGTAGCAGGAATACCAAACCAGAATGAATTTGGCCAGACGAGACAGGACTGACGCAGCGCCAGACCGGTGTATTCACGGAACACCTGAATATCATCAAGCAGGATTTCAGTGAACTCGCCATGAAATTTACCTGGATGCAGCTGGTCGTAGATCTGCTGCCAGGCGGTAATGGTCAGCGCGTGCTCATACACATCCGTTGTTCGCCGCTGATGAACATTGTCCACTTCCACTTTCGGCGTAAGTTTAACGTCTTCGGGTAATACTTCATGATAAAGATGGTGCAGGTTTGCAGTACGTTTCTTTTTCATGACCTTTGAAGCCGGAAGCTTCACTGAAGCCCCCGGCCCTCCGACAGGTTAATTTTTTAAGCGATAGCGACTACTGCGTTTACGCAACGCTCCGGCAGAAAAGAGCTGTTCCAGCGCAATTCTGGCTTTATCAAGTGACCAACCAAAGTGCGCGGCCACTTCCCCTGCCGTCATTCCTTGACGGACCGATGTTAACAGCGCCAGTAATTCGTCAGAGGATTCAGAGGACACCGGTGCTTCCTGCGTCTTCTCTGTTTTCACGTCTGATGTCACTTCCGGCTTCGGTTCTGATTTCTTCGGTTCTGGTTTTTTCGGCTGGCGCGTAAAACCGCCGATCAGCCACTGGGTGTCATCATCCGGCCGTCCTATCTCCTTGCGGCTGATAACACGTCCTGTACGCGCAGCAGCAGCACAACCGGCATCCAGCGCTGCACGACACGCCGCCAGATCGCCTTCCACCACCAGCGTTAGCCTGCCAGGATCGAGCACCTGGTGGCTAAGCAGACGCACGTTCGCGGCTTTCAGCATGGCATCCGCCGCGTCTACAGCAGCCACCATGCCATCCACTTCCAGTAATCCCAGTGAATTGATCATTGCAACCTCTCTTACGCGCGCTGGACAGGATTACGGGCAATATCCAGAACAGCATCAGCGAAGGCGTTACAGGCGGCTTTACAGGCGGCCTGGCTACCGGTTAAAAACGCCGCCGAGTAGTTGGTTTCTGACGGTGGCGGCACGTAGGTAACAATCTGTACATCGGCAGATTTCAGCGCAGCATCAATCCCGTAGGTTGCTTCTAATGGCGGAGCCACCAGATAAGCCATCGGATCGCCCAGTACGCATCCCGCCGTAGCAGAAAGGTATGAACCGGTACGCGATACCACGTGTGCCAGGAAAGCCGTATTTTCTGCATCATTGGCCCACTGGAACGCGGCGCCATTTTCAATATTGGCCACCATCGCATCCAGACCCGCGCGAACTTCCGCCGGGTTAGGTCCACCGAGCATAATCAACACTTCACCTGCCGTTGGAGAAGGTCCGTGCGCCGCACCGGCATACAGCGAGCGGCCATAAACCACTTCGACCATTGCCTGTTTTGTCGCTTCGTCTGCGGCAATATACGCCACGTCATCAGAGTCTGCTGTGATGAGTCCGAGGCTACGTATATGTGGCGGTAATTTAAGTTCGCGGGCAAAACCGTCATTTACCGAGGCAATCACGCGCATGGCGGTGACTGAAGGTCTAATCAAATCTAATGCTGGCATGATGCCTCCTTAACGGGTCATGTTGATGCCGGACGCTTTTTGCTCCAGCATGCGTTTGGCCAAATCCACGATTACCGCAGCCGCTTCGACCGGTGGCGTACCGCCCTGGTGAATGTTGGAAATACAGGTTCTGTCGGCCTCAACGGTAGTCGCCACGCGCGGTGAATAGACGGCGTAGCAGGAAAGACTTTCCGACTGGCCTAAGCCCGGACGTTCACCGACCAGCAGGATCACCGCTTTCGCACCCAGCAGCTCGCCAATCTGATCTTCGATTTTCACGCGGCCATAGCGGACAAAGAACGGCGTGCCAACCTTCAGCCCAGCCTGTTTTAATCCAGACAACAATGGCGGCAGAATCTCTTCGTAGTTGGCGGTGATGGCATCCGTAGACAGACCATCAGAGACAATCACCTGGACATCCGGGTTCGCCACGCACTGGGATTTCAGCGCTTCAATCGCTTCCGCACTCAGACGACGGCCCATGTCCGGGCGGGTCAGGTACAGATTTTTGTCACTGATTTCCGAGCGCACTTCCAGCAAGCCTTGTGCTTTCACCCACTCTTCCGGCACCTCTTTCAGCACGGTATCTTTCGAGCGTGAGTGGTCAGCCAGGAAGCGCAGCAGCGCCTGGGTACGCGGACGAGGGCCAGCACGACCGGTACAGACACGTGCAGCGGTGCTGCGACGCAGCTCCGTCAACACTTCTGCGCGGTGCGGGTTTTCAACGCCAATCCACGCTTTCGCTTCCGGCGATCCTAAATCCATGGCACAGCTTTCGCCCGTTGGTGCGGCGCACTGCGTGGTGCTGCATTTCACTTCCGCTGACGGCGCTTGAGCCTGCGGTTGTGACTCACCCATTGACGCCATTACGCTGCGTACAATTTCTTCAATCTGTTTTTGATCCATCGTGTGTCATCCCCGCGTCATCAGAAGAACAGTGACGGATCGCCCGCCCGTTTGGTCAGGCGACCGTTTGCCATAATGCCCATGTTTTCCAGCCAGCGTTCAAACTCCGGCGACGGACGCAGGTTCAGCAACTGGCGCACAGTCGCGGTGTCGTGGAACGCGGTGGTCTGATAGTTGAGCATGATGTCGTCACCGAGCGGCATGCCCATGATGTAGTTGCAGCCTGCGGTGGCGAGCAGAATCATCAGGTTTTCATTGAGGTTCTGGTCAGCATCGGCATGGTTGGTGTAACAACAGTCACAGCCCATCGAAATGCCGCTCAGCTTGCCCATGAAGTGATCTTCTAAACCGGCGCGAATAATCTGGCGGTCATTGTAGAGATACTCTGGCCCGATAAAGCCGACAACGGTATTCACCAGGAACGGATCGTAGTGGCGTGCCAGCCCGTAGTTACGCGCTTCCATCGTCACCTGATCGGCACCGAAGTTAGCGCCAGCAGAAAGCGCAGACCCCTGCCCGGTCTCAAAGTACAGGCAGTTTTCCCCGGCGATACGGTTGAATTCAGCGCCCACTGCACGCGCCTCGTCCAGCATCGCCAGCTCAACGCCGAACTCTTTCAAGCCTTTCTCGCTACCGCAGATACTCTGGAAAATCAGCCCGCCCGGCGCGCCGCGACGAATCGCTTCGATCTGGGTAGTAACGTGCGCCAGCACGCAGCCCTGAGTAGGAATGTTATATTTGTCGATCACGCCATACACGGTGTCGAGTACGCGGCTTAAGTTCTCCACGTCATCGGTTACCGGGTTAACGCCGATCACCGCATCGCCCGCACCGAAAGAAAGCCCTTCGTAGATTTGCGCGGCAATACTCTGCACATCGTCACGGGTGTCGTTCGGCTGCAAACGGCAGCTGAAGGTGCCCGGCAAGCCGATCGTGGTGTTGGCTTTTTTGATCACCGGCATTTTTTTGCCGCCGTAGATCAGGTCCGCGTTGGAGCAAATTTTTGCCACCCCAGCGACCACTTCTGACGTTAACCCTTTGCGCATAAACGCAATGTCATCGACAGAGGTTTCATCACTCAACACGTACTCGCGCAGCTCACTGATGCTCCAGTTTTTGATGCGGTTATAGGCTGTTTCGTTGACGTCATCCTGAATCAGACGCGTGACGCAGTCCTCTTCATAGGAAATCACCGGGTTGTTGCGAATATCCGCCACCGTCATTTCCGACAACACCTGTTTGGCCGCCACGCGCTCCTGTGAGCTTGTCGCGGCGACACCTGCCAGCACATCCCCCGAACGCAGTTCGTTGGCTTTGGCCAGCACCTCTTTTACATCCTTAAACTGATAAACATTGCCGAACAATGTGGTCTTTAGTTTCATAAGTCGTTCCCTCAGGAAGGAAATGCGAGTGATTTCACCGTCACCGGCACAACCGATCCGCCAAAAAGAGGCGTACCAATGTCGATATAGTCCCCCGCCCGGACAATCACCTCATCGATGACCGCCAGCGGGTGTTGCTGTAACTGTGGGCGTAACAGCATGCCCAGGGCTTTACCAAAATCCTGCTCGGCTACCACCAGCAGGGGATGCGGATTCGGATAACGCGCGACAAAGGCCAGCAGCGCGTCGATGACCGTTAATAGCGCGGCGTAGCGCACCGGCAGCGACCCGGGCAGCGCCAGCACATAGGCGTCTGTTTTCGGATCAAGATCGAGCTGCACCAGCGCCAGCTGCCAGGCCGCCACCAAATCAGCGTCGTCAACCGGGATCGCCACCGGCAGATTGCGCAGCGGAAGTGCCACGCCTTCCAGCCAGATGGTGCTGCCCGACAGCGACAGCGTATGCGCCCCGGCGCCAATCACCGTGGCGCGCACGGTTTGCGCCGGGAACTGCACGTTCATCTCACGCAAGCGCGGATGTTCATGCAGCGCCGTCGCCAGCAGCGGTCCAATGTCAGAAAAACAGAACGGATCAGCAGGCTGGTTGCGGTAGCACTCGCCCACTCCTCCGGAAAGCGTAATCACATCCGGTTTCACGCCCGCAGGCAGTAAACCGGTTTGCATCAGCGCCTGCGCCAGGGCAGAAGGCGTGCCGTCAATCACTTCCACGATCAGATTCGCCATTCGCCGCGCGACCTGGACAAGCTGTGCGGCATTGAGCGTTCGGGCGTCGGTACCGGCACCAAACACCTCGTCGACGATCATCTGTCCCGGCTGGTGCGCATGGACCACGCGCCCCTGACCGTCAGTTTCCAGCAGTCGTCCCCCGACGTTCAGGCACGCAGAGCCGCTGACCTTTCCGGCATCAAACAGTACGTAGTTTGACGTCCCGCCGCCGATATCGATATTCAGCACGCTGCACAGACGCTGCTCAGACAGAGTTTGTGCACCGGCACCGTGACCGGCAATCACCGATTCCAGGTGCGGACCGGCACTGGCCACCACGAAGTCACCCAGCGACTGGGAGAGCGTCATCACCGCCGGACGGGCGTTGCGGGTTTTCGCGCTTTCTCCGGTAATGATGATCGCGCCGGAATCAACCGTTTCCGGCGCAATACCCGCCGCCTGATACTGAGCCAGGATCAGCGCTTTAAGTTCAGCCTCTTTCAACCCGCCCTGCTTATCGACGGGTGTGAAGAAGACCGGGCTTTGCCAGCTAATTTCGCGTTTGATAAATTCGTAGCGCGGCACCTGCGACACTGCCGCACGGTTAACCAGCTCAAGGCGGGAGAAGATCACCTGAGTGGTGGTGGTGCCGATATCGATACCGACGCTCAGTAGCTGGCGAGTATTCACGATTGCGCCTCCGCTTTTGCTTCTGCAGTTTCCGCGTCAACAACGGCCGGAACATTTTCGTCTTTTGGCACCAGCATCATCGCTACGCCAATCGCCGTCACACCACCAATCAACTTGCCGACAATCATCGGGAAAATCATGGCGTTCATGTTCGCGGCGGCAAAACCTAAGTGGTCACCCAGAGCGAAGGCTGCAGAGACCGCGAACGCGCAGTTGATCACTTTGCCGCGGGTATCCATATTTTTCATCATGCCGAACATCGGGATGTTGTTCGCCAGCGTTGCCACCATACCCGCAGCGGCTATATTGTTGATTTTCAGCAGGTTGCCGACACTCATTAGCGGTTTTTCAAACCAACGGGTCAGCAGCAGTACCATCGGGTAGGCACCCAGCAGCACGCAGGAGATAGAACCGATCACTTCGATGGCGCGCATCACTTCGCCGGGCTTATCACCCGCAGACATGAAGATAGGATCGAGACCCGGGATCAGCTCCCAGCCAAGCAGGAACTTAATGACCGCCGCCGCCAGGCCGATAGTGATCAGCGCCACCAGGAACTTGGCGAAGATCTGGAAGCCGTTAATCATTTTTTCCGGGATAAATTTCAGCCCCAGCGCCACCAGGATGGCGACGATCAGCACCGGAATCATGTTCATCAGAATCAGCGCGAAGGTGAACTCCACCGGTTGCCCGTTGATTTCAACCCCGGAGTACATTGCCACCAGGCCGCCAGCGATACAGCCAACCGGAATGGTCACGATACCGGCCAGTACGCCCAGAGCCAGATAACGACGGTCTGACGGTTCAATAATTCCCAGCGCAACCGGGATGGAGAAGACCAGCGTCGGCCCCATCATTGCCCCGAGGATCAGGCCAGAGTACAGCCATGCGGCCACATCGCCACCCGCCAGTTCTTTCGCCAGGAAGAAGCCGCCCATATCACACGCCAGCAGCGTTCCGGCAAACATTGACGGGTTCGCGCCCAGCATTTCATACAGCGGAATAATTACCGGTCCGAGCACATGCGCCAGTACCGGTGCCAGCGCAGTCATACCGACCATCGCCAGACCCAGTGCGCCCATCGCCATAAAACCTTCTTCAAACTGACCGCCCGATCCCTCGATGCTCTTACCAAACTTACCGAGGTAACGCGCTGAACCACCGAACTGCGACAGGATCCTGTCCACGGCGGCAATCAGCATAAAGAACATCATGATGTACATGATGATTTCGTTAATTCCCATAGCCCTATCTCCATTTGCCAGGTGCTTAGTAGGCCTGATAAGCGCAGCGCCATCAGGCAATGATGTCGCGTTGTTGCCGGATGGCGGCGCGAACGCCTTATCCGGCCTACGTCCTGGTATGCCTTATTGTGCCGCCGCGTACAGGTCGATAATCTGTTCCTGCGTGGCGGTTCGTGGGTTGCTGCGTATACAAATATCGTTCAATGCGGCTTGCGCCCAGGTACTGTAATGCTCAGGTTTCGCGCCCACGTCAGCGAGCCGTTTGGTCTGGCCCACTTCAGCGATCAGCTCAATTACCGCGCTGATAGCGTCACGATCGTCTGATTTCTTATTGGTTAACGCTCTGCCGATATGGCTGAAGCGTTCACGGCACACCATGCGGTTAAAGCCCATTACCGTAGGAAGCAGCATGGCATTAGCCTGCCCGTGCGGGATGTGCAGCGCAGCACCTGGTTGGTGAGCCATCGCATGACACAAGCCCAAACCTGCGCTGGAAAAAGCCATCCCCGCCATACAGGAAGCCAGTAACATGCTTTCGCGCGCCGCCAGGTCATGGCCGTAACCCACCGCTTTAGGCAGCGACTTGCCGATCATCGCAATCGCGCCAATTGCCAGGCTGTCGGTAAACGGTGTCGCGTTCAGCGCGCTGTAGGCTTCAACAGCGTGGGTGAGTGCATCGATGCCAGTCATTGCCGTCACGTGCGGCGGTACGCCTTCCGTTACCGCCGCATCGAGAATGGCGACGTCCGGCATCAGCGTGGCGTGGGCCAGCACTTTTTTCAGTCCGGTAGCGGCATCGATAATCACCGTGACGTTGGTGGTTTCTGACCCGGTCCCGGCGGTGGTTGGCACGGCAATCAGCGGTAAACGAGGACGCAGCACGCTGTTTTCCGTCATATCAGCCAGTGTCTGCGTTGGGTTGGTTACCAGCAACGCGACGGCTTTGGCGGCATCCAGTACCGAGCCGCCGCCGAAGGCCACAACGCCGTCACATTTTGACTCGCGCAACTGTGCGACCGCCGCGCAAACGTCAGTGATGCACGGCTCACCGACCGGGCACGGCCACAGCGTCATCGCCACGCCTTTCATCGCCAGGCTGCGTTCCAGTGAGGCGGTCATTCCCGCTTCATGCAGGAAGCTATCTACCATAACGAACATGTGCGTCAGCCCGCGCGTTTGCGCTTCCTGTCCGCAGGTGCTGAGCGCTCCCAGTCCGCATAGCGTGACCGGTGGAACGCTGAACGTTTTTACGCGTTGTAGATTCAGGGCATCGAATGCCTGAAAGAGCGCGGTCTGCAATTCAGCTTGCATAGATTCCTTCCGCTTTTACTTTTCCGCTATTGGCAATCGCCAGCGGGGTCATAAACAGACTGTGCTGCGGTAAATGCACCTGCAGCTCCGGGAAACGCTTACGGAACAGCTCATCAACCCCCGGCTGCATACAGGACCCACCGGCCAGCCATAAATCCATGACGCCCTGCCCGGCAATATGGTGGGCGACAATTTCCGCCATCTTTTCGTAAACCGGCTTCACTACCGGCCAGATTTCCTTGCCGTTGCTGCGCTTGTACTGCTCGGCTTCTTCCAGTTGAATACGACGATTCCCAGCCAGCGTCAGAGAAATGTGATGCCCACCGGTCGCTTCGTCGGCGGAATAGGTCACTTTGCCCTGCTTCACGATGGCAATACCGGTCGTCCCACCGCCGATATCCACCACGCCTGCGTTATCCAGCTGAAGTAGATCCGCCACGGCGGTGGGCTCATCCAGCACATGGCTAACCTCAAGTCCGGCAGACTCCAGCACGTTAATGGAGATACGCGGGTCCGTTCCTGGCGGGAACGAGGTTGCCGCGTGGGTAAAGCGGCAACCCAGTTGTTGTTCGAGCGTATCGAGATGGCGACGAACAATGGTCACGGCACCGAAAAAATCCCAGACGATGCCGTCACGCACGACGTCGGCCCAATCCAGACAAACCGCAACCGGCTGTCCTTCACTGTCGACAACCATCGACACCACATCACAGGTCCCCAAATCAACGCCGAGCCACAGCGGTGAATCACTCGCGGCCGGCGTCTGGTTACACAGCGTTGCTGCTTTTTGCAGTCTGGGTGTGAGCCACAGTTGTTCGTCATGCGCCATCTCTTTCACTCCTTATACAATGCGAAACGCATCCACCAATACACAGCGACGCAGGCGGACAAACGTGCGCGCACTGGTCACCCCTTCCCCGGTTGGCGTGGTAATGGTCATGGTGGTCCAGCCTTCACCGCCAAGCCCAAGACCGGCAATGCACGGTCCGTTCTTGACGAAAATGCTGGTGTCGATGGCGTTAGCCATACGGTTCATGTTATCGATGTTGCGTGAGTGCATCGCCGCCGTATGGTGGCAACCACCTTCAAGCGTGACCGCCAGCGCAATGGCTTCGTCAACGTTAGCCACCCGCACCACCGGCAGCACCGGCATCATCAGTTCAGTTACCGCAAACGGATGTGTGGCTGAGGTTTCGACGAACAACAAGCGGGTTTGCTCCGGGACATTCAGGCCGATCGCCGCGGCGATTTTGGCCGCATCGCGCCCGACCCAGTCACGGCTAACCGTGCCTTTACCGCGTTCATCGACGTTTTTCATCAACACCGGCTGCAATTGCTCAGCCTGAGCTGCGGTGAGCTTGACCGCGTGCTGACCTTCCATCAGACGCATCAGCTCGTCGGCAACGCTATCCACGACGATCAGGACTTTTTCATCGGCGCAGATGATGTTGTTATCAAACGACGCACCTTTAACGATGGACTGCGCGGCGCGCGCCAGATCGGCGGTTTCATCCACCACCACCGGCGGGTTACCCGCACCTGCGGCAATCAGACGTTTGTTGGTGTGCTTACGCGCAGATTCCACCACCGCTTCGCCGCCGGTCACCACCAGCAAGCCGATACCTGGGTACTTGAACAGACGCTGAGCGGTTTCGATATCAGGATTGGCAACGGTCACCAGCAGGTTTGCCGGACCACCCGCAGCGACTACCGCCTGGTTAAGCAGACCGATCGCACGCTGAGAAACGCCTTTTGCAGCAGGATGCGGCGCAAAGACCACGCTGTTACCCGCCGCAATCAGGCTGATGGCGTTATTAATGACGGTCGCGGCCGGGTTGGTGGACGGCGTTACCGATGCCACCACGCCCCACGGTGCGTTTTCAATCAGCGTCAGGCCGTTATCACCGGTCAGTACCTGTGGAGACAGGCATTCCACGCCCGGCGTGCCGCGTGCCTGCGCCACGTTTTTGGCAAATTTATCTTCAACGCGTCCCATGCCGGTTTCACTGACAGCAAATTCCGCTAATTCTCTGGCGTGTTTTTCGCCTGCTTCACGAATGGCGTGAATGGCCAACTGGCGCATAGCGACGCTTTTCAGCTCCTGCTGTGCCAGTTTTGCTGCCGCCACTGCGTCATCCAGGGAGGCAAATACGCCCATTTCTTGAACGGCACTGACGGGTTGGCTGCTGTCTTTCATTTTCAGCAGCACCGCTTTCACGACCTGTTCAATATCCTGTTGATTCATGATTTTCTGCCTTATTTATGGAAGATCACCTGACCACCTGCCACCACTTCATCGACAATGCCAATCACGCACAGATCGACAGGCGATGAGTCACTACTGTGCGCCTGGCGGGCAGAGCTTCCACTGACCAGCAGCACCCACTCTCCGGTTCCCGCCCCGATGCTGTCGGTAGCAACAGCACACTGCCCGTCGGGATTTCCCTGAGCATCAATCATTTCCACCATCAGCAACTTGTCGTGCGCGAGCCCCTGATGGCGTACGGTACAAACAATTTGTCCTGTGACGATTGCCAGTTTCATACCCGCCTCCGTGGCATATTTCAGGTAAAACCTCCCCCTACCCTCCGCAGAAGGTAATGTGAAAAGGAGAGAGGGTGACGCCAGCTTTCTCTTAACAATCCAGTGGCGTCACATGGACGACTTACATATCGTTGCTGTCGCCTTTGAAGCTGATCGGGAATACTTCTTCCAGATCGCCATGCGGACGCGGGATAACGTGTACAGAAACCAGTTCGCCAATACGCTGCGCAGCAGCAGCTCCGGCATCCGTAGCTGCTTTGCAAGCGGCCACATCACCACGAACCATGGCAGTACACAGGCCGCCACCGATCTGCTTCACGCCAACCAGTTTCACGCGTGCCGCTTTAACCATTGCGTCAGAAGCCTCAATCAGTGCAACCAGGCCCCGGGTTTCGATCATTCCTAATGCTTCCATTGTGTTTTCCTCTTAGTAGAAGGGGTCCAGAACGGGACCTAAACAACCAGTGTTTGCGAGGCGCTTTCACGACTCATTTCAGTCTGGCGCGGCACAGCTGCCACCAACGCCAGTTCGATAATTTCCTGCACGCTACAGCCGCGAGAGAGGTCGTGAAGCGGTGCGGCAAGTCCCTGAATTAAGGGGCCGACTGCACGATACCCTCCCAGGCGCTGGGCGATTTTATAACCAATATTGCCTGCCTCCAGCGACGGGAAAACCATCACATTGGCATTGCCCTGTAGCGGACTGGCGGGCGCTTTTTGCGCGGCGACATCCGGTACAAAAGCGGCATCAAACTGCAGTTCACCGTCGACGGTAAGCTGCGGCGCGCGTTCACGAACGATGTCCGTTGCCTGCTGCACGTTAGCGACGTTGGGATGACGGGCACTGCCATTACTTGAAAACGACAGCATGGCCACTCGCGGCTCTTCACCGGTAATCGCCTGCCAGGTTTCCGCGCTGGCGATGGCAATATCCGCCAGCTGTGCGGCGGTCGGCTGCGGCACCACGCTACAGTCGGCAAATCCTAATGACGGTCCGAGATACTGCGGCAGCATCAGGAAAATCGATGACAGCGTTTTGCAACCCGCCTGCAGGCCAATGATGCGCAACCCTGCGCGCAGCACGTTTGCCGTTGACGACAAGTTGCCGGCAATACAGACATCGGCTTTACCGGCACTGACCATCGCGGCGGCAAACATCAGCGGATCGTTGAGTTTTTCCCGCGCATCCGGCGGCGTTTTTTCGCCCGCACGGGCCAGCCATCGCAGGGCAAATTCTTCACGCATTTGCACATTGCTTTGCGGATCGACAACCTGAATACCGTCCATTGCCACGCGGTGACTGAGGGCAAACTGGCGCAATGCAAATGGGCTGGCGACGAGAATAGGGCGAGCCAGACCGTGCTGATGCAGGTAGTTCGCCGCTTTCAGCACTCGGACATCCAGCGCATCCGGGAACACCACCCGAGCAGGTGAACGTTTGGCGAGTTGGCGAGCGCGTTCAATGATCATGACTTCTCCCCTAATCGCTGTTGGATTTGGCTGACGCTCAGTGGATGCTTCGCCACGCTCAAAATCATCATTACGTAAACCGTACTCGAAAGACGGTTTAGCGCCTGCAGGATGTCTGGTCGCAACACATCAAAACCACGGGTGATAAACACCTGCGCCGCCACCGTTTCCGTTTCACGGACTTTGGTGCGCAGCAAATTAAGCAGTGCAGCATCACGACCGTGGCTGGCTTCCGGCACCAGATGGTCGTGGTCCAGGTAGCGCAGCGGTTGATGCGAGAGCCGGTGTAAATCTCCGTCGCTTAAGCCAACAATGGCCTGCGCATCCAGAGGTTCGTCCATGGCGTCGGCGCGCATAATGTTGCCTAAGCGCGAGCGGATATCCGCCAGCCACGGCTGCCACGGTTCGGCCAGCTCAATCTGTAACCACACGGCCAGCGCAATGGTGCTGTCCAGCGCCGCGCGAAATCCCAGGCGCGGGTCACTTTTGGCGACCATTTTGTCCGCTGTCAGATGCGTCAGCGTGTCAGGTTTCTTCGCCACCGGTTGATGACACAGCTCGCAGCTTGCCTGCGGGTGTGCATCGCTGCTGGTTAAACCATGCACCGGCTGCGGTTGCTGCTGCTCGTCGTCGATAAACAGGCTTCCCTGCTCATCGATAAACTTAATGCGCAGTCGACGACTGTCCAGCAACTCCCGGGCAGACGGCGTCAGGCGAGCATCAGCGGGGAGATGAATTTCAGCCCCTTCGCTAAGCGTATGATTCGCTCTGAGCCATGCTTCGGTAATGAAATCCTTCATACATCCGCCTTAGCAGGACTGCCAGTTCGCAGGCCAGGCCACATACAGGAACTTCACCGTCGTCGGCGTACCAAACTCAATGCTGGAACCTTTCGGGATAAACATCACATCCCCGGCCTTCGCAATCATGGTTTCGCCTTCATGACGAACGTGCAGCTCGCCTTCCAGAATCATGTCAATTTCGTCGTAGTTCAGCGTCCATGGGAAAAATGCGTTATCCCACTGCATAAACCCGGCGGCCATGCTGCTCCCGTCCTGATCAGTAACTAAGTCGGTTAAGCCGACACAGTGCGGCTGGGCGCCATCAAAACGGCCAAACTTGACGCTGCTGCCGTCAATGACTTTGACGCCACCTTTGCCGGTCACCGAGGCAAAGCTGGGCTGCATTCCGCCCTGCTCCAGCGACTGTTTCTCCTTCATCACTTTGTCCATCAGCTGCGCGACCAGGCTTTCGGTAAACTGTCCTTCCGGTAACTGCGCAATGATGGTTTCGCGAATACGCTGGCTTTCCGTTTTGCCGTCATCCGCAGCAGCAGGTGCTGCCGTAGACGTTGATACGACTGCCGGCGCGGATTCATCGCATTCAGTGATAGTGACGCCCAGCAGCGCCGCAACTTCGCGTGCTTCCGGGGTGATGATGCTGGCGCGCAGAACAACCGATACGTCCTGTTCACCGCGTGCGTGGGCCGCACGAATATCGTTAGCTGTGATGAGTTTTTTCACCTGCCCTTTCCTCCTTTTGGCTGAGCTCAGTCAGATAATCCACCAGGTGCTGCACACTGCTTGGGTCATGGCTATTGAGCTCAAAAATCGGCTCCTGAAACCCTATCCCGCGAAGTAATTGTCGCGTTGCGGCGACATTGGCATCCGGCACATCCGTTTTGCTGATAACGGCGATTTGTCGTTTACTGGCGCCGATATCCAACAGCCCGGCAGGTAAGCGACTTTCTAAATCATTTGCCGCGTGTATATAAATCAACGTATCAACATCCTGCAGCGTGGTAATTAAGGCGTGATACCAGCGCGGATGGCTAAAATATTCTCCCGGAGTGTCGATATCGCCGTTTTCATTAAACTCGACAGCCTGTGTTTTTCTGGCGAGGGAATAATTCCCCTGGAGCGCATTAAAGAGCGTGGTTTTTCCCGCTCCCACCGTACCGACAAACGCAATACGTTTCATCGCCGCCTCTGATTAACTTTTTGTCAGGTTGCACAAAGTGAAATTTAATAACCGGCCCAGACCGCTCACCGTCTGGAGCAACGCCTCTTCCACTGCACCTACAGAGCCGTAGATCACCAGCGCGCCGCTGAATCTATCGAGAAAGCCGATATGTACATCCGCCGCTTTCATGGCTAAGTCACCGGCAATCATCGCCGTTTCACCCGGCGTTAAGGTCATGATGCCGATAGCGCCAGACTCGGGAACGCCGATCTTTTTCGCCAACTCTTCGCCGGGGTGCGCTATCAGATGCGCCAGCGTGACCTGTTTCCCCGGCACAAATTCCTGGATGATGCGTTCTTTTTCCATTGCTCACCGCCTCTGCTAAAACTGACCCCATCGTGGCAATTTTTCGTCAGAGTAAATAACAAAATTCGGCAACCAGGTTTAAAAGGTGAGGGAGATCACTAAGAAAGGGAAAATAAAAAGGCGCGGGAGAAACCCGCGCCAGAATTAATTAAAGTGAAATTACAGCGGTTGTGTTTGCGCTTCTACAACCGCCAGCGCCACCATATTCACGATACGACGAACAGAGGCGATCGGCGTTAATACATGAACCGGTTTCGCCACACCCATCAGCACCGGGCCGACCGTTACGCCTTCAGAGCTGGACACGCGTAGTAAGTTGTAACTAATACGCGCCGCTTCCATATTCGGCATCACCAGAATATTGGCGGAGCCTTTCAGCGGACTGTCCGGCATCCGATCATTACGAATGCTTTCTACCAGCGCGGCGTCACCGTGCATCTCACCGTCGATCATCAGTTCTGGCGCACGCACCTTGATAAGCTCCAGCGCTGCGCGCATTTTGCTGGCCGACGGACAGTTGGAAGAGCCAAAGTTGGAGTGCGACAGCAATGCCACCTTCGGTTCGATACCAAAACGCCGTACGGTTTCGGCCGCCATCACGGCGATTTCCGCCAGCTGATCCGGCGTCGGGTCATCGTTAACGTAGGTATCGGCGATAAAGGTGTTGCCGCTTGGCAGCAACAGCGCGTTCATCGCCCCCGCCGTATGCACACCGTCGCGGTGACCAAATACCGCTTTCACCACGCTGAAATGCTCGTGATAGTCGCCAATCGTGCCGCAGATCATCGCATCCGCTTCACCGCGTTGCACCATGATCGCACCAATCACCGTGGTGTTGGCAATCACCGCACGCTGCGCCTGCTCCTGGGTGATCCCCCGGCGCTTCATGATCTGATAATACTCACTCCAGTACTCTTTGAAGCGCGGATCGGATTCGTTGTTGACGATCTCAAAATCAACACCGGCTTTGATCTGCAGCCCCAGTTTCTGGATGCGCATTTCGATCACGCTCGGACGGCCAATCAGGATCGGCTTCGCCAGACCTAAGGTGATCAATTCCTGGGTCGCATGCAGCACGCGCGCCTCTTCCCCTTCCGTCAGCACCACGCGCTTCGGCGCTTTGCGTGCCAGCGAGAAAATCGGCTTCATGAAAAGGTTGGTTTTGTAGACAAACTCACTCAGCTTATCGATGTACGCATCAAAGTCGGCAATCGGGCGCGTTGCCACGCCGGAGTCCATGGCCGCTTTCGCCACCGCCGGTGCAATTTTGACAATCAGACGCGGGTCAAACGGCTTAGGAATGATGTATTCCGGGCCAAAGCTCAGGTCCTGATCGCCATAGGCGGAGGCCACCACTTCGCTCTGCTCAGCATGCGCCAGTTCCGCAATAGCGTGTACCGCCGCCAGCTTCATCTCTTCGTTGATTGCAGTGGCACCCACGTCCAGCGCACCGCGGAAGATGAACGGGAAGCACAGGACGTTGTTGACCTGGTTCGGGTAGTCGGAGCGACCGGTACAAATAATGGCATCGGAACGCACTTCTTTCGCCAGCGGCGGCAGAATTTCCGGTTCCGGGTTGGCCAGCGCCAGAATCATCGGCGCACGCGCCATTTTCTTGACCATCTCCTGGCTCAGCACTTTCGGGCCGGAACAGCCAAGGAAGATGTCAGCCCCGTCAATCACGTCATCCAGTGTACGCTTGCCGTCATCTTCCACCGCGTAGGCTGCTTTGGTTTCAGCCATATTTGGTTCGCGATCTTTGTAAATCACACCTTTGGAGTCGCAGACCACAATGTTGTGCTTCTGCATGCCCAGCGCCACCAGCAGGTTCATACAGGCAATCGCCGCCGCCCCCGCACCGGACACCACCATACGCACATCAGAGATATTCTTCTCCACCACCCGCAGACCGTTGAGGATCGCAGCGGTGCTAATGATAGCCGTGCCGTGCTGGTCGTCATGGAATACCGGAATATTCATGCGCTCACGCAGTTTTTGCTCTATGTAGAAGCATTCCGGCGCTTTAATATCTTCGAGGTTGATGCCGCCAAACGTCGGCTCAAGGGCCGCCACCACGTTAATAAATTTATCCGGATCGAGTTCGTCGACTTCAATATCGAACACGTCAATCCCGGCAAATTTCTTAAACAGAACGCCTTTCCCTTCCATCACCGGTTTGCCGGCCAGCGCACCAATGTTGCCCAGCCCCAGTACCGCAGTACCGTTGGAAATCACCGCCACCAGGTTGCCGCGCGCGGTGTATTTGTAGGCCGCCAGCGGGTCTTTTTCGATTTCCAGACACGGGGCTGCAACACCGGGTGAATAGGCCAGCGCCAGGTCACGTTGGGTGGCAAGGGGTTTGGTTGGCGAAACCTGAATTTTGCCGGGTACTGGAAACTCGTGGAAATCGAGGGCGCTTTGTCTTAACTGGTCATCCATCTTGTTGTTCCTTTCACGTATCGATCAATAAAGTGGCGCAGGTAACCCTTTTGCAGAGCCGCACATTATCACCTCAGTTAGCGGCGCAAACTTTGAAGGTCGCCAAACTCTCACTACTCAAAGAAAGAATTTGTTATCAATTTATAACAGCCATGTTACCTGCTTAAGCCAGCAATACCATGCCTGTCTGCTATGCTTTTTGCTGACAACGCCTGCAAATTCTCCAAAAGTGTGAATTAACACACGCTCTAACACTTTACTTTTCAAGGAGTATTTCCTATGACCCGTAAAGAGCTTGCCAATGCCATTCGTGCGCTGAGTATGGATGCGGTCCAGAAAGCCAACTCCGGACATCCCGGCGCACCGATGGGCATGGCCGATATTGCCGAAGTGCTGTGGAACGATTTTCTCCGCCATAACCCGAGCGATCCTCACTGGTACGATCGTGACCGGTTTATTTTGTCCAACGGTCACGCCTCAATGCTGCTTTACAGCCTGCTGCATCTTTCCGGTTACGACCTGCCGTTGGACGAGTTAAAGAACTTCCGCCAGCTGCATTCAAAAACGCCCGGGCACCCGGAACTGGGCTACACGCCGGGCGTGGAAACCACCACCGGGCCATTGGGTCAGGGCCTGGCGAACGCCGTCGGGCTGGCGGTGGCCGAACGAACGCTGGCCGCGCAGTTTAATCAGCCGGGCCATGAGATTGTCAGCCATTTCACCTATGTTTTTATGGGCGACGGCTGCCTGATGGAAGGGATTTCCCACGAAGTCTGTTCGCTGGCGGGGACGCTGGGACTGGGCAAGCTGATCGGCTTTTACGACCACAACGGCATCTCTATTGATGGCGAAACCAAAGGCTGGTTTACCGACGATACCGCGAAGCGCTTTGAAGCGTATCACTGGCATGTGGTACACGAGATAGACGGGCACGATCCTGAAGCGGTGAAGAAAGCCATTCTGGAAGCCCAAAGCGTGACCGATAAGCCATCACTCATTATCTGCCGGACGGTAATTGGCTTTGGCTCGCCGAATAAGGCCGGGAAAGAAGAGGCGCACGGCGCGGCACTGGGTGAAGAAGAAGTGGCGTTGACCCGCCAGAAGCTGGGCTGGCATCATCCCGCCTTTCACATCCCCAAAGAGATTTATCGGGCCTGGGACGCGCGGGAAAAAGGCGAAAAAGCCCAGCAGGACTGGAATACGACCTTCTCCGCGTACCAGCAAGCACATCCTGAACTGGCAGCAGAGTTTACCCGCCGGATGCGTGGTGGGCTGCCAAAAGAGTGGGAAAAGAGTACCGAGAAATACATTCGCGAATTGCAGGCTAATCCGGCAAAAATTGCCACCCGTAAGGCATCGCAAAACACCCTCAACGTCTATGGCCCGATGCTGCCCGAACTGCTTGGCGGTTCTGCCGATCTCGCCCCCAGCAACCTGACCATCTGGAAAGGCTCAACCTCGCTGAAAGACGACCCGGCCGGGAATTACATTCACTACGGCGTGCGTGAATTTGGCATGACAGCCATTGCCAACGGCATCGCCCATCATGGCGGTTTTGTCCCGTATACCGCCACCTTCCTGATGTTTGTCGAATACGCCCGTAACGCCGCACGCATGGCAGCATTAATGAAGGCCCGACAGATCATGGTCTATACCCACGACTCGATTGGTCTGGGGGAAGACGGTCCGACTCACCAGGCGGTAGAGCAGCTCGCCAGCCTACGCCTGACGCCCAACTTCAGCACCTGGCGTCCGTGCGATCAGGTCGAAGCGGCGGTAGGCTGGAAACTGGCCGTTGAGCGCCATAACGGTCCCACGGCGCTGATCCTTTCCAGGCAGAACCTGGCACAGGTTGAACGCACGCCTGAGCAGGTCAAAGAGATTGCCCGCGGCGGCTACGTGCTGAAAGACGGCGGGGGGAAGCCGGATATTATCCTGATTGCTACCGGGTCAGAGATGGAGATCACGCTGCTGGCGGCAGAGAAATTGACGGGTGAAGGGCGTAACGTTCGCGTGGTCTCCCTGCCCTCAACGGATATCTTCGACGCCCAGGACGAGGCATACCGTGAATCGGTCCTGCCAGCAAACGTCAGCGCACGCGTGGCGGTCGAAGCAGGCATTGCCGATTACTGGTACAAATACGTCGGTTTGAAAGGCGCGATTGTCGGCATGACCGGCTATGGGGAATCCGCCCCGGCGGACAAATTATTCCCGTTTTTCGGCTTTACGGTGGAGAACATTGTCGAAAAAGCACATAAGGTGCTTAACGGGTGATCCACAATGTGGGCCAGGCGTCGGGGCCATGCCAGTTATCACAGCTTGGCTCCTGCGCATAACGCACCAGACGAAAACGCTGGCCGTCAAAACGCCAGCGAGTCTGGATACCGCAGTCCGACAAACCTCGGCCCTTGGCGAGCGTAATCAGCTCGCGCGATTTTTCATCGAACGCAGCATTGGTCAACTCCATATCATTGCTTTCTGCATCCGTTTTAAACGGCAGACTCAACCGCACGGAGCGGGAGGTCAGCGGTTTGCTGCGGGACACAATCCATGCCAAATCGATGGTGTTATATGCCCCGGCCTCACAGCCGATCATCAGCAGCGCTTTGTCGTCCGTTAACGCAGACACCCGCACCTCACGACGCATCGGGTCGAGCGAACAACGCAACCCGTTTATCCGCCAGTTCCCATAATCCAGCAGGTCGCTGCGTTCTTGTTCAGACAGCGGCGTTGGCGTGGGATTCACGATGGCCACACCTTTCAGGGCGGGAGCCGGTGGCACGCTGAGCGGCGGCTCGTCACCTTTTTGTATCCAGGCGGTTTCACTGCCTACACGTTTTTGCTGTGCGTCAATAAACAACAGCGCGGCTTTCAGTCCTGCCAGCGACAGGGTTTGCCCCCCTTTTTGCAGGGTAATAGCCTGCGCGTTTTGCACGGTCTGTAAAAAGGCGCTAATGGTGACAGGATCGTCAGTCATCAGATGCCAGGGCGTTATATTCCAGTGTTCACCGGTCAACGGCAGCGGTGCGCCGTCGAGCAGCAAACGCGGCGCAATCTCTGCCTCTTTGGCATCGGGGGAGTCCAGTCCCCCCAGTTCGATGCGCAACACCGCGTCGGTATGCGCCCCGGCGCTGCGGCTTAGGGTCATCACCAGGCCGTGATGTTCACCGGTATTGCGCGCCACGCAAAAATTCTGGTTATTGCAGGTCACCTGCCAGTCGGAAAATGCCTGCTGCGCAGGAGCCGCCCACAAAAAGCGGACCGGCAGCAAACCGAGCAGAAAGATGAAAATAACGCGATAGCGCATGGACGGTACAACCCCGAAGTCAAAACCAACAACCTGAGCCGTATCTTCCTTGCGCGATTGATGAGGCTCAATCAGAATCGTCGGATTGGCCGTTATTTTGTAAAGAAATATAAATCCCGATCATGAGTCCATGAGATGTGACGACTGCAAATAGTTCAGCAATAGCACCGTTTTACCATCTCGGATCTCACCGGTTTTGATCATCTCCAGCGCCTGCGTGAAGGGGAGCTCCAGAACCTCAATATCTTCATCTTCAACGCCGCCGCCGGCATTCGCCCGCTGGCTGTCACTGTATTGCGCGATAAAAAAGTGGATTAATTCGGTCACGCCGCCCGGCGACATGTACAACTCAAACAGTTTACGCACCTCACCCACTTCATAGCCGGTCTCTTCTATCGCCTCTTTGCGAATGCAGGCTTCCGGCTCGTCGTTGTCCAGCAGTCCGGCGCAGGTTTCTATTAGCTGTCCGCTTTCGTTACCGTTGACCCAGGTCGCGACGCGAAACTGGCGGATCAACACCACGGTCTTTTTCTCCGGGTTATACAGCAGGATGGTGGCCCCGTTACCGCGATCGTAAACCTCGCGTTTGTGGCGGATGACCTCGCCGTTGCTACGGGTCAGTTCATAGGTGATATTGCGCAGGATGAAGTAGTTATCGGAAAGGACTTTGTCTTTGATGAGGGTAATTTTTTGCGACATACCGGCTCCACGGAGAGAAGTGAGCAATAATACTACGCCGTGAAACCGGGTTTGTCTTAGAACAATGTAGGCCTGATAAGCGAAGCGCCATCAGGCATTCATACGGCATATTGCCGGATGGCAACGCTAACGCGTTTTATCCGGCCTACCCGCTGATTAGTGAGATTTAACTGATTTTATACCCAGCCAGTCGACGATCCCCTGTGCGGCATGACGCCCTTCCGCCATGGCCGTCACCACCAGATCGGCTCCGCGCACCGCATCCCCCCCGGCAAAAATCTTCGGGTTCGTGGTTTGATAACGGTAAGCGCTCTCAACGTCAGCAGCGATCCGCCCCCAGCTATCAACCTTCACGCCGTGCGCCTCCAGCCATGGCATGCCGTGCGGATGAAAACCAAACGCCATGATCACCGCATCGGCAGGCATCACAAATTCACTCCCGGCGATGGGAACCGGACGCTGCCGCCCCTGCGCATCAGGTTCACCGAGTTGGGTGCGTAAGAAACGCACGCCGCTGACGCGCCCTTCAGCATTCAGCACCAGCTCAACTGGCTGGACGTTAAATTCAAAGTTAGCCCCCTCTTCGCGGGCATTTTTGACCTCTTTTTTCGAGCCGGGCATGTTGGCTTCATCCCGACGGTAAGCGCAGGTGACCTGGCTTGCCCCGTGGCGCAGCGCGGTACGCACGCAGTCCATGGCCGTATCGCCGCCACCGAGGACCACGACGTTCAGTCCGGCGGTGTCAATAAACGGCTCCTCTGGCAGTTCATCCAGTCCCATCACCTGCTTGGTATTGGCAATCAGGAACGGTAGCGCGTCATACACCCCAGGGGCGTCTTCATTCGGCAGATCCGCTTTCATCGAACGATAGGTCCCGACGCCCACAAACACCGCATCGTAGTCTTCCAGCAACGCGGCCAGCGTCACGTCCTTGCCGACTTCGCAGTTCAGCTCGAAATGAATACCCATGGCACTGAAGATTTCACGACGGCGCGCCAGCAATGATTTATCCAGTTTGAAGGCCGGAATACCAAACGTCAGTAAGCCGCCAATTTCAGGATGGCGATCGAAGACGGTGGCGCTAACGCCGTTGCGGGTTAACACATCCGCACAAGCCAGCCCCGCCGGACCCGCACCGATAATGGCGACGCGTTTATCGACTTTCTGTACATGACTTAGGTCCGGTCTCCACCCTTTGCTCAACGCGCGGTCGGAGATGTAACGTTCAATATTGCCAATGGTGACCGCACCGTGTTCATCACGTACCGTACAAGCCCCTTCGCAGAGCCGGTCCTGCGGACAGACGCGTCCGGTAATTTCCGGCAGACAGTTGGTCTGGTGCGAAAGCTCAACCGCTGCGTCAATGTTTCCGGCTTTCACCAGTTCGATCCACTGTGGAATATGGTTGTGCAGCGGGCACGTCCACTCGCAAATACTGTTCTCGCCACACTTCAGGCAGCGGGAGGCTTCCCGTTCAGCCTGCGCCGTGCGGAACGGCAAATAAATTTCATCAAAGCTGGTTTTACGGGCTTCAATCGGCAGTTTATCGGGCTCACCGCGCGGGGGCGTGGCCCGCATTTGTTCAACTTTACTGGTGACATGCTGCGTCACTCCGCTGGCAATCGCATGCCAGGGTTGACACTCCTGACTGGCTGCGCGCAGCCTGCGTGCTTTTGAAAGACCGGCAAGTGAGCTTTCAGTCACCTGCTGTAGCGCCTGCGCCGGACAGTTCTCAACGCAGGCCGGTCCTTCTTCCCGCCCCTGACACAAATCGCACTTATGCGCGGTCGCTTTCACCTTTCCTTTCGCCACCGGTGTCAGTACGATCTGCATCGTGCCAAAAGGACAGGCAACAACGCAGGATTTACAGCCAATACACTTTTTCGCGTTCACCTGCACGCTGTCATTGTCATGACTGATTGCGCCATTCGGACAGCTTCTGGCACAGGGCGCGTCTTCACAGTGGCGGCAAGTCACCGCACTGCGCTGGTGTTGATGTTTGATGACGGTAATGCGCGGCTGAAAATGCCGTTGGCTCAGGACATGCCGCTCATCGTTATGCGCCATGACACAGGCGACCTCACAGGCGTGGCATCCCAGGCACTGTTGGCTGTTGACCATAATAAAACGATTCATGGCTTCCTTCTTTTTTGGTTGCAAAAACCTTATTCTTTATATGACTGTTATTAACCGACCCTGAAGTGAGCGGCAATGTCCATTTGCCCAGAAAGTACAACTATTTATCCAGAACCTGTGGCAGATCAATTTATTTCATCGCATATGAAATTGTGTTTCAGTTACCATCCTGTTTCATGGCGATTTTATTAACATTTAACAAATACACTGAGTCGTTCGGGCTGCAACCAGGCGCGAGGCGCATTGTGTGAGGATGTGCGAGTGACGGTAAAGCGTCCTGTCTCGGCCAGTTTAGCCAAGGCTTTTTTCTACATCGTGCTGCTGTCAATTCTCTCTACGGGCATTGCGCTGCTTACGCTCACCAGCAGTTTGCGCGACGCGGAGGCAATTAATATTGCCGGTTCCCTGCGTATGCAAAGTTATCGGCTGGGGTATGACCTGCAAAGCCAAAGCCCACAACTCAACGCCCATCGCCAGCTTTTCCAGCAGGCGTTAAACGCGCCGGCATTACAAAATCTGAACGCCTGGTATGTTCCAGAGGCAGTAAAAAGTCGCTATGGACGTCTGCATGCGAACTGGCTGGAAATGAACACCCGACTGATAAGCGGCGATTTGCCCTGGTATCAGGCCAATATCAACAACTATGTCAATCAAATCGACCTCTTCGTGCTGGCGTTGCAGCATTATGCTGAGCGCAAAGTGATGCTGGTGTTTGGCATATCGCTGGCGGGCGGGATCGGCATATTCACCCTGGTGTTCTTTACTTTGCGGCGTATTCGCCAGCAGGTAGTACGTCCACTCAATAACCTGGTGATGGCCAGCCAGCAGATTGAACACGGTCAGTTTGATATCCCCCAACTGGATACCGGCTTGCCCAACGAACTGGGGCTGCTGGCGAAGACGTTTAGCCAGATGTCGAGTGAACTGCATAAACTGTACCGCTCGCTGGAAGCCTCCGTGGCGGAGAAAACACACGACCTTCACGAAGCCAATCGCCGCCTGGAAGTGCTGTATCAGTGCTCTCAGGCGCTGAATACCAGCCAAATTGACGTGCACTGCTTCCGCCATATTTTACAGATCGTTCGCGAGCACGACGCTGCATATTTCCTGGAACTCACCGTCGGTGATAACTGGCGGATCAGCGAAGGGACTAAAAGCCCCGAACTGCCGATGCAGATCCTGCCGGTCACCATGCAGGAGACCGTCTATGGAGAACTACACTGGCAAAGCCCTAACGTGAGTGCGTCCACACCGCTGCTTAATAGCGTGTCAACCATGCTGGGTCGCGGGCTGTACTTCAATCAGGCGCAAAAACATTTTCAGCAGCTGTTGTTAATGGAAGAGCGAGCGACCATCGCGCGTGAACTCCACGACTCGCTGGCGCAGGTGCTGTCTTATTTGCGCATTCAGTTAACGCTACTGAAGCGTTCGATTCCGGAAGATAATGCCCCGGCGCAGGGCATCATGGCCGATTTCTCCCAGGCGTTGAATGATGCGTATCGCCAGTTGCGCGAGCTGCTCACCACCTTCCGCCTGACCTTACAGCAGGCCGATCTGCCTTCTGCCTTGCACGAAATGCTGGAAACGCTGCAAAACCAAACGTCGGCTAAACTGACGCTCGATTGCCGGTTACCGACGCTGGCACTGGATGCGCAAATGCAGGTGCACCTGTTGCAGATCGTTCGTGAAGCAGTGTTGAATGCCATTAAACACGCCAGTGCGAGCGAAATTGCCGTCAGCTGCGTGACCGCGCCGGATGGGAATCATACCGTGTATATCCGCGATAACGGCGTCGGTATCGGTGACCCGCAAGAACCCGCGGGACACTATGGTTTGAATATTATGCGTGAGCGAGCAGAAAGACTCAGCGGTACACTGACCTTCTCGCAACCCTCCGGGGGCGGAACGCTGGTCAGCATTAGTTTTCGATCGGCAGAGACAGAAAGTCAGCTAACGTAAAGAACAGCAATGCACCGTCTGGTCTGCACCCAGTCCAGACGGCGTTGGCACGAAAGGTACGCTGTAAACGCGTATGATAATTTACATTATCTTCTTTTTTTCTCCACGTTTGGCTCGTACCTTGCCGCTACAGTGAAGCAGGTCATACCCACAAATATACGCAGAAACACGAGGTCCCCTTTTAATGGCGAATTTTTTTATCGATCGCCCCATTTTTGCTTGGGTGTTAGCTATCCTGTTGTGTCTCACAGGAACCCTGGCTATTTTTTCGCTGCCCGTTGAGCAATATCCCGATCTGGCGCCGCCGAACGTGCGCGTCACCGCGAACTATCCAGGCGCGTCGGCACAAACGCTGGAAAACACCGTGACCCAGGTTATCGAACAGAACATGACTGGTCTCGATAACCTGATGTATATGTCGTCGCAAAGCAGCGGGACCGGCCAGGCGTCGGTGACGCTAAGTTTTGTGGCAGGGACCGATCCTGACGAAGCCGTACAGCAGGTACAAAACCAACTGCAGTCGGCGATGCGTAAGCTGCCGCAGGCGGTACAGGATCAGGGGGTGACGGTACGTAAAACCGGGGATACCAATATCCTGACTATCGCCTTTGTCTCCACCGACGGTTCAATGGACAAGCAGGATATTGCCGACTACGTGGCGAGTAATATTCAGGACCCGCTCAGCCGTATTAACGGCGTGGGGGATATTGACGCCTACGGCTCTCAATACTCCATGCGTATCTGGCTCGATCCGGCCAAGCTGAACAGCTTCCAGATGACCGCCAAAGACGTCACTGACGCTATCGAGTCGCAAAATGCGCAAATTGCAGTCGGCCAACTTGGCGGTACGCCTTCGGTGGACAAACAGGCGCTGAATGCGACGATCAATGCTCAGTCATTGCTACAAACGCCGGACGATTTCCGCGCGATTACGCTGCGCGTGAACCAGGACGGTTCCGACGTCAAACTGGGCGACGTCGCCACAGTCGAAATGGGCGCAGAGAAATACGATTACCTCAGCCGCTTTAACGGCAATCCGGCCTCCGGTCTGGGGGTTAAATTAGCCTCTGGCGCCAATGAAATGGCGACAGCGAATCTGGTTATCAATCGCCTGAATGAGCTGTCGCAATATTTCCCGCACGGACTGGAATACAAGGTGGCGTATGAAACCACCTCCTTCGTCAAAGCGTCGATTATCGACGTGGTCAAAACGCTGCTGGAAGCCATCGCGCTGGTCTTCCTCGTGATGTATCTGTTCCTGCAAAACTTCCGTGCGACGCTTATCCCAACCATCGCCGTCCCGGTGGTGTTAATGGGCACCTTCTCCGTGCTCTATGCCTTTGGTTACAGCGTCAACACGCTGACGATGTTTGCGATGGTGCTGGCCATAGGCCTGCTGGTCGATGATGCCATTGTGGTGGTGGAGAACGTCGAGCGCATCATGAGCGAGGAAGGCCTCTCGCCGCGTGAAGCCACGCGGAAATCGATGGGGCAGATCCAGGGTGCGCTGGTGGGTATCGCCATGGTGCTGTCCGCGGTATTTATCCCGATGGCCTTCTTCGGTGGCACCACCGGGGCGATTTACCGCCAATTCTCGATAACCATCGTCTCGGCAATGGTGCTGTCGGTGCTGGTGGCGATGATCCTGACCCCGGCCCTGTGCGCCACATTGCTCAAGCCGCTGCACAAGGGCGAACATCACGGTCAGACCGGGTTCTTCGGCTGGTTTAACCGCATGTTTAACCGCAATGCTGAACGCTATGAAAAAGGCGTTGCCCGAATTTTACATCGCAGCCTGCGCTGGATCCTGATCTACGGCTTGCTGCTCGGCGGCATGGTATTCCTGTTCCTGCGCCTGCCAACCTCGTTCCTGCCGCTGGAAGACCGCGGCATGTTTACCACCTCGGTACAGCTGCCCAGCGGTTCCACGCAGCAGCAAACATTAAAAGTGGTGGAAGAAGTCGAGAAGTATTATTTCACCCATGAAAAAGACAACATCATGTCGGTCTTCTCAACCGTCGGCTCTGGCCCTGGTGGCAACGGGCAGAACGTAGCGCGTATGTTCGTCCGCTTAAAAGACTGGGACGATCGTGACGCCACCACCGGCACCTCATTTGCCATTATCGAACGCGCCACCAAAGCCTTTAACCAGATTAAAGAGGCGCGCGTTTTTGCCAGCAGCCCTCCGGCCATCAGCGGCCTGGGTAGCTCTGCCGGTTTTGATATGGAGTTGCAGGATCACGCCGGTGCGGGTCATGACGCGTTAATGGCCGCACGGGACAAACTGATAGAACTTGCCGGGAAGGACACCTCTCTCACCCGCGTACGTCATAATGGCCTCGACGACAGCCCGCAGCTGCAAATTGATATCGATCAGCGCAAAGCACAGGCGTTGGGGGTTTCTATCGATGATATCAACGACACGCTGCAGACAGCCTGGGGCTCCAGTTACGTCAATGACTTTATGGACCGCGGCCGTGTGAAAAAAGTCTACGTGCAGGCGGCGGCGAAATATCGCATGCTCCCTGACGACATCAACCTGTGGTACGTGCGCAACAATAGCGGTGGTATGGTGCCGTTCTCGGCGTTTGCCACCTCGCGCTGGGAAACCGGTTCACCGCGTCTGGAACGCTACAACGGCTACTCTGCCGTCGAGATCGTCGGCGAAGCCGCGCCCGGCGTCAGTACCGGGACGGCAATGGACGTGATGGAATCGCTGGTGCATCAGCTTCCGACCGGATTTGGCCTCGAATGGACGGCGATGTCTTACCAGGAACGGCTCTCGGGCTCTCAGGCCCCTGCCCTGTACGCTATTTCGCTGCTGGTGGTGTTCCTGTGTCTGGCGGCACTGTACGAAAGCTGGTCGGTACCGTTCTCCGTCATGCTGGTAGTGCCGTTGGGGGTGATTGGCGCGCTGCTGGCGACCTGGATACGCGGTCTGGAAAACGACGTTTATTTCCAGGTCGGGCTATTGACTGTTATCGGGCTGTCGGCGAAAAACGCGATATTAATTGTTGAGTTCGCGAATGAAATGAATGAAAAAGGACACGATTTGCTCGACGCCACACTGCACGCCTGTCGTCAGCGTTTACGTCCAATTTTAATGACCTCACTGGCGTTTATCTTCGGGGTGCTGCCGATGACCATCAGCAGCGGCGCAGGCTCCGGCGGTCAGCATGCGGTAGGGACCGGCGTGATGGGCGGGATGATATCCGCCACCATTTTGGCTATTTACTTCGTGCCTCTGTTTTTTGTGCTGGTACGCAGGCGCTTCCCGTTGAAGCCACGCCCGGAATAATCAGGGCACAAAAAAGGCGACTTATTATGAGTCGCCTTTTTTTATCCCTTGCGGGATCAGGATGTCTGCCAGAAATTTATTTACGAAGCATCACTTCGATAAAGTCTTTCCAGTTCCCCAGTTCACGTTCAATCATAACAACCTCTCTTATTATTATGAGCATTCTACGAAATCATCATCATTAAAAGAAGACAATTTAACCAATGGTTGTGATTGCATCCTCCCGAGTGTGGGGTGTATGTCATCACTATGCGCTATACCCATAAATTTTATGTGACTTACGGCAATATTTTGAAATATTCATACATAATCTACGACTTTGACAATTCTGATGGAAAAACAGTCAGATGCAAAGCAGTAAATTCTGAATTTTACGCCATCCCTGATTCTGGAACTTTCAGGAATCATTATTCACTGTTGTTCAACAATGTTATATTTTTCTATAACGATTGAGTGACACTATGTATTATCTGCAATAACACAGATTAAGAATAAATATTCAAATTACGTCAATAAGGATTCAAATGATCACCCTTTACGGCATTAAAAACTGCGATACAATTAAAAAAGCCCGACGCTGGCTGGAGGGACGCGGTATTGAGTACCGCTTCCATGATTATCGCGTTGACGGTCTGGATAACGCACTCATGCAGTCCTTTATCAGCGAGTTAGGCTGGGAGGCGCTGCTCAATACGCGCGGGACCACCTGGCGTAAACTGGACGAAGCCACGCGTAGCCACATCACCACGGCTGACGCCGCCGCCGCGTTGATGATTGAAATGCCTGCAATTATCAAACGCCCATTGCTCTGCGCGCCGGGTAAGCCTATGCTGCTGGGTTTTAGTGAATCCAGTTATACTCTGTTTTTTAATGAGGTGTAGTCTATGTCGTGCCCGGTTATTGAGCTGACACAGCAGCTTATTCGCCGTCCTTCTCTGAGCCCGGATGATGCCGGGTGCCAGGCGTTAATGATTGAGCGCCTGCGCGCGGTAGGTTTTACCGTTGAGCGTATGGATTTTGGTGACACACAGAATTTTTGGGCATGGCGCGGACAGGGTGAGACGCTGGCATTTGCCGGTCACACCGACGTCGTGCCTGCCGGCGATGTTGATCGCTGGATCAATCCGCCATTTGAACCGACAATCCGCGACGGCCTGCTGTTCGGGCGCGGCGCTGCGGATATGAAAGGTTCACTGGCGGCGATGGTCGTGGCGGCAGAACGCTTTGTCGCCCAACATCCTAATCATAAAGGCCGTCTGGCATTTTTAATCACCTCTGACGAAGAAGCCAGCGCGAAAAATGGCACTGTAAAGGTGGTTGAAGCGCTGATGGCCCGTAACGAGCGACTGGACTATTGCCTGGTCGGCGAGCCGTCCAGTACTGAAATCGTCGGCGACGTGGTCAAAAACGGGCGTCGGGGTTCGCTGACCTGCAACCTGACGATTCACGGGGTTCAGGGACACGTGGCCTATCCGCATCTGGCCGATAACCCGGTACACCGCGCTGCGCCAATGCTGAATGAACTGGTAGGCATTGAATGGGATCAGGGCAATGAATTTTTCCCCGCGACCAGCATGCAGATTGCCAATATTCAGGCAGGAACCGGCAGCAATAACGTCATCCCCGGCGAGCTTTTTGTCCAGTTCAACTTCCGGTTCAGCACCGAACTCAACGATGAGATGATCAAATCGCGGGTGCTGGCGCTGCTGGATAAGCATCAGCTGCGTTATACCGTCGACTGGTGGCTTTCCGGTCAGCCGTTCCTGACGGATCGCGGTAAACTGGTGGATGCAGTGGTCAACGCCATTGAGCACTATAATGAAATTAAACCGCAGTTACTGACTACAGGCGGGACATCCGACGGGCGCTTTATTGCCCGCATGGGGGCGCAGGTAGTAGAACTTGGGCCGGTCAATGCCACCATTCATAAAATTAATGAATGTGTTAATGCCGCCGACCTGCAGCTGCTTGCCCGTATGTATCAACGTATCATGGAGCAGCTCGTCGCCTGATGAGCGTTCCTGCAAGAGGAAATGAGCATGGACTTGCTGGCAAAGTATTGGTGGATTTTAGTACTGGTTTTTCTGGTAGGCGTACTGCTGAACGTGATTAAAGATCTCAAGCGCGTTGACCATAAAAAATTTCTCGCCAATAAACCGGAGCTTCCCCCGCATCGTGACTTTAACGATAAATGGGATGATGACGATGACTGGCCGAACAAGGATCAGCCGAAGAAATAAACGCAGTCCCGTAGGCCCGGTAAGCGTTAGCGCCACCCGGCATTAAGTACCGGATGGCGGCCTCGCCTTATCCGGCCTACGGGCTAGATCATTTCGATCACATCATCATCGTGGGGCTTACCGCCGCTTAGTGCTTCATCGAAGTAGTGCTTCGGTACGGTAAACCGCAAATGATCGAGCGCAAACTGCATGCTGCGATCGTCAATGGCATGGCCAAGATCCTCGACGATATCCAGCGTCACATCCCCTCCGGCACGAATTAATGCTTCCTGCGCGGCAACGGCGTGAGATAACTCGATCACCCGGTCTTCCCCGCCGTGAATCAAATGCACTGTCGTCGCGGTGGTTGCCGTCTCCGGCAAAGTGGCGTAGCGGCCATTGAAGGCAATGACCCGCGACGCCAGTCCCGGCTCGGCTTTGATGCTCTCAAGCGACATAATAGACCCCTGAGAAAAACCAATCAGCGCGGTAGCCTGAGGCGAAACGCCGCTTTGCTTCTGCCAGTAACGCACGGTTTCGATAAACACCGGCATGATGGCATCAACCCGCTCCTGACGGTTCTCTTCCGTTACACCCTGCACCGAAAACCACTGACGTCCGCCGGTGGAACCGTAAGGCTGTGCCCCCCCAATGCTGACAATCAGCGCATCCGGGAACAGCGGGGCGAACCAGGAACCAATTTCGCCCATAGCAACCGGGTTATCGCCGACGCCATGAAACAACAGCAACAGCTGTTGCGCGGGTTTATCGGGACTTTGAACAACAAAATGGTCATGTTTCATGGCGATCTCCTTAACTGATAAGAGTAATTCTACGCCGCTTAATCGCAATGACCATGCCAGGAAATTGAAGAAGTTAGTGAAAAAATTGCCATTGCATAATGCGGTTCTGTAGCCGTTGCGTCCGTTCCGCATCGATCTGGGCCAACGCCTGCGCCGCCTCAGCCCGCTGAACCAGCAACAACGCTTTACGCCCGGACACCTTCAGTCGCTGGCACAGTTCAGCGTCGCGGCATCTCTCATCGATACATCCGCGCAATGCCGGGAGAGGTAGCTCGCTGCGCTGGAGCAGACGACTCAGACAGCCTAACGAAGTGAGCAGCGGTCGGTGTGCAAAAGCAAATCCGGCCAGCGCCTGCCAGTCGTCATTATTAAGCGTAGTCTCTTTCAGCGGCGCAACCGGGAGCACCTCGTCGTTCCACTGTGCCAGAACGTCAGCATCCCGACGCAGGCGCAGGTGTTCGGTTGCGGCCAGGCGTTTTCCCGCCTCGCTGATGGGCAATAACGCCATGGCGGTATAGCAGCCGCTGCTGGCTTCGCGGTGATTGCCCATACGCACCAGAACAAAACCACAGCGCTGCCAGAAACGCCATAGCTCGACCGTATACCCAAAACTGACCGACAGATAGTCACACTGCGTGGAGTAACGCTGGGCCTGCATAATCAACTGCTGCCCGATACCTTCTCGCTGGCGAGCAGGATGAACCGCAATTCGGCTTACCCGCCGCCCAATGAGCGTTGCCGCCAACGGATCGCCGCCGTGCGCCGCCAGTGACTGCGCCACCAGGTTTCCTCTTGGACGACGATAACCTGCCCAGACGGCCTGGCTAAGTTCAGCGGATAAGCCGCCTTCATCCACCAACCAGACGGCCCCCACCACCGCGTCAGCCGCCGATGCCTGCATAAAATGCTGGCCAGGCGCGTCCATCATTCGACGCAAATCCAGTGGAGACGTACGGTAATGCGCCCCGGAGAGCAGCCGGTATACCGCCAGCGGCAGATGCGGGTTGCTATGCCAGGCCGTCGACTCAAAGGTGGAGAAGTGGATATCGCCTTGAGGGGGATGCAAAAAAGTGTCATCGTCGAACACCAGCGCCTCACTGACGGTTTGTTCCAGCGGACACCCCTGAGCCCACCTGATGGGCTGCTGCAGTTCATAACGCAGAAGATGGGGGAAACGCGCGCAGAACTTCAATAAGAACCCTCTGCCGGTTCCCTCGTAGCCCTGAACGGTGGTAGTCAACAGCACACGTGGAAAACGCGAAACCAGCTGATGCAGCAACGGGGCGGGAATAGCGGCCGCTTCATCCACAATCAACCAGTCAGCGGTTTCGCTGCCGGTGAGTAACGCATCTGGCGCCATAAAGCGATAACGTTCTCCGGCAAACTGCGCCAGCACATCCGTCGCCGCTTTTGCCGGGGCGGTAACAATGGCGCTTGCCTTCATGCGTGATATCAACTGCCCGGCCAGCGCGGATTTACCCCGGCCTCGCGCGGCGGTTACCGCCGCCACGCCGGGCGGCATATCCAGCAGCTGCTGTAAAATGACCGCCTGCTCTGGCTGAGGCTCGCCGTTGGCTGGCTGCCAGCGAGCGCGCGCGGGAAAATGTCCAGGCGCAAAAGGCTGATGCTGTTGCCAGTGCAGGGTTTGTCCGTCACGGGTCATCACCCGTTGAAAGTGTTCGACAAAGTGCGGCGTAGGGATAGGTTCGGCGCAATCACTCCAGCGCAGTGAATCCACATCGGGATGTGTTTGCCAGGTCAGCCAGGGGGGCGTCAGCAGCACCAGCCAGCTTCCGGCACGCAGCGTACCGCTTAGGGCGGCAAACGCCGCAGCGTCAAATCCCTGACGGGCATCAAAAACCGCATGGCGAAACTCACGCCCCAGTAACGTTTGTAGCGCTTGCGGCGTGCAGTACGGTTCAGCGGGAGCCGTTGCCCCCACCCAAAGCCAGTCGCCGGGTAATGTGTTGCGTAGCGCGAGCGCCCGCTCCTGAGGCCACAGACCCTCGCCGCTAATAATCAGCAGACGACGGATGCCTTCCCGGGCCATGTGTTCAGTTAACGCATTCAGTGCGGTGTTATCGGACATCCCTGCCTCAGGATCTTAAATGCCTTTGCCAAAAGTATTACATTGCGCCGGGTCGCCGCTATCAAAACCACGTTTGAACCAGCTATAGCGCTGTTCAGAGGTGCCATGCGTAAAGCTGTCCGGTACCACGCGTCCCTGCCCCTGCTGCTGCAGGCGATCGTCACCAATTGCCTGGGCGGCGTTCAGCGCTTCTTCCAGATCGCCCGTTTCCAGCACGCCCTGCTGCTGCATACTGTTGCCCCAGACGCCAGCAAAGCAGTCGGCCTGCAGCTCCATACGCACGGAAAGACGATTCACTTCCGCCTGCGAGGCATTCTGCTGCATCTGGCGAACTTTCGGTTCTATGCCTAGTAGTTTCTGCACGTGGTGGCCAACCTCATGGGCAATGACATAGCCCTGAGCAAAATCACCGTCAGCACCGAGCTTACTTTTCATGTCGTCATAGAAGGAGAGATCGATATAGACCGTGCCGTCCGCAGGGCAATAAAATGGCCCCATCACTGACTGGCCTGCTCCACATCCGGTTCGCGTCGCGCCACGGTACATCACCAGCTTAGGCTGCTGATAAGTACGGCCCATTTTTTCAAACTGCTGGCCCCAGGTGTCTTCGGTCGTGGCGAGGATCACCGAGGTAAATTTGGCCGCTTCATCATCATTCGGACTGATGGAACGCGTGGATTGCTGCTGCGAAACAGGTTGGCCGGTCATTAACCCGGTGAGATCGACGCCATAATAACCGGCAACGAGGACCACAATCAGCAGGATGATGCCGCCTTTACCACGTGGCAAACGAAAGCCCGGCCCGCCCATAGAAGGTCCGCCGCCCGAACTGTTACGTCTGTCTTCTACATTGTCGCTTTCGCGACGCCCTTGCCAGCGCATAATCACCTCAGCTTTTTATTCATTATGATGATGATCGTAGGCGGTTCGGAACAGGATTACCATAAGAAAGAGTCATCAAACCAGGGGGGAATTGATGAGCCGGAGAGCGATCGCCGGCTCAGGAAGGGATCAGTCTAACTTCACACCCAGGCGATGTGCGACAGCTTCATAGGCTTCGATCAGGCCGCCCAGACTCTGGCGGAAACGGTCTTTGTCCATTTTATCCAGCGTTTCTTTGTCCCACAGACGGCTACCGTCCGGAGAGAATTCGTCGCCCAGAACCACTTCACCTTTATACAAACCAAACTCAAGTTTGAAGTCGACCAGGATCAGACCCGCGTCATCAAACATTTTCTTCAGCACGTCGTTGGCTTTGTAGGTCAGCTCTTTCATTCGTGCCAGATTCTCTTTGCTCACCCAACCAAACGTTTCGCAATAGGACTCGTTAATCATTGGATCGTGCATAGCATCGTTTTTCAGGAACAGATCAAACAGCGGCGGATTCAGTTCAATACCTTCCTCAACGCCTAAACGCTTCACCAGGGAACCTGCCGCGCGGTTACGCACCACGCACTCGACCGGGACCATCTCCAGTTTTTTCACCAGACATTCGGTATCGGATAGCAGTCGCTCCATTTGGGTCGGAATGCCCGCTTCTTGCAGCTTGGTCATAATGAAATGGTTGAACTTATTGTTCACCATGCCTTTACGATCGAACTGTTCGATGCGCGCGCCATCCCCTGCTGACGTATCATTGCGGAATTCGAGCACCAACAGGTCCGGGTTTTCCGTGCTGTATACGGTCTTCGCTTTACCACGATACAGCTCAGCTTGCTTTTGCATCTTTATTACTCCTGGGTGTGAAATAACGATAAATATTGCGTTTTTCTGCTGACGCACACGTTTGCGTATCATACCAGAAAAAAGGGCTGGAGTTATCCAGCCCTTGATTTTTACTTACTGAATGCTGCCTGGAAGACGGCGACCAGCGCGTCGTTCTGGCTTTGCGTCAGGGTATGTCCCTTCGGATCGATAAACTGCAAGCTGCTGCGGTTGTCTAAATCACCGACCTGCAGTTTGTAGTCGCCGGATACCAGACCCGGATCGCTCGCGCCCAGTTCCTGCCAGTTGCTATCGGACAGCGGTTTGTAGGTTACGGCGATGCTGCCCTGAGAACGAGTACTGTCGGTCACTTTCATACCCACTTTCTCAAGTGCTGCTGGCAGACGCTGCCACACCACGTTGAACGGTCCACGTACCACCAGCATCGGCAAGCCGGTGTCATCGGCGGCGCTCTGAACATCCATGGTGGCGGCAGAGCGGCTCTGCGCGGCATTCGCGGCGTCGGTGGCGGTCTTATCCAGACCCGCAGAGATAACGTTCATCATCTCAGCGCTGTAGCGCTGCATTGATGCAGCATCTGCCACCGGCTTACCGGCCTGCTCAAGGTTAACCAGTTTCACCGTTACCGCCTGCTGATAGCCCTGCGGTTTAACCGAGATTTGATAACGTCCGCGATACTGCTCGTCTTCATCAAGACGGTTCCAGTCAACCCAATCGGTCGTCAGCGTCTGACTGGCATCATCACGTTTGGTAATGGTGTAGTTTTTCGCCTGAATCACGCTAACGACCTGCGGCCACAGCGTGTTACTACGACCATTCTCCACCAGCAACGTTGCCGTATCACCTGCGATCTGGGTACGAGCACCGCTAACCAATGCCAGCGGTTGAGCCGGTGGGCGAATATCCAGCGCTTTACCAACAGCACCGCTGCCGTTGGTTACCGGGATGTTATAATCACCGGTCGTGACCGGCAGAATCATCCCAGCTGGCGCGTGAAGCTCAGCAAGCGGTGCGGCCTCCAGATAGGATTCATCACCGCTCACCTGGCGCTTATAGCGCGAGTCAGAACTACAGGCCGCGAGCAACATAACTAGCGAAACACCCGCAACCTTGGCCAGGCGCGACTTTTGTACTGAGTAAGCCATCAAATCTCCCTAAACTTTACAGCAAACCGGCATGCTTAAGCGCCGCTTTGACGATATCACGAGCATTGTCCGTGATTGGCGTCATCGGCAGACGCAGCGTATCGGTTGCCACAAGACCCAATTCCTTACATGCCCATTTCACCGGGATAGGATTGGGTTCGACAAATAGTTTGTTGTGTAACGGCATCAAACGCTGGTTAATCACCCGCGCCTCGGCAAAACGCCCTTCTGCCGCCAGTTTGCACATTTCAGCCATTTCACGTGCCGCTACGTTAGTGGTAACGGAAATCACGCCATGACCACCGAGCTGCATAAAGTCCAGCCCGGTCGCGTCATCACCGCTGAGCAGAATAAAATCGTCTGAAACCAGCTCTTTGATCTGGTGAACACGACTTAAGTTCCCTGTGGCCTCTTTGATAGCGACAATATTTTTTACTTTCGCCAGACGACCCACGGTCTCCGGCAGCATATCGCAGCCAGTACGGGACGGCACATTATACAGAATTTGTGGCAAGTCAGTATGTTCAGCGATGGCTTTGAAATGCTGGAACAAACCTTCCTGCGTCGGGCGGTTGTAGTAAGGCGTCACCGTCAGGCAGCCGACAATACCGCTGTCGTTGAAACGCTGCGTCAGACTAATGGCTTCTGCGGTCGCATTGGCGCCAGTTCCGGCAATCACCGGAATACGCCCGTCGGCCAGCTCCAGCGTCATCATCACCACATCGCCATGTTCATCATGACTCAGCGTGGCGGACTCACCGGTAGTGCCAACCGAAACGATCGCCGAGGTGCCGCTGGCGACATGATAATCAATCAGTTTTTTCAGGCTCGACCGGCAGACTTTACCTTTCTCATCCATCGGCGTAATAAGCGCGACAATACTTCCCGTGAACATGGGCCATCCTCTGTGCAAACAAGTGTCTCAATGGTACGTTTGGTACGACAATAAAAGCAAGCGACCAGAGCCCTTCTGATTGTTGTATGCATGTTTTTTTTATGCTTTCCTTATAATTACCTCACCGCTCAAAGGAAGAACAGGTTTGACATCGTCATCGCAACACTATCTGGTCATTACTGCGCTGGGTGCCGACCGCCCAGGAATTGTGAACACCATCACTCGTCATGTCAGCAGTTGTGGCTGTAATATTGAAGACAGCCGACTGGCCATGCTGGGTGACGAGTTTACATTTATCATGCTGTTGTCTGGTACCTGGAATGCCATCACCCTGATTGAATCAACCTTGCCGTTGAAAGGCGCAGAGCTGGATTTATTGATTGTGATGAAGCGTACAACCGCCCGTCCCCGCCCGGCGATGCCCGCCACGGTATGGGTGCAAGTTGATGTCCCTGACTCTCCCCATTTGATTGAGCGTTTTACCGCCCTTTTCGACAGTCATCAAATGAATATTGCCGAACTGGTTTCTCGCACCCAACCGGCGGAGAACGGAAAGGCTGCCCAGTTGTTTATTCAGATTACCGCACATAGCCCTGCGTCACACGATTCGGCAAATATTGAGGATGCGTTTAAAGCACTCTGTACAGAACTCAATGCGCAAGGCAGTATTAACGTCGTCAATTACTCACAGCATGATGAACAGGATGGAGTTAAGTAATGAACCCACTGAAAGCCGGTGATATCGCACCGAAATTTAGCTTGCCGGATCAAGACGGAGAACAAGTAAATTTAACCGACTTCCAGGGACAGCGTGTTCTGGTTTATTTCTACCCGAAAGCCATGACGCCCGGCTGTACCGTACAGGCCTGTGGCTTACGCGATAACATGGATCAGTTAAAAAAAGCCGGTGTGGAAGTGCTGGGTATCAGCACCGATAAACCGGAGAAGCTTTCCCGCTTCGTGGAGAAGGAAGTGCTTAACTTCACGCTCCTGTCCGATGAAGATCACCAGGTTTGCGAGCAGTTTGGCGTCTGGGGAGAAAAGTCATTTATGGGTAAAACCTATGATGGCATTCATCGCATCAGCTTCCTGGTGGATGCTGACGGCAAGATTGAACATGTGTTTGATGATTTCAAAACCAGCAATCACCACGACATCGTGCTGAAATGGGTTCTGGAAAACGCCTGACCGTGAAATGCCGGATGGCGGCGTGAACGCCTTATCCGGCCTACAAATGCACGCACGTAGGCCGGATAAGATGCTTTAGCGTCGCCATCCGGCAGATAACCGCCCGGTTACTCAAACGTCCCTTTAACGCACGCCTTTTTCTCTTTCACCACGGATTTCCCCTTCGCCCACAGGTCATTCACTTCCAGCGCGTCGCTCAGCACCAGAATGTCCGCATCGCATCCCACCGCCAGACGTCCTTTATGCCCAAGCCCCAAAAATTCTGCGACCGTGCGCGTGAGCGGACACAATGCCTGCTCCAGAGGAATGGCATGAACCGTCACCAGTTGGCGCAGCGTGTGTGCCAGTGATTCAAATCCGGCCACACCAATCCCCGTCAGATTGCCCTGTTCATCAAACTCCGGCTGGCTGCCGTTACCGTCTGAACTCAAGGTAATCCGGGACAGTGGAACGTCGCTGCGCAGCGCGGTCGCGATGGCCGTTGCCGGATCCACGGGCTCATCAATACTGCTGGTAATGTCGATATACCCCCCTTTGCGGGCATAGGCTAAGGCGGCCTCAAACAACGGTTCCGCGCGGTTAACATGCGTTGGCAGCAGTTTGGTTATCGGCACATCTGAATGCGCGAGGACGTCATACAGCGGCTCCAGCATGCGCGGGCTGTCACCCATATGGAAGACGCTAATCCCCTGCTTCTGCCCTAATAATCCGCCGACGCGCGACTGCGCCGCCATGTTCGCCAGCACCGCGGTATTCGGGGCTGATGAGCGATGGTCTGAAATCGCACATTTCACCCCAATCACCTTGTCGATCAGCGCCACATCACGCTCAATACTGCCGGTAATGGTCGGGGAGGGTAACGAATACGCGCCGGTGAGCATCCAGGCGCTGATGCCTTCATATTCCAGCGCGCGGGTTTTCGCCAGTAGCGACTCCGGATGACGGGTAATTCCATCGGTGCCCAGCAATCCCACCACCGAGGTAATGCCGGCTTCAACCAGGCGTGACAGACGCACTTCTGGCGTGCGGGTATGCGGTCCGGCCTCCCCGCCGCCACCAATCAGATGGACGTGTTGATCGATAAATCCCGGACACACAATCGCGCCGTCGAGATTGATACACTGACAGCCGGGAAAATCATCTGCCAGGATAGACGGCGCGATGGCGACAATTTTTCCGCCCGCGACCAGAATATCTTGTTGCCCCAAATCATCAGGCGCGTAAACGTGTCCGCACTGGAACAGCGTCAGACCAAGAATTGAACAGTTCATAACCTTCCTTGTCAGGCAATTACCTGCATAACCCAAATAGAGAGCAGCGCATTAATCACGCATACCGCAATAATAAGCGGATAATAGCGAGGATGAACCCCCGCAGTCCCCAGACAGCGTCCGACATTTTGCACTGGATTGCCCATCAGGTAGATGGCCGGTAGCAATACCGTGGCATCATGTCCTGAAAGCGTACCGGCAACAACCAGACTGGCGCAAACGCCAACGCCGCCGCCCATACTCATCACCGCCGCCAACAGCACGGTGGCGGATTCCCCCGGCAATCCCCACAGCGCCATTACCGGTTCGCACACCCGGCCAACGACGTCGAGCAACCCCGTTACCTTTAGCGCCTGAATAATCACAAACGCCATCACCACGTTCGGTAACAGGCTGGTGGTGGCAATGGTAAACCCGCGCCTTGCGCCATCGATGAACATATCCATGACATTTTTACGTACGTGTGTTGTCATCTCAGGCCTCCTGCTGCGTACGGCGATTTTCAAGCTGCGCGATCCACAGCCGTAGCAGGTTCGCGCCGACAAATTTGAAGACCAGGATCACCGCCAGTGGCGTTATCACCGGAACGGTAACCATCGTAAACAGCGCCGCGCCTGAGGAAAAATAGTTGGTGATACACGCGCTACCGCTGGTTTGCCAGCAGGCAAAAATAGCGCGTTCCTGCTCGGTGATAATCCCCTCTTCCGCCAGCTCTTTGGTCATTCCGGCTGCGGCATCGGTATTTTGCACATTCGCAATCAGCGCCAACGAGCAAATACCCGGAACGCCGAGTAAGGGCCGCAGGACCGGCGTCATTAGCTGCTGCGCCGCGCGCAACCCTCCCAAGCCTTCGGTAATGGAGATGATGCCAAGTGACAGAATGACGGAGGGCGCCAGTTCCAGCGCAAATAAAAAGCCATCTTTTGCGCCCATCCCGCCGGCACCGCGAAACGAGACCGCCGTCTCGCCTGCCGCGTTTATCTGCCCAAATGCGCCGTTGAGAACGGTGAAATCGAACACCCGCCACCAGTCGGTACTTTTCGAAAACATGCCGGAAAAAAGGATAATAGTGACGAAAAAGGCGAGATAGCCAACCCATCCCGCTTTTTGTTGCGTGTGCGTGTTGTGACCCATTTTTTTCTCCTGTTGGTCTTATTCCTTGTGTGACAAAAAGACATCACATTGGTCAAGTTAAAGGCTAATACGGAGAAAAACGACACCCAGGAAGATTATTCAGAAAGTGTGTATAGAGGTCAGACAAGTTCTGGCCCGGCGGCATTGCACCGCCGGGCGTCAGGGTCTATGACTCGTCAATCGTCTGACCATCCGGCCAGGCATGGACCACTGCTTTGATTAACGTCGCCAGCGGAATAGCAAAGAATACGCCCCAGAATCCCCACAGCCCGCCAAAAATCACCACCGACAGAATAATCACCAGTGGGTGCAGGTTTACAGCTTCGGAGAACAGTACCGGGACTAACAGATTGCCATCCAGCGCCTGAATGATCAGGTACACGGCAAAGCAGCTCCAGAACTCGGTCCCGAGACCAAACTGGAACAGCGCCACGCCCACCACCGGGATGGTCACCACGAAGGCACCGATATACGGGATCAGAACTGAAAAACCGACCAGTACAGCCAGCAGCAAGGAGTAGTTGAGGCCAAACAGCAGGAAGCCCAGCCAGGTGGCGACGCCTACCACCACCATTTCCAGCACTTTGCCGCGAATATAGTTGGTGATTTGCTGGTTCATCTCTTTCCAGACCTGCCCGGCCAGCCCGCGATTACGTGGCAGCACCCGACGTACGGCATTCAGCATCTGGCTTTTGTCTTTCACCAGGAAGAACACCATGAGCGGAACGAGAACCAGATACACCGCCAGCGTCAGCAATCCGACCAGCGAAGCCAGCGAATATTTCACCACGGAATCGCCCATATTGAGCATTCGCGCGCGCATATTCTCTGCCATCGCATCAATGATGCCGGCATCCATCAGCGCCGGATACCGTCGCGGCAAGGTGGCGGCAAAATCAGACAGCTTGTTAAGCATGCCGGGCATATCACGAATCAGGTAGATCCCCTGCTGCCACGCGACCGGCATTACCACAAACGCCATCAGCAGCAGAATACCGACGAACACCACCAGTACAATGGATGTCGCCCAACGCCTTGAACAGCCGATATTTTCCAGCCGCACGGTGGGCCATTCCAGCAGATAAGCCAGCACAATGGCAACCAGCAGCGGCGCTAACAGCCCACTAAAGAAGAAAAGGATGCCAAAACCGGCAACCAGAATAATCAGCAAGGCAATAGCCTCAGGGTCGCTAAAGCGGCGGCGATACCATTGCATCAACATCTCGAGCATAAAACCCTTCCATGAACCTCAATAGCGGGATTGCGATCCCGAATTGTATCGAAATGTCACAAAAAAGACTTCGCTTTTTATAGCGGTTTACGCAAAGTGAAAAGACATTTTTCCTGGGTGTTCATCGTCGAATTTCGCAGTTACACTCCCAAAGCTGGCTGAGGGTGAACGATACTTCACAGCATGGGTCAAATGGCTATCTCAAAAAAGAATACAGGACAGAGGTTATGTTCAGGCAGTTGAAAAAAAACCTGGTTGCTACCCTCATTGCTGCACTGGCCATCGGTCAGGTCGCGCCCGCATTTGCTGACACTGCGGACACCCTACCGGATATGGGAACCTCAGCAGGGAGCACGCTTTCCATCGGGCAGGAAATGCAGATGGGCGACTATTACGTACGCCAGCTGCGCGGCAGTGCGCCGTTAATTAACGATCCTTTGCTGACTCAATACATTAATTCTCTGGGGATGCGTCTGGTCTCACACGCGGACTCCGTCAAAACCCCCTTCCATTTCTTTTTGATTAATAACGATGAAATAAACGCCTTTGCCTTCTTTGGCGGCAACGTTGTGCTGCACTCTGCGCTTTTCCGCTATTCCGATAACGAAAGCCAGCTGGCGTCGGTGATGGCGCACGAAATTTCTCACGTTACGCAGCGTCACCTGGCGCGCGCCATGGAAGACCAAAAGCGCTCTGCCCCGCTGACCTGGGTGGGGGCTCTGGGTTCTATTCTGTTGGCGATGGCCAGTCCGCAGGCGGGGATGGCAGCACTGACCGGTACGCTGGCCGGCACCCGTCAGGGGATGATCAGCTTTACGCAGCAAAATGAACAGGAAGCGGACCGTATCGGTATTCAGGTCCTGCAACGCTCAGGATTTGATCCACAGGCCATGCCGACGTTCCTGGAAAAACTGCTCGATCAGGCGCGCTATTCCACGCGCCCGCCTGAAATTCTGCTGACGCACCCCCTGCCAGAAAGCCGTCTGGCGGATGCGCGTAACCGCGCTAACCAGATGCGTCCGACGGTGGTGCAATCCTCGGAAGATTTTTACCTGGCAAAAGCGCGAACCCTCGGCATGTATAACTCGGGTCGCAACCAGTTGGGCAGCGACCTGCTGGATAACTGGGCGAAAGGCAACGTCCGCGAACAGCGCGCAGCGCAATACGGTCGTGCGTTGCAGGCCATGGAAGCCAGTAAATACGACGAGGCGCGTAAGGCGCTACAACCGCTGCTGGCTGCCGATCCGAACAACGCCTGGTATCTTGACCTGGCGACCGATATCGATCTCGGTCAGAAGAAAACCAGCGAGGCAATTAACCGCCTGAAAAACGCCCGCGACTTGCGCGTTAACCCGGTATTGCAGCTTAACCTGGCGAATGCCTATTTACAGGCCAGTCAGGCCAAAGAGGCCGCCACCATCCTGAATCGTTATACGTTTAATTATAAGGATGACGGCAACGGCTGGGATCTGTTAGCACAAACGGAAGCAACGCTGAATAACCGCGATCAGGAACTGGCGGCGCGCGCGGAAGGTTATGCGCTGGCGGGGCGTCTCGACCAGGCTATTTCTATGCTCAGCAGCGCAAGTTCACAGGTGAAACTGGGAAGCCAGCAGCAGGCAAGGTACGATGCCCGTATCGATCAGCTACGCCAGCTACAAGAGCGCTTTAAACCCTATACGAAGATGTAATTATCGAACCCTTGCCGGATGGCGACGCTATTGCGTCTTATCCGGCCTACGCCAGACGCGGTATGTAGGCCGGATAAGGCCTTTTGGCCGCCATCCGGCAGTATTGCTATGCAAGGAGAAGTCATGTCAGATGCGATTAAAATCTACCATAATCCACGTTGTTCAAAGAGCCGTGAGACGCTTGAATTACTGAAGTCTAACGGTGTTGCGCCGAAAGTAGTGCTGTATCTCGACACTCCCGCAGACGCGGCAACGTTGCGTAATCTGCTGCAGATGCTGGGCATGTCCAGCGCGCGTGAGCTGATGCGCCAGAAAGAAGATCTCTATAAATCGCTCAACCTGGCGGACGAGACTCTGAGTGAAGAGGCGCTGATTCAGGCGATGGTGGAAAACCCGAAACTAATGGAACGTCCGATTGTGGTGGCCAACGGCCAGGCGCGAATTGGGCGTCCGCCGGAGCAGGTGCTGGATATCGTCGGCTAATGTGATGCACCGCAGTCTTTCCGGCTGCGGTGCTTACAGCTTCAGAATCTCTTTAACGAACGGAATAGTCAGCTTGCGCTGAGCGGTGATCGACGCATGATCCAGCTCATCCAGGGTCATAAACAACGTGCGCATTTCGCGATCCAGACGCTTTAGCAGGAAGCGGCCCACGTCCTCCGGCAGTTCGAATCCGCGCAATCTGGCTCGTAATTGCAATGCCTGAAGCTTATCTTCATCCGAGAGCGGCTGAAGTTTGTAGATTTGCCCCCAATCCAGACGAGAAGCCAGATCCGGCAGTCCGAGATTAAGCTGTCTTGGTGGACGATCGCCAGTGATCAGCAGGCGCGTTTTCCCTGATTCCAGAATGCGGTTGTAGAGATCGAAGATCGCCATTTCCCACAGGGAATCCCCGGCCACGCATTCAATGTTATCAATGCACACCAGCGAGAGATGTTCCATGCCATCAAGCACTTCCGGTACGAACCACGTACGCTTATCCAGCGGGACATAGCCGACGGCATCCCCGCGCTGAGAAAGCTCGGCGCAGGCTGCGTGCAGCAAATGACTACGGCCCGCGCCTTCACGCGACCAGAGATAGATATACCCGCTATGTTCCTGACGCAGCACGTTTTGCAGCGCGGCCAGTAAAGAGGAGTTATCCCCCGGCCAGAAACTTGCGAAGGTTTCATCGTCAGGAAGATAAAGTGGCAAAGAGAGCTGTGCCGGTGTGTTCAGAGATACCTCAACCCAGGATTGCATAAAATCGCGTTGAGTTTACCACAGAAATACGTCGCGATAGAACCGGGCAGCGATGCCACCCGGTCAGAGACTTAGTGTTGCGGTCTGTCAGCATCTTCAGCGTCGAGAACGACTTCTTCCGGACGCAGCAGACTAATGACTTTGAAAATCAGGCTCAGGCAAACGCCGACAATGGTCGCCAGCGCCATGCCTTTCAGCTCAGCCGCACCAATGTGCACCTTCGCACCGCTCACACCGATGATCAGAATCACCGAGGTCAGGATCAGGTTTTGCGCTTTGTTGTAATCAACTTTTGATTCGATCAACACGCGGATACCGGACGCACCAATCACCCCGTACAACAGCAGTGAGACGCCGCCCATAACCGGCAGCGGGATTATCTGAATCGCGGCGGCCAGCTTGCCCACGCAAGAGAGAAGAATGGCAAAAATGGCGGCTCCGCCAATGACCCAGGTGCTGTACACGCGGGTAATGGCCATTACGCCGATGTTCTCACCGTAGGTGGTGTTAGGCGTGGAACCAAAGAAGCCGGAGATCACCGTCGACAGGCCGTTGGCGAACATCGAACGGTGCAAGCCGGGATCGCGAATCAAATCTTTCTTCACGATATTGGCGGTCACCACCAGGTGTCCTACGTGTTCGGCAATCACCACCAGCGCCGCAGGCAGGATAGTCAGAATAGCCACCAATTCAAAGCGCGGAGTGTAGAAGGTCGGCAGCGCAAACCAGTGGGCTTCGGCGATCGGCGTGGTATCCACAACGCCCATCACAAACGACAGTGCATAACCCGCCAGCACGCCAATCAGAATCGGGATAATCGCCATAAAGCCGCGGAACAGTACCGAACCAAATACCGTTACGCCCAGCGTCACCATCGAAATGATAATGGTTTTAGAGTCCGGCATTTGTCCTTCAGCGGGCAGCAAGCCTGCCATCCCCGCCGCAACACCCGCCAGTTCCAGACCAATGACGGCAACGATTGCGCCCATTGCCGCAGGCGGGAACATCACATCCAGCCAGCCGGTACCGGCTTTCTTCACGATGAAAGAAACCAGGCAGAACAGCACGCCGCACATAATGAAGCCACCGAGCGCCACTTCATACCCTAACGGCAGCAGCAGCAGTACCGGAGAGATAAAGGCAAAGCTGGACCCCAGATAAGCAGGGATTTTCCCCTTACAGATAAAGAGATACAGCAGCGTGCCAATCCCGTTGAACAGCAGGACGGTTGCCGGGTTGATATGAAACAGGACTGGCACCAGTACCGTGGCGCCAAACATGGCGAACAGGTGCTGCAAACTAAGCGGGATTGTCTGTAAAAGCGGCGGTCTTTCACTCACCCCGATAGCACGGCGCGTCATAGTGTTTTCCTCTGAGTATTGTTTGTTATTGCGATTGGGTTGTTTTATTCAAAAAAAAGCCGACTCTTAAAGTCGGCTTCTTTTTATTTATTCATTTACTTGGTACCAAAAATCTTATCGCCGGCATCGCCGAGTCCCGGAATAATGTATCCGTGCTCGTTCAGCCCCTGGTCGATTGATGCAGTATACAGCTCAACATCCGGGTGCGCTTTCTCCAGCGCAGCGATGCCTTCTGGTGCAGCAACCAGCACCAGCACTTTAATGCTGCTACAGCCCGCGTTTTTCAGCAGGTCAATAGTCGCGATAACGGAACCGCCGGTGGCCAGCATCGGGTCAACGATCAGCGCCATGCGCTCGTCAATGTTAGACACCAGTTTCTGGAAGTACGGTACCGGCTCCAGCGTCTCTTCGTTACGGTACATGCCCACCACGCTGATACGCGCGCTCGGAACGTTTTCCAGTACGCCTTCCATCATGCCCAGGCCCGCACGCAGGATTGGCACAACGGTGATTTTTTTACCTTTGATTTGGTCGACTTCAACCGGACCGTTCCAGCCTTCAATGGTCACCTTTTCGGTTTCCAGACCAGCGGTTGCTTCATAAGTCAGCAGGCTGCCAACTTCCGAGGCGAGTTCACGAAAGCGTTTAGTGCTGATGTCGTTTTCACGCATCAATCCCAGCTTGTGTTTGACGAGTGGGTGTTTGACTTCCACGATCTTCATACTCTTCTCCTTTCCTCAGACGAGTGGCAACCACAAAAAAAATCGCCGGATTATACCGCTTTTCCTCTCTGGCGCAACACTGCATACGCTTGATATGGATCAACCAAAGTCATTTACGTCTGAAAAATGAGTATAAGACACGCCCCGCACGCTGGGCGGGGCCGAGCATCAATCCATTGAATTCTATAAAAATTCAGCATTGGTCTGAATGACGTGCTGGTACCATGAAAAAGATTTCTTAGGCGAGCGTGCTAATGTCCCACTACCGTCATTATTTTTATCGACGTAGATAAAACCATAGCGTTTTTTCATTTCGCCCGTCCCGGCGGACACTAAATCAATACACCCCCACGGCGTATAGCCCATTAAATCGACGCCATCTTCCACCACGGCTTTTTTCATCTCACTGATGTGGGCCGCCAGGTAGTCAATGCGGTACTGATCGTTCACCGTCCCATCGCTTTCCAGCATATCGATGGCACCAAATCCGTTTTCTACGATAAACAGCGGGAGTTGATAATGATCCCAGAACCAGTTTAGCGAGTAGCGCAGGCCGACCGGATCAATCTGCCAGCCCCAGTCCGATTTTTGCACATAGGGGTTGGAGACCAGGCTTTTCGTTTCGTCATAATCCAGTTGCGGATTCTCCGCTGAAGCCTGCGTAGCAAAGGACATGTAATAACTGAAACCAATATAGTCAACACAGCCCTGAGTCAGCGCCTGACGGTCCTCCTCGGTAATATCCAGCTCAAATCCCCGACGTTCAAAGTAGTTGAGAATATGCTGCGGATATTTGCCGCGCACATGGACATCGGTAAACCAGTAACGGCGATGCATGGCGTTCATCGCCATCATTATATCGTCAGGCGCACAGGTCAGCGGGTAAATCGGGCACATGGCAATCATGCAGCCAATTTGCAGCGTGGGATTAATCTCACGCGCCGCTTTTACCGCCAGTGCACTCGCCACCAGTTCGTAGTGTGCAGCCTGATACATTACCGGCTCACGGTCTTCGCCTGGCTGGTACTTCAAGCCGGAGTTGGTAAACGGTGCAAAATCTTCGTGGAAATTAGCCTGGTTATTGATCTCATTGAACGTCATCCAGTACTTCACTTTATGCTGGAAGCGGGTGAAGACCACCTCGGCAAAACGGACAAAGAAATCAATCAACTTACGATTACGCCAGCCGCCATATTCCTTCACCAGATGGTACGGCATCTCAAAATGCGACAGCGTAACCACCGGTTCAATACCGTATTTCAGGCATTCATCGAACAGATCGTCATAGAATTGCAGGCCAGCTTCATTTGGCTGCGTTTCATCACCCTGTGGGAAAATACGGGTCCAGGCAATGGACGTACGAAAGCAGGTGAACCCCATTTCGGCAAACAGCTTAATGTCGTCTTTGTAGCGATGATAAAAATCAATAGCCTCGTGGTTGGGGTAATTTTTTCCTGCCAGCACGCCATCGGTAATTTCGCGAGCGACGCCATGCGCCCCCGCCGTCATCACATCAGCAACGCTAATCCCCTTTCCCCCTTCCTGCCAGCCACCTTCCAGTTGGTGAGCAGCAACCGCGCCGCCCCACATGAAATCTGCTTTAAATCCAGACATGTTAGCTCCTATGCCGATCTGTTTTGCTGATTGAAATGGTAAACGGCACCGTACAACCCGGCGTCGTTGCCGTGGCTGACGATATCGATATATTGCGCAATACCGAACCAGGCCAAATGATGGCGCAACAGCGACAGGAACCCCGGGCGTTCAACAATGCCGCCACCGATTAATATCACCTGCGGATCGAACACATTGACGAGGTTATAAAGACCCGTGCCGAGGTCGTTAAAAAACTCAGTGACTAAACGCTGACAGACAGGATCTCCGTCGTCGTAGCGATCAAAAACATCTTCGCCCGAGACGTCTTCCAGTACGCTCCCGATATGTTCCGCGTAGCGATGACGTAAAACGCGCAGGGTGCAGTTTTCATTCATCGAATAGCGTCTGACGTCACGTGTTCCGGGTCGGGCTGTTTGCATATAACCAAATTCACCGGCACGAAAACGCGCACCATGCACCAGTTGGTTGTTGCAGAAAATTGCCCCACCGATCCCCGTCCCGATGGTCAGGACAAGGAAATTTTCGATACCGGCTACTTTCCCCTGCCAGCGCTCAGCGAGGGCGACACAGTTGGCATCATTTTCAACCGTCACCGGCAGACCGGTATGCTCTTCCAGCCATGCTTTGAGTGCAAAATGGTCAAACTGGCGAATCGCCCCGCCCATTTCGATATAACCGGTCGTCGGATTGACATAACCCGGCGCGCTAATAGCGATGCCCTCGCAGTCAGCATGAGCAGCAACCCAGTCCAGCATGCCCTGCAAAATTTTGTCGCCATCGCAGTCAGGCACCGACAGCTTGCCCTTTTCCCGCAATTCGCCCTGTTCGCTAACCACGCCCATTTTTAATGCCGTACCACCAATATCGAATGCCGCGATATTCATTAATGATCCTTCCTTTTGACGTGTGGTCGCCGTTAATTTCATCACTGCTGATAAAAACAGAAACCGGTTTCAGTAAGATACTGTGCATTACATCATCCGGTTTCAAGCACCAGGCTGAACCCGGTTTCATTTTCGTGGTTCAGGTCAAATAAAGACGTATGTGAATGTAAATCGCTGAAAAAAATGGCAGAAAAAAGCCGATGCAAAGCAGGCTCGCAAACGTTTGCTTTCCCTGTTAGAATTGCGCCGAATTTAACTTTTACTGCAAGTAAACACGTGGGGAACCAGGCAGTGACCGATAAAACCTCTCTTAGCTACAAAGATGCCGGTGTTGATATTGACGCAGGGAATGCTCTGGTCGATCGAATCAAAGGAGTAGTAAAGAAAACCCGTCGCCCGGAAGTTATGGGGGGTCTGGGTGGCTTCGGTGCGCTGTGCGCATTGCCGCAAAAATATCGTGAACCGGTACTGGTTTCCGGCACTGACGGCGTAGGCACAAAATTGCGTCTGGCGATGGATCTGAAGCGCCACGACACCATCGGTATTGACCTGGTGGCGATGTGCGTCAACGACCTCGTGGTGCAGGGCGCTGAGCCGCTGTTTTTCCTCGACTACTATGCGACGGGTAAGCTGGACGTCGATACCGCTGCCAGCGTGATCGCCGGTATTGCCGAAGGTTGCCTGCAGTCTGGCTGTGCGCTGGTCGGCGGTGAAACCGCTGAAATGCCGGGGATGTACCACGGTGAAGATTACGATGTGGCCGGTTTCTGCGTAGGCGTGGTTGAGAAATCAGAAATCATCGACGGCTCAAAAGTGGCTGATGGCGATGTGCTGATTGCACTTGGCTCCAGCGGCCCGCATTCCAACGGTTATTCCCTGGTGCGTAAAATTGTCGAAGTCAGCGGTTGCGACCCGGAAACGACCGAACTGGAAGGCAAATCACTGGCCGATCATCTGCTGGCGCCTACCCGCATTTATGTGAAATCCATTCTGGAACTGATCGAGAAGGTTGACGTGCACGCAATTGCCCACCTGACCGGCGGCGGTTTCTGGGAAAATATCCCACGCGTCTTGCCTGACAACACCCAGGCCGTAATCGATGAATCCTCCTGGCAATGGCCAGCCGTCTTTAACTGGCTGCAAACAGCGGGTAACGTCAGTCAGCACGAGATGTATCGCACCTTCAACTGCGGCGTAGGCATGATTATCGCTCTGCCAGAAGCTGAAGTGGACAATGCTCTTGCGCTGCTGAATGAAAAAGGTGAAAACGCGTGGAGAATCGGTATCATCAAAGCGTCTGATTCCGAACAGCGTGTGGTCATTGAATGAAAAACATAGTGGTGCTCATTTCCGGTAACGGAAGCAATTTGCAGGCGATCATTGACGCCTGCAAACAGAAAAAAATCAAGGGCACCCTACGTGCAGTATTCAGTAATAAGGCCGACGCGTTCGGCCTTGAACGTGCACGCGAAGCAGGCATTCCGGCACATTCGCTGGAGGCAAGCCAGTTTGCCAGCCGTGAAGCCTTTGATCGCCAGCTAATACAAGAGATCGATGCCTATGCGCCGGACGTCGTGGTACTGGCCGGGTATATGCGTATCCTCAGCCCGGCGTTTGTCGCCCACTATGCCGAACGTTTGCTGAATATCCACCCTTCTCTGTTGCCCAAATATCCCGGCCTGCATACACATCGTCAGGTGCTGGAAAACGGTGATGAAGAACACGGAACCTCCGTTCATTTTGTCACTGACGAACTGGACGGTGGGCCGGTTATTCTGCAGGCGAAAGTGCCGGTGTTTGACGGCGACAGCGAAGATGACGTGACGGCGCGCGTTCAGGCCCAGGAACATGCCATCTATCCGCTGGTGGTCAGTTGGTTTGTCGATGGTCGTCTGCAAATGCGCGATAACGCAGCCTGGCTGGACGGCATTCGCCTTCCACCACAAGGCTACGCGGCCGACGAAGCATAAAATAGCCTCCCTGCCTCGTAGGTCGGATAAGGCATTCACACCTCCATCCGGCACTCATGTGGGCTTTTATGCCGGATGGTGACGCTAAAGCGTCTTATCCGGCCTACATCCTGCAATTCCCCTCATTTTTTCTGGCACATGCCAGTCGTGCTCGCCATAATGATCACGTAGTGTCCCGTGAATGAAACGGAGTAAAAGTATTAATGGGTCAGGAAAAGCTATACATAGAGAAAGAGCTTAGTTGGTTAGCGTTCAACGAACGCGTCCTGCAGGAAGCTGCTGATAAGTCAAACCCGTTGATTGAACGGATGCGTTTTCTGGGCATCTATTCCAATAACCTCGACGAGTTTTATAAAGTTCGTTTTGCCGAACTAAAACGCCGCATCATTATTAGCGAAGAGCAGGGTTCTAACTCTCACTCCCGCCATCTGTTAGGCAAAATCCAGGCCCGCGTACTGAAAGCCGATCAGGAGTTCGATGGCCTGTACAATGAATTACTGCTGGAGATGGCGCGCAATCAGATATTCTTAATCAATGAGCGCCAACTGTCAGCCAATCAGCAGAGCTGGTTGCGTCATTACTTCAAGCAATATCTGCGCCAGCACATTACGCCGATCCTGATTAACCGCGAGACAGATTTAGTCCAGTTTCTGAAGGACGACTATACCTATCTGGCCGTAGAGATCATTCGCGGCGATACCATTCGCTATGCGTTGCTGGAAATTCCGTCCGACAAGGTTCCCCGCTTTGTGAATCTGCCACCGGAAACACCGCGCCGCCGCAAGCCGATGATTTTGCTAGACAACATTCTGCGCTATTGCCTGGATGACATTTTCAAAGGGTTCTTTGATTACGATACGCTGAACGCCTATTCGATGAAAATGACCCGCGACGCCGAATACGATTTGGTGCACGAGATGGAATCCAGCCTGATGGAGCTGATGTCGTCCAGCCTGAAGCAGCGTCTGACCGCAGAGCCTGTGCGCTTTGTCTATCAGCGAGATATGCCCAATGCGCTGGTCGAAGTGCTGCGTGAAAAACTGACGATCTCTCGCTACGATTCGATCGTCCCCGGCGGGCGTTACCATAACTTTAAAGACTTTATTAATTTCCCCAACGTTGGCAAAGCTAATCTGGTGAACAAGCCGCTGCCTCGCCTGCGCCATATCTGGTTTGATAACGAGAAGTTCCGTAACGGATTTGATGCGATCCGCGAGCGTGATGTGCTGCTCTATTATCCGTATCATACTTTTGAGCACGTCCTTGAACTGCTGCGCCAGGCCTCGTTTGACCCGAGCGTGCTGGCTATAAAGATCAATATCTACCGCGTGGCAAAAGACTCCCGCATCATCGACGCAATGATCCATGCGGCCCACAACAGTAAAAAAGTGACCGTGGTCGTCGAGTTACAGGCACGCTTTGATGAAGAAGCCAACATTCATTGGGCCAAGCGTCTGACCGAAGCCGGCGTGCACGTCATCTTCTCCGCACCGGGTCTGAAAATTCACGCCAAGCTGTTCCTTATCTCGCGTAAAGAAGGCGACGAGGTGGTGCGCTACGCCCATATCGGGACCGGGAACTTCAACGAAAAAACGGCGCGACTGTATACTGACTACTCTTTGCTTACCGCCGATTCGCGTATTACCAACGAAGTGCGTCGGGTGTTCAACTTTATCGAAAACCCGTATCGTCCGGTGACCTTCGATTATCTGTTGGTTTCCCCGCAGAACTCACGACGTCTGCTGTACGCGATGATCGACAAAGAGATTGCCAATGCACAGCAGGGGCATTCTTCCGGCATTACGCTAAAACTGAACAACCTGGTCGATAAGGGCCTCGTTGACCGCCTGTATGCGGCGTCCTGCTCGGGCGTACCGGTTAATTTGCTGATCCGCGGAATGTGCTCCCTGATCCCGAATCTGGAAGGCATCAGTGATAATATTCGCGTGATTAGCATCGTTGACCGCTATCTTGAACATGACCGGGTCTATATCTTCGAGAATGGCGGCGATAAACAGGTATACCTGTCCTCGGCGGACTGGATGACAAGAAACATCGATTATCGTATCGAAGTCGCCACACCGCTGCTGGATCCACACCTCAAGCAGCGCGTGCTGGATATTATCGAGATCCTGTTCAGCGATACGGTAAAAGCCCGTTACATTGATAAAGAACTGAGTAATCGCTACGTGCCACGTGGAAACCGCCGTAAGGTTCAGTCGCAGTTGGCAATTTATGACTACATCAAATCACTCGAGCAACCTGACACTAGCCTAAATAATTCAAGTTGTGGGAAGGCGGCAAATGAGAGAATCCCCGGGAACTTACGCCAGTAAGTGACTGGGGTGAACGAATGCAGCCAACACATACACAACTTGAAGTATGACGGATAAACGCTATGCCAATACACGACAAGTCACCACGACCGCAGGAATTTGCTGCGGTCGACCTGGGTTCAAACAGTTTCCATATGGTTATTGCCCGCGTAGTTGACGGAGCGATGCAAATTATAGGGCGACTAAAACAACGCGTACATCTGGCGGATGGCCTCGGCGAAGACAATAAGCTGAGCGAAGAAGCCATGGAGCGTGGATTAAGCTGTTTGTCATTGTTCGCGGAACGACTGCAGGGTTTTCCCCCATCAAGCGTCTGTATTGTGGGGACCCATACGCTGCGTCAGGCGCTAAATGCCCCTGATTTTCTCAAGCGCGCAGAAAAGGTCATCCCCTACCCGATCGAAATTATTTCCGGTAACGAAGAAGCCCGACTGATTTTTATGGGCGTGGAACATACGCAGCCGGAGAAAGGCCGTAAGCTGGTGATCGACATCGGCGGAGGTTCTACCGAACTGGTGATCGGTGAAGATTTCGAGCCTAAACTGGTCGAGAGCCGTCGGATGGGCTGCGTCAGCTTTGCCCAGATGTATTTCCCAGGCGGCATTATCACTCGGGAAAACTTCCAGCGCGCCCGCATGGCGGCAGCGCAAAAACTGGAAACCTTAACCTGGCAGTTTCGAATTCAGGGTTGGAACGTGGCGCTGGGTGCCTCAGGCACCATTAAAGCGGCGCACGAGGTGCTGCTGGAGATGGGTGAAAAAGACGGTTTTATTACCCCTGAACGCCTGGAGATGTTGACCAGCGAAGTCCTGAAGCACTCCTCTTTTGCCGCGCTCAGCATGCCGGGGCTGTCCGAGGAGCGGAAAGCGGTTTTTGTTCCCGGACTGGCTATCCTGTACGGTGTTTTTGATGCGCTGGCAATACGTGAGCTGCGCCTTTCTGATGGTGCGCTTCGGGAAGGCGTACTGTATGAAATGGAAGGTCGCTTCCGCCATCAGGACGTACGCAGCCGTACCGCCAGCAGCCTGGCAAACCAGTACAACATCGACAGCGAACAGGCGCGCCGCGTGCTGGAAACCACTATGCAAATGTATGAGCAGTGGCATGCGCAGCAGCCTAAGCTGGCGAACCCGCAGCTGGAAGCATTACTCAGATGGGCCGCCATGCTGCATGAGGTGGGATTGAACATCAACCACAGTGGCCTGCACCGCCACTCGGCTTACATTCTGCAAAACAGTGACCTACCAGGTTTTAACCAGGAACAGCAGTTGATGATGGCGACATTGGTTCGCTACCATCGCAAAGCGGTTAAGCTCGACGACCTGCCGCGCTTTGCGTTGTTTAAGAAGAAGCAGTTCCTGCCGCTTATCCAGCTGTTACGTCTGGGTGTCTTGTTGAACAACCAGCGCCAGGCGACAACTACGCCGCCGACTCTGACGCTTATCACCGACGAGAACCACTGGACATTGCGCTTCCCGCATGACTGGTTCAGCCAGAACGCGCTGGTTTTGCTCGATCTGGAAAAAGAGCAGCAATACTGGGAAGCCGTAACGGGCTGGCGGCTTAAAATTGAAGAAGAACGCTCACCTGATATCGCCGCATAACGCTTCTACAGGTGCCAGAATTTCTGGCACCTGTTCTTGCAAAATCTCATGCAGCGGCTGCGGTTTACCGATCAAATAGCCCTGCATATAATCAATTCCTAAAGAAACCACCGCGCTGCGTATCTCTTCGCTTTCAACATACTCCGCCACCACCATCATTTTTTTCATTCGCGCCAGGTGACAAATCGATGCCACAATTTGGTAGTCGAGGCTATTCGAAACAATATTGCGAATAAAGCTGCCGTCAATTTTCAGGATATCGGCGCTCACATTTTTCAGTCGCGCATAGCTGGCATAGCCGGTGCCAAAATCATCAATCGCTATCTGACAGCCAAGTAACTGCAATTGCAGCAGCGTTGCCTGCGCTTGCTCGGCATTGGTTAAGGCATTGCTTTCCGTTACCTCGAAGACCAGTTGCCAGGCTTCAATCTTATATTTCGCCAGCAATTGCGCGATGTCGGTCGGCAGTCGGGCGCGACACACCGAGGTAGGCGATAAATTAATAGCAAAGCGACGGGCTGGCATTCTCTCCCGATTCTGAGCCATAAATTTCAACGTATTCTCGATGACCCACAGATCGATGCTGGAGGACAAACCGAACTCATGCGCGACGGGTAAGAAACAATCCGGCGTAACGATTTCATCGTCATCCCCTTTCAGACGCAGCAGGATTTCATGGTACACATCGCCACGCACACCATAAATGGGCTGTGCCATCAGGAAAAAGCGGTTGTGCTCCAGCGCCTGCTGTAGCCGATTCATCATCGCCACTTTATCTTTCAGGTCCCGCTGCAGGTGCATGGCACCACGACGTTGCAAATTTTCAGGCGTGTTGGTGGCAAGGGAGAGTTCGGCAATGGTGCTAAGTTCGCCCAATAACAGGTAGATATGATTAACCGGAGAGCGAACATAGCAATAACTGATCCCCACCTGTGGCTGTAAAGGCATACCATCCCAGACAAAGCGGAATTGCTTGATGTGCTGATCCAATGCCTCAATGCGCTGCTGGTGGGACTCGGTGTTAAACCGCAGGACAAGGTCATTACCCGATAACTGAAAGACGTACTCATCCTGTTCCAGAAAGGGCGCTATCCAGTGAGCGATTCTTTGCTTGTACTGGATACGTAGCATGATCCCATAATTTTTGACCAGCGGTTCCATGCCAGGGATCCGCAAGAAACAGAGCACGGACCAGGGCGACTTCTTCAGCTCCCGGTTCAACGCGCGCAGATTTGGAAGATGCACCATAGGATCAAAATACGCCAGACGATATGTACGTCGGGTAACGGCTCTCTGACGCGTTGCCAGCACGGCGATGTAATTTACGATAAAGGAGAAAACAAGATAGCTCGACGAGGTGATCGCCAGCTGCGTATCGTAACCTGAGTACCAGGGCATGTAGCTCTGATAATGATGTATTCCCGTAATGAGTATGACCGCCCACATCAGTGAAATAAGTCGATAGCCGTAACGCATTGCCCCCCACAGCATGACGGGCAATAACAGGGATAAGGTATAATTCGTACTGAAAATCGAGCTATTTTCATTTAACGGCATACACAACAGCGTCATCAACGTCGTCAATACTATCAACCACGCTGCAAACTCCGTTTTCGAGACTTTATTATCAAACTGCTGTTTTAACTGAGAAAAATAGCCGCGCAGGTGAAAAGGGTTCCGTATTGCCCGAATGATAAAATAACATAGCGGAATACCCACAAGGTTTCCCGTCAGTAAGGCCTGATAATTGATCAATGTGCCGGTATTGAAAGGCATGACGCCCATCATCCCTGATTTGCTCGCATACACGCCAACAAACGCGGCAAACTGAAAGAGTACCAGGAACAGCGTTGCCGGACAGAAAACCTGCCAAAATATACGCTGAAACATCAGATGCGAGTCACCATGAGCCACGTTGTTCCGTCGGGGGGCGAACACCCGATATCCCCCCCAACTGAGAACAATCGTTACGACAAAGTGTGCAATGATTGACACTGTTTCAAACACGCCAACCTGTGGGAGTTTATACCAGCTGATCGCAATGATAATGCCCGGTAATGCGGCCCAGCCAAAAAAGAGCATCAGGCTAATCATCAGCGCTAAAGGTAGATAAAAAAGAACGACGTTCCCCGTACTAATATGCGCGTAGGTGTTCACACAACTCAGTAAAGGCAATAACAGGGAGGGTAAGATGAGAGGTAATGCCCACCATTGGTCTCTAATAACAATATACTTTTTATTGATTTTCATAGATGCTCAGTAGAGTCCCTCACATCCTGAAGGGGTATTCAGACAGGTATCCCACCTGACTTTAAAACAATGATGTACAACACATCATAATGACTCATCAATTTTAGTTATCACCTGAATAGGGCGCTTGACATATATCAAGGAAAACAGGACCCATTAATCATTTATTACCTTTTTCCTCTTTTGTTATCGTTAATTCATTATTAATGCAAATAATAAAATTATCTTTCATAACATAAGAAGATAAAACAACTGATGCATTTTTACATAATGATGAATTGACCATTCCCTCACAGTGTGCCTTAATGTAAGCATCGTCCATTGTTGGGTACACTTTAAGGAACCCTTTGTGAGCCAGGTTACCAGCCTACGAAAACGACACCGATTTAACAGTCGCATGATCCGGATCGTACTGCTTATCAGCTTCCTCTTCTTCTTTGGACGCTTCGTCTACTCTGCTATCGGTGCGTGGCACCACCATCAGAACAAGAAAGAATCCCAACAGAGCAGCCTGTCGCAACAGACTTCCCCTGTTCAAATCGATAAACATTAATCGCTTAAAGACCGCTGTAAAGCTCTGCGCTTCAAGATTCCTTACCGGATGGCTAATCGTCTGACAGTTAACCATCCGGTAAGGGATTTGTGTTCCCTCCTGTCACTATTTTTATAACACCACACGTCACCCCAGCCAATCAATTTTGATTTCCGCACAATTACACTATCTTTTCGCTCCTCATCACCACACTATTCACGCTGATTTTCTATGTTTCTGTTTATTGGACATAATAAACGCAAATACAGCTCAAATAGCCACTAACCAATAGTGTTAATTAATATAACTGGCGTGCACATTTATATATCAAATGTAATTGAATATTTATATGAGCCTTTTTATTTTTATACATTCGACAGGGTAATACAATGCAGGGTTTTACATTATTTCCGAAAATACGAAGCGGTCTAGAGTGGATCACTGGGCACAGCGATGCAGTTATTCAATTTGGATGGAACATTGTTGCCGCCGTGATTTTACTGTTTATCGGTAAGTTCGTCTCACGGTTGCTTTCTCGCGGACTGGAGAAACTGCTGTTAAAGCGTAAAGTTGATATCACCATTATCCAGTTCTTCACTGCGTTAGTCCGCTACATCATCCTGGCATTTTTTGTCGTTGCGGCTCTGGGCCGCATCGGCATTGAAACGTCATCCATTATTGCCATCATTGGTGCCGCCGGGCTGGCCGTCGGTCTGGCGCTACAGGGATCGCTGTCCAACTTTGCGGCTGGCGTGCTGCTGGTCTCCCTGCGTCCATTTCGCGCCGGCGAGATCGTACAAATTGGTGCAGTCACCGGGACAGTCGAAAAAGTGCATCTTTTCTCAACTACCCTACTCACCGCTGATAGCAAAGAGGTGGTGATCCCTAACGGTAAAATCATCTCTGACAATATTATTAACTACTCTCGCCACCCGTTTCGTCGTATCGACCTGGTGATTGGCGTTGGCTATCAGAGTCGGATTGCAGAAGTGAAACGCGTCATTACTCATATCATCGAGCAGGATAAACGCGTTGATCAGAGTCGCGGCGTAACCGTGCGTCTGGGCGAACTTGCCGCCTCATCGCTTAACTTCTACGTTCGCGTTTGGGTGCGTAACGGCGAATACTGGAACACGTATTACGATCTACTGGAAAACATCAAAGAAGCGATGGATGCCAACCATATCGACTTGCCCTATCCGCAGATGGATATCCGTGTTCAGAACGTCCCATCACAATCACAGCCTCAGCTACAACTGGTCGATTGACTGCAAAAACAAAACACCCTCTGTAAAGACAGAGGGTGTTTGTGCGAATAGCCAGAGTAAAATCAGGCAAAGTGGAAGGTTATCATTCCCATTCTATTATTGATTATCAAAAAAAATCGTTATTTGACAGTATATTGCGCACAAAAATCCTTCAGATACCATTAAAAATGCCATGCGACATATTCAAGGTCAACCAAGATTCCAAGATCCGCCACGATACTGGAATGCGCCATCTATGATGCCAGCCAGCCACACCGCCACAGTCGCAGTCTTGAACCCACCGAACTGAACCACCTGCTCGCCCTCGGTCTCCAACATCGCTACCGGTAACTCAGGCAGCATACCTGTACCGATTCCACCAGGCGGAAACACGTTGCCGAAGTCACGCTTTAGCAGAAGTCGCGATGTGGCCTTTCCCAAGGTCAGAAATGTCTCTTTGCGGACCAGCCAGTAAGATTCAACACCCGAGGCAGCATATCGCTCCTGCCGACGAGTGAAGTCGCGCAGATGCTGGTAAGAGCGTTGCAACTCGATCACGATGGTGCGACCCGAAACCGAGAAGAGAACATCGGCCTCCCACTTGTCCCCGCTCGTAGATCGGCCCGGCACCTCGTCACGACTCTCGATGCCCATGCTTGTTAAAGCGGCCATCACTGCTGCCTTGCCTGCCTTGTGCCACTTCGTTTCCGGTGCGGTATCGCACTCATCCGAAAGATGGGCGAAGAAGGCCAAGCCGTTAATGCTTGTCTTGAGGACCGCTGGCGCCTTGCAGCAAGGCATCATGAAGTCACCTAGCTGTGCCACCTGTTTCAAGGCCTCCCACTCAATGCCCGGAATGGAAGCGGCATCTACCGGCACGCCGTCGCGCCTCCAAGCCACTTGCGTCATGGTTGCCTCGTCGCAAAAGTCAGAGTTGCAAAGTCTTCCCCAAACGCCTCGACTACCTGTCGCAGCAGAATGGAAAGCTCTGCCGGGTCACCGCCGCGGCGAACCTCGACCAGCAGTTCAGATGCGTAGTCTGGGCTGGCACGGAAAAGCTCAGCCATAGCCTCACTATGTAATCTGTCTTTCATTGATGGTGCCCTCCGCTCTGGTAGCGCAAACGGTCGAACGATAATTCAGAACGCCCACAGGCGTTGTTTTGGATTGCGCAATCCAAAACAGCAACGGCGATCCATAACTGTCTGTGTATTACGTATCGAGCATATCCCACTCGTCACCGAGCATCCAGCGTATAGCAGACAGCTTGCCGTTGATCATCCCCCACTCGAAGTCAGTCCACGGCCCCAGCGCCTCCGCGCCGAGTTCCTCCTCCGCGCTCCTCATAGCAGCTAGCATTCCCTCCCAAATCGAATCGACCACAAGCTTCCGCCGCTCTTCCGGCGCAGCTCTGTCCCACTCCTCCTTAGCCACCACCCTTTCTTCCCCATCCTCGACGTTAGCGATGATGTTCCACTTCCTGTTGTACCAAACTTGAGTAGTCAGTTTCTGCTCTGCTTCGAGCAACTCGGATAGCTGTCTAGGAGCTTGACTGTATTCGCGCTCAAACCTGGTTTCTTCGATCAATTCGCTGGCGAATTCGCTGAGCAGTGTGCTTAGGTTGGTTGAATATCTCGATCTCACGCCATCGAAAAGGGCTTCTAAATCCGGGTGTGGCAAACGTGTATCTGCTCCCTGACGGCTAAAGTCGTGGATGTTATGAGTCACGAACGCGAACACGTCGTCACTCTGACGCGCAGCCAGAGCATCAATGTAGGTCTCGATGATGATTGCATCTCCCATGCCATTCATCTGACGGTGGAAAGGGGCAATCTTGGCGATAGCTCGGTCAGCTGCACGCAGCTTAATACTGTCACTTACGGGCACAGGCTGAGAGTCGGCAAAGAGTTTTTCAATGAGGTCTACCGCCTCGTTTACTGCCTCGCCGCCAGTCGCCACGCGGTGATCCACTTCGTTTAGCTGCCGGATCGTAGCCTCACGGCCATCTTCAGGTGCGAACTGCATAATTGCCTCTCGAACCCTCTTGAAGTGACTCGAAAGGCTGGCTCTACTCGCGGCCATCACTCGGTCGCGATTCCGTGCAAATTCATCGATAACAATCTGCGGCACAACGAGTACTACTTCGTCTGCCTCGCTCATCGCGGATAGGGCATCCAACAGCGGAAGGTGGCGGGGATCTTTTGTGAGGTCGAGCCATACACACGTATCTATTAACAATTTCAGGGTCATTCGCGCTCCTTCCTCGTCTGAGAAACTACCCGCAATCCGTCCTGGCCGAACGCCTCAGCCGTCTGACGCAGCAAAATAGCCAGTTCAGCCGGGTCGCCGTCTAGGCGAACTTCGGCAAGCAACTCCGCTGCGTAGGAAGGAATAGCATGGAAATACTCCACCATGGCCTTGTCATGTGATCTGTCTTTCATCTCACCTGTCCTCTATGCTGAGAGTTCAATACAAGGCTTCTCGGTGTACATCCAAGACATCTGCAACAAGAAGATAAATTTAGTGACCGACAATGGTTTGAATTCGTGCCTGCAAAGCCACGGACAATTCGGCTATTCCTTGCGCGTTCGCATGATAACGAATAAATCGTAGATGCCGTAGATCAAACGGTATGTCGTGCTCAGCTTGAGCTATTAGTATGACTTCTCTACCCAGAGTATGCGCAATCCCAGCCTCATAAAAGACGTTAGGGTTTCTACCTGTGCAATCACACACCACAACACGCGCTCTATCTATTAAAGCAACTACATCCTGAATTACGGCTGGATTCTCCCAAATATCATCGGCACGACGACAACGAAGGCCAGCCCCTTCTGCGGCCAACTGAATACCGTTGTAGACCGGATTAAAAGCAGCATCAAATGGCATCATTACAGAGACCAGCATCGCTTCAATGCTCTCATGTTCTGAAATCTGAAATACCGTAGGCCGTTGGCGCCTCGGCCTAACCGTTCTAAGCAAAAATCGATAAAGATCAATATCCTTAACAGCCCAATGATTCCTAGAGAACTCAAAATCCTTTGGCATATCAAGTGCCATTCTATTTTTGTATATAAATGAGTTATGAATAACTGGCACCTCACTGTCTAATGAATACTCAAAAGATATATCACCACCTACTATTCTTGCTCTATTTATTTGACCAACGTAAGCAACCTCATCCCGCGTTCCTTCTTGCATAAACAGACACGGAAGGGCTATAAGTCTATCCAGCGATGGAATATTATTTTCTCTAAAAATTTGAGATATGTGGCTATCCGTATATTCAAAAACCCGGCCAATCTCCATTGATTCTTGCCCAGAGTCCCACTCAACCGATCTCATAATAAGATTAAACATATCCCCCCCCCTAAATCATGCCATTGACAGAAGCATCTACGCATCTTTCCTTGCAACCCATTGCGTATGTTCTCGGGAAAAAGCATTTTCCGCATCCCCCACAAATACAGAAAACTTTTCATCTGTATTTGGCTGCTTCGCTTCTTCTTTTACCAACCCTATCTCGTGAGACGTTAAAGAGTACGAGGCCGCTAATTCAGAAAATCGCTTTGCTTGCATCCAACTTAAAATACTTGCAGCCGCTGCTACGAAAACATCAGTTGGCCAAAAAGGCACCTCTACGTTAGCAACCCGCACCACAGCACAAACAACAGCGAAGGTATTGACCGTTATCAGAACCCAAAAAAAATACCGAGCTCTCCTACGATTGAATTTAGCTTTGTTGGCATACCATGCATGTTGATCTCCAATCCTGCTTTTCACATATATTTCTTTGCGTTTACTTAATGTTTCGCACCGGATCTGCTCCATCTTAGGAGAAACTTGGATACCTTCAAGGTGGTCAGTGAGCGCCCGGCAAACCTCTCGATTTTGTTCAATTATTGCTTTAAGTGTCAGACGAAAATCTTTCCGAGCGCTTTCATCGTCTCCCTGGAACGGTTCAGCTCGACACACATAGCGCCAAGTTATCGTCTTTATAGATTCTGCGACCGCTCTGCCACCGTACCAAAGCTTTTCTGGCCTAACACTAAACAAATAGATAGAGCACGCCAAAGCTCCTAAAAGAGCAAAGACCTGCAAGGCTGCTACAGTCCAGTGTGGAAAGCTTACTATTGATAATAATGCGGCGAGAACCAAGGTAATAAGATGGCACCTTAAAGCTAAGAAAAATTGCGACTGCGACTTTAACGAAAGTTCATTAGCAGACCGATAGAGGGCAGGGAAATCTTTATCTTCCATATATTCTCCGATCACTTATATCCGAGACTTCTATAAACTTCGTCTTTATAATGCCAGTCATCATTCGGCTGCTTAGTCCAATTAGCAAGCGCATGGGCAACAATTTTTGGTGAAAAAGGAACAAAGATAGCTCCTACATTTCGAATAATAGGCGGGCATTTTGCTTCTACCACGCTACGTGCGCCATCCAAATTTATGCCTATGATTCTGCATTTTTTTTCTAACGCGACTTCCATTTCCCATCTTACATATTTGTGCTTGTTACGTGTATCAGAACCAATAAGCACAGCAAACGTTCCTGCCATATCTATGCGCTCGCGACACTTACGTTTTATATATGCCTCATCGCTTGAATTTATTTCTTGTGAAAGCTGGCAATTAGTGAAACTGAAATCAATATGTTCGTGTTGCTTCCACGCAAGCATTAATCGATAATAGTGAATGTCCGTACTACTAAATCCTACAAATGTTCTTGGTAGCCCCATTACTATCTTCTCCACGTCTCGGAAAACCACAGCATTTTTTTATACTTAAGGACTCTAGCGCGATACCGGCCTAATGCCACGTCTTTTTTGGATTGCGCAATCCAAAAAAGCGTTTTCGCCTGCCAATTGCTAGCAGCGGCAACATCGCCTTAGACACAGGGCTTTACTGTGCCCTCGATGGAGTCATGAAGCTGTGTCGTGCGCAGTCAGCAAGATTGTGCCCTGATACGGCCCTCTGGAAATGGCAAAACTCAAAAGCCCCCTCAAATTGGAGATGATGTGCATGCCCAATTGGCCATAATTTTTCTAAAATGGCGTTACGAAAAAATGCTGCAACCGGTCTTAGGCGCCGCTCCTATCTCCGTTCATAAACAACATTGCTCATAACAGCCAAAACTTTCCCTTGTAGCTCACGAAACTCCCTCATCAATGCATCAACGTCCGCTGCCGGGGCACCATGCCCGCGTTTCTCTGCCAACCACATTTTCAGCAAGCCTGCCACCCGCCCAAGGTCGCCGTTTACTTTCCCAAGCTCCGCAACCGCCTTCAGGTCAAGTGCGGATCGAATGGGCCTGTTGCGGCCTACAGCGGACAGATAGGCGGACAATGACATGTTAGTTTGCCTGGCCTTGTCCTCGATCTCTGCGCGCTCGTCCTCCGACACCCACACCTTGATGGGCGGCAACTTCCGTCGAGGGGTGTGCTTCTCCTTTTTCTCCATGCTGTACCTCTCCAGCTTTTCAATTGTCGCGGCAGCGACGGCAAGCCTCGCAGAGCAAGATCCGTCGAGCCGAAGGCGAGTAAGGGGCGGTGGTGGGGGTCGTAGCTGCGGAGCAGCGTAGGCCCACAACACACATCTTGCCGTCTGTCTGAGTGCAACTCAAAGAAATTTAATGCTAATGGCCGTTTCGGTAACGCAAGTTGCCTTGAATTTCCTTGAATTTCGTTCATTTTTCCTTAGTTGCCTAGAGTTGCATTAATCTAAGCAGGAGTTTCCTAAAATTGCCTTGAATTTACTTAATCGACCAACTTTAACTGAACGGATCACACAGGGCGGAGAAAGCACAGGAGTGGCGACCAACATGCCGGGGCCGCGCTTCGTTCTTAGCGACGCAAATCCAGATGTGGTCAGAAATTCCAGCGGTCGCTAAAATCTCCGTGATCACAATCGGTTAAGGCCGAAATGGCACCAAAAAAGGAGCACTACAATTGGCTAGAAAAACCCTTTCCGAGCGACGAGCTGACGCGCTTTCTGAGCTAGAGATGGCTAAGGCAAGGCTTGCAAAGCTCGACAATGAGGCAGCAGAAAGAATCGGAAGAATTGCAATAAAATCAGGATTGGTTAATCTTGAGCTTACGGACGATCAGATCCGGGAAGAATTCGATAGAATCGTGGAACGGATCAGCAAGAGGAATTGATCATGAAGACAGCTCACCGCATCAGCGCTTTGGCCAATCAACTCAATGAACTGCAAGCCTGCCTAGGTCGAGCCAGCGGGCAATCTAGTAAGCCCGTTGTGGAAGCCCAGCGCATTGCGGCCGAGCTAGCTTCTTCACTCGAAGAGTGGCACCTAGAGACGCTGCACATCCCTGAGACTGAACGTAGCCTTTATCGCGCTCAGAATCCTTATTACGCGGCCCACTGACGCCGCGCACAAACTTATCAAAAGCTCACTTTGGTGGGCTTTTTTTTGTCCGCAAAAAGCATCAAACCGGACAGCTAAGTATTCTTCCTCATGAAAGAAAAACCCTAGACAAGTCAGATGGTTGGCATCATTGCAAAGGATGATTGACGGACAGTTTCCGGACGCAAGTCATTGAAATCTATGCGGATAAGTATCTATCCGCATATTCAAAACCACCCCGTATCGGACAATAATCAAACCTCAGATTACGACAAAATGAGGTATTCGGCATGGAAATGGAATCGCGAAAAACGTCAGCTTATGTCGCTCGGGTATTTGGCCGTGGCGCGGCGCTAGCTGTGGCAATGGCAACCACAGGCCTTGGTGTAGGCCTCTACATCACACCTGCACCGGCTTACGCCATCTACTGCTCTAACTGCTCGACGTTCTATCAACAGATGTTCGAGTACGCCGAACAGGTCAACACGGCGCTGAACACCGCCGAGCAACTGCAAACGCAGATTCAGCAGTACCAAAACATGGTCACTCAGGGCACGGGCCTGCCCGATTCGATGTTTGGCAGCATTGCGGCTGACTTGAAAAGCGTGGTCAACATCTACAACCGTTCGCAGGCCTTGGGCCGTCAAATCCAGAACATGGATTCGCAGTTCAACACGGCTTTCCCCGGCTTCGATTCCTACCTGAATCAAGCAGCGAACTCGGCAGAGGTCCCGGCGCAGGATCGCTATCAAAAGTGGTCGCAACAGGGCCGCGACAACGTGAAAACGGCGATGGAAGCGGCAAATCTCAATACCAGCACGTTCGAGCCTGAAGACGCCCAGCTTGCTCGCATGGTGGCCCGTTCGCAGTCAGCCGTAGGCCGCATGCAAGCTATTCAGGCGGGCAACGAAATCGCCTCGCAGAACGTGCAGCAACTGCAAAAACTGCGGGATCTGATGGCCACCCAAATCAACATGCAGGGCAACTACATGGCCCAGCAAGGCGACCGACAGGCCGTTAGCGAAGCGGCTGAACAGCAGTTTGAAGCGCGGAAAAACACACGCGGCGGCGTGAAGGAGTACTGAGAATGACTATTTCGAAATGGCTAATCGCGTTGATGTGCGCCGGGTCCGCACTGACCGGTTACATGGTTGCCGTGGTGGTTCAAAGCAACATCGAATGTACTGCGATGGCTGAGCAACAACGGCAACAGCGTGACGCTGATGCGTCGTTTGAGGCGCGCCCCAACACTCGCGGCGGCGTGAAGGGGTACTAGCTATGGATCGTCGTCTTTTGTTGTTCCTCGCCTTGGCGAGTGTGTTCATGGCCGGAAATGCTATGGCCGCGACCGACCTTTCCCATGCCGATACATCGGTTCAGGGCCTACTCGACCTAGTTTTGCAACAGTCGCACCAGTGGTCAGCGAAGCTGTATGACTATGCGATCAGACTGTTCTGGCTGCTGGCCTCGATCCAGTTTATTTGGACGTTCATGCCTCTAGTAATGAAGCAAGCCGACTTCGGCGAGATTGTCGGCGAGCTGCTGCGCTTCGTGCTGGTGATCGGTTTCTTCCTTGCAGTCATGAAGTACTCAGTGGAGTGGTCGACGGCCATCGTCGATAGTTTCCGCGATGCAGCGGCATCAGCGAGCGGCCTCGGGCGTGCATTAGAACCCGGCGATATGCTTGCAGTTGCGCTGGATTTTGGCCGCACAATGGTAGAGGGCATTTCAGTATTTTCTCCGGCCAAGGGACTTCTGATCGCTGTATGCGCAATTCTTGTGCTGGCATGTTTCGCATTCATCGCTGCATTCATGTTTGTCACGCTCGTAGAGGCCTACGTAATCATCAACGCATCCGTGCTGTTCTTGGGCTTTGGTGGCTCGCAATGGACGCGGGAATTTGCAATTGCGCCAATGCGTTTCACCGTCGCGATTGGTGCAAAGCTATTTGTATTGACTCTGATTGTCGGCCTGGTTGTACAGTCGGCTAAGCAGTGGTTAGCAGCCTATACCAATGATGAAGCGTCATTGATGACGATGGTCGGCTTGGCCTTGGTGTGCTGCTATCTGACCAAGACTATTCCTGACCTGATCGGCGGCATGATTAGCGGCACGTCCATGGGCGGTGGCTCAGCCATTGGCGGGATGGCGGTGGCCGGGGCAGCCGGAGCGGCTGCGGCGGCTGCCACCATCGCCACGGCCGGGGCGGCCGCTCCGGCTGCTGCCGGTGCTCTTGGCGCTGCCGGTACTGGCGGCGCTGCTGGGGCCGGTGTAGCGGGTGCAGGTGGAATTGGCGGCGGCGGTCTGGCTTCTGCGATCAATTCCAGTTTTGCCGGTGGTGGTGCGCCCGCAGCGGCGGCGACTCACGGCGGTGCGGCCGCTGGGCTCGGCGCGAGCACGGGCGGCCAAGCGGCCGCCCAAGGTGCGTCGTCGGCCGGTGCCCGCGTAGGTGGCAGTGCCGCCCCTCAATCACCGGGCACGGCTCCGCAGCAGCCTAGCAGTGGTGTCCAGCAGGCGACCAAGCAGGCCGGGAGAGCGGCGCAGGACAGAAACGACAAAGACCAGCAAGGGGCACCAAAAGGGGGAGTTGTTGGCTCTGGCAACGCCCTTTCCCAAGCGGCCAACGCTAGCGCAAAAGCGCTCGGTGTGATGACCTCGATGGCAGTGCCGGGCATGGAGAATGCGCATTCTCTGTCTCTTGGTGCAGGATCTCCGCCGCCTGTTCCCGATGGTGCCAGCTCGACCGTTCCAACCAATGGCGCGGAAACAACCGTGGAAGCTGCACAAACGGAATCTAACGTCATCCGTCCATCCTCGGACGAAAGCCCCGCCACAAGTCGCCTAGCCTCGCTCAATGTGCCCGGCACGGCATCAAACAACGACAACTCGGAGAAACAACCATGATGGACATACTGATGTTCGCTGGATTCGTAGTATTCGCATCGACATTTGCCATCGGCATGTGGGCGCTCGGCCGATGGCTACGTAGCAAGGGCTACGGGCCGCAACTCGATAGTCTAGATCGCCAGTACACGGCCTTGCAGCTTCGAGTGAACCCGCTCGCATTGTCGGCGTCCTATCGCATGTTTGCTGGGGCACAGGCTATGAATCGTCTACCTTTGCTGGGCAGCAAGAATAACGCAGCCCTGAATCAGCAGGCGTTGATGGCCATCCAAGCCGCGCAGGAAGCACAGAAGCAAGAGAGTCCCGGCAAGCAGTGATCACTGACGAGACCCACACAACCCCGCCTAAGTGCGGGGTTTTACTTTCCAAACGCAGCCTCGTGATTGCATCAGGTTCACTCCCCGTCAGTTGGTCGTTCTGTCAGTCCCAGCACAAGCCCAAAGCCTCCGCACCTGCGGTGCTGCGTGTCCCGTGGACAACGCTTTGCGTTGACACACCGGACTTGCGGCTACTCGCGATATTTCATCACGGGGCTACTCCCGGCTGCGCCGATCAAAAGCGCGAGGGCTTCGCCATTAGTAATACGCACGAACCTGTCTCAGCTCCGTCTATTACACCACCTGTAAGGCCCTGAGCTGCATTCTGAGCGATTTTTTGGCTACAGCACCCGATGGCCATCCCGCATCATTTAAAAGCGTTATGGCGGCTCCTAAGACCTTCTGATTGGTCGTTCACCCCGAGATCTTCTCTTTAGTGCGTCTTCGGATGCCGCAGACGGCGCGATGCACTTGGTGGTTTAGGTGGTGTGTGTGTTCGAGGGAGCCGCCCTTCCTTTTGGTGCCCAACGGCCGCAGGCCGACCAACAGCAGCAAGCGATGAGCTGCGCCACCAGGGCGCGGCGCTTCGCGCGCATGATAGAGATTCTTAGAGAATCTTGGATGGAATTTGCGAACGGCCCGCAAGGCCCCGCCGTTGCTAGGTTTCCAGAAACAGGCCGGGTGCCGTTAAACAGGGGTTTGGGTACTGTTAAACAGGGGGTTAGGTGCCGTTAAACAGGGGGGCGCGGCATTACACTCGGATGCCTTGGGTCGCCTGATTTCCCATTTTCCCTTAGCATACTCGTCCAGCCTCCAACCCACGGCAGCAAGCTCGGCCAGCGCTTTGCGTGCCGTCTGGCGACGTTTTTTGATGGTATTCGGGTTCGCCGGTTCATCCGGCCAGACATAGCCGCATAGCGTGTCCAGCTCTACCCGCCCCGACTTGCCGAGGTCGATCCAGCCGCATAGACGTTGATGAATCAGGCGGGCGGGGTCGGTCTGTAGCTTTCTTACTTCGGCCATATCTATGCGGATGTGCTGCCCACCCATGATTGCGCGAGCAATAAGGGGGTTCAATGCCACATACAGCTTGCCTTCCTGCTCATCACTTGCGTACTCGGATAGCAAACGGAAGCCCTGCCGCTTCCTTCCATTTTGCGCAATGATAGAGACCTTCCAGAGCCTCTCAATGCAATCGCGTACTGGCCTAGTATTGTCGATGTCCGCATAGCCAACCTCACGGGCCAGCGACCGATAGCTACCCTTGACTACCATCGCATCCTGCTGGACCGCTTCCCACTTAGGTTCGAGAAATAGCCGGAGCTGCCGACCTGCTTCTGTCTGAGGATCGGAAGAAAGCACAAGACCGCAAGGTCCAGCCATAGCAACCAGTCCTTGCAGAATACGCAGATCGTCGGCCCCCAGCGGTTCCGGCCCACTGAACTCGATACGCTTGCCATTGCCGTAGTCATAGACAACGTCCAGTTTGCTGCGCTTGCGTTCGCCACGTTTGAGGCTACGGAACAGGCCGGGTGCCAGACAATGCACCGGGTCGTGCCGGGCGTGAGTCAAGTCATGCTTGCTCACGTTGACGCACCTTTCCGCTGTCCTGCTTAACGTCCAACAACTCCACCGGCAGCAAAACGCCGCCGTCGCGGCGTTGATACCATTGGTCGTGCGGAGTAGCGTCGTAATTCTGTTTGCTGACACCAAAACGGACAAAGAAGCCGCGCCGGTCGTTGTCGATGGGCTGACGGTCATAGGAGCGGTCGCTCAGGCTCTTGGCCTCGTCCTCGGTCATCTTTGCGACGAAGCCGCACCAGCGGGCATTGTCGATTAGAGCGGATGCGCCTCGTGCTGCCTGCTGTTGATCCGTCTGCCCCTCTCGGGCGCTACCTTTGCTAACGTGGTGCAGGTACAGAACTGAGGCCCCGGTACACGCCGCAATGTGCTCCAGCGTAGAAACAAGTCGTGCCATGTCGCCGTTGCTGTTCTCGTCCCTGTCGTGAATGCGGCTCAGGGTATCCAGCACGATCAACCGGGCACCGGCGCAAAACTCAATGACGCGGGCAAGGTGCCGCTCATCCATCACATTCAAGCGCTTACCCATGATCGGCTCAAGGGTGAGGTTCTGCGCGATGACTTCCCGTGACTGCTGGTTCAGATGCTGACCGATGGCATGGATACGGCGCACCAGTGCGACTTCCGGGTCTTCTCCAGCGAAATAGACGACGCGACCAGCTTTCGCAGGTGCAAGCCCTACCAAGTCACCACCGGCCGCTCTGCTTTCAACGGTTGCGCCACAGGCAACGGACATTGCCGCCTCCAGCGCCCAGAAGCTCTTACCAGTGGCTCCGGGAGCTACCAAGGCTCCCACTGTGCCTGCAAGGAAGCCGGGCCATATGAAGTCAAGTGAGGGCGGCTCGTTCTCGAAAGCTGCCCGTAAGTCAATCGCCACAATTCAGGCCCCCATTCCGGGCCGGGGAGCCGGGCCGGTCCCCTTGCACGCATCAATCCATTCCTCCACTTCCCCCAAATCCCAGACCACCTTACGGCTGCTAAGAGCAATACGCCGAGGGAATTTTCCCTGCTTTTCAAAGTTGTAGATCGTGCGCTCGCACAACGGGATCATTGCCAGCAACTGTTTCTTGCTGATCAGGACTTTTCTCGATTCTTTCTCCACACCGAATACCTCGTTTCGTGATCATTCGAGGTTCGATTATTGCCCCACATTTCCGGTATTTTCCAGCGTTTTTAGACGATTTTTCCATACAAATCAATCACTTAAGTGTCCGTCAAACGTCCAGTTTCGGGACGGGGATAATCACCCAATCTCTTGTTTTATCGGTAGTTTTTTTAAACGAAATTCAGAGAAAAAAAGTGTCCCTAAAACGTGCGTTTCGGGACAAAAAAAAAGCCCACCGAAGTGGGCGTTTCGCCACAAACGAATGGGCGCCATGTACTCTGTAGTCCACGAAGCTCGGTATCAGCCCTCGGAGCGCGGTCTCCTAAGCGTCCACTCGTCGATCATGTCCGCCCAATCCTGCAGCATCGCCCGACGCTGATCTCGATATTCGGCCTTGTTGTAAACCGCTCGCACACCCTTCTGTTCGTGTGCGAGGCACTTCTCGATCCAATCGGTGTTATAGCCAGCCTCATGTAACAATGTGCTGGCAGTCCGTCGCAAGTCGTGCGGCCCGAACTTGCCTAGCGACTGCCCCTCTTTCTGGGCGAGGCGATAGGTCAGCGTTAGCACTTGATTGAGAGTGGCACTGCTCATCGGTAAGTCAGAGTCATAGCGCGATGGAAGAACATATTCCGAGCCACCCGCAAAGGTTTTCAGGGCAATGAAAATATCAAGCGCTTGCCTGGACAGGAACACCAAATGCGGATTACGGCGCTTCATCCGCTCTTTGGGAACTGTCCAGACTGCTTCGCTGAAATTGATTTCGCTCCAAGTCGCATTGGTCAGTTCACTTTTGCGAACCATGGTTAGCAACAGCAACTTAGCCGCAACACGCACCGAAGAAGCGGTACCAATGCGTTCCATGTACTGATACATCAAGGCGATTTCATCAGGAGTCAAGGCCCGGTCGCGCGGCTCGAATTTTGCGATGCTGGTAGGCCGTACTAGATCAGCCGGGTTCTCAACCTTCTGACCACGTTCGATTGCCCATCGAAAGACCTGCATCACAATCTCTCGCGAGTGAACTGCTGTTGCCGGAGCACCTCGCTCCACGATGCTGTCAGTCAGCGCTCGCAGGTCCTCATGCGTAATTTCAGCGAGTTTCTGGTTGCCAAATTTCGGCTTTAGCTCTCGTTCGAAAACCGAGCGTCGCATATCGCGGGTGGAATCAGCCATTTGGTACCCACGCAGCCATTTTTCAGCCCAAGCGCCGAACGTCTCCGCATCCCTGACGCGGCCCTTTTCTCTGGCCTTCTCTTTGGCTGGTGACTTCCCAGCGGCGATCATCTTTTTTGCCTCGCCGAGTCGTTCCCGGGCTTCCGCTAGGGTGATGCCCCCTACACCGTAACGGCCGAAGGTGATGGTCTCCTGCCTACCGTGGATCGAGTAGTTGTAGCGGAATGAAATCGACCCCGCCGGGGTGATGGCTACATAGAGACCGTCACGGTCGTTCACTTTGTACAGCTTGTCTTTCGGCTTGATGTTACGCAGCTTGGTATCGGTCAGCATGGTCAGGGCGGGTTTCCTCTAAAAAATACCATGTTCACTCCGCATCGCATTAATCTCATAAAAACCTTACAAATCAATACTTTAACGCAAATCAATACCATGCCAATCTGATTAGGAGCGACATGGTATCGAGCGCCGAACATGGCATTAGGGTCAGGTCGTACCATCTACCATGCCATAAAAACGGGGTGCTTGGCGATGCGAAAACTTGCCAGATAGTGCGGAGCCGAAAACGCAAAAAGCCCGCAATTACGCGGGCTTCAGGGGTGTTTCATGCCACTTGCTGCTGGTCTATGCCGGACGCAGGATCATTCCCACTCAATCGTCGCTGGCGGCTTACCGCTGATGTCATACACCACGCGGGAAATACCGTTCACTTCGTTGATGATACGGTTGGATACGCGGCCCAGGAAGTCATACGGCAGGTGCGCCCAGTGAGCGGTCATGAAGTCGATAGTCTCAACAGCACGCAGGGAAACTACCCAGTCGTACTTACGGCCATCGCCCATCACGCCAACGGAACGAACCGGCAAGAACACGGTGAACGCCTGGCTCACTTTGTTGTACAGGTCAGCTTTGTGCAGCTCTTCAATGAAGATAGCGTCTGCACGACGCAGCAGGTCGCAGTACTCTTTCTTCACTTCGCCCAGCACGCGCACGCCTAAGCCTGGACCCGGGAACGGGTGACGGTACAGCATGTCGTACGGCAGGCCCAGCTCCAGACCAATTTTACGCACTTCATCTTTGAACAGCTCACGCAGCGGTTCAACCAGACCCATCTTCATCTCTTTCGGCAGGCCGCCGACGTTGTGGTGAGATTTGATGACGTGTGCTTTACCGGTTGCAGACGCGGCAGATTCAATCACGTCTGGGTAGATGGTGCCTTGCGCCAGCCACTTCACGTCCTGCAGTTTCAACGCTTCTTCGTCAAACACTTCAACGAACACGCGACCGATAATTTTACGTTTCGCTTCTGGGTCGTTCTCGCCTTTCAGCGCGTCGAGGAAACGCTGTTCGCCTTTAACGTGAATGATGTTCAGACCGAAGTGGTCGCCGAACATATCCATAACCTGCTCTGCTTCGTTCAGGCGCAGTAGCCCGTTATCAACAAAGACGCAGGTCAGATTTTTACCGATAGCACGGTGCAGCAACATGGCAGTTACGGAAGAGTCAACGCCGCCGGACAGGCCGAGGATCACTTTATCGTTACCAACCTGCTCGCGAATACGGGCAACGGCGTCATCGATGATTTTTGCCGGTGTCCACAGCGCTTCACACTGGCAGATGTCACGCACAAAGCGCTCCAGCATACGCAGGCCCTGACGGGTGTGGGTTACTTCCGGGTGGAACTGCACGCCGTAGAAACGTTTTTCTTCGTGCGCCATAATGGCAAACGGGCAGCTTTCGGTGCTGGCAACGGTGACAAAGCCCTCCGGGATAGCGGTAACTTTGTCGCCATGGCTCATCCACACATCCAGCAACGGTTTGCCATCTGCGGTCAGTGAATCTTCGATGCCACGGATCAGTGCGCTGTCGGTCTGAACTTCAACCTGTGCGTAGCCGAATTCACGCTCGTGAGACCCTTCAACATGGCCACCCAGCTGCATCGCCATGGTCTGCATACCATAGCAGACGCCGAATACTGGTACGCCTGCATTGAAGACGTACTCTGGTGCACGCGGGCTGTTCGCTTCGGTGGTGCTTTCCGGGCCACCGGAAAGAATAATACCGCTTGGGTTGAATTCGCGAATTTGTGCTTCCGTAACATCCCATGCCCACAGCTCACAGTAAACGCCCAGCTCACGTACGCGACGTGCCACCAGTTGCGTGTACTGCGATCCGAAATCGAGGATGAGAATGCGATGTTTATGAATATTGTCTGTCATTGACGCTAATTCCGAGGCAAGTGAAACAAATTCGCCCGGCATAGAAGCCGGGCGCGGAAACTGATCAGGAGCCCATACGGTAGTTAGGGGACTCTTTGGTAATGGTCACGTCGTGAACGTGACTTTCCTGAATACCCGCACCGCTGATGCGTACAAACTCTGCTTTCGTTCGCAGCGCGTCGATAGTACCACAGCCGGTCAGACCCATACAGGAGCGCAGGCCGCCCATCTGCTGGTGAATGATCTCTTTCAGGCGACCCTTATAGGCCACGCGGCCTTCGATACCTTCCGGTACCAATTTGTCAGCGGCGTTATCGCTCTGGAAGTAACGGTCAGAAGAGCCTTTGGACATCGCGCCCAGAGAACCCATACCACGGTAGGATTTATAAGAACGCCCCTGGTACAGTTCAATTTCACCCGGAGATTCTTCGGTACCGGCCAGCATAGAGCCCACCATTACCGCCGCCGCACCTGCCGCGATCGCTTTCGCGATGTCGCCAGAGAAACGAATACCGCCGTCAGCGATAACCGGAATACCCGTACCTTCCAGCGCTTCAACCGCGTCAGAAACGGCAGTGATCTGTGGAACACCCACACCGGTAACGATACGGGTCGTACAGATGGAACCAGGGCCGATACCCACTTTCACCGCACTGCAACCGGCTTCAGCCAGCGCACGAGCACCAGCGCCCGTTGCAACGTTACCGCCGATGATTTGCAGATCCGGGTATTTCGCACGGGTTTCACGGATACGCTGTAAAACACCTTCAGAGTGGCCGTGAGAAGAGTCAATCAGCAGCACGTCAACGCCTGCAGCAACCAGTGCATCAACACGATCTTCGTTACCTGCACCCGCACCGACTGCAGCACCAACGCGCAGACGACCATGCTCGTCTTTACAAGCGTTAGGTTTACGCTCAGCTTTCTGGAAGTCTTTTACGGTGATCATGCCGCGCAGATGGAAGCCGTCATCAACGACCAGCGCTTTCTCAACGCGTTTTTCGTGCATTTTTGCCAGCACAACTTCACGCGCTTCGCCTTCACGTACGGTCACCAGACGCTCTTTCGGCGTCATGTATACGCTAACCGGCTGGCTGAGGTCGGTCACAAAACGCACGTCACGACCGGTGATGATACCCACCAGCTCGTTATCTTCTGTCACTACCGGGTAGCCCGCAAAACCGTTACGCTCGGTCAGTTCTTTTACTTCACGAAGGGTGGTAGTCGGCAGCACGGTCTGTGGGTCAGTAACCACGCCAGATTCGTGTTTCTTCACGCGGCGAACTTCTTCCGCCTGACGTTCAATAGACATGTTTTTGTGGATAAAACCGATGCCACCTTCCTGTGCCAGAGCAATGGCAAGGCGCGCTTCAGTCACAGTATCCATGGCTGCAGAGAGCATAGGAATGTTCAGACGAATCGTTTTCGTCAACTGCGTGCTGAGGTCAGCAGTATTCGGCAGAACGGTAGAATGAGCGGGAACGAGGAGGACGTCGTCAAACGTCAGGGCTTCTTTGGCAATACGTAGCATGGGCAATATCTCGACCAGATTGGTTAATAAATATTGCCGTGGCATTATACAGAGCGTAACCGATTGCATCCACACTTTTTTGCAAAAAAACCTTGCGATCCCCGGTAGGCGGGTTACTATCGATTGAATAACCTGCTGATTTAGAATTTGATCCCGCTCACATGTTATCCTCTCAAACCTCTTCAATTTTTACCGTAAGTCGCCTTAACCAGACGGTGCGCCTGCTGCTCGAGCAAGAGATGGGGCAAGTGTGGATCAGTGGCGAGATTTCTAACTTTACCCAGCCCTCTTCCGGTCATTGGTACTTCACCTTAAAAGACGATACCGCCCAGGTACGCTGCGCGATGTTTCGCAACAGCAACCGCCGCGTCACGTTCCGTCCGCAGCACGGACAACAAGTGCTGGTACGTGCCAATATTACGCTGTACGAACCGCGCGGTGATTATCAAATCATCGTCGAAAGCATGCAGCCAGCGGGTGAAGGTTTATTGCAGCAGAAGTATGAACAGCTCAAAGCCAAACTGCAGGCCGAAGGATTGTTCGATCAGCAGTTTAAACAATCGCTCCCAACGCCGGCTCATTGTGTCGGGGTGATCACTTCGAAAACCGGGGCGGCGCTGCACGATATTCTCCACGTACTCAAACGTCGTGATCCTTCCCTGCCGGTGATTATCTACCCGACAGCGGTACAGGGTGACGATGCACCGGGGCAAATCGTTCGCGCCATCGAACTGGCGAACGCCCGCAACGAGTGCGATGTGTTAATCGTTGGCCGTGGCGGCGGTTCGCTGGAAGATCTGTGGAGCTTTAACGACGAACGCGTGGCACGCGCCATTTTTGCCAGCCGCATTCCGGTGGTCAGCGCCGTCGGCCATGAAACCGATGTCACCATCGCCGATTTTGTCGGCGACCTGCGCGCGCCTACACCGTCTGCAGCAGCAGAGATTGTTAGCCGCAATCAGCAGGAATTATTACGCCAGATTCAGTCCGTTCAGCAGCGTCTGGGCATGGCGATGGACTACTACCTCGCCAACCGCAGTCGTCGCTTCACGCAGACTTTCCACCGTCTGCAACAGCAACACCCTCAGCTACGTCTGGCGCGTCAGCAAACTACGCTGGAACGACTTCGTCAGCGGATGAGCTTTGCGCTGGAAAACCAAATCAAACTGGCCAACCAGCGCCAGCAGCGCATACTGCATCGTCTGAACCAGCAAAACCCGCAGCCACGTATTCATCGTGCACAAACGCGCATTCAGCAACTGGAATATCGGCTGGCGGAAAATATTCGTACACGGCTTAGCGAGCAACGAGAACGTTTCGGGAATACCGTTACCCATCTGGAAGCCGTCAGCCCGCTGGCAACATTGGCACGCGGATATAGCGTTTCTACCGCCACCGGCGGCGGCGTGTTGAAAAAGGTCAAGCAGGTGAAAGCCGGCGATCTCATCACCACGCGGCTGGAAGACGGCTGGGTGGAGAGCGAGGTCACCACCGTGACCCCGCAGAAAAAAACGCGTTCGCGTAAAGCGCAGTAGCGGAGAGCTACTGCGCACAGGTCGCGAACCCTGCCGTTTTACCCGCATCGATAGTGCAGTTTTCACCGCCAGCTGACAGGTTAAAGGCACAGTAATTTTTGGTCCCTTTTGTTTGAGACAAATAGCTGTAGCTGGACGTTGTTGGCCATCCGGTCTTATTGAAAACGGAATACAACGCTTCCAGATCATCCGCAGTCGGTGCTTTCTGTAAACTACCGCACTGGGCAGCCAGATCCCAGGTGCTGGAATCAATCGTGTGCGCCATCGTCCAATCCTCATTATTCATCATGATATGAAGCGGCGGTGTAACGCCAGAAGGAAGTTCCGCCAGCAACAGTGGGCGCTGGATAGTCTTGCCATTCAAGGTCATGGTCTCCTTCATATGCCCCCAGAATTGCGCTTTATTCGTATCCGGGCTCGTTAACACCGTAAAAATATTATCGAGCGTAGCGCTCGCCTGAGCGTTATTGGGCAACGCTGCCGTTAGCGCCGTTTTCAAACCCAAACTCTTATTTTGCGCCAGCGTAAAGGTTGCCGTGCCATCAGAGCCGGTCGTCCCGCTAAAGACACTGGCAGTGGTACTCATATCAATGGTCGAACTCGATGGCATGACTTCCTGAAGAATTAAATCATCCGCCCCCATCTCCGCCTCAACGTCACCATCGGTTATTACCACGCCCGCCCGGTTTGTCGAATCGCCTCGTGAGAGAGTAAAGCTGGCATTAGCGACTGGATTACCGCTGGTATCTTTTACCGTGACGGTCAGCGGGATAGTCTTGCCTTTCTCCGCTACCGCCGACGCCTTCGCCGTATCCATCGCTGTCGAGGTCAGCGTAATAGCTGCCGCAGTAATTCGAGGTTCAACCAGACAAACCTGCGCACCTTTGGTACTTGATGAACTGGTAGATCCACCACCGCCAGTGCTCAGCATAATATATTGGTAGTTTCCGGTATTTGCCTGTTTATCTCCGGCCCACCAGGGTTCATTGGAGCCACTAGGCCAGCCGTAAACGGTACCGACACCACCTGAAACGCTAAGGTTATCGATAAATAACGTTTCCATGTCACTCTTCAGCGGTTGATACGCCTTATCGCAGCCTGTCGCACCTGCGATATCCGTATTTCCGGCGGTGACCAGAGGCCAGACTTCGTTGTTATAAGTATACGTGCTGCTGTACGATGCCATTTCAGCGGCGAGCAGCGGGCGTCGGAAGGCAACACCTGCACTGTTGGTCGCGGTTTCTGGCATATGGCCCCAGTACGCGGCTTTATCGGTATCCGGGCTGGTCACGACAGTAAATATCGCATCCAGCGCGGAGGTTGGCGTTGGATAAGTCCCTAATTTCGCCGTAATCGTGGTCTTAAGCCCCATAGCATCATCCTGACTCAAACTAAATGTGGCGGTGCCGTCGGCCCCCGTCACGCCGCTATAGGTGCTGGCCTTAGTGCCCAGCACCGTGGTCGCAGGTGTTGGCGTCAGTTCCTCTAGCGCAAGATCGTCCGTCGCCCCTTTGTTATCGGTGGTCTTCACCAGGCCACTGCGCGATATGCCGTCGCTACGCGAAATGGTAAAGGCGGCATTCGCGGCTGGGCTGCCATTCACATCTTTCACCGTGACGGTCAGCGGGATGATTTCGCCTTTTTTCACCTTAACGTACTGACCCGCTTCATCGAAAACACTGGATGTCAGTTCAATCGTTGCCGGTTGCGGCGCATGAGGCGTCGTTCGGCAGGCTTGCATCTGCATCGTGGTCGACGACGTCGTGGCATTACTCGTACCCGTGCTTAAATTAAGGCTTTGATATTGGCCTGTACTGGATAAGTCTACTGCCCACCAGTTTCTGCCCGACGACAGTGGCCAGCCATAGGTAGTTTCCAGTTCAGTGTTCGGGTATTTATTATACAGCGCCTGCAAATCGCTCAGCAGCGGTTGGTAGGTAGGATCACAGCCCGTTGCCCCTGCCGTTTGAGCTTGAACAGCCGTTGGATGCGCCCAATATTCATTGTTTTTATTATAGAAGCCTACGCCTGATGGAACTTCTGACTGTAATTTTGGACGCGTATAGGTGACGCCGTCCGGCCCTTCAACCGTCTCCGGCATATGGCCCCAGCGGAAAGCCGTATCGACGTCCGGGCTGGTCAAGACGGTAAAGATACCGCCAACACCCTCGGTCGAGACATTGTTGTCCACAATCACTGCATAGAATTCGGTTTTCAACCCCGTCGTACTATCCTGGCTCACATTGAGCTGAACTTTACCGTTACTGTCAGTCGTGCCATACCAGTATGTCGGTGACAAATTGTATTTTTGCGTCACAGCATCCGACGCTGGCGAAACCGGTTCTAAAAGTGTGTAGGATTCCGCAAGCGTATCGTTTGTGGAGGAACCTGGTGCATTTCGAAAATTTGAAAGCCCACGGTAAAATTTAATACTCACACCCACCTGAGGCTGCCCAGCATTATCGGTGATGCTAATTGTCAGTGGGATTTTCTCACCTTTTTTCGCCAGGTATCCCGCTTTGTTCGCATCCCATGGCAAACTGGAGGTTAGCGTAATATTCAGCGTTCTTGGCTCCACACGGCACAGTTGCAAGGTCGCCTGAGAACTCGCTTGTGTATTTTCACCCGAGAACAAGTTAACGCTTTGCGAGATTACGCCGGTATGGGCAGCATTAACAATCAAATTGCCAGCCATCCACGGCAGCGAAGTGCTGCTTACCGGCAAACCAAACTGTGTCATTAAACCACCGTTCGGGTGGTCGCTTTGCAGCGTCGCCAGATCGCTCGCTGAGGCGGTGCTCATCTGATCGCACTGTACTAAATACGCCATGTTCGTTGTTGAGTACCAGACTTCTCCGTCCCCGGTCAGCGAGTATGCTGTCGTGTTGCTTGTCGACGAGAGCTCTGCTCGCAGCAGCGGACGTTTAAATTCAACGTTTTTACTGTTGGTAAACGTCTCGGGCATATGACCCCAATATTTCGCGATGCTGGTATCCGGGCTAGTAATTACCGTGAAAATGGCATTTTTACTGTCCGTTACCTTACTGTCATCCGCCAGCGTCGCACTAATGGTTGTTTGCAGACCAGTAGTGCTATCCTGCGTAATGTTAAACGTCATGAGTCCTTGGGCATCTGTCTGTACGTAAAGGTATTTTTCTTTAGTATCCAGCAGTGTGCTGACCTGGCCTGAAGAAATATCACTCAGTGTGATATCGTCTGCGTTGTTAGTGGTATAAATCACGTTCGCACGGGTTTTGGCATCACTACGGGTAATCTTCACCAACGCATTGCTCACCGGTAGTCCGGTTGTATCGGTAACCATAACAGTCGCGGCAATCTTCTCGCCTTTTTTCGCTTTCGCGATGCCTGTCGTTTCATCTTCATTGGCAAGCGTCAGCGTTAGCTTGCTGGCAAGCTGGCGCGGTGAGGCAAGACAGGTTTGCATGTAATAGGTTGATGTACTGGTTGTGGATTTAATATCCGCAGCACTCAATAGATTGACTGCCGCATACTGTAACTGGCTAGCGTCCTCAGACAACACAGAATCACCAGACCACCAGTACTGACTATCGCTGACGGCGCCGTTATTGCTCATCGGCCAACCGTTGATAGTACGCATTGCTCCGTCAGGATAGCGGGTGTACAGCGTCTGCAAATTCGCCGTGATTGGCAAATTGCTACGTCCGCAACCGTTAGTACCTTTCCAAGCCTCAGTGGCGGTGAGCATTCCCCACGTTTCACCTTTATCATAACTGCCATTGACGATAGTCACCGTTTTACCCGGTGTAGCGCTAAACTCGCTCGACAACAGTGGGCGTTTATACACCAACCCTGCACTGTCAGTCACCGTTTCGGCCATATGCCCCCAATAGTTGGCTTTTGCCGTATCCGGGCTGGTCACTACGGTAAAAATCGCTGATAAAGACTGACTGGTGTTGGTGATATTCTCAATCGATGCCTGTAATGGCGTACTGAATCCCGCGCCACCGTCTTGGTTAATACTCAGCGTCACTGTACCGTCGCCGCCGGTGGCCGTGTAGTACTCAACGCCGCTATCAATGCCAGTGCCCTGGTTAATCTGAATAGCTGCGGCTTCAGTCGCGTTAACGTCCTGATTACTGCGCCCCACGCTGTCACCACGTGTAAAGATAACCGGCGTATTGCCCACCGGATTACCGCTGTCGTCGAGGGTGGTAATAACAATCGGGATGGTTTCACCTACTTTCGCTTTGGCGAAGCTGTCGCTCTCTTTATAGAGCGTTGAGGTCAACGTCAGATGCGTTGCCGTAGAATGCGCACTCTGCAAACAGGAGAAATAGAGCTTTTCGCTCCACAATTGCGACGTGATGCCGTTATCGCGCAGGTTGAGCGATTTAACATAGCGATTATCCGTTGCGCGGCTGAGATCGGCGGTGCTGTTTTGGTAGTTTTTTCCATCCAGCGGCCAGCCCTGCTGTGTATTCATCGCTCCGCTCGGCCACCCCGAATATAGCGACTGCAGATCTGCCAGTGTCGGAACATAAGCCGCACCACAAGCAGTAGAAATCGAGTGGAAATCTACAGTTCCCCAAGCTTCATTATTTTCAGTTACGCTACCTGCGGTAACGCCGCTGGCAATTTCAGCCAACAACAGTGGTCGCTTAAATACTGCACCGTTCGCCGCCGTGACGGTTTCCGGCATATGCCCCCACATAGCGGCTTTATCGCTATCCGGGCTGGATACCACGGTGAAGATGGTGTCCAGACTGTCGCTCACACTGGCGTTGTCATACAACATGGCGGTTATCGCGACTTTGGTGCCATGGGTATCCGGACGGGTAACGCTAACCGTTTTGCTACCATCATCGCCAGTAATGCCGCCAATTTTTGTCACCGTATCATTCAGTGATTCACCATCAATCACCACGGGTGACACAATACCATCACCGCTACCGGCAATATGTTTGCTACCCTGGCGCGTATATCCATCACCGCGACTCAACACAAACGGCACGCCAGGCAACGGATTACCGCTGGCATCTTTTACCGTCACCTTAAGCGCCAGCGTATCGCCCTTTTTCACCTTAGCCGCCTGCACAACATCGCTCCACTGCGCAGGGGTTACCGCCTCAATGGTAATAGTGGAGGCAACGGGGTTATCACTGGCAAGACAGCTGGTATAGACAGAGGCGTTACCGCCGGTACTTTCTGCGCCACTGGCTAGCGACATCATTTTCCACGTGGTCTCACTGGCAAACGTCGCCGACCAGTATGATTGAGCCACCGGCCAGCCTTGGACATTGTGCATAGATCCACTGCTGTTGGCGTTATACAGCGCACTGAGTTGATCGGCGCGAGGCAAGCGGTTTGCCGCACATCCACCAGCCCCGGTACTGCCCGCCGCATCGGTATGCGTGATGCGCGCCCACGTTTCGTTATCTTCCTCCTGAGTTCGCGTTGCAGTGACCTCTGTTGCCAGCTTAGGCCGCTCAAATGTCAGGCCATCTGCGGTCACCGTATCCGCCATGTGGCCCCACATTTCCGCATTTGCCGTGTCCGGGCTGGTCGATACCGTAAACTTCACACTACGCGCTATCGGCGTTGTGATGAGCGAATTGACGGGGACAATGCTCAGTTGAGTCAGTAACCCAACTCCCTGCGGTTGCTCGATGATAAGCGTCGCGTTACCGCTGTCATCAGTCATTCCCTGATACGTCATAGAGGCCTGAGATGAGCCAAAAGACTCGCCGCCCATCACCAACGTACCATCAGTTGCATCGATATAACCTGCAGTCAGTCCGCTACGGTTTTTACCGTGTGCCATCGTGATGGTAAACGCCGCATTAGGGACAACCAGCCCGTTCAGCGCATTGACCGAGTGCACCGTCATGGTTATCTGCTCACCCACCTTCGCCACCGCCTGACGTAGATTGGCATCACCATTCATCGACACGTCTAGCTGTGTAACCAGTTCGTTGCCAGAGCAGCTGAGATAGTTGGGTTCTGTACCGCTAAACATCGCATCGGTGCCGTTCGCGAGATTGACGTGCGCAGTCTGAGTACCGTCGGTATCGGCGGAAATATAGCTATGGCTGGCAGTTGGCCAACCATAATTGGTCAGCATGGCGTTGCCAGAGTGGGCCGAATAGAGCGCATCCAGAATCACCTGCCCCGGCACTTGCCCTACACCACACTGCGCGGTCGCCGCAGTGACGGAATTAAAAGTCGCCCAGTCCTCATGATTCTCAACGGTTGAACTGGTATTTGCCGTTGCCTCACCCGCTAGCAGTGGTCGTTTGTAGATATTACCCGCCTCAACAACGCCCTGCATATGACCCCACATGCGTGCCTGCGTAACATCCGGACTCGTTACTACAGTAAAGATGACGTTAGCCGTGGATTCGGTGCCATCCGCCAGTACCACACGCAGCGGTGTCAGAACGCCTGCACCGTTGTTCTGCGTTAACTCCAACGACAACTGGCCGTTGGCGTCGGTAATACCATGGTAATGATTCGGCGTACCGGAACCTTCAATGCCCACCAGCACCGGATTGTCATCCCAACCGTATTTAGCCCCTTCAGCCTGAGCCTCGGTATTGGTTTGCCCCTTACGGTTCTGCTCATCACCGACAAACAGATCAAAATAGCGATAAGGCAGTGCTGAACCGGTCTCTTTATCGGTAATGGTGATCCTCATACTGATAGAGTCCCCCACCGGCACCTTTGCAGCATTCAGACTGCTATCCATATTATCCAGCGTCAACGTCAACGCAGGCGTCACGTCCGGCGATGCTTTATCGACACAGCTCACCACCGATGTTGTCGTATCGGGTTCTTCAACAACACGACGGCTGAACATATTGACACCTAAGTGATTCGTCGCCAGCGTCCCTGCCGACGATGACCAATACTCATTGGTACCCGCCACCGGCCAACCCAACTGGTTCGCCAGATCGCCGCGAGCAATTTTCAACCCCATTAACTGACGCGCATCGGGTAAAATGTCACAGTGTTCATCGGCACCACTCCAGTTAAATAGCGCCCAAGTCTCGTTATTTTCACTCACGGTCCCGCTTGTACCTTCTGCTTCTGCCGCGAGCTTCGGTCGAGTGAAGGTATAGGTTTCACCTTCCACATCCGCGCTGGAGGTTTCCGCCATATGCCCCCACATATTGGCATTGGTGCTATCCGGGCTGGTTAGTGTGGTGAAAATCACATCAACGCTAGCTTTCAACGTGGTGGCATTGGCCGGAGAAACCGTCAGCGGAGTTTTGACACCAGGGCCATTCGCCTGCGTGATTACAACGCTGGCGTTACCATTAGCATCAGTGGTGCCGTGATATTCCGTTGTCGTGGTGGTCAGTTCGGTGTCGCCAACATGCACGGGTGCAGTATTATTCACGGTATTCTGGCGGTTCAGTGCATCGCCACGGGTGATTACAAATGCCGTATTACCTACAGCATTACCCTGACAGTCATGCGTGGTGACCGCCAGCGTAATGCTCCCGCCCACATTCACCTTTGCAGCTTTCAGCGTTTCGTTGTAATTATCCGCCGTTACCTTCACTGGATCGCCAGCCGCGGCGGTAATCGTTACCGGAATTTTCTGCTCTAGCAGGCTGGTGGCATTGCTGAAGGGGGTACCCGTGATCGTTTGCAGATATAAAACAGCCGGCGTGGATGAATCATCGTTCTCAATTTTCGGCCAGATTACATAGTTTTTCCCGGCCATATTCTGCGCACAGAATGTTTGATTGGCGACAGGCTGCGGATTGAGTGGCTCATCCGGAGTCGCAGCATCGGCCCAGGTTAGGGCAACGTTCGGCGTTTTCTCTTCCCAACGAACAGGCGGTACCGCAAAAATATCGCCTTCGGTATCCAGAGGATTAACGAGCTGCAGCGCGCTAGCCGTATCGTCGGTGTTGAAGTCACGCGGCATAGCACTAAAATTAATGGTGTTGGTTTCATCTGACTTGAGCTGAATACTGCCCTGATAGACAGGGATCGTGACACCGTCGGCCAGCGGCACAGTACCGTTGATTGCATCGGTTGAGGTGTTCACTTCCTGCCAGGTACCGCTTTTCAACGCACCGGACACTGGCGCAGAAAAACTGCTGAACATTAACAGCATGATCAATAAAAAGTGGGAAATCCCTTCCCTGCGCAGACTGCCATCCATAAGCTATATCCACCTGTATTTGCTCTGTATTCAACATCTTTTGCTTAACCGTTAGCTAAGCAAAAGACGCGGAAAAGACCATCCCTTTGCAGGGATGGTCGGGTAAGTATTATTTGCGTTGATAATCGATAGACAGTCCGTAACCCTGCACGCCATCGTTGCCAAGGGTAACACCACCGCTTTCGCCGTTGTCGAAGGCACTCTTCGCTTCGGCATTGGTAACCGGAACCACCAGATCGGTGTTGTTATAGGTACTGCTGACAAGACCGCCCGCCGCGCCCAGTTGCTTACTGTTGCCGGTAAATTTCCAGCGGTAGTTGTAATCGCTGGTAACGTCTTCACCGGTATCGTAGGTGCCGTTACTGTTTTTATCTTTCCACAGCAGAACTTTATAGGTGGTATTGGTTTTAAGCGTAGTCGCCGTACCCAACAGGTTAGTCGTCGAACCTGACTCGTAAACCACCACTTTCACGTTTTCATCAACCACTGGACCTTCCGGAATATCATCATCGTCCGCACCGCCGCCCGCGTTGGTAGAAAGGTCACCGAGCAGCAGTACGGTGGCAACGTTGGGATCCCCGGTGGTAGTGGTTGGTGTCATTTTGATACCGAGATAATAGTCGGCATCATCGGCCTGAATGGTGTAGCTATCCTGCCCGGTTGTTCCGCTAATTTCTTCCGCATCCGAACCATCCTGGTTCTTAGAACGCACCCAAACCATTGTCGCTTTGGTGGCGGTATTGTTGGCGTCAAGGTCACCTTCCGTATCGCCAATCGCCCAGTTGAGCGTCACCTTATCGCCCACGTGGAACTGCTTGTCACCTTCGCTGATGACCGTACGACTAGCGCGTTCGACGGTGACTGTCACATGATCTTTGTCGGTATCTGTAGTTTTATCTGCCGCGCGAGTGATCCACGGTACAGTCCCCTGAATCGTCCCCGTGCTGTCGGAAACAATCTGCCATTGTCCACTCTTAAGATTGCCATTTGCCGCCATAGCCGGAACGGAACAATATCCTGCGACTACCAGTGCCAGAGCGACCTTAGTTAGTCGACGTTTTACGATTTGCTGCATTAAGACTCTCCTTTTCTTTATGTTTCAGCGATTGGCCGCTCAGCCACTACGCTGTGCTATTTCTGGCTATACGAAACCCGTATGCCGTATCCCTGAACGCCATCCTGGACATTCGCGCCAAATTTCTGCGCGGCCTCTTTGTTGGTTGCAGGAAGAACTAGATCTTCATTGGTGGTATTTGACTCGGCGCCGGTATGCCCATGCGTGCTCTGCCCAGTGAACTCCCACTGGTAGTCATACTGCGCCATTTCTTCTTCCGTCAGCTGCTCTGACATCTGGAATACGCTATCGCTGTTGGCATCACGCCAAAGCACGAAGCGGTAGGTATTATTGAGCGTGGGGTGTTGTTGTTCTTTGCCCATCAAATTGACCGGCTGTGCGGCTTTTACTTGATAGATGATACCGCTGACACCACCGGAGTCACTTCCCAGGAAGGTAACGTCAACATAGTTACTGTCGCCATAAACATCCGTATTTGCTTTCCAGCGGTAGGTTCCCGGCAACGTACTCGACAACGTAACCGTACCCGCCGTTTTGTCTCGATTAGCGATAAATACACAGGGGTTTTCTACAGTACACGCCGTCGTCGACAGCGCGACTTTTTTATCATTGCTGTCGTACAGCTCAGGGGTCATTACGTCATCAACCAGCTCGTTGCCATTACGGTCGGTGGTATCACCATTCGAATCGGTTAACAGCACGTCCAGCACCACGCCATCAGCACCATCAGCCTGTGCACTGGCAGCGTGGCTGTGATCGGTACGATCAGCATCAGCGATATTATCGACAACCAGCTCAATCCGGCGGTCCTGCTGCACGGTAATTTCCGCAATGCCCGAGTTCTGTTTGTTCCCCTTATCATCTTCCAGGGTAATGCGGACTTTCCAGGTATTCAACGTCGTGCGTTCTTCTTCTGTGCTGGCATTGATCCACGCTGGTAGCACCAAATTCCAGCGGTTATTGTTACCTTCTGTGAGCATGTTCGCTTTTACCACCGGCATCACCAGCGTGCGGTTGGCGTTGTTTTTCGCCTGCCATGAGGCTGTAATAATTTTATAGCGATGGTTAATGAGCGCGTTGATCGTCCATTTACATTTCTCCAGGCCAATACCGGCTTCCGGTTTGTCCTGAATGACACATTCTGGGTTTTCGTTGGTTTCATCGGCTTTCAGCCACAGAGTGACATCCAGCGGATCCTTTTCGCGGTATTCCAGAACGATAAAGTTATTACGATCGACAAAATCGGTGCGGCTTCCAGCCAACGAGTGTTGGGTTTTCACATTTTCGGGATCAAGCTGTGCTGCCAGCGGGGTACCAAACTGGTAGGTCATTGATGCCGTTACGCTTAAGTCAGTATTGTCTCCCGTACCAGCCTTATAATCTGCCGCCAGCGTAAGTAAAGGAACCGGTGTGTAACTCATTCCAACGGTCACAGCGTGCGGATTTTTTTGCAGGTTATCTGTCCCGAACAGCGCGACCTCATCACCATAATACTGCTCATAAATCAGTTTGCCGCCAAGCTGCGGATAGAATGGTAGCCACGCCTCTGTCCGCACGTCCCAGCCTTGAGCCGGACGTTCTTCGTAAAACTCAAAATCTTCAGAATCTTTCCAGTCCGACAGAGGATGGTAATAGTTTCCGGAAAAACGCAGAAAATCGGTCCACGCCTCGCCACCTAAACCCAGACGGCGGTGACCACGCGTAAAGTCGTAGTCATAAAACACGTTGCTCCCCAGCAACCACGCCCCTACATTCTGACGCACGCCGAACCCCACGTTACCAATGGTACGATCTTCTTTTCGCTGGGCTGAAAACTGACTAAAAAACAATGTGCTTTGGGTATCGTACCAGGGAACAAAATAATCCAGCGAACTACCTTCCAGATCCCCCCCTTCACCAATTGCCAGGCTGGTACGCACTTTGCCATAGGGCGACATTAATGATTCAATTCCAGATTGTGCAGACGAAGTCATTTGCCCCTGAAAATAGCTACGGGCCTGAGATTCAAGCGCTTCTGGTGCTAGATTATCAAACCCTTGCGTGGCAGAATTAATAAAATAGTCAGCGCTTTTTTCTGTATATGATTTTCCGAGATTCTCTTGTTCTTTTTTTTGCGCTGAGTCACTGGCTAAATCAGGTAATGAGGTTTCACTCACTTTTTCAGCTACTGGAGATACACTGGTGCCTGAGGCTGAAACAACGCCACCATAAAGTAACACGAGTATGAGAATGCGCATCCATTGCGCCATACGACAACCATCCTTGAGTTTATCGCAATAACTAAAATATAATATTGTTTTATATCGAGAAATTCACTCCGGCTTACAATGTAAATATCAATTCATTACGCGAATGAATATATAAACATTCTAAATATTGCCTACTATCGATAATATCAGACATAAAAATAAGTAGGCAAATTAGAAACTCTAAATTTACTTTTAATTATTATTAATGAAAAATTCGACGCGTTTCTTCGAAATAAGTCCATGCCCATGCGGACAAAAGTAGTCCACAGCACCGCAGGCTTTTAATATCTGGAGTTGCTGATGACACTCCGGACAACGCGCTTCAAGCTGAATATCTTTATGACAGTTTTCGCAGTGCGCCGCTCCGTTTTGTGGCTCTACTGGTGTATGACAATCCGGGCAAGTAACCGACATGATAACTCCTTGAGATAATTTTCACTGTCTGGATTTTAACACGATTCACCGAATGAATGAGACCGACGCCGATGCGGACACCTCAAATGGTGCAAAGATGCGGTAGTGATAAACAGGGGATGGTGTGGTATGGGCTGGATTGCCGGGGCATAACGCCACCCCGGCGAAATGGAGAGATTACTTCGCGTTAGCTGCCGGTTTAGTCTGGGTATTTTCCAGCATACGGCGGATCGGAACAATGAGGACGATCAGGACCGCGGCGCAGATAAGCAGCGCAATGGAGCAACGCGCAAACAGGTCTGGCAGCATATCCAACTGGTCAGCCTTCACGTGACCACCAATCAGGCCTGCGGCCAGGTTACCCAGCGCGCTTGCACAGAACCACAGCCCCATCATCTGACCACGCATTCTTTCTGGCGCCAGCAGCGTCATGGTCGCCAGACCAATTGGGCTCAGGCACAGTTCGCCGAGCGTCAGCATCAGGATACTGCCCACCAGCCAGAATGGAGAAACGCCCGCGCCGCCATTTGTCAGCACATCCTGCGCCGCCAGCATCATTATGCCAAAGCCTGCCGCCGCACAGAGAATGCCGATAACAAACTTGGTGATACTGCTTGGGCGAATGTTCATGCTCGCAAGTTTAGGCCACGCCCAACTGAATACCGGCGCAAGCAGGATGATAAACAGGGCGTTAATCGACTGGAACCACACGGCCGGGATTTCAAAGTCCCCGATCATACGGTTAGTGTAGTCGTTGGCAAACAGGTTAAACGAAGTCGGTTTCTGCTCAAACGCAGACCAGAAAAACGCCGCAGAAACCAGCAATATAAAGCAGACCAGCAGTCTGGCGCGTTCTTTACGGTTCAGGCCCGCAAAGACAAACAAGTAGATGAAATAACAGGCGACGGATGCCGCAATCACGTACACCAGCATGCTGGCTACCGCAACCGGGTTAATCACAATCACACCCTGCGCAATCAGCGTAACAACGACGGCCACACCCGCAGCCAGCGCGAGTAACCACGCCCCGACACCGTTTTTCTTCGCTACCGGGTTGTTCCAGGTGGAGTCCAGCCCCACTTCGCTATCGTAACGTTTCATCGCCGGTACGGCAAAGATACGGAAGATAATCAAAGCTACCAGCATCCCGATACCGCCAATACCAAAACCCCAGTGCCAGCCATGCGTTTTAATCAGCCAGCCTGAGATCAACGGTGCTATGAATGAACCGATGTTGATACCCATATAGAACAGCGAGAAACCGCCATCACGGCGCGCATCGCCTTTTTTATACAGCGTACCGACCATGACCGAAATACAGGTCTTAAACAGACCAGAACCCAGCACGATGAACATTAGGCCGATAAAGAACAGGTTGTTACCCATGATGGCAGAGAGCGCAATCGACAGGTGGCCGAGCGCAATCAGAATAGAGCCATACCACACCGCTTTCTGCTGGCCGAGCCAGTTATCCGCCAGCCAGCCCCCCGGCAGTGCAGCGAGATACATGGTACCGGCAAAGATACCGACAATCGCAGAGGCATTTTCACGCGCCAGCCCCATGCCACCGTCATAAACGGTGGCCGCCATAAATAAGATCAGTAACGGACGGATGCCGTAAAACGAAAAACGCTCCCACATCTCCGTGAAAAATAGCGAGCCTAGCGGATAGGGATGGCCGAAGAACGTTCGGCTTTCTTGTGGTTGAGTAGACGGTTGCATAATTCTCCTGAAAAGATATGTGTTGTGCGAGTAAACACCACGCTGTACGCCGGCCAGTTATGTATCTGGTCGATTTTTTTACAGGTAGCGAAAAGTTAATTAGCCATTTGAGGGTCTGGAGCCAGTTTTGTCTAGTACCAACCCCTGCACTTTAAGATGAAAATTCGACAATTGTCTACTTTCTTAGATTTAAACTTGGTCAAAAAAGAATAGTCATTGACATTGTACAGACACACAGGACTATAAACAGACGAAAAAAACCCGCGACGAGCGCGGGTTTTCATAATCAGCAAGGGTTACTTACTTTTTTTAATATGTTGAATCAAACGCTTACGCTTGCGCATTTGTGTTGGCGTCAACGTATTACGCTTATTCGCATACGGGTTTTCCCCTTCTTTGAACTGAATACGGATCGGCGTACCCATCACTTCCAGCGACTTACGGAAGTAGTTCATAAGATAACGTTTGTAGGAATCAGGCAGGTCTTTAACCTGGTTGCCGTGAATCACCACAATTGGTGGGTTATAGCCACCAGCATGCGCATATTTCAACTTCACACGACGACCGCGCACCAGCGGCGGCTGGTGATCTTCTGTCGCCATGGTCATGATGCGGGTCAGCATCGCGGTACTGACGCGGCGGGTTGAGCTGTCATACGCTTCACGCACTGACTCAAACAGATTACCCACACCACTGCCGTGCAGCGCAGAGATAAAGTGCACGCGGGCAAAATCGATAAAGCCCAGACGGAAGTCCAGCGTCTCTTTAACCTGCTCTTTCACTTCCTGGGTCAGGCCGTCCCACTTGTTGACGACGATGACAAGTGAGCGCCCACTATTGAGAATAAAGCCCAGTAGCGACAGATCCTGATCGGAAATACCTTCGCGGGCATCAATCACCAGCATCACCACGTTGGCGTCTTCAATCGCCTGCAGCGTCTTGATAACGGAGAATTTTTCTACCGCTTCGGTAATTTTTCCGCGCTTACGCACGCCTGCAGTGTCGATCAGCACATATTCGCGACCGTCACGTTCCATCGGGATATAAATACTGTCACGCGTGGTTCCCGGCATATCGTAAACCACCACGCGGTCTTCGCCGAGAATACGGTTAGTGAGTGTGGACTTACCGACGTTCGGACGCCCGACAATCGCCAGTTTGATTGGCAGATCCTGCGGATTGAAGTCGTCTTCAGGCTCCTCTTCACCGTTTTCTTCGGCTTCCAGCTTCGCCCAGTATTCCGCGTCTTCATCCACTTCTTCCTGCGGCGCTACGTCATCCATCCACGGCAGCAGAACGTGCTCCAGCAGGCTGAGAACACCACGACCGTGAGAAGCTGCGATCGGGTGAATTTCACCTAACCCCAGCGAATAAAAATCAACCACCGCCTGATCCGGATCGAGTCCGTCAGTTTTGTTGGCGACCAGGAAAGTCGGTTTTTGGCGCGAACGCAGATGTTTGGCGATGGCTTCATCTGCCGGCATCAGGCCAGCACGCGCATCAACCATGAACAGCACAACATCCGCTTCTTCGATGGCTAGCAGCGACTGTGCAGCCATGCGGGTTTCGACCCCGTCTTCGGTGCCATCAATACCGCCGGTATCAACACAGATAAACTCGCGTCCTTCAATCTCAGCACGACCGTACTTACGGTCACGAGTCAGACCCGGGAAATCCGCAACCAGCGCATCTCGGGTGCGAGTTAGACGGTTAAATAACGTGGATTTGCCAACGTTAGGGCGCCCGACAAGCGCGACCACAGGTACCATGTTTAAAGCCTCATTTAAAAAATCATCAGACAACGGACGTATTTTTACGCCATTGTTAAAAACAGGAAAACGGCCCCTGCACCAGGAGCCGTTTTTCAAAGCGAGCGGCAGGACGATTAACGCGTAATGGAATACAGCGTACCGTCTTTCGCCTGGATCAGCAGTTTACCATCAGCCGATACTGGCTCGGTCAGGAAACCGGAGCTGTCGACTTTCTGCTGGGCCACAAAGCGGCCATCATCAATGTTAATCCAGTGCAGATAGCCTTCGCTATCGCCAACAACCAGATTGCCATTATACAGCGCCGGAGACGTCAGCAGACGGTGAAGCAGATCGCTCTGCGTCCACAGCGTTACGCCGCCGTCAGTGGTTAACGCCAGCACGCGGTCATTCTGATCTACCAGATAGATACGGTTGCCATCGACGATGAAATCATTCACCGAGCCGAGTTCACGTTTCCACATAACCTGGCCGCTGCGCAGATCCAGCGCCGTCAGGTTACCATTATAAGCCAGGGCGTACACAACGCCATTAACGATAACCGGCGTGGTGTCAACATCACTCAGACGATCGATTTCTGTTGGACCGGTCGCCTGAGAAATACGTTGCTGCCAAATCATCTGGCCCTGTTGCATCAGCACGGCGCTCACGCGACCGTTATCACCGCCGACAATCGCCGCACCAAAAGCGCTAGCCGGGGCTGATTCGCCGCGTAACGAAAGCGATGGCATATCCAGGTTGACGGTCCATTTGACGGCACCGTCAGCTTCGTTTAACGCCTGCAGTTGACCGTTGCTGGTGTGAATCAATACCACACCATCACTCACCACCGGGCGAGACAGCGCTTCACCGGCAACACGAGTCTGCCAGGCAATAGTACCGTCGCTGGTATTAAGCGCATAAACCTGGGCTTTTTCGCTGCCGATATAGACGTGACCACCGGAAACCGTCACACCACCAGAAAGCTGTGCAGAGACTCTAGAGAACCAGCCGTCTTTTTCCGCCAGATTGACGGACCAGACTTCTTTGCCATCATCCGCGTTCAGAGCTTTAACGACGCCTGTACGATCCGCCGCATAGACAACGTTATCTGCCAGCGCAGGATGAAGATTGGAATAGAAATCACCAATACCGTTACCTACAGACGTGCTCCAGGCTGTAGACGGAGTAAACTGGTTTTCAACCACCGGTAATGGGGACATCTTAACGACATCTTCTTCGCCACCAAACAGTGAACAGCCGCTTAATAGGGTAACGGAAAGCAGCCCTGGCAGAAGTAATTTACGCAATTGCATCGGGTCCCTCTCAGATGGACAAATTATTGATTTTCATCTGCATCATTTCGCTCAGAGCAGGAGAGGCTTCGCTTTTTACACCCGCTTCCCATGCGCTACGCGCGCCTTGTTTATCGCCTTTGCTCAGCAACGCTTCGCCACGCAGATCGGCGACAATGGCCGCCCACCCTTCACCTTTAATGGTGTCGAGCGTTTTCAGCGCGGTATCCGCTTGTTTAAGCTGAACTTGCACACGCGCAAGACGCAGATTAATCACCGCTTTGAGATTCTCATCGCTGGTCGCCGCCAGTCCTTGTTGCAACTGGGTAGCGGCTTTCTCAAGTTCGTTTTGATCAACAAACTGCTGCGCCAGTTCCATCGACGCTAACGCGCCGTAGGTATTTTTGTTCTCTGCGGCAAATTTCTCTGCGGCAGGAATGCTGTCCTGCTTACCCGCACTGACCGCAGTCACTGTATTTTGATACGCCAGAGAAGCAGAGCGTGTGGACTCCGTCTGATGGCTGGTCCAGTAACGCCAGCCAACCAGTGCGCCAACCCCTAAAATAACCCCAACCACCAGCGCTTTGCCATTTTCGGCAAAGAAGCGTTTTACCGCATCAACCTGGTCGTTTTCGTTCTCGTAAATTTCCACGCTGTCCTTCTCCTTAGCAAGTCAAAGTGCGCAAATGCGCGGCAACGCTATCCTGCGCTACTGCCGTTTGCTCACCAGTGCGCAAATCCTTCACTACAACAGTACCATCAGCCACTTCGGACTCACCCAGTACCAGTGCAACGCGAGCGCCCCACTTATCGGCGCGAGCAAACTGTTTCTTAAAGTTGCCGCCACCGTGGTTTGTCATCAGTTTTACGCCCGGAACTTCATCGCGCAGACGTTCAGCCAGCGCCATTGCCGCCGACTGCGTATCTGTACCTGAAGCGATCAGGTATATATCGACAACAGGAGAAGCAATAAATTCCGGATTAACTGCCTGAACTAACAAAACAAGTCGTTCCAGACCCATCGCGAAGCCAACCGCTGGCGTAGCACGACCGCCAAGTTGCTCGACCAGACCGTCATAACGACCGCCCGCACACACGGTACCCTGCGAGCCCAGGCTGCTGGTGACCCACTCAAATACGGTACGGTTGTAGTAGTCGAGACCACGAACCAGTCGTTGGTTAACGGTGTAAGCAATACCTGCTGACTCCAGCAGTGTACACAGACCGGCGAAATGCGCGCGTGAGTCCTCATCCAGGTAGTCGCCCAGCGCCGGAGCGTCGTTGAGCAGCGCCTGCACTTCCGGATTTTTGGAATCGAGTACACGCAGCGGGTTGGTATACATGCGACGCTTGCAGTCTTCGTCCAGTTTGTCTTTATGCTGTTCCAGGTACGCCACCAATGCATCTCGGTAGTTAGCACGGGCTTCCAGAGAACCGATGGAGTTCAGTTCAAGGCTAACATGCTGAGAAATACCCAGTGCACGCCACCAGCGAGCGGTCAGCATAATCAGCTCAGCATCAATGTCCGGGCCTTGTAGGCCAAACACTTCGACACCCAGCTGATGGAATTGGCGATAGCGACCTTTTTGCGGGCGCTCGTGGCGGAACATCGGTCCGATATACCACAGACGCTGTTCCTGATTGTACAGGAGACCATGTTCGATGCCGGCGCGTACGCAGCCAGCCGTTCCTTCAGGACGCAAAGTCAGGCTATCGCCATTACGGTCCTCAAAGGTGTACATCTCTTTTTCAACCACGTCGGTCACTTCACCGATCGCGCGTTTGAATAACGGGGTCTGCTCTACAATCGGCAAGCGGATTTCACTGTAACCGTAGCTGCCGAGCACGTTTTTAAGAGTGCCTTCAATGCGCTGCCAGATGGCGGTTTCGCCAGGCAGATAATCGTTCATGCCGCGAATGGCTTGAATGTTTTTTGCCACGTTTATTCTCTTTATGGATATAAAAATGAACCCTCAGCGCTAACCCGAACAATGCGGGCGCCATGCGGGTTCAATCATACACGGGAAGCACGCCGCTTCCCATCACGTTGTTATTTTTCAACCTGCTGCACGTCAATTCGACGCGCTTCGTCCAGGATGCTGGCTTTGGCACGAATACGGGCTTCTAGCTGGGTAATCATATCGTCGTTATCGATACGATCCTTACGTACACCGTCTTCATACAGGCCGCTTTTCTTGTTGCCACCCGTCACGCCGAGCGTGGAAACCAACGCTTCACCAGGACCGTTTACCACACAGCCGATGATCGAAACGTCCATTGGCGTGATGATGTCTTCCAGACGTTGCTCCAGCGCGTTAACCGTGCCGATGACGTCAAACTCCTGACGAGAACAGGTTGGGCAGGCGATAAAGTTGATCCCGCGCGCGCGAATGCGCAGCGATTTCAGAATATCGAAGCCTACTTTGATCTCTTCTACCGGATCGGCCGCCAGAGAAACGCGCAGCGTATCGCCGATCCCTTCTGACAACAGCAAACCCAGGCCAATCGCGGACTTCACCGATCCGCTGCGTGCGCCACCGGCTTCGGTGATCCCCAGATGCAGCGGCTGATCGATCTGTTTGGCTAACAGACGATAAGATTCAACGGCAAGGAACACATCAGAGGCTTTAACGCTCACTTTGAACTGGTCGAAGTTCAGACGATCGAGATGATCCACATGACGCATAGCTGATTCCAGCAGCGCCTGCGGCGTGGGTTCGCCGTATTTTTCCTGCAGATCTTTTTCCAGCGATCCGGCGTTAACGCCGATGCGGATAGGAATGTTGTTATCGCGAGCGCAGTCCACCACCATGCGAATACGCTCTTCATTACCGATATTGCCTGGGTTGATACGCAGACAGTCGACGCCGTACTCCGCTACTTTCAGCGCGATACGGTAGTCAAAGTGAATATCGGCAACCAGCGGGACTGTGACTTGCTGTTTGATAAGCTTGAACGCTTCTGCAGCATCCATTGTCGGTACAGAGACTCGGACAATGTCAGCCCCAACGCGTTCCAGCGCTTTGATTTGATTGACCGTCGCCGCCACATCCGTGGTCCGCGTATTGGTCATAGACTGTACGGCGATGGGCGCGCCATCACCAATCGGCACATTCCCAACGTAAATGCGTGTCGATTTTCTACGTTGAATTGGAGCCTGATTATGCATTAAAAAATCTCCCGCATTGCCGTCTGTTACTGAGCCGCTGGTTGTTCGGCATTTACGGTCAGACGCGCAACCTGGTTAGTTCTGATAAAACGACTCAGGTCGACAGGTTTACCCTGGAACTGAATCTGCACTGCTGCCGGTGCACCAATTTTCAGTTTGTACGGTGCCTGGCCGACAAGATTTAACGTGCCATCTTTACGCTGCATACCGCTAAACAGTTTTTTACCGGTCGCATCACTGACTTCCAGCCAGCAGTCGGCGGTAAAATTCATCACCAGCGCGTTAGGATCGGCGGCAGGTGTTGTCACACCCGCTTGATCGGTCGGCAAAGGTGCCGCCGTAGCCGGTGAGGTTGGCGCCGTTGTCGCTGTGTCTACGTTGGCCTGAGACGGTGCCACTACCGCATTCTGTTGCGCATCTGCAGCAGCTGCTGGCACTGTGGCAGCGTCAGGTGCTGACGCTGCGTCTGCCGCCGCGCCATCATCCGGCGCGGCGGGGGTCATATCCTGACTTGCCGCAGCGCTGGTATCTAACGGCACGCTCTGGGCACTGTCTTTACCCGCATTTAGCTCAGCGGAGGATTGATCGGCCATCGTGGTGATCTCTTCCTGCTGCGCTTTATGATTCTGCCACCACCAGGCGCCAGTAAGTCCAACCACGACAAACAGTACCAGCCAGGTAAAGGTCATTAACCAGCCATCACGCTTTTTGCGGCGCTTACCGAGCGAGAAACTCTGCATCGGCGCCACTTTGGCTGGGCGAATCGGAGCCTGTTTTTCCAGCCCTGGCAACAGTTCTTCTTCAGGAATATGCACCAAACGCGCATAGGAACGGATATACCCGCGCAGAAACGTTGAAGCGAGATCGGCTGGCGCCTTATCTTCTTCAATATCGCGTACCGTGGAGACCTTCAGGCACAGTCGTTCCGCGACGGCCTGTTGGCTGAATCCGAGTTGTTCACGGGCATTGCGCAGGCGAACGCCGGTGGAGAGTGCTTCATTTTTGTCGTGCGTGGCTTCAGTATTCATTCGCTACAGCTGCGTAAATATGGGCTCTGGCGCCGGTGAGCCACAATGCTCACCCACACCGCGAAACATCTGGTCAGTTAACCTTGGTCAGACAGTATAAAACGGTCAGACTATCAATGACAAAACAGCGTAAACCTGAGGGCTAAACTCTTGTTGGGCCGCTACATACTGCCTTAAAGTCGACGAAAACGCACCGTTAATATTGACCTGACGAGTATAACAAATGACCGTATGTCACTTACATTGCACTACGGTACATTAATTATACCGTAGTGCACCAACATCAAACGGTCTTGATGTCGATAGCATCACCCTGCATGCGCTTGCGCAGAGTACGCTTGGTACGGTCAATGACGTCACCCGCCAGCTGACCGCAGGCTGCATCAATATCGTCGCCGCGTGTTTTACGCACGATGGTCGTGAAACCATAGCCCATCAACACTTTGGAGAAACGATCGATACGGCTGTTAGAACTCCGTCCGTACGGCGCGCCCGGGAACGGGTTCCATGGGATCAGGTTAATCTTACACGGCGTATCTTTCAGCAGCTCCGCCAGCTGATGTGCGTGCTCGGTACCGTCGTTAATGTGATCTAACATCACATATTCGATGGTGACGCGGCCCTGGTTGGCGTTCGACTTCGAAATGTAGCCACGTACCGACTCAAGGAACGTAGCAATATTGTACTTCTTGTTGATCGGCACGATTTCGTCACGGATTTCATCGTTCGGCGCATGCAGGGAAATCGCCAACGCAACGTCAATCATGTCGCCCAGCTTATCCAGTGCAGGGACCACGCCGGAAGTAGACAGCGTAACACGACGTTTTGACAGCCCAAAACCGAAGTCATCAAGCATGATTTCCATCGCCGGAACCACATTGGTCAGGTTCAACAACGGTTCGCCCATGCCCATCATGACCACGTTGGTGATAGGACGCACGCCCGTTGCCTTCACCGCACCGACGATTTTCGCCGCGCGCCAGACCTGGCCGATGATTTCCGACACCCGCAGGTTACGGTTAAAGCCCTGTTGCGCCGTAGAGCAGAATTTACACTCTAATGCACAGCCGACCTGTGAAGACACACACAGGGTGGCGCGATCGTCTTCCGGGATATACACAGTTTCTACGCGCTGGTCGCCAACGGCAATGGCCCATTTGATGGTGCCGTCAGACGAACGCTGCTCTTCCACCACTTCCGGGGCGCGAATTTCAGCGACGTCTTTCAGTTTGTTGCGCAGCACTTTGTTGATGTCAGTCATGTCATCAAAGTTGTCGCTGCAATAGTGGTACATCCATTTCATGACCTGATCGGCACGAAACGGCTTTTCGCCCATCTCTTTGAAGAATTCGCGCATCTGCTGACGGTTCAGATCCAGCAGGTTAATTTTTCCATTTTTATTTGGAACCGCAGCAATGACGACTTCAGAGGTGTTAACTAATTCAGACATAATTTTTTCCGGCCTCGTTGTTACACGTTATGGCCCGTGGAGGGTTGATAAAAAGAAACGCCCCGGCAAGCGGTCTGCTCTTCCGGGGCGTTGCATTGTACAAAGTCTGGCGCAGGGATGCCACGTTTGCACGAAGCATTAGCGAAAATAATATGTAAATGCTAATTCATCTCCAAAGGATTTCGCGTCGCAGGAAGACGGTAAGTTCGAGCATCCCCGGGAGCATAGAAAACTATGTGACCGGGGTAAACGAACGCAGCCAACGCATCGGCGACGTGGAAGACGCAGGAGATCAGCGAGTACGCGGGCAAACCTCGCCTTCGCCAAAGAAATAGGCGATTTCACGCGCCGCAGATTCGACGGAGTCGGAACCGTGGGTGCCGTTCTCGGTGAAGCTGTCAGCGTAATCTGCACGCAGCGTACCTGCCAGCGCATTCGCCGGGTTGGTTGCACCCAGCAGATCGCGGTGACGCTGAACGGCGTTTTCGCTTTCCAGAACGGAAACAACGATCGGACCAGAGGTCATGAATTCAACCAGGCCATCAAAGAACGGTTTGCCGTCGTGCTCGGCATAGAAGCCACGCGCCTGTTCAACGGTCAGGTGCAGCATTTTAGTCCCCACAATTTTGAACCCTGCTGATTCAAAGCGTGCGAAGATGCTTCCAATAACGTTTTTTGCCACCGCATTTGGTTTGATGATGGAAAAAGTACGTTCAATAGCCATGATTACCTCTGAAAAAATTGTTTTGTTGTGGTTTACCTGGCGCGGATTATAAAGAGCATCCCGGCAATTGACTATTGATGAAGGTAACATTTCTTTAAAATAAGATGAATTTCAGCAACAAATAACATCAGACTGGTCTACTGCAAAGCAAATCTCACCGTGGCAACCTGCCCACCGTCATCCATAACCAACAGCTGGTACTCTCCTGCGACCGTTAAGCGCAGGGTCAGACTCCGCCCACGTTCTTCCAGCCGCTCACCGTTAAGAAACCACCAGCGTTCACCTGTCCCACCGCTGGTTTGTAGCGGCACGGAGACCGCTGGTGAACCGGGTAAGCGTTTCACAATCGCGCCATCGCGAACGCCTGTCAACTGCAGCGGTAAAGAAGCGTCCTGCCCCAACGGCGGGCAGGTTGCGGAAACTGGCGGTAGCCGAGCGGCTCGCCGCTCGGATGGCGGCAGCCAGGGCTCCAGCGGCAACGGCCAGACAATTAACGTCTGTTCCCGCGCTTGCGGGCAGTCTGGCGCCACGCGTTTTTCTGACGCATCTAACCAGACGGGAAAACGAATACCGTTAACCCCTTCCTGCTCGGGTAATAACAGCGTAGGCGGCTGGCTACCGTCCAGTAGCCAGGTGGCTAAACGGCGACGACAGTTACCGTCCCCGTTGGGCAAAAATTGCCCACCCGGCCAGCACACCACGCCCCGGCTGACCGACTCTGGTCGCGGGTCTTCAGGCTGGTTTGTTCCACGAGCCAGCAGCATGTTGTTAACCTGATTCAGCAAAGGCACGGCGCTGGCAAAACCAAATTGCCCCACCACCGGCGTGCCGTCGGGTCTGCCGGTCCAGATGCCAATCACGTAACGTGAGTTAACACCAATCGCCCACGCATCGCGATAGCCGTAGCTGGTGCCCGTTTTCCACGCCAGCGGTACCACACGACTCAGGGCGTTATCCGGCAGGGGCTGCGCGTCGTCCGCCATAATCCGCCGGATAATCCACGCCGCACCAGCGGACATCAGCGGGCGTTCCAGCAGCGGGTCTTCCGGCTGCAGACGGAGCTTTCCTGCTTTTCCCTGACGGGCAAAGGCGCTGTACGCCGCGACCATATCCTCAAGCCTGGCTCCCGCGCCCCCGAGGATCAGTGACAGATTTGGCGCAGCCCCTGCCGGTAAATACAACGGTAACCCCACGTTACGCAGCCTGGCGGCAAAACGTTTCGGGCCGTAGGCTTCCAGTACCTGGACTGCCGGCAGATTCAGCGAGCGCACCAGCGCCTCGCTCATGCTTACCGGGCCATGAAAACCGCTGTCAAAATTCCCCGGACGATAATCCCCGGTACGCCGCGGTACATCCTGCAATAATGAGGCCGGGTGAACCAGTCCATCCTCCAACGCGAGTCCATAGACAAAGGGCTTCAGCACCGATCCCGGTGAGCGGATCGCGCTCACCATATCCACATGCCCAAAGCGGGTGTCGTCATTCATATCCACCGAGCCCACCCAACCACGTACGCGCATATCGGTATGGTCGACCACAATCATCGCCAGCGAACTGCGCGCCGGAAGCCGCCCCTTCCAGTTTTGCGCCATCTCCTCCAGTTGACGTTGCAGCCCGGCGTCCAGCGTGGTGACAATTTTGTTGCTGCTGCTTTTGTTCAGCATCATGCGTGAGAATAACGGCGCCAATTGCGGCATCTGCCTCGGTGCCAGCCAGACCGGTTCTTCGCGTGATTCCTGCGCCTGTTTTGCCGACCAGACGCCCTGCGTCGCCATGCGATCGAGCACTTTATTGCGCGCGGCTTGCGCCCGATCCGGCCAACGGTCCGGACGCAGACGGCTCGGCGCCTGCGGCAGTACAGCCAGCAATGCGGCATCGGAGTAGCTGAGTTGTGCCGGTGATTTACCCAGATACGCCCAGCTTGCGGCACCAACGCCTTGCAGCGTCCCACCAAACGGCGCGCGGTTAAGATACAGCGTCAGGATATCGCGTTTGGAGAGATGCCATTCCAATTGGAATGCACGCCAGAGCTGGCGAAACTTACCGCCAAAAGTGCGCGGATGTGGGTCGAGCAGCCTCGCCACCTGCATGGTGAGCGTACTGCCTCCGGAGACCACGCGCCCGGAGGTGAGATCCTGCCAGGCGGCGCGAAGCACAGAAAACGGATTGACGCCGGGATGTTTCCAGAACCAGCGATCTTCGTAGTTAATGAGCGCCTCAAGATAACGGGGCGAGACCTCTTCAAGCGTGACCGGATAACGCCAGATACCGTCCGCGTCGGCAAAGCGCCACAGCGGCGTCCCGTCCTGAGCCACCACTACTCGCGCAGGATTAACCTCATGCAGCGGCAACGGCCAGATTTTATCCGCCGTCCACACCGCTGCCCCTGTCAGCAACGCAGCGGCTACCAGCCAGCCGCTGCGTTTAACCCACCGATGCATCATTTACGGTCTGACAATCATCGGGCCCTCAGCCGTGCCGGTGGCACGCCACTGCGGAACATACATCGATTCAACCTGGGGTACAGGTACCTGATACGTCCCCGGTGTGACCGCGCGCGCCAGATACACCAGCGTGACCGGTTGCCCTTCGTTGACAGCCACCGCCGCGACAAAGCGATCGTCGCGGAATTCAACGTGCTGGATATCCGCTTGCTGCATTTGATTAAGCAAATTCGCCACTTCGCTGCCGCTATCCTGCAGGCTGGCGCTACCGTTGGCCAGATTCTGGTTTTCCAGTTCCAGACCAGCAGGCAGAAGATCGACCACCAGCGCATCCGGAACATTCTGGCTGGCTCTAACCGTCAACCAGACCAGCACCAGCTCGCCGCTGCGCAGAGACGAGAGCGATTTACTCTGCCCATCGGTGCCCAGCACCTGACGTTCAATGAGCAGTACATTGCTGGCAGGCTGCGGTGAACTTTGCGGATAGCCGCTGACGTCCAGACGCAGCCACAGCGGCAGATTACCCGTGTTGGTCACCGCCAGCGTCGCTAACTGTTCCGCATCCAGATTTCGGGTTTGCGATTTATCACCCGCCAGCGGTTGTTCAGAGAGAGAGGTCTGCGCCTGCCACGTGCCCGGCAGATCCTGCAGCGTACGGGCAGCAAGGAACAGCGCATTATTCTCCTGCGTGGAGAGCCAGCGCTGACCGAAAGCCTGCTCCGACAGCGTATTCAGCAAAGTATTTTGCACGTCGGGTTTCAGTTTATTCTCTTCCAGCAAGGCCAGCATCAGCGCGTTGTCGCGTAGCTGACTGCCGTAATCCGCCATCCACTGCTGCGTATCTCGGCGCGGCGTATTGAGTGCCAACGTCAGCGCCTGTTCACTGCGATTCGCATCGCCCATGTTTTTCAGCGCAATGCCCAATTGCAGCAGCGGCAGGCCAGAGGCGGCCTGAGCTCGACGTTCCCAGATCTCACGCAGAGCGCCCAGCGGCGCTTTCTGCTGACGGGCCAGTACCAGCGCGGCATAGGCCTGTACGGCAAACCGGCTGGCTGCGGTGTCGTCGGTGTAGCGAATCGACATCATGCCCGGATCCTGTAAATAACGCAGCAGACGCGCATTGCCCCGGTTGATCACCTCGCTCGGGACGCTGTAGCCCTGTTCATTTGCCCGGACGAGGAAGTCCATGACATAGGCACTCAGCCAGTACTCTTCCGGCCCGTTCTTATCCCACAGCGCAAATCCCCCATCGTCACGCTGCATTTGCAGTAACCGGGAAATACCTATTTCAACCGCCATGCGGCGTTTTTCATCGCTATCACCCGCTATACCCAACGCCTTCAACTGTGCGGCGTTGGTATACAACGACGGGAATAATCCGCTGGCAGTCTGCTCCAGGCAGCCGTAAGGATAGGCTTTCAATTCGCGAACATAGCGCGCCAGATTCAGCGGCGGCTTGCCGCTGAACAGCAGTTGCCCCTGCACCGTTGCCGGGGAGAAGTTGGTCAGTTCCCCGTCCGGTAACTGCCAGGTTTCACCGGCTTGCAGCGCCACGCCGCTATTGAGAGTTTGCGCCGGGAACGCCGGACGCACGCCAATCTTCCACTGTTTATGTTGAACGGGGAGCGTTTCACCTGGCAGCGTCAAACCACTAATAACGGCCTGAATCTCACCATCGCCGAATCCCTCCAGTGCCCGTACTGGAATAAACAACGTGGTACGCACGCCAGGTGCCAGATCCACCGGGGCAGGGTTTTGGCCCATCAGTGACACTAAGCCGCTGGCGGTAAGCTGAATATTCAGCGTCTGCGGCCTATCTGTCAGATTGGTGACGTCCAGCGTCAGGCGCGAGGTATCACCGCCGGCCATAAAGCGTGGCATATTCAGTTCCGCGATCACCGGTGCAGCGACGATCACTTTACTCTCGCTACTGCCAAAGTCATCTGCGGTCCAGGCCTGCGCCATCACCCGCAGTTCACCGTTAAAATCGCCAATCGGCAACGTTACCGTGCCCTCACCTTTCTCGTTGAGCGTGACCGGCAGCGCCTGTTGCGCCACGATATTGACGTGATTAACCGGCGGTTTGCCGCCGCGTTTTAGCTCATCACCATCGCCACCGAAACGCAGTGCCGCCAAACGCCCTTGCCCTTCGATTACCTGGCCGTAAATATCATAAATATCCGCGCCATAGCGTTTCTGGCCAAAAAATGCCTGCCACGGATCCGGGGTAGCGTAATCGGTGATATTCAACACCCCGCTGTCTACAGCGGAGACCAGGACGTTAACCTGTTTAGGCACGTCACCATTTTTGACACTGGCTTTCATGTTAACGGTCAACGGTTGATTCGGGCGCATTTTAGCCGGATTTTCCAGCGTCAAATCCAGGCGACGATTTTCATCGCCCAGCGGCAAATGCAGTAACCCGACCGCGCGTTTTGGCGTAGCCGAACGGGATTTGTCGCCAGGGCGGATCACCAACGCGCTAAGATAGAGGTCATGGCGGTTCCAGGTTTTGTCGACCGGAATAGAGAGATCCAGACCATTTGCAGGGATATCGATCTCTTGCCACCACAGCGGGCCTTCGCTGGATTCCACCATTGCATAGCCTTTACCGGCAGCAGGCGCGGCAATGTGCAACTTCATGGTGTCGCCAGGACGATAATTGGGTTTATCCAGCTTCAGAGTGACACGATCCGGGCGCACCGCCCCGCTGCCGTCGCTGTTATCCTGCCAGCTGTATCCGGCCCAGAAGCGCACGCTGCTCACCGTATCGTTGGGTGCTTTCACTTCCAGACGGTAAGCGCCCCACTCCACCGGGAAGCTGATCTTACCGGTTTCATCAGCGGTAAGATCCAGTGTTTGCTCGCCTTCGACCAGATCCTTTTGATCGAACTGCGACTGCCAGCCCTCTCCTTCAGACCAGTTCCAATAGTAATCCCGACGTTCGCGGATCAACCGCACCTGCAAGCCGGAAACCGCTTTTTTCTCGCCTTTTGCATCGGCATAAACAATATCAAACGCGGCGTTGCTGTCTTCATCAACGATCGGCTGATTCACCGTGGTATCGGTGCGGTAATCATAAACGGCTTTGGCTGCGAATTGCGGGCGAATACCCGGCAGGGTATCTGCAGGCCAGATAGCCTGTTCTACCCGACGGGTCACCGGACGGCCACCCGACTCCAGCAGGCTGGCCTGCAAAATGACCTGTAACGGCGAGTGAGCTTCCTGCCACTGACTGCTGGTTGTGACTTCGCCACGACCGTTTTCATCCAGCGTCAGCTGAACTTCATCCAGACTGCGGGAGAGATTCTCTTCAGCAATATTGCCAAACTGGAATCCCGGCAATGCAGACACCGCTTCACGCTGTGGTCGCAGGAATAGCTGACCTTGCAGAGCATTACCATTCGCAGGCGCACCGTACAGGTAGTAACCCACCACCGAAAACTTCACATCGTCAGCCGGTGTAATCGGCATTTTATTGGCAGTGAGGTTGAGCGCCATCCGCTCGGGCATAAAATCTTCGACGTGGAAATCCCACATCCGTGAGCGGTTATCGCCGGTGTTGGCGCGAATATGCCACATACCGGTTGGCGCACTGCTGTCCAGCGGCCAGGTCAGACGGTACAGACCGTTTTCGGGCTGGCTGACCACCGTGCGTAATACCTGCCCATCGGGCTTAACGACTTCCAGCTTCACCGGCTGATCGGGCAACGTTTTGCCATCGCTGTCGCGCAGTAATCCGTTGAGGATCACCGTTTCACCGGGACGATAGAGATCGCGCGGACCGAACATAAAGAACTGTTTGCTGTATCCCGGTGCCCCCGCGATATCAAATTCAGCCAGATCCAGCGCCGGTAATTTCAGGTCCAGCAGCGTGGTTTGCCCGTCTTTACGCGCCAGCAATATGGCGGCGTCTTTATCCGTCTCGAGCTTCACGTGTCCCTGCGCATCGCTGGTCGCCTGCGCCAGCGTCTGCCCTTTCTCATTGAGCAAGGTAACATCTATACCCTGCTGCGCAGCGCCGTTTTCCAGGCTCTGGGTAAAGACATCCAGCTGATTGTGGTAACGGTGTGCGGATACGCCAATATCGCTGAGCGTAAATAGCGTGGCAGCATTGCTGTAATTGTATTGCCCGGCCTGGTTCATCACCGCAACGTACACCCCCGCCTGCTGCAACGGCTTGATTTCGCCCAGCGGCAGCAGCAGTTTCTCACGGGTATTGCGTGCCGGATTAAGGTCAAAGCGCCCGGTATAAACCAGCTCTGCCATTTTCAGCAGGTTGTCGGATTCCCAGTTAGACAATGAGTTGCGGTATTCCCACTGGCTGATAAACGCGCCAAGCGACTCCGGCTTCACGCGAAAGAAATTCACATCCACGCTGTTGACGTTCAGCGCCATCACCGGCAGGCCTTCGATCACTTTGCCTGGCAACAGCGAGCCACGACTGGCAAATCCGACGCTCGGCTGGACATCGCGAGTGGTGATGTTTTTTTCATATTCAGTGCCAAACGTCGCCTTATTCAGCGCCAGTAAATCGCGCTCAATAGTCACCACCAGTTCGCGGTTGGGCTCCAGATGACGTAAGCGTAGCTCTTTCAGGTTGGGCGCCAATTCCCAGGCCCCGTCCACTTTGCCGCTTTTTTTATCGACAACGTGCAGTACGCGAGAAAAATCTTGCTCAGGATCGAGGGGGATGGAGAACGTCAGCACCAGCGTCGCCGCGCCGTCTAACTGGACTTCGGAGGCGTCCAGTAGCGTCAACGGTTTACCCTGACTTTGCTGTGTCAGCTTGTGTAATTGCGCCGGATCTTTTACCGACGAGGTCTGTGGGGCAGGCGTATCATTTTTCGCGTCCGTCGACGGCTTATCATTATTATCGCACCCCGCCAGCGCAAGCATCAGCATACAGGTCGCTACGCGTAAATGTTTCATTTTTCATCCCTGGCCTGAGCGGCCCGTTAGCTACGTAGAACCCCTATTATGCGTGAGATTTCAGGATGTGGAAGTCTGTAACCAATCAACGTTATCTGAATTTTCGCGAATAATGTCGATCCACCCTGACAAATCAGCCTCTTTTACTTGTCCCCTGACGGTAAACAGCCGACAATTTGCCGAAACCTGGTAAAAATGGAGATGCCTATGACCACCGCCTTCTTTGTCGCTGCCGACTGGCTTGTCGAACACATTGACGATCCGGAAATACAGATTCTTGATGCCCGGATGGCGCCTCCAGGGCAGGAAGATCGTGATGTTGGCGAGGAGTATCGCGCTGGCCATATCCCTGGCGCGGTCTTTTTTGATATCGAAGCGCTCTCCGACCATACCTCAGCATTACCGCATATGATGCCACGCCCGGAGGCGTTCGCCGTAGCCATGCGCGAACTGGGCGTACATCAGGATAAACACCTGGTCATTTACGATGACGGCAATTTGTTTTCTGCCCCGCGCGCCTGGTGGATGCTGCGCACATTTGGCGTGGAAAATGTCTCCATTCTGGCGGGCGGTTTCGCAAGCTGGCAGCGTGATGAATTCCCGCTGCAGGCAGGGAACGTTGATTTGTCAGAAGGCGAGTTTGACGCTACGTTTACGCCGGAAGCCGTGGTGCGAGTGACCGATGTCCTGCTGGCCAGCCATGAAAAAACAGCACAGATTGTTGATGCGCGTCCGGCTGCGCGTTTCAATGCGGAAGTTGATGAGCCACGTCCTGGCCTGAGGCGTGGTCATGTTCCCGGTGCGCTAAACGTACCGTGGACTGAACTGGTTCGCGACGGCGAGTTAAAAACCACCGAGGAACTGGACGCTATCTTCTTTAGCCACGGCGTGAGCTTTGACAGACCGATTATCGCCAGTTGCGGCTCCGGCGTAACCGCCGCCGTGGTGGTACTGGCGCTTACCACGCTGGGTGTCCCTAACGTGGCCCTGTATGACGGGGCATGGAGCGAATGGGGTGCACGCAATGATTTACCGGTAGAACCGATACTATAAAGCTGGAAATGCCGGATGGCGCGTCGCGCATCCGGCCTACAAAATAGTGTAAATCGTAGGCTGGATAAGACGTATGCGTGGCCATTCGGCAAGATCTTTTAGATGATCCGGTTCTGTTTAAAATCGCGCAGGAAACCGCCCCAGCGGCGCTCGTAGAACGGCGCGATGTGTTCGGTAATAAAGTGGCTGACCCCTTTCTCACCTTTCACCACCTGGCAGATATCAATCGGTTCATCACCCGGTAACGTATCGGTCGCTACGCTGCCCGTGGCATGAATAATCTCTTCAATATCGCCCTCGGCTTCAATGCCAATCAGCAGATTAGGCTGGGCATCCGGGCTATCTTTAATCGAGCAGATAAACGCCCGTTTTACCGGTTTAATGGTTTTAAACAGCGTCGTGAGCGAGTCGATCATCTGCGCCGGAGGTTCCGCGACCTCGGAGAGGATCAGCGACTCGCCGCCCTCCAGCACTTCCTGGGTACTCAACGGATTGCCTTCTTCACCGAGCAGCAGGCTGATTTCACGCGGCATAAATTCTTTGCCGGTCGGCAGTTTGGCGTTGAGAAACAGCGTCGCACCCAGCGTCATTTCAAACAGCGTGCGTACTGGCATCACAACAAACGCCTGTTCGTCTTCAACGGCCTGCTGCAGGGCTTCTAGGGAGGTGAAAAACGGGATCACGGTGGTGCCGTCTTCTTTTTCCCAGTGCTGCAGATCCAGTGCGCTGTCTTCAACTACCGCCTCGCCTTCTGCGGCCGTACCCGGAACCCAGACGGTGGATTCCAGCAACGTGCGGAAAAAGGCCGGACGATGCGCAGGCTCCGTCGCTGCTTTTTCCAGCAACGTTTCTAATTCATTTTTTATTTCGGACATAAGATCACAAATTTTGTACATATGGGTTGTAGGCCTGATAAGACGCACCGCGTCGCATCAGGCAAAATGCCGGGTGGCGCTTCGCTTACCCGGCCTACAAAAACACCTTTCAGGCAGTCAGCAGATTCGCGATGGTGCGCACACCCAGACCGGTCGCGCCCGCGGACCACTGCTCAACCGGTGCCTTGCGATAGGTTGCAGAGCAGTCGATATGCAGCCAGCCTTGCTGATAGTTTTCCACAAAATGCGACAGGAAGCCCGCCGCGGTGCTTGCGCCCGCAGGATAGGCCGCGCTGCCGGTGTTGTTCAGCTCGGCAAAGTTGGACGGCAACTGGTTACGGTGGAATTCCGCCAACGGCAGGCGCCAGAACGGTTCATTCTCCTGCGCCGCGCTTGCCATCAGACGGGCTGCCAGCTGGTCATCAAAACTAAACAGCGCATGGTAATCGTTACCCAGAGCTGTTTTCGCCGCACCGGTCAACGTCGCGGCATCGATGATCAATTCCGGTTTCTGCGCACTGGCGTCAATCAGGCCATCTGCCAGCACCAAACGGCCTTCGGCGTCGGTGTTCATCACTTCAACATTTTTGCCGTTGCGATAGCGAATGATATCGCCGAGCTTGAAGGCATTGCCGCTGATCAGGTTATCCGCACAGCACAGATACAGCTTCACACGTTTGTTCAGACCGCGAGTGATGGCAAACGCCAGAGCGCCCGTTACCGTGGCCGCGCCGCCCATATCGGACTTCATTGAGTCCATAAACGCGCTTTGCTTGATGCTGTAACCGCCGGAGTCAAAGGTGATCCCTTTGCCGACCAGGCAGGCGTAAACCGGAGCGGTTTTATCACCGGTTGGGTTATAGTCCAGCGCCAACAGTACCGGTGGACGTTCAGATCCACGACCTACCGTGTGCAGACCCATGTAATTCTGCTCGCGCAGATCTTCGCCTTTGGTGATGCGGTAAGAGACGTTATCGCACGCCACGCTGCACAGCAGATCAACCGCGCGCTGCGCCAGCTGTTCCGGGCCGAGTTCTTCCGCCGGGGCATTGATGGTGTCACGTACCCAGTCAATGATTTTCAGGCGGCTATCCAGTTCCTTCTGCTGCGCGTCGTCGAGCGGGGCCCACTCAACTTTACGGCTGCCTTTAGGTCCTTTGTAGCCCTGCCAGAATGCCCAGCTGCGCTCGGTGTCCCAGCCTTCGCCTTCCAGCTGAATATGTTTGATACCCAGACCGTCGATTTTCCGCGCGGCGCGCTGGATAAGGCCCAGATCGTCTTTTCCATTAAGGTGTAGGGTAATGCCGTCACTGTTAATGCTGTAAGTCGCTTTTTCACCCCAGCGCGCGTCAGCAGGCTGCGTGGAAAGCGTAATTTTCATGGCTTCTGTCATTTTATTTATCCTTATTTTCGCGCATACAGGAAAACGGGCCACCCGTGGGCAGCCCGTTGACTTATTCAGCTTCGTCCAGCCAGACCAGCAAAATGGCCTCAAGGATTTTTTCGTTCGATGCTTGCGGATCATCATCGAACTCTTCCAGGTCACAGATCCATTGATGCAGATCGGTGAAACGAACGGTCTTGGGATCGAGATCGGGGAACGCGTCGTACAGCGCCTCGCCGATTTCACGGCTGTCGGTCCACTTCAGTCCCATACTACCCTCTGTTAATGCTCACGCGCATGATTGATTGTGTAACGTGGGATTTCGACCACTAAATCGTCTTCGGTGACGCGAGCCTGGCAGCTTAAACGGCTCTCCGGCTCCAGTCCCCAGGCTTTGTCCAGCATGTCATCTTCTTCTTCCGTGCTTTCCGGCAGGGAATCGAAGCCTTCACGCACGATGCAGTGACAGGTGGTGCAGGCACAGGATTTTTCACAGGCGTGTTCAATCTCGATGCCGTTACGCAGGGCAACGTCGAGAATGGTCTCACCGGTCTCAGCTTCCAGAACTGCGCCATCGGGACAGAGATCCTGATGAGGCAAAATAACAATCTTTGGCATATTAAACCTCGTCCACGGAATGGCCTTTCAGCGCGCTACGGACGGACTTGTCCATGCGGCGAGCGGCGAATTCCTGGGTTTGTTTGTCTACGTTTTTAATGGCTTGTTCGATAGCGTCAACATCGTCACCCTGTGCAACCTCGCTCAAATGCGCGGCGGCGGCGTCGATGGCCTGACGTTCTGCGGCGCTTAACAGCGCGGCATCAGCGTTCAACGCACCGGATAAACTCTCCAGTACGCGTGCAGCTTCGACTTTCTGCTCTGCCAGCATGCGGGCTTTTACATCCTGCTCGGCAAAGCTCATCGAATCCTGGATCATGGAAGCGATTTCGTTGTCCGTCAGACCGTAGGACGGTTTGACCTGGATAGAGGATTCCACGCCGGTGGATTTCTCCATGGCCGTGACGCTCAGCAGTCCATCTGCATCAACCTGGAAGGTCACGCGAATATGCGCCCCACCCGCCGGCAGCGCCGGAATGCCGCGCAGTGCAAAACGCGCCAGAGAACGGCAATCCTGCACCAGTTCACGCTCGCCCTGCATCACATGAATCGACATCGCCGTTTGGCCATCTTTGAAGGTGGTGAAGTCCTGCGCGCGGGCCACCGGAATGGTGGTGTTACGCGGGATCACTTTCTCCACCAGACCGCCCATGGTTTCCAGCCCCAGGGACAGCGGGATGACGTCCAACAGCAGCATTTCACTGTCAGGCTTGTTGCCGACAAGAATGTCCGCCTGGATAGCCGCACCGATAGCCACCACTTTGTCCGGGTCGATAGAGGTCAGCGGTGTGCGACCAAAAAACTCACCCACGCGTTCACGCACCAGCGGTACGCGTGTTGAACCACCGACCATCACGACTTCCAGAACGTCCTGCGCCTCAACGCCGGCATCTTTCAGTGCACGACGGCAGGCCAGCAGCGTGCGCTTAACCAGGGCGGAAATCAGTTCGTTAAAGGTTTCGCGGGTAACTTCACCCTGCCACCCGGCCACGTTAACCGTGACGGATTCAGCATCGCTGAGTGCAATTTTGGCGGCAATCGCGGCATCGAGCAGCTCGCGCTGTACGCGGTTATCGCTGCGATCGGCCACGCCCGCCTGCTCGCGAATATAATCAGCCAGCAGATGGTCGAAATCATCACCACCGAGCGCGGAATCGCCGCCCGTCGCCAGCACTTCAAACACACCACGGCTCAGGCGCAGAATAGAAATATCAAACGTGCCGCCGCCGAGGTCATAGACCGCAATCACGCCTTCCTGACCCGAATCCAGGCCATAGGCAATCGCGGCAGCGGTCGGTTCGTTCAGCAGACGCAGCACGTGCAGGCCCGCCAGACGCGCGGCGTCTTTGGTACCCTGACGCTGCGCGTCATCAAAATAGGCGGGAACAGTGATCACCACGCCGTCCAGTTCACCGGACAGCGCTTCGGTCGCCCGTGCGGCCAGTGCTTTGAGAATATCGGCGGACACGCGTACCGGATTGAGCAAACCCGCTGCGGTTTCGATCATCGGCAGGCCGTTTTCGCTTGCCTGGAACGTATACGGCAGATGCGGATAACGCGCCTGGATATCCGCGAGCGAGCGCCCCATCATACGTTTTACCGAACTGACGGTGTTTGCAGTGTCCAGCGCCGCGTTGGCACGGGCATCGTAGCCGACAGCGTAGCCCTGCTGCTGATAGTGAACCACTGACGGCAACAGGTGGCGACCTTCGTGGTCAGCCAGCGTTTCGGCCTGGCCGCTGCGTACGGTCGCGACCAGAGAGTTGGTGGTGCCTAAGTCAATGCCTACCGCCAGACGACGCTGGTGCGGTGCGGCACTCAGACCAGGCTCACTAATTTGTAATAAGGCCATTTTCGCTTCCGAAATTAAAAATCGAGCAGTTTTTCTTCGAGTTGTTCTGCACTGCTTCGCAGTTTATCGAGAAAACGCAGTTTACGCACGGTCTCAGCCGCCACGTCCCACGCTTCGCTGTCCAGCTGTTCGACCATCAACTGATGGCGAACCTGGTACATCTCGTTGATGCGTTTCATCAACGCATCCAGACGTTCACTGTCTTTAGTCTGTTCAATCTCGTCCAGCTCTTCGCGCAGCTCGAGTTGCTCCATCAAGAACGCGGTATCGCGCACCGTGTGCTGCTCGTTTCTGATATCAAAGCCGTGTAAAGACAGTAAGTATTCAGCGCGCATCAAGGGATGACGCAGCGTTTGCCAGGCCTGGTTGATCGTGGCGGACTGCGAAACTGCAGCAAGTTGTTCCGCCTGGGAACCGCTGGCAAATTTATCAGGATGATACTGACGTTGTAGATCCTGAAAACGGAGGCTCAGCGCCTGAGTATCGAGCTGATAGCGGGCCGGTAAGCCAAAGAGGGTGAAGTAGTCCATAACATTCTCAGGGGTAGCCTGTTAGAACAAACCCCACACGTAGCAGCAAGGCCACGGTGGGGTTATACCTTCTTACTTCGCGCAGCAGATGCGTTGTCTACACTCGTTCACCCCAGTCACTTACTCAAGTAAGCTCCTGGGGATTCACTCGCTTGCCGCCTTTCTGCATCACGAATTAATCGGTATAACAGAGGAACGCGTTACACGTGGAAGCTTTCGCCGCATCCACACTCGTCTTTCACGTTAGGGTTAGTGAACTTAAACCCTTCGTTCAGACCTTCTTTGACGAAGTCTAACTGCGTACCGTCCAGAAATTGCAGGCTTTTACCGTCGATCACGACTTTAACGCCTTTGTCTTCAAACACGGTATCTTCAGCCGCCGGCTCGTCAACAAATTCCAGTACATAGGCCATACCTGAGCAGCCGGAGGTTCTCACACCCAGGCGCAGGCCAAACCCTTTACCACGGTTTGCCAGGAAGGTATTTACTCGCGCTGCTGCACTGTCGCTTAAGGTAATCGACATAATAAAACCTCAACTCTTAATTATTTTGCTTCACGTTTGCTTTTGTAATCCGCAATCGCGGCTTTAATCGCGTCTTCAGCCAGAATAGAACAGTGAATTTTCACCGGTGGCAGTTCAAGCTCGTCTGCGATATCGGTGTTTTTAATCGCCTGTGCTTCGTCCAGCGATTTCCCTTTCACCCATTCGGTAACCAGGGAGCTGGAGGCAATGGCGGAACCGCAGCCATAAGTCTTAAAACGCGCGTCTTCAATGATACCTTCATTGTTGACTTTGATCTGCAACTTCATCACGTCGCCACAGGCCGGTGCACCCACCATACCGCTGCCCACGTTCTCGTCGCTGTTGTCAAAAGAACCCACGTTACGTGGATTCTCATAATGATCGATTACTTTTTCGCTGTAAGCCATGATGAATTCTCCTTATCGGTACCGATTAATGATGTGACCATTCGATGCTGTTGATGTCTACGCCCTGTTTGAACATGTCCCACAGCGGGGAAAGTTCACGCAGACGGCCGATAGACTTGCGAACCAGATCGATGGTGTAGTCAATCTCTTCTTCGGTAGTGAAACGACCTAAAGAGAAACGGATTGAGCTGTGTGCCAGCTCGTCAGTCATACCCAACGCGCGCAGCACGTAGGAAGGTTCCAGGCTTGCAGACGTACAGGCAGAACCGGAAGAAACGGCCAGATCTTTCAGCGCCATGATCAGCGACTCGCCTTCAACGTAGTTAAAGCTGACGTTAAGGATGTTCGGTGCGCCATGCTCAAGATCACCATTCAGGTAGACCTCTTCCATGTCTTTCACGCCGTTCCACAGACGGTTACGCAGACTGCGCAGGCGCGCCATCTCGGTTTCCATCTCTTCTTTCGCGATACGGTAAGCTTCACCCATACCCACGATCTGGTGGACAGGCAGCGTACCAGAACGCATGCCGCGCTCGTGACCACCGCCGTGCATCTGTGCTTCGATGCGGATACGCGGTTTACGACGAACATACAGTGCGCCGATACCTTTCGGACCGTAGATTTTGTGACCGGAGAAGGACATCAGGTCAACTTTCAGCTGGCTCAGGTCGATAGGCAGTTTGCCCACGCTCTGGGTCGCATCAACGTGATAGATGATGCCACGCGCACGGCACATTTCGCCGATAGCCGCGATATCCTGCACCACGCCAATTTCGTTGTTCACGTGCATAATAGAAACGAGGATGGTGTCATCACGCATCGCCGCTTCGAGTTCTTTCAGGTCAATAATGCCGTTACGCTGCGGGGCGAGGTAGGTGACTTCAAACCCTTCGCGCTCCAGCTGACGACAGGTGTCCAGCACGGCTTTGTGTTCCGTTTTGCTGGTGATGATGTGCTTGCCTTTTTTCTGATAAAAGTTGGCCGCACCTTTAATCGCCAGGTTGTCGGATTCGGTCGCGCCGGAAGTAAAGACGATTTCACGCGGATCGGCACCCACCAGGTCAGCAATCTGATTACGGGCGATATCTACCGCCTCTTCAGCATGCCAGCCAAAACGGTGAGAACGGGACGCTGGATTACCAAAGTTTCCGTCCAGGGTCAGACACTGCATCATTTTCTCGGCAACACGCGGGTCCACCGGCGTGGTTGCGGAGTAGTCGAGATAGATCGGTAATTTCATTGCTCTATAAACTCCGTACATCGCTTCAATGCAAGGAACCAGGCAACCGGCTGGATGTACGGCCGAGTTAACGGGGTGTCCAACACCCCGGCCTGATTCTAAAATACTTTTATTATGCGCGTAACTTAACGTCGATCGCGTCTTGCGTGCGGGTGCTGCGTGGAGCGTCATGCGTGTGCTGGCGACCAGACACATCCAGGACTTCCTGGTTATTCACCAGTTCACCCAACGTAATGTTGTTGAGAAAACCCGTCAGACGGTCGCTCAGATCGCGCCACAGCGCGTGGGTCAGGCACTTATCGCCGCCCTGACAACCACCTTTGCCCTGACAACGGGTGGCATCTACCGACTCGTCAACAGCGCTAATGACTTCACCTACTGCGATGCTGCCTGCATCTTTACCCAGCAGATACCCGCCGCCTGGTCCACGTACGCTTGAAACCAGACCGTTTTTACGCAAACGGGAGAACAGCTGCTCCAGGTACGACAGGGAAATGCCCTGACGTTCAGAAATATCAGCCAACGGTACCGGGCCCGTTTCGGAGTTGAGCGCAACGTCCAACATTGCGGTCACGGCATAACGCCCTTTTGATGTCAGTCTCATGTCTTACTTAGCCTCAAACTCGCCCCTGCCCGGGGTTTTTTATTGTAAAATGGGGGTATTGCATAGCAGGGGCAAGTCTGACATTCCCGACTAAATCAGTCAACTATTTACTTGACTAAATTAGTCAGGTATTTAACCTTCAGTGCCGTTTTCATTTGCCGGATAGCACTTCGCTTATCCGGCCTACAAATCGTGCAGCTATACGGTATCAAGACGCCTACTTTCCTTTATTCTGCTGCTCTATAGAAGCAAGCATTCCGCGCAGAATATTCAGCTCCTGGCTCTCAGGACGCGCACGCGTGAACAGACGACGCAGTTTGTTCATCACCTGCCCCGGATGGTTCTCGCGGATAAAGCCCGTCGACAGTAGCGTCTGTTCCAGATGACCGTAAAAACGCTCTAAATCATCGACCAGCGGATACTCGGTTTCTTCGTATTCTGTCGTCTTACCGCTTTCCTGCGTTGCCAGCCAGGCCATTCGCACTTCATAAGAAATGACCTGAACCGCCATCGCCAGGTTCAGCGAACTGTATTCCGGGTTCGCGGCAATCGCGACGTGATAATGGCATTTTTGCAGTTCGTCGTTGGTCAGACCTACACGTTCACGACCAAATACCAGCGCAACCGGGGTGTTCGCCGCTTCGGCGACGCTTTTTAAACCGCATTCGCGCGGGTCGAGCATCGGCCACGGCAAGGTACGGGAGCGCGCGCTGGTTCCGACCACCAGACTACAGCCAGCCAGCGCTTCATCGAGGGTATCGACGATTTGCGCATTACCGATCACGTCGCTGGCACCGGCCGCCAGGGCGATGGCCTGGGAGTCAGGTTTGACCAGCGGATTCACCAGCCACAGATTGGTTAAACCCATGGTTTTCATTGCGCGGGCAACGGAGCCCATATTGCCGGTGTGAGAGGTCTCCACCAGCACAATTCGAATATTTTGCAGCATTGTCTTTCTTCGGCTAAAGATTATTCGGCCATATTATCATAAAACGAAGACATATACCGAACTCACTGCTATACTCTGCGCCGTTTTCCCGTTCTTTAACATCCAGTGAGAGAGACCGATGCATCCGATGCTGACCATCGCCGTGCGCGCAGCGCGCAAGGCGGGTAATGTAATTGCCAAACACTACGAAACACCAGACTCTGTAGAAACCAGCCAGAAAGGCAGCAATGATTTCGTGACTAACGTCGATAAAGCCGCAGAAGCGATTATTATCGAAACAATCCGCAAATCTTACCCTCAGCACACCATCATCACCGAAGAAAGCGGTGAACATATTGGTGAAGATCTGGATGTTCAATGGGTTATCGATCCACTGGATGGCACCACCAACTTCGTAAAACGTCTGCCGCACTTCGCGGTATCCATCGCAGTACGCATTAAAGGCCGTACTGAAGTCGCCGTTGTTTACGATCCAATGCGTAACGAACTGTTCACCGCAACGCGCGGTCAGGGCGCACAGCTGAACGGCTACCGTCTGCGTGGCAGCACCGCTCGCGATCTGGATGGCACCATCATCGCCACCGGGTTCCCGTTCAAAGCCAAACAGCACGCCCCTTCTTATATGAAGATCCTCGGCAAAATGTACACCGAATGCGCTGACTTCCGCCGCACCGGTTCTGCTGCGCTGGATCTGGCCTATGTTGCCGCCGCACGCGTTGATGGTTACTTCGAAATCGGCCTGAAGCCGTGGGATTTTGCCGCAGGTGAACTGATTGCACGTGAAGCAGGCGCACTGGTATGCGACTTCACCGGCGGTCATAACTACATGTCAACCGGCAACATCGTTGCAGGTAACCCGCGCGTAGTGAAAGCCATGCTGGCGAACATGCGTGACGAACTGAGCGACGCGCTGAAGCGTTAATCAGTTGTGGTGCCGGATGCGACGCTGACGCGTCTTGTCCGGCCTACATTTCATACTCATACCGCTTACTAACCTAAAACGGTCGTAATCCCCTTCCCACCGGCACCGCACTCACCCACATAACCACCGCAGCAACCACTAAAATCGCACCACCGGCCAGTGCCAGCGTGGTCCAGGCCATCTGTCGCCACAATACCGGCGCTTTATTGCCGCTGAGTTTCAGCGCCATCGTCCGAAAACTGTGTACCAGTAATGCCAGAGAAGTAATGGTCAGAGAGGTTCCCGCTGCCATCGCCAGCGCCGACGCCATGCCCCAGCCAAAGACGCCCACCACTTTACTAAACAGCAGCACCATTATGGCGCCGGAACAAGGGCGCATTCCCATCGAGAGAATGATTATCAGCCGGGCGCGCCAGTCATCGCCGCTTTGCAGCTGTTCCGGGTTGGGCACATGCTGATGCCCGCAACCACAGCGTTCATCATGCACATGATGCGGCGTGAAAGCGGTAAATGTCGGGCGACGCAGCAGCGCGCGTATTTTTTTTAACGCCCGCCAACACAGTACCCCCCCCAACACGCCGACCAGCGCATAGCTGGCTTTCTCCAGCCAGAAACTGCTCATATGCAGTTGCCGGGCGGGCAGTTGCAGTACCGTGAGCACCACAACGACCAGACCGATCGCCACCAGCCCCTGTAATAAGGACGAGGCCAGCGTCAGCCCGATGCTCGACCTCAGCTTCGAGGGATGCGTCGCCAGCCAGGTGGTGATGACGATTTTTCCGTGCCCCGGACCCAGCGCGTGCAATACCCCATAAATAAAGCTAAACAGCAGCAGCGATCCGCCCGCACGGGTGGGATTGGAAGCCACCGCTTTCAGCAAGCCGCTCATCTGCTGGTTAACGTCCCGTTGCCAGAGAATACTTTGCACCATTACCTGCGGCCAGGCCTGCCAGATCCAAAGTGCGCCACCGATCGCCAGCAGTAAAAAGAGCGCCAGTGGCCATAGCATTAGCCAGCGGCGTCTGGCTACGCGTTGTTGATAAACTACTGACATTGTAGCGTTACCGTCTGCGCAAATTGTTTACCCAACTCCATATCCTCCGGCGGCGCGTCTTCTTTATCCAGCGACTGCGCAAAGCTCAGCGTTTGTTCATTAGGCGTCGGGGTATGCATGCTAATCCGGCATTGCTTGCTGAAGCCCGGCGCCAGCGCGACATCGCGGTCCTGGTCGTAACTCATATCCACGTAGTAGGTGGGATCAAACGTGGAAATACTATAAGTCTGTCCGGCAAGCGGCTGTGGTTGGGCCAACGGCAGTACAAACGTCAGCACCGCCTGATGTTCCTCGCGCTCCATGCCATATTCCGTCGGGCGATTTTTAAATTTTACCTTTTGCCCGTTGTGCCACACTTCGGTGAAATAGTGCTGTCCGAGGACATTGGCCATCACTTCCGCAGCCAGTTTTTTCCAGATCTCATCCCCCGGTTTGGCATTGCCCGCATCGTACAGCAGGTCAGCGGAGGTGATTTCATCCATCGTCCAGCGCATTTTCAACGCCACAAACTGGTTATTTTCACTCACCAGTTCGGTTTTCAGATGAATAAAACTGTGAGGATGCGCGCCCGCGCCAAAAGACAGGACGACCAGAAACAACGTGACAATGATGCGTTTAACACGCGGCATGATTTCTCCACAATAAATCCAGCCCGCCATCAAAAGGACGTCGTTGGCGAGAATACGCTGAGGATAGCATTGAACGATAAAATATTGAGCCCCTTTTCCGGTATCGATTCAGTTCTCAATTTCGAAAATTTGTTCATCGTTGGCAACGGAAAAAAAGAGGATTTACCGCATCCCCTTAATGCAAATGATAACAAAATGTTAATATTTAGTTTCGTTTTAATTGTTTGATAACAATAAATTTGACTTCACACACGCGAAAGCCTTCACATTTAACTAAAAATTAACTCAAATAGATCCTGCATTTTACAAAAATGGGCATAGATCACATTCACAGGATTTATGATTCATTCCCTCTTCCCTTCGTTGTTAACCTCACGCCGTGACATGCCCTGCCCCCTACTAAAGGTACAACTATGAAATTCAAACTCGCATTACTCAGTGCAACCCTGGTTTCTGCATGCATGTTGTCCGGCACGTCCTTTGCGGCGGAAAAATATGAAATTGCTGTGGTTGCCAAAGTCACTGGTATTCCCTGGTTTAACCGTATGGAGACCGGCGTTAACGAAGCAGCAAAAAAACTGGATGTGAACGCTTACCAGACCGGTCCGTCTACGCCAGACCCGGCTCAGCAGGTGAAAGTGATTGAAGATCTAATCGCCAAAAACGTGAATGCGATAATCGTAGTGCCAAACGATGCCAAGGTCCTTGAGCCGGTACTGAAAAAAGCGCGCGAGAAAGGCATTGTGGTCCTGACGCACGAATCCCCGGACGAGCAAATCGGCCAGTGGGATATCGAAACCATCGACAGTGAAAAATATGCGCAGGCCAACGTTGATGAGCTGGCGAAAAGTATGGGCGGCAAAGGGGGTTATGCCATCTATGTCGGTTCGCTGACCGTGCCGTTGCATAACGCATGGGCCGACTACGCGATTAAGTATCAGAAAGAAAAATACCCGGAGATGTTCGAAGTGACCTCGCGTCTGCCGGTAGCGGAAAGTATTGATAAGTCCTATTCCACGACGCTGGATCTGATGAAAACCTATCCACAAATGAAAGGGATTATCGGCTTCGGTTCACTGGGTCCAATTGGGGCAGGCCAGGCCGTACAGAAAAAACGTGCCAAGGATAAAATTGCCGTCGTCGGTATCGCCATGCCAGCCCAGGCCGCACCTTACCTGATGCGTGGAGATATCAAAAAAGCACTGCTGTGGGACCCGAAAGATGCGGGCTACGCACTGGTGACGGTTGCTGACCAACTGCTGCAAGGCAAAGAGGTCAATACCGATCTGAGTATCGATGGTTTAGGGAAAGCCGATATCGACATGGAGAAGAAAGTGATCCGTTTTAACAAGATCCTCGAAGTCACCAAAGACAACGCGCAATCACTCGGTTTCTAAGGCTTTAGCCAACACCAGGGAACCTTAACGCCGACCGCCTGGTCGGCGCTATCCACCACACTCACACTCAGCGTCCGTCAGGACGCTCGCAGGGGTATTGTCCATGGCAGACACCACCGCATTTATCACTCTTGAGAATATCAGCAAACAATTCCCGGGCGTGCTGGCGCTGGATAACGTGAATCTGACACTGAAAAAAGGCGAAGTTCACTGTCTGGCGGGCCAAAACGGCTGTGGCAAGAGCACCATCATTAAAGTGATCTCCGGGGTCTATCACCCTGAAAAAGGCGCGCAGATTTTACTTGATGGCAAGCTGTTCCATCACCTGACGCCACAGCTTTCTTCTCACTATGGCATCCAGGTCATCTATCAGGATCTGTCGCTATTCCCCAATTTTAGCGTCGCGGAAAATATTGCGGTTAACCGCTACCTGCCCGGCGGTGATATATGGGTACGTCGCGGCGCCATGAAACAACAAGCGCTGGCAGCCATGAAGCGCATTGGTGTAACCCTCGATCCGGACAAAAAGGTCGAGAAACTCTCCATCGCCGACCGCCAACTGGTGGCGATTTGCCGGGCGATTGCCGCCGACGCACGGCTGGTCATCATGGATGAACCCACCGCCTCGTTAACCCGTCAGGAAGTCAACGGCCTGCTGCGGGTGGTTAACGAACTGAAAGCCGCCGGCATTTGCGTGGTATTTGTCAGCCATCGTCTTGATGAAGTGATGGAGGTGGCTGACCGGATCAGCGTGATGCGCGACGGGAAACTGGTCGGCACGTATCCTGCCAGCGAACTGGACAGCCACGAACTGGCCTTCCTGATGACCGGGCAACGCTTCCATTACAGCCCGCTGCCGGAGAAGTCATTCGACTCCCACGAACCGTTGCTGGAACTGCGCAACCTGAGCCGTCGCGGAAAATACCAGAATATTAATTTGTCACTGCACGGTGGTGAGATTGTCTCGATTGTCGGCCTGCTGGGCGCCGGGCGCACCGAGCTGTGTCTGAGCCTGTTTGGCATGACCCCCCCAGAGAGCGGTGAAATGCGTATTAACGGTCAGCCGGTCCGGCTGCGTAATAACCACGATGCCATCCAGCACGGGATCGGCTACGTCTCAGAAGATCGCCTGACGCAGGGACTGATCATGGAGCAGTCGATCTACGACAACACTATCGTCACGGTCTTCGATCAACTGCATACCCGCAGCGGCCTGCTCGACCATGCTAAAGCACAAAAGCTGGTCGCTGATCTGATCCGCGAGCTGAACATCAAAGTGTCCGATCCGCACCTGCCGGTCAAAACGCTCTCCGGCGGCAACGCCCAGCGTATCGCCATTGCCAAATGGGTCGCGACCCATCCGCGCATCCTGATCCTCGATTCCCCCACCGTTGGCGTCGACATTGCCAACAAAGAAGGCATTTACCAGATTGCCCGCGATCTGGCCGAGCAGGGAATGGCGGTGCTGATGATCTGCGATGAGATCCAGGAAGCCTATTACAACAGCCACCGCGTGCTGGTGATGCGTCGCGGCAAACTGGTGGCGGAATTTAATCCTCATCAGTGTCGTGAAGAGGAGATTGCTGAAGTGGTCGAGGTCATCAATGAATAGTCTGCATTTCTCCCGTTTGCTCGGGCAACATGAATTCTGGCTGGGCCTGCTGGTGGTGGCACTCGCCGTAGGACTAAGCGTTAGTACCGATGAGTTCCTGTCGCTGGGGAACCTTACGGACGTCGCCACCAGCTACGCCATTCTCGGCATTCTGGCCTGCGGCCTGTTTGTGGTGCTGATTTCCGGTGGGATCGATATTTCATTCCCGGCGATGACCGCCATTGCCCAGTACGCGATGGCCAGTTGGGTGATCGGCCACGGCGGCAACTTTGCGCTGGCGCTGGTTATTGCCATTGCCGTCGGACTGCTGCTCGGGCTTATTAACGGCTTTCTGGTCTACTGGCTGCGCGTACCGGCGATCATCATTACCATCGCCACGCTGAACGTCTACTACGGTCTGCTGGTGTACGCCACTAAAGGTACCTGGCTGTATGGCTTCCCGGACTGGTTCATGAACGGCATCAACTGGTTCTCGTTCACCGCAGCGGACGGCTACGACTACGGACTGACCCTGCCCCTGCTGTGTCTGGCGGCGGTGATTATTGTGACTGCCGTACTGATGAACTATACCCGCCTCGGCCGCCAGGTTTACGCCATGGGCGGCAACCGCGACGCAGCGTCGCGCCTGGGTCTGAATTTGCTGAAGCTGCATTTCTACGTGTACGGCTACATGGGGATTCTGGCAGGCGTTGCCGCCGTGGTGCAGGCGCAAATCACCCAATCCGTCGCGCCCAACTCCCTGCTCGGTTTTGAGTTGACGGTACTGGCGGCGGTCGTGCTCGGGGGAACCAGCATGAGCGGTGGACGCGGTACCCTGACCGGAACGTTGCTCGGCGTTGTCCTGCTGGCCTTCTTACAAAACGGCCTGACGCTGCTGAGCGTCTCCTCTTACTGGCACACCGTGTTCAGCGGCGCCATTATCCTGGTCAGCATTAGCGCCACGGCCTGGAACGAAAAACGTAAACTGGCAAGGGAGCTTTGAGATGAAAACAATCGCCAGATTTTTACCCGGTGATGCCATCATTCGTCTGCAATGCATCATTATTGTGGTCGTCGCGCTGGTCTTCTCGGCCCTGCTTGGCAGCCGTTTTTTCAGCGTGGCTAACTTCCAGTCCATCAGCTCACAGCTACCGATCCTCGGCATGCTGGCGCTGGGAATGGGTATGACCATGCTGACCGGCGGCATTAACCTGTCCATTATTGCCGGAGCTAACGCCTGCTCGCTGGTAATGGCGGCAATCATTGTCGCCCATCCAGATAACCCTCTGTTCCTGGTCATCGCCCTGCTGGCGGGAGCTGCCGTGGCGGTAGCCATTGGTACGCTGAATGGCGCGCTGATCGCCTGGGTCGGCGTGTCGCCGATCCTCGCCACGCTCGGCACCATGACGCTTATCTCCGGGCTGAATATTCTGCTCTCTAACGGCACGGTCATTTCCGGCTTCCCGACCGCTATTCAATACCTGGGTAACGGCACGATTGCCGGTATCCCCGTGGCGCTACTGCTCTTTTTCCTCGTGGCCATCCTGCTGTGGGTATTGCTGGAACACACCACACTTGGGCGCAGCCTGTATCTCGTCGGGTCCAACGAACAGGCAACCCGCTACAGCGGCGTGAATACGGTACGGGTACAGATCTCCGTGTACGTCATTTCGGCCCTGCTCGGCTGGGTAGCCGCCATCCTGATGATGGCGAAATTTAACTCGGCAAAAGCCGGATACGGCGAATCCTATCTGCTGGTCACCATCCTCGCCTCGGTGCTGGGTGGCATCAACCCGGATGGCGGCTTCGGGCGTATTATCGGCCTGGTGCTGGCGCTCATTGTGCTGCAAATGCTGGAAAGCGGCCTTAACTTGCTGGGGGTCAGTAGCTATCTGACGATGGCGCTGTGGGGCGCGGTGCTGATCCTCTTTATCGCATTACAGAATCGTAAAGCCTGATTCCAGGAGAAAAAATTATGGCAAGTTACTTTATTGGTGTGGATGTCGGAACCGGTAGCGCCCGTGCAGGCGTATTTGATCTCAACGGCAGAATGGTCGGTCAGGCTAGCCGGGCGATTGAGATTTACCGTCCGCAGGCCGATTTCGTTGAGCAATCCTCAGATAACATCTGGCAGGCAGTGTGTAACGCGGTTCGTGATGCGATTAACCAGTCAGATATCAACCCGATTCAGGTGAAAGGTCTGGGCTTCGACGCCACCTGCTCGCTGGTGGTGCTCGATAAAGAAGGTAAACCGCTGACCATCAGCCCTTCCGGGCGCAGCGAACAAAACATTATTGTGTGGATGGATCACCGCGCCATTACTCAAGCCGAGCGCATTAACGCCCTGCATCATCGAGTGCTGGACTACGTCGGCGGGATTATCTCGCCGGAAATGCAAACGCCAAAACTGCTGTGGCTGAAGCAGCATATGCCCAACACCTGGGCCAATGCAGGCTACTACTTTGACCTGCCGGATTTCCTCACCTGGCGCGCGACAGGCGACGACACGCGCTCGCTGTGCTCGACGGTGTGTAAATGGACCTATATGGGTCATGAGGACAAATGGGATGCCAGCTATTTCCGCCAGATTGGGCTGGAAGACTTGTTGGAGCACGATGCCGCTAAAATTGGCCGCGACGTGAAAACGATGGGGGAACCGCTCGGTCATGGCCTTTCTGCACGGGCCGCCAGCGAAATGGGTCTGATCCCAGGGACCGCGGTCAGCGTGTCGATTATTGATGCCCACGCCGGAACGCTGGGCACCCTCGGCGCCAGCGGTGTGACCGGCGAAGTGGCTGATTTTGACCGCCGCGTCGCGCTGATTGGTGGCACGTCCACCGGTCATATGGCAATTTCTAAAGAGCCGCGCTTTATCAGCGGCGTCTGGGGTCCTTACTACTCCGCCGTCCTGCCGCAATACTGGCTCAACGAAGGCGGACAGTCGGCCACCGGCGCGTTAATCGACCACGTTATTCAGTCACACCCGTGCTACGACACGTTGCTGGCGCAGGCAAAATCACAGGGGCAGACCATTTACGAAGTGCTGAATGCGCTGCTGCGTAAAATGGCCGGCGAACCGGAAGATATCGCGTTTCTGACCCGCGATATGCACATTCTGCCCTATTTCCACGGTAACCGTTCCCCGCGCGCCAACCCTACGCTCACCGGTGCAATTACCGGCTTGAAGCTGTCCCGGACGCCGGAAGATATGGCGCTGCAGTATCTGGCGACCATTCAGGCCATTGCGCTGGGGACGCGGCATATTATCGAAACGATGAACCAAAGCGGGTATACCATCGATACCATTATGGCCAGCGGCGGCGGCACGAAAAACCCAATTTTCGTGCAGGAACATGCCAACGCCACCGGCTGTGCGATGCTGCTACCGGAAGAAAGTGAAGCCATGCTGCTGGGCAGCGCCATGATGGGAACCCTCGCCGCAGGTGTGTTCGATACCTTCCCGGAAGCGATGTCAGCGATGAGCCGCATTGGTAAAACGGTCACCCCGCAAACCAACCGTATTAAGCAGTACTACGATCGCAAATACCGGGTTTTCCACGAGATGTACCAGGACCATATGAAATACCGCCAGTTAATGCAGGAGGACGCATGAGTGATTCATGGTCCCAGGCGACCGGCGTATGGCAGCTCTACAGTGAGGCTCTGGCGGGATTGGGCCAGCATCTGACAGAGCAGACCTGGCAGTCTTTAATGACCGAACTGCGCGACTGCACAGGAAAAATTGTCGTCACTGGCGTCGGTACGTCCGGCATTGCCGCACGTAAAGTGGCGCATATGCTGGCCTGCGTCGAACGCCCGGCAATTTACCTCAATGCCACCGACGCTGCTCATGGCGACCTGGGTTTTTTACGCGCAGACGATCGGGTGATTATGCTGTCGCGCGGAGGGAATTCAGATGAGCTTACCCGACTGCTGCCGGGACTGGCTGCGAGAAACGTGCCGATAATTAGCGTGACGGAAAACCCAAACTCCGCCATCGCCAGCGCCTCACGGCTGGTGATTTCCACCGGCGTACAGCGCGAGGCCGATCCGCTGGACATGCTGGCGACCACCTCCATTATTCTGGTCCTGGCAATATTTGATGCCGCCTGCGCCTGTCTGATGAGCGAGAGTGGCTACTCTAAAGAAACGCTGTTAGCCGTGCATCCTGGCGGCGATGTGGGATTAACGCTGAGCCGTGGGCAGTAACGCCTGACAGCTGTTCCGGAGGTAATGGATCTGTTGCCTCCGGTATATTGCTACGTTCACCTTATGTTTTTCACTTATCTGAAATGATAGTACCCGTGAACGTGACCCTGAGCCGGAATCACATGTTCTCCATAATGCTTAACTGACAAACAGTACAGCCACTGGTAGTGTTTTTTTATATTGCAACAAAAGATAAAACAGTGAAAAAACGTGTTAACGCGCTGCGTTTAACTTCCGCCCACTGTTCCTCGCGTTAAAAATTCTGTGACGGTCTCCAGCATTCCTGGCGGAAAGGATTCCATTCTTCATTTCTATGAGCAAACTTTAGCTATTCTTACCAAACATACTTTCGGGAGACTCTACAGATGATGACAACGCTTGCCCCGCCATCTGTACTTTCTGCTCCCCAGCGCCGCTGCCATGTGCTGCTGACGCTGTTCCAGCCGGGGCAAATCGCGACCACCCAGACATTTAGCTCCCTCAATGGCGTCGAAGACGATGTGGTCCGCGAGGATATCATCGGCGCGGGGATTGAAATCCAGCGCTATCATCGTCTTACTATCATTGCCACGCAGAATGGTGGCTACCAGATCGCAGGATCGGCACTCAATCAACGATTGTGCTTTCTGCACTGGCTACGACGCGGCCTGCGGCTGTGCCCGGGCTTTATCACCGGGCAGTTCACACCAGCGTTAAAAATGCAGCTCAAACAACGCGGCATCGCCCGTACGCTGTATGACGACACCAATCTGCATGCGCTCATCAACCTCTGTTCCCGGCGACTGCAAAAGCCGTTTGAATGCCGGGATGTCCAGTTTCTGCGCCTGTTTTTACAGTACAGCCTGCTGCAACATCACGCCGGGCTCCACCCGGAGTTTAACCCGCTACAACAGCGCTGGGCGCAATCCTGCGCCGAGTATGCGCTCGCCGAAGAAATCGGTCGTCACTGGCAGCGCCGTGTGATGCAAAGTGCGCCACCGGGCGAGTCGCTGTTTATGGCGCTGCTGTTCTCGATGATCCGCATCCCCGATCCCATTCGCGATAACCATCAGCAGGACCGCCGCCTGCGTCTGGCCATTGCCCGACTGGTGCTACGTTTTCGCGAGAGCGGCAACGTCCGCTTCAGTGACGAACAAGGATTGAACGACCAGTTGTACGTGCATCTTGCTCAGGCGTTGAACCGTAGCGTGTTCGCGATTGGCATTGATAACACCCTGCCGGAGGAGTTCAGTCGGCTCTATCCCCGGCTGGTGCGCACCACGCGAGAAGCGCTCAAGGGATTTGAAGCGGAATACGAAGTGCATTTCTCTGAAGAAGAAGCGGGGCTAGTCGCCGTCATTTTTGGCGCATGGCTGATGCAGGAAAAAGATCTGCACGAGAAGCAAATCATTCTGCTGACGGGCAATAATGAACGACTGGAGACGCATATTGAGCAGCAATTGCGTGAGCTGACCCTGCTGCCGCTGAACGTAAAACATATGCCGATGCAGGACTTTCAGAAACAGGGCTCGCCGCGTGGCGTGGCGCTGATTATTACCCCGTACACCACGCCGCTACCGCTGTTTTCACCGCCGTTGATTCATGCGGATCTGTCGCTTACGCTGCATCAGCAGCAGCAGATCCGCAAAATCCTCGAATCATAACACCGGTGATTGCGCCGTCACTTTAGGCCGCAAGACGATGGCGGGCAGCGCCACCAGCGCCATAACCCAGAATACACCGCTGCCCATATTCTGGTACAGGTAACCAGCGAACACGGTCATGATGGCAATACTTCCGCCCATCGCAATGGCGGAATAGACCGCCTGCAAACGAATCACTTCACTGCTCTGGCGTGCGGCAATGTAGCGCATGGCCGCCAGGTGACACACGGTAAACGTACCGCAATGCAGGATTTGCACCACGATAAGCCACGGCAGCTCGGTGCTCCAGCCCATCAACCCCCAGCGCACCACGCCACACACGGCGGAGAGCAGCAACAGATCGCGGGCGCTAAAGCGGCGGAACAGCTTGTGGCTGAGAGCGAAGATAATCACTTCCGCGACCACACCCAGTGACCATAAATAGCCCACCGCTGACGCCGAATATCCGGCAGACTGCCAGTAAATAGCGCTGAAACCATAATAGGCGGCGTGCGCCCCTTGCAGCAGGCTCACGCAGGCAAGAAAGCGCCAGCTCTGCATAACCAGCTGACGCCATGCTGGCCATCCGGTACTCTCCTGCTGGCGAACTTCTCCCGCAGGCTGCACGCTCGGGCGGATCATCATACCCAGCAGCATTGACGCCAACGCCAGTGACAGCAGCACCAGGATCACCCGATAGTCATACAGGGTCACCAGCTTACCGGTCAGCGCCGAGCCAATCACAAAGGCCACAGACCCCCACAACCGCACCCGGCCATAATCCATGGTGATTTGCTTTTGCCAGGTATTCGCCAGCGCATCCGTCAGCGGCACCAGCGGCGAGAAGAACAGGTTAAACCCGACCATCACCACCATCAGCCACGCCACGTGCGTCCCCGCCCAGAAGGCCAGCGCAAACACCAGCGTCAGCAGCGCTAAAATGCGTAAAGCGGAAATCAGACGAGAGGGATCGCTCACGCGCGGCGCAATGAGCAAACTACCTAGAAAACGTGCAATTAACCCCGCGCCTAACAGCAGGCCGATGGTTTCAGGCGTCAGCCCCAACCCTTCGAGCCACACGCTCCAGAAAGGCAGAAAAATCCCGTAGCTAAAAAAGTAGGTGAAATAACCGAGCGCCAGCCAGCGCGTGGAGTGCAAAACCATGATTCCCTCCCGTTTGGAGGCGATAGTCTGGCGATAAACCCCGGCTGGCCCGGCATGTGGTGGGCATTCACCGGATGCGTCTGCGGTTCGAGGCAAAGGAACTCCTCACCCGACATTCTGAACAGCATAAGACACGGAGTTTGCGCCAGAATCGTGAGCTTCATCACATCGCGTTGAATGACCGCCTGCCCGCCCCAGCCGGAATACCCCACGTTCAGCCAGGCGTCCTCGCCATACTGTGCGCGAGTGAAATCAGCCGCTGGTGGGATATCGTGCTGCCAGGGTAACGGCAGGTGTTGCGCCCCTTCCGGCCAGTAGCCGCTGGCAGAAAACTGCGCCGTACTGCGCGCATCAAAGGCAAAAAACGGATGGAAGCCACAGCCGTACAACATCGGTCGTTCACCGCTGTGGGTGAGGGTCAACGAGGCATGCAGGCTGGACGCTTCCAGTTGATAGCACAGCTGCGCCGTATAGTCGTAACCGCACGGATGCCAGCCGCGTAAGCGCAGCAAACAGCCGCTTTGAGTCGCATTAACCACCTCCCAGCGCCGCAGCCAGCCGTCACCGTGTAAGAAGAATTTATCGTCCGCCTCATGCTGCGGCAAAACCACCTCTTCCCCCCGCAGCAGAAAGCGATTACCTGCCACCCGGTTAGCCAGCGGTAACATGGGGAACAGGCCGCAATCCCCCGGTTGTTTCCCCTGGCCCTCACGTAAAACCGGTTGTTGATGTTGTAACGACACCAGACTCAACAGCGACCCGCCCTGAGGGTCAACGCACATCCGCAGATGTGCGTTTTGTAGCATCAAAAGGTTGTCCATTACCGGACGCTACGTGGTTGGGCCGAAGGGCTGACTTTGCTATGCTGCGCCGCCAGCTGTTCTTCCAGCGCTTCCAGGGTGACGCCCTTGGTTTCCGGCACATGGCGCAGAACGTAAACATAACCCATGGCACAAATCACACCGTACAGCAGGAAGCTCCCGGCCGCACCCAGGCTGGCATTGAGCAGCGGGAAGGTGTAGGTCAGCAGGAAACAGGCAATCCACAGTGCCAGCGTACCCAGCGACATCGCCAGACCACGCACGCGGTTAGGGAAAATTTCCGACAGAAGCACCCAGGTCACCGGGGCCAGCGTCAGGGCGTAAATAGCGATTGCCGCCAACACCAGTACCAACACCGGCCATCCCATAATGCCCAAGCCGTAGGCACTGGCAATCAGCACATAGATAACGGTCAGCCCCGATGCGCCAAACAGCATCAGTTTGCGACGGCCAATTTTGTCCACCAGCGGCAGAGCGGCAAGGGTGAAGACCAGATTAATGATCCCCGTCGCCACGATTGATTTTAACGTACCGTTGATATCGAACCCGGCGGAGGCAAAGATCTCCTGCGCATAGTTGAAGATAACGTTAATCCCACACCACTGCTGGAATACGGCCAGCACCATACCAATAATCACGATCGGTTTGATCTGCGGTTGCAGCAGCGTAGACCAGGCGACCTTGTGATTATCTTTTTGCAGCGTGTGTTCAATCTCCTTCAGGGTTTGCTCTGCATACGATGTACTGCCAATCCGTTGCAGCATGGCGCGTGCGCGCTCAGGTTTCCCGGCCTTCACCAACCAGCGCGGAGATTCCGGCACAAAGAACATCAGTACAAGAAACGCCAGAGCGGGGACTAACTCGGCACCGAACATCCAGCGCCAGCCCGTCTGACCGTTCCAGCTTTCCACAATCGCCTGCTGGGTCGCGCCAGTGGCAACGGGTTCAGCAATCATCAGATTGATAAGCTGCGCCGCCAGCACGCCAATCACGATGGTCAGTTGGTTAACGGCAACAAAACGACCGCGCTTTTCAGCCGGGCTGACTTCAGCGATGTACAGTGGACTCAGCGCCGACGCCAGACCAATCCCCACCCCGCCGACGATACGATAGACAATAAACATATCGAAATTGCTGGCAACGGCGGTGCCCCAGGCAGAGGCACTGAAGAGTATCGCAGAGAGGATCAGCGGCATTTTTCGACCAAACTTGTCGGCACACCAGCCGGAGATCAGCGCACCAAAAATACAGCCGACCAACGCCGAGCTCATCGCCCAGCCGGACTGCGCCGGATCGGTAATCGAGAAATACGCTTCATAGAAGGGTTTCGCCCCACCAATCACTACCCAGTCATAGCCAAACAGTAAACCACCGCAGGCCGCAACCAGGCAGATAGTCCAGACATAGCCAATCTTTAAATGTGTCTGCGCGTTATTCATTATCATTCCTCTTTCAGGGAAACGCAGGGAACAGAAGGTTTCAGGTGGGGTTGCCCCACCCGATCAGGGTGTTACTGGAAAAGCGATATGTTGATGGCGTGACGCAGCAGCAAGGCTTTGTCGTGCGCCGGATGACGTTGCAATAGCGCATCAAGGTCATGCTGGCAGGCTGGCAGATTGCCCAGCCCTAGGTGCCCAAGCGCGTTGATGAACAGACAGTGTTGCTGATGTTTCTCGTGTGCAGAGGTATCCAACACCACTAAATCAGGCAGCGATACGGCAAAGAAATCGACGTCCGGTACCTGGTCATGCTGCGTATCAACCCACTGCAGGAAGCTGTGGAACAGCGTGTCCGCTTGCGCGGTGTCCCCCATCGCTTTCAACGCCATGCCTTGCCAGAACAGATAGTCCACCGGCTGGTCGTTGTAATAACGTCCGGCGTCAAGCGAACTACCGCCCCGCGTTGCCCGCACAAAATAGCGCTGGGCCTCGTCATGGTGTCCCTGCTGCTGTGCGCAATATCCCAGCAAATACCAGATGTCGTTATCCGTTTGTCCGGGTAAACGTCCTTCGCCGAGGTTCTGCGGGTAGTGCAGCGCCTGTTGCAGCAAGACGATGGCAGCCGGGAAATCGTTGATGTGAACAGCGGCCAGTGCCCGATGCAGTTGATTGAGCAGATACTGCCCGGTGGCTTTGCCTTCACCGCCTTCCCACGGGTGGAACACGCGCTCGTTGAGCACGGCCGCCGCGGCATCATAGTGACCCACGCCATTCCATAAACTGAGCAGTTCTACCGTCAGGTCATCACGATGGAAAACCACCTCCTTGCTGGCTTCCAGCCTTGCCAAACGCTGTTTAGCCGGTTGTGCCAGAAGTTTATTGAGGTAGTCGAGCTCAAACAGGAAGCGCGCATTTTTCGGCTCCAGCGCCACGGCCTGCGACAGATAACGCTCTGCCAGTTGGGCATCATGCTGCTTGTTCCAGGCATAAATCCCCAGCAATCGGTGTACCGGGGCAAAATCCGGCTCCTGCTCAAGCGTGAATTGCCAGCAGGAGACCGCCTCGTCATAACGTCGTTTGCTATACCAGAAACAGCCGAGCAAATAGCGGGCAAACGCGCTATGCGCCAGCGTTTGTAGCATCTGCACTTCACCCAGCGTATTGGGGAATCGCACACGGTTTTGCAGACACTCGCGAGCGCGCATGATGAAAGACTGAGGGTTATCACTGAGTGAAGCCCGCCACAACATCGGCAGCGTTTCCTGGCTGTCGAGCAGTTCCAGCACATCGCGCGCCGCATCTTGCTGCCCCAAAGAAGTCAGCCAACCCGCCAGCTCGCAGGCATTGGTACCACGTCGCCCGGTAACGGACAGCAGTGCGGCGGCTGAATCTTCGTCCTGGCCGATAGCCCAGCGCGCATAGTGCAGGGTGTAACTCAGCGGATAGTCAGCCAGCTGCTGGCGAATATATTCCAGCGCCTGCTCGCTGCGATCAAGCTTCGCCAGCACCAACGCTTTCAGCCCCATCGCCAGGTTATTACTGCCGTTGAAACGCAGACTCTGATCGACCTTCTCCAGCGCACCAGCATAGTCTGCACGCTTCATCGCCAGACGAGCCAGCGACCAGAAGGCGGCATCGCGACAGTTACCGCTCCAGCTTGCCTTGTAGTAACTCTCCCACGCACCGTCATTATCACCCTGACGTTCCAGAGCGGCGGCCAGCAGCATGCTCGCCTCGCCATCACGCGGATTTTTATTGAGTTTATGCGCGCGTTCAAGCGCCGCACGCGCACAGTGCTCGGCCAATGCCCAGTCCGCCCGGTTTAGCGCCAGCGTTCCCAGCGCCACATTATTGCGGTAATCCAGCGGATCAACCTCCAGCGCGCGGCGATAATAATCCTCTGCATAACGGCTGGCGTGATTGTATTGTTCCAGATGCTGACCAATAAAATAGAGTTCATCGGTATTGGACAGCGCCTCTGGCAGTGCCGGCGCAACGGCGGCCGAAGGCAGCGGTAATTCTTCGGCAATGTGCTCTTCGTATTGCAGCAGCGACGAGCCATCCGCGCGGGTCACGGCCATGGTCACCCGCTCGTGACCGCGATCGGACACCTCAGCCAGCCAGCTTTTGCCCGGCTCAAGGGTCAGCATCTGTTCATAAAACGGTTTCCCATCAGCAGAAAGCGTAACCAACACGTCGTGCAGCGGCGCAATAGCGTAAACGCCAACAGAGAGCTGGCCATTGTCACGCACCAGACGCAGCGCCAGTTGAGTGCTGGCGTTTTGCACCATGCCGAGTTCGCTGTAGGGCAGGAAGTTTTGTACGAAGACTTTCTCTTCGTACGGCGCAAGCCAGGTAAAGTCCGGCTGGTTATCAGTAAAGACCCCGGTCATCAGTTCAATATACGGCCCGTTGTCATCGGTCAGGTTGCGATCCCAGGCGACGCCAAACTCACCGTATCCCCAGGTCCACTGTTTTTTCCCTGGCGAAACGTGGTGATCGGCGACATGCAGCAGTCCGCCGCGTTCGCTATGGTGCCACGCGCCGACAAAGTCATAGTTCGATTTTTCAGCCATATAGGAGGTCGGAACCGGCACGTTTTTGTAGCGTGAGATATCCACGCCCGCGGAGTAATCCACTTTGTAATAAGTGCCGGTCGCTATCGGGAACGCGGAAACATCGCGCTTGCCATGGTCAAAAACGGCAGTCACATCCGGCGGGAACACGCTCTGATGATCGTCCCCGCCCTTCACCGCAGGATTCGCCCACCATAAGAAATGGCGCGGCGTGGCATTACCGTTAAACACTTTTCCGGTTATCTCAATCAGGGCGCGATCCGGATACAGCGTGAATCCTGTCATCACCTGCAAGCCACGCATCGGCTCAACTTCACCCATCCACACCGTGTATTCGCCCTGCTCGCCCTGCTGTTGAGTAAAATCAACCGGCATAAAGGTGGTGGGACGGTGATGCTGAGGCCAGTTAAACTCAATGCCGCCGGAGATCCACGGCCCGAGCAGGCCCACCAGCGCAGGTTTGACGACTTCGTTGTAGTAGACGAAATCGCGCTGTTGTACTTTGTCATAGGCGCGATGAATACGCCCCCCCAACTCCGGCAGCAGCATGATGCGAATGAAGTCATTCTCCATCCACACCGCTTTGTAGTCGCGCATTTCACGCTTGCCGGTTAGCGTATCAATCACGCCATAGGGATACACCGCACCAGAAGATCCCTGATAAACCCGTTTCTCAAGGAACATCGGGTTAGCGTCTTCCTCGCCTGCCGTCCACGTTGGGAGGGTGATCGTTTCCTGCCAGACCTTCACTGAACCGTACATGCCGCTCTCCACTCAATAAACAAAAGTAAAAATTTAACTTGAGGCTATTCTGCGGCAGTTAAGTGGCGTTAAAATGCGCAATGCTCACGCAATACAGTAAAGGGAGTTAAGTGAATGCAGCGTTCGGGGTTCAACAACGCCAGGGTTCGCCAGGCGAATAAACAGATCTTTTTATCGCACCTGTGGCGGGAAAAGCAGCTCAGCAAATCACAACTGGCACAGCTCACCGGCTTGTCGATCCCGGCGGTCAGCAATATTCTCGAAGAGTTGATGGATGAAGGGCGGATCGACCATTCCCGCGAGATATTAAGCCAGCGCGGTTTGAGCAGCGGCAGCTTTCATTTGCCGGAAAAAGGGGCCTGGACATTATGCATCAACGTCACCCCCACCAGCATCACCAGCCAGTTGGCAGATGCGCGCCTGGTCGCAGTCGGTGACTGGCGGCATGAACTGATCAATCCCGAGACGCCAAAAGCGCTATTGACCGCGTTGGCAGCGCACTGGCGGGAATACCGTCGGCACTATCCTGAGGTCACAATCAACCTCGCGCTGGGCGTTCACGGTCAGGTTGATCCGATTACCGGCGCATCAAAGACCATGCCACAGGCACCGTGGAAAACAGCGGTGGAAATAAAGTATTTGCTGGAAGAAATGCTCGGCGTGCAGGTCCTGCTGGATAATGACTGCGTGATGCTGGCGCTGGCGGAAAAGTGGCAGAACCCGGCGGCGAACGGCGATTTTTGCGTGATTAACGTTGATTACGGCATTGGTTCATCGTTCGTCATCAACGACAACATCTGGCGCGGCAGTTTGTTTGGCAGCGGCCAGATTGGACATACCATAATCAACCCTGACGGCATCGCCTGTGACTGCGGTCGTTACGGCTGTCTGGAAACGGTCGCCTCATTAAGCGCCCTGAAAAAGCAGGCTCGCGTGTGGATGAAATCTCAGCCTGCCCCCCATTACGATCCAGAAACGCTGACCACCGATCAGCTGATTGACGCCTGGCAACAGGGCGATGTCCGTATTCAGGCGTGGGCCGAGCACGCTGCCAGCGCCATTGGCCTGAGTTTATATAACTTCTTGAATATATTAAATATTAACCAGATTTGGTTATACGGTCGCAGCTGTGCCTTTGGCGAAATCTGGCTCAATACGCTGGTACAGCAAACCGGGTTTAATCCGTTTGATCACGGCGATAGCCCACGTGCCAGAGCCACGCAAATAAGTTTCGGTCAGCTTAATCGCTCGCAGCAGTTGATGGGTATTGGCTATCTGTATGTGGAATCACAGCTTAGCGAACTGTCATGATAATGCCGCCAGGGGCACGGCTAAACGATCCTGCGCCAACGCGATAAAATCCTGCAGGGCGGGCTTCAACTCGCCCTTTTTCCAGGCCATCAGCAACGCAATGGTCGGCACATCACCGGCGATAGGGCGAAAAACCACCTGGCCGGTATTAAAATTATTCATATAACCGGGTATCAAAGTCACCCCCAGCCCCATACCAACCAGGTTCATGGTCACCAGAATATTGGTGGCGACCTGCACAATATTGGGTTGGCTTTCCTGCTGTTGAAACCACGCTTTGACAATCTTCGCCAACGCGCCGGAATAGGCCGGATCGGTACTGACAAAGTTCACGCCGTTCAGCTGCTGGGCTGAAATCGTTTTCTCGCTGGCTAACGGGTGGTTAACTGGCAGTACCACGACCAGCGGCTCATGAATCAGTTCCAGATAGTCGAGTTCCGGGCTGTAAATCGGATGGCGCATTAAGCCAACATCCAGCTCGCCGCGCAGGATTTTCTCTTCCTGCTCAGTGGTTATCAGGCTCACCAGTTCAATATGCGTGTCCGGTTGTTTTAAACGAAACAGCGGCAGAACCTTCGGCAGCAGATTCACCTCCGCGGAAGGGACAAACCCAATCGAGAAATGACAGTCTTCCTGCACCGCCTTACGGGCGCGAATTTTGGCATTTTCTGCTTGTTCAAGGATCGCCAGCGCATCCTGCAAAAAGCACTCCCCTGCTGCCGTTAGCGCGACTTTGCGTTTATCCCGCACCAGCAGCGTCACCCCGATGCAGGCTTCCAGATCGCGGATCTGGCTGCTTAACGACGGCTGAGAGGTATGCAACTTCTCTGCCGCACGGGTGAAATTCAGCGCCTGCGCCACCGCGACGAAATAGCGTAAGTGCCTCAGTTCCATACCCTGCTCCTTGTTATCGAAAAAACGTCTCAGCTGGTAGATATTTACTATTTCACAGATTGATAACTAACCAGCAACATCCTTGGGGTACAAAAAAAGAAGGTCAATACATCTTAGCTTTCGGGATTAAAAAATATGACCACACCCTCAAATTTAGACATCTACTCACTGATCGACACGCAAAATGGTCGCGTAACCCCACGGATTTATACCGACCCCGACATTTACCAACTGGAACTGGAACGCATCTTCGGACGCTGCTGGCTGTTTCTCGCTCACGAAAGTCAGATCCCGAAGCCGGGTGACTTTTTCAATACCTACATGGGCGAGGATGCGGTGGTGGTCGTGCGACAAAAAGACGGCAGCATCAAAGCCTTTCTCAATCAGTGCCGACACCGCGCCATGCGTGTCAGCTACGCCGACTGCGGCAATACCCGCGCTTTTACCTGTCCGTATCACGGTTGGTCTTACGGCATTAACGGCGAGCTGATTGACGTGCCGCTGGAGCCACGCGCCTACCCGCAAGGGCTGTGCAAGTCCCATTGGGGGCTGAACGAAGTGCCCGGCGTCGAGAGCTACAAGGGGCTAATCTTCGGCAACTGGGACACCACCGCGCCTGCGCTGCGTGATTATCTCGGCGACATCGCCTGGTACCTGGACGGCGTACTGGATCGTCGCGAAGGCGGCACCGAAATCGTTGGCGGCGTACAGAAATGGGTGATCGACTGCAACTGGAAATTCCCCGCTGAGCAGTTCGCCAGCGACCAGTATCACGCGTTGTTTAGCCACGCTTCTGCCGTGCAGGTGCTCGGCGCCAAAGATGACGGCAGCGACAAACGCCTCGGCGACGGGCAAACCGCACGTCCGGTGTGGGAAACCGCCAAAGATGCACTGCAGTTCGGTCAGGATGGGCACGGCAGCGGATTTTTCTTTACTGAAAATCCCGATGCCAACGTCTGGGTCGACGGCGACGTCTCCAGCTACTATCGCGACACCTACGCCGAAGCCGAGCAACGACTGGGCAAGGTTCGCGCTCTGCGTCTGGCGGGTCATAACAACATTTTCCCGACGCTGTCCTGGCTGAACGGCACCGCCACACTACGCATCTGGCACCCGCGCGGGCCGGATCAGGTCGAAGTGTGGGCGTTCTGTATTGCCGATAAAGCGGCCTCTGATGACGTAAAAGCCGCGTTTGAAAACAGCGCCACCCGCGCCTTCGGCCCGGCTGGTTTTCTTGAACAAGATGATTCAGAAAACTGGTGCGAGATCCAGAAGCTGCTCAAAGGCCACCGCGCTCGGAACAGCCAGCTGTGTCTGGAAATGGGCTTGGGTCAGGAAAAACGTCGTGAAGACGGCATTCCGGGGATCACCAACTACATCTTCTCGGAAACGGCCGCACGCGGGATGTACCAGCGTTGGGCCGATTTGCTAAGCAGCGAAAGCTGGCAGGAAGTGCAGGAAAAAACCACCGCTTACCAGCAGGAGGTAATGAAATGAGCGCGTTAGTTTCTCTGGAACTGCATCATCGCATTACCCAGTTTCTCTACCACGAAGCCAGCTTGCTGGATGACTGGAAGTTTCGCGACTGGCTGGCGCAGCTTGACGACGAGATCCGTTACACCATGCGTACGACGGTGAATGCCCAGACTCGCGACCGCCGCAAAGGGGTGCAGCCGCCGACCACCTGGATTTTCAACGACAACAAAGATCAGCTCGAGCGCCGCATTGCACGTCTGGAAACCGGCATGGCCTGGGCAGAAGAGCCGCCGTCGCGCACCCGGCATCTGATCAGCAACCTGCAAGTTAGCGAAACCGACGTTCCCGATGTGTTTCGCGTCCGACTGAACTACCTGCTGTCTCGCGCACAAAAAGAGCGGGATGAAACCTTATACGTTGGCATGCGCGTGGACAAAGTACGCCGCTTGCCGGGCGATGAGTGGCGTTTACTGGAGCGTGAGATCGTGCTGGATCAGGCGGTGATCTCCTCCCATAACCTGAGTGTACTGTTCTGATGAATCGTATCTTTGCCTGCCCCGTAGGGGATTTGCCGGAAGGTGAAGCGCTGCGGCTCGACACCTCGCCGGTCATCGCGTTGTTTAACGTTGGCGGTGCGTTTTATGCCATTAACGACCGCTGCAGCCACGGTAATGCCTCGATGTCGGAAGGGTATCTGGAAGACGATGCCACCGTGGAGTGCCCACTGCACGCCGCCAGTTTCTGCCTGAAAACCGGCAAAGCGTTGTGCCTGCCCGCCACCGATCCGCTGACCACCTATGCGGTGCACGTAGAAGGCGGCGAGGTATTTATTGATATGCCTGAGGGGGCCTGATGAGCGATTTACGCGATAACGTCGTCTTTATTACCGGCGGCGGTTCCGGCCTGGGCCTGGCGCTGGTCGAGCGCTTTATTGAAGAAGGTGCGCGGGTCGCTACACTGGAGCTCTCCGCTGCCAAAGTCGCCTACCTGCGCCAGCGTTTTGGTGAGCATGTGCTGGCGGTGGAGGGGAATGTCACCCGCTACGCCGACTATCAGCGCGCGGTGGATAACATTCTCACGCGATACGGTACGCTCGATTGCTTTATCGGCAATGCGGGAATTTGGGATCATAACGCCTCGCTGGTAAACACCTCTGCCGAGGCACTGGAAACCGGCTTTCACGAGTTATTCAATGTCAACGTGCTGGGATATCTGTTGGGGGCCAAAGCCTGCGCCCCCGCGCTTATCGCCAGCGAAGGCAGCATCATTTTTACCCTGTCCAACGCAGCATGGTACCCCGGCGGCGGCGGTCCGCTGTATACCGCCAGCAAGCATGCAGCAACCGGTCTGATTCGCCAGTTAGCCTACGAGCTGGCACCCAAAGTTCGCGTCAACGGCGTGGGGCCATGCGGTATGGCGACCGACCTGCGCGGCCCGCAGGCGCTGGGTCAGAGCGATACATCGATTATGCAGTCGCTAACGCCGGAAAAAATTGCCGCCATTTTGCCGCTGCAGTTTTTCCCGGAGCCGGCAGATTTTACCGGCCCGTATGTGATGCTGGCGTCACGGCGCAATAACCGCACGCTGAGCGGCGTGATGATCAATGCCGACGCCGGTCTGGGCATTCGCGGGATTCGTCACGTTGCCGCCGGACTGGATCTCTGAGGAGGCATTATGTACCACAATATCATCGCCATTGTCGGCGGCGGACAGGCCGCGGCAATGGCGGCAGCCGCACTGCGTCAACAGGGGTTTGACGGCGAGATCCATCTGTTTTCCGATGAACCGCATCTGCCCTACGAACGCCCTCCACTTTCCAAAACCATGCTGTTGGACGACGTGCCGCAGCTGCAGCCGGTGCTGAACGCAGACTGGTGGCGGGATAATAATGTTCAGCTGCATCTGGGCGTCACCGTTCAAACGCTCGGGCGAGAAACGCAAACGCTGGTACTGGCTGACGGACAGACCTACCCGTGGGATCAATTACTGATTGCCACAGGCGCAGCGGCACGCCCGTTCCCATTACTGGATACGCTCGGTGACCGCGGCTTCACGCTGCGCCACGCCGGAGATGCAGCGCGTCTACGAGACGCGCTCAGCCCCGGGCAGTCGATCGCTATTGTCGGAGCCGGAACCATCGGACTTGAGCTGGCTGCCAGCGCCACGCAGCGCGGTTGTCAGGTCACCGTCATTGAACTGGCTGCCACGGTGATGGGTCGCAACGCTCCGCCGCCGATACAACGTTATCTGGCCGCCCGCCACCAGCAGGCTGGCGTACATTTGCTGCTGAATAATGCGATTGAACAGGTGGCTGGCGGGGAACGCATCGCCCTCACGCTGCAACGTGGCGAACAGCTTCAGGTTGATAGCGTGATCTACGGTATCGGGATTGTCGCCAACGACGGGCTTGCCCGTGATGCGGGTCTTGATGTGGCAAACGGCATTATCATTGATGCGTCGTGCAGAACCGTCGATCCGAACATTTTTGCCGCCGGAGATGTGGCAGTACAGCGTTCGCCAGACGGTACGCTGCAACGTTGCGAAAGCTGGGAAAACGCCAATAATCAGGCGCAAACGGCCGCGGCAGCCATGCTGGGGCTGACACTCCCGACGCTACCTCCGCCCTGGTTCTGGACCGATCAGTTCAGCGACAACCTGCAGTTTATTGGCGATATGCGTAGTGATGGGTGGGTCGTTCGCGGCAGTCCAGATGACGGCAAGGCTATCTGGTTTAACCTGCAAAACGAGGTGATAGTCGGCGCGGTAACGCTCAACCAGGGACGAGAAATGCGGCAGCTGCGCAAGTGGATTCAGGCAAAGAAAAAGCCGCTGTTAGCGGCTTTACTTGATGAGACGGTGACGCTTAAGTCGATATAACTGCCGGATGGCACTGCGTTTATCCGGCCTACAAGTAACTCATATGTAGGCCGGATAAGGTGTTTACACCGCCATCCGGCAATCCGTATGACTTATGCGTAAACCGGGAAGCGAGCGCAGATATCCAGCACTTTGGCTTTAATGCGTTCGATAGTGGCTTCATCATTGATGTTGTCCAGAATGTCACACATCCAGCCAGCCAGTTCTTTCACTTCCGCTTCTTTAAAGCCGCGACGGGTCACTGCCGGAGAACCAATACGGACACCGGAGGTCACGAACGGGCTCTTCGGATCGTTCGGTACGCTGTTTTTGTTAACCGTGATGTTCGCACGGCCCAGCGCCGCATCGGCTTCTTTACCGGTCAAGTTTTTGTCGACCAGATCCAGCAGGAACAGGTGGTTTTCAGTGCCGCCAGAAACCACTTTGTAGCCGCGGTTCAGGAACACTTCAACCATCGCTTTGGCGTTTTTCGCAACCTGCTGCTGGTAAACTTTGAACTCTGGCTCCATCGCTTCTTTCAGCGCCACAGCTTTTGCCGCGATCACGTGCATCAGCGGGCCGCCCTGTGCGCTTGGGAACACAGCGGAGTTCAGTTTTTTGTACAGCTCTTCGCTGCCGTCTTTTGCCAGGATCAGGCCGCCGCGCGGACCCGCCAGGGTTTTGTGGGTCGTGGTGGTAACAACGTGTGCATGCGGAACCGGGTTCGGGTATACGCCTGCAGCAATCAGACCGGCAACGTGTGCCATGTCGACGAACAGGTATGCACCGATGCTGTCAGCGATTTCACGCATTTTTGCCCAGTCAACCACACCGGAGTACGCAGAGAAGCCACCGATAATCATCTTCGGTTTGTGGGCCTGAGCCTGCTTAGCCATGTCTTCGTAGTCAATCTTGCCGGATTCATCGATGCCGTAAGGGACGATGTTGTACAGTTTGCCGGAGAAGTTGACCGGGGAACCGTGAGTCAGGTGACCGCCTTGCGCCAGGTTCATACCCAGAACGGTATCGCCCGGCTGCAGCAGCGCAGTGTAGACCGCGAAGTTAGCCTGAGAACCCGAGTGCGGTTGGACGTTAGCGTAGTCGGCACCAAACAGTTCTTTCGCGCGGTCAATCGCCAGTTGTTCAACGATATCCACATACTCGCAACCGCCGTAGTAGCGCTTGCCCGGATAACCTTCAGCGTATTTGTTGGTCAGCTGAGAACCCTGCGCCTGCATGACACGCGGGCTGGTGTAGTTTTCGGAGGCGATCAGTTCGATGTGCTCTTCCTGACGTACTTTTTCCTGCTCCATAGCCTGCCACAGTTCGGCATCATAATCGGCAATGTTCATTTCACGCTTTAACATCCGCATCTCCTGACTCAGCTAACAATAGAATTTCGGCCTAAAAAGGCAGTCCTGTTGGACGACGGCCAACAGTATAACCGAATCAATCTTCGATAACAGGTCTTGACAAAGGATTTTACGCAAACGATTACCTTCACAGTACACAAGGCTTTGGAGAATAATGACATGGCAAATTTCAACGGATTTCTTTTCAGGTTTGTGATGCAGATTTTTCAAGTTGTAACCTTTACAACGCAAAATTACAAAGAACCATTTACAATGCAGGGGTATTTTTTATAAGATGTATTTGACATACATCATTAAAGCCTCAGATAAAGGAAGACCGTATGCTTGACGCACAAACCATCGCTACAGTGAAAGCCACTATTCCCCTGCTGGTCGAAACCGGCCCGAAACTGACCGCCCATTTCTACGATCGCATGTTTACGCATAACCCGGAACTCAAAGAAATCTTCAACATGAGTAACCAGCGTAATGGCGATCAGCGTGAAGCGTTGTTTAACGCTATCGCCGCTTACGCCAGCAATATCGACAACCTGGCGGCGCTGTTGCCTGCGGTCGAAAAAATTGCCCAGAAGCATACCAGCTTTCAGATTCAGCCTGAGCAGTACAACATCGTGGGCGGTCACCTGCTGGCAACGCTGGACGAGATGTTCAGCCCAGGGCAAGAAGTGCTGGATGCGTGGGGTAAAGCGTATGGCGTGCTGGCTGACGTCTTCATCAACCGCGAAGCGCAGATTTACAGTGAGAACGCCAACAAAAATGGCGGCTGGGAAGGTACCCGTCCCTTCCGCATTGTGGCAAAAACGCCGCGTAGCGCATTAATTACCAGCTTTGAGTTTGAGCCCGTCGACGGCGGTGCGGTGGCTGAATACCATCCGGGGCAGTATCTGGGCGTCTGGCTTAAGCCGGAAGGTTTCCCGCATCAGGAAATTCGTCAGTACTCTCTGACCCGCAAACCGGATGGCAAGGGTTACCGCATTGCAGTTAAGCGTGAAGACGGCGGTCAGGTTTCAAGCTGGCTGCATAACCATGCGAAAGTCGGTGACATCGTTCATTTAGCCGCACCGGCAGGCGATTTCTTTATGGATGTCGCCACCGATACTCCGGTGTCGCTGATTTCCGCAGGCGTTGGTCAGACCCCGATGCTGGCAATGCTGGATACACTGGCGAAAGCTGGACACACGGCGCAGGTAAACTGGTTCCACGCGGCAGAAAACGGCGATGTGCATGCCTTTGCTGATGAAGTGAATGAGCTGGGCAACTCACTGCCGCGCTTTAGTGCCCACACCTGGTATCGTGAACCGAATGAAGCAGACCGTGAAAAAGGCGCGTATGACAGCGTGGGCCTGATGGATCTGAATAAACTGGAAGGTGCAATCAGCGATCCGGCGATGCAGTTTTATCTGTGCGGTCCGGTCGGCTTTATGCAGTTTGCCGCGAAGCAGCTGATCGGTCTGGGTGTGAAGAACGAGAATATTCATTACGAATGCTTCGGTCCGCATAAAGTCCTGTAATTACGTCATGCCTGATGGCGCTGCGCTTATCAGGCCTACGGGGTTTTGTAGGCCTGATAAGGTGTTTACACCGCCATCCGGCAAGCACGGCGCGGCTTAAATTGCTGCGTCGTCTTCTTCGCCAGTACGGATACGCACCACGCGTGCCACGTCAAAGACAAAAATCTTACCGTCGCCAATTTTACCCGTTTGAGCCGTGCGAATAATGGTATCGACACAGGTATCCACGATGTCGTCGGTAACCACAATTTCAATTTTTACCTTCGGCAGAAAATCCACCATGTACTCCGCACCACGGTACAGCTCGGTATGGCCCTTCTGACGGCCAAAGCCTTTCACTTCCGTTACGGTCATACCGGTAATGCCCACTTCTGCCAGCGCTTCGCGGACGTCGTCGAGCTTGAAGGGTTTAATAATCGCATCAATCTTTTTCATGGTTTTCCTGTCGTTTTTATCGCGTAACCGGCTGCTCACCGTATCATAAATCAGTCGTATTTACGGTGCTACTCTTTAAAGTCGTTTGCATCCAGCTCATGTCGAGAAAGCAATTTATAGAATTCGGTGCGGTTGCGCCCCGCCATTCGCGCTGCGTGGGTCACGTTGCCTTTGGTTATTTGCAGCAGCTTACGCAGGTAGTTCAGTTCAAACTGGTTACGCGCTTCAACAAAGGTTGGCAAGGCGGTATTTTCACCTTCCAGTGCCTGCTCCACCAGCGCGTCACTGATCACTGGCGATGAGGTGAGCGCCACGCATTGTTCGATAACGTTGACCAGTTGACGCACGTTGCCCGGCCAGCTGGCGGTCATTAAACGCTTCATGGCATCGGTCGAGAATGCGCGCACAAACGGTTTGTGCCGTTCAGCGGACTGACGCAGCAGATGGTTTGCCAGCAAGGGAATGTCTTCCGTACGTTCAGCCAGCGGCGGGATCTTCAGGCTCACCACGTTAAGGCGGTAGTAGAGATCCTCACGGAATTCGCCCCGCGCCATCGCTTTGGGTAAGTCGCGGTGCGTTGCGGAGACAATCCGCACGTCAATGTCGATATCACGGTTGCTGCCAAGGGGGCGAACTTTACGCTCCTGCAACACACGCAGCAATTTCACCTGCAATGGCGCGGGCATATCGCCTATCTCATCCAGAAACAGCGTCCCGCCCTCGGCGGCCTGAAATAGCCCCTCACGATTGCTCACCGCCCCGGTAAACGCGCCACGCGCATGACCAAACAGCTCGGACTCGAGCAATTGTTCCGGCAACGCGCCGCAGTTAATCGCAATAAAAGGTTTGCTACCGCGCGGGCTGGCGTTATGGATAGCCTGGGCAAAAATTTCTTTGCCGGTACCGCTTTGACCGTTGATCAGCACGCTGACGTCCGATTGCGCCACCATACGCGCCTGCTCTAACAGACGCAGCATCAACGGGCTGCGGGTGACAACCGATTCGCGCCAGCCGTCATCGGTCGCCGGGGCAGATTGTTCCAGCGCCCCGTCAATGGCGTTGTATAACGCGTCTTTATCGACCGGTTTGGTCAGAAAACTAAACACGCCCTGCTGAGTTGCAGCTACCGCATCCGGAATTGAACCATGCGCGGTCAGGATAATAACCGGCATACCCGGCTGGACTTTCTGGATTTCGGTAAACAACTGCATGCCGTCCATTTCATCCATGCGCAGATCGCTGATGATCAGATCCACCTTTTCACGGTTAAGCACCCGTAACCCTTCCTGCCCGCTTTCCGCCGTCACGACGCTGTAGCCTTCACTGGTTAAACGCATGCCGAGTAATTTCAACAATCCCGGATCGTCATCGACCAGCAGCAAATGTGCGGGTTTACGGCTTATCATGGCGTTACCTCCTCGCTCGAGGACCCGGTGCCCCCGGCATCGTCAGGTGTGGAGAGTTTTTCATTCCCGTGCAGCGCATCAGGATTGTAACTGCCGGCAGGCTTGCGCGTGGAAAGCTGACGCTCAATATCGGTCAGATTTTCCAGTTTGCGGGTAGTGAGATCGAGCTGCGTCTGCAAATACTGTTGCTGCTGACGCAGCGTATCAAGATCGCTGTCTGACGACTGTTGAAGTTTGCTGTAGCGCATGCGCTCTTCGGCCAACTGTAACTGCAGAGTTTGGCCGCTAAACCAGACCTGATACAGCGGCCGTACCTGCGCCGGAATTTGCGGACTGAGCGCATCAAGTCGCGTCACCACATCTCGTCTTTCCGGCGGCGTGATATTGGCACTGGCGAGCAGGATCCCGCGCTTGAACGCGCCCTGCCAGGTGTCAGTGAGTTGGGTACTGGCTTCACTACGGGCTTGAACCGGCATCAGGCGGTCAGCACAGTCCATGGCGCGCAGCCAGTACAACGGATTGCTGTCCGTAGACTGCCCCTGCAGTGACCAGATATCTGCGCACTCGGTTGAAAGGTAATCCGCCAACTGATGGGGCGGAATTTTCTCCTGTGACGGATCGCCGATAATATGATCCACCGCGTTCGGCACACACCCCACCAGCGCCAGGCACGGCAAGCTTAGCAATAATGCGCGGCGGAAAAAATGTCGTTTAAGCATTCGGACAACAACGTGTGGCATACTCACCAGACTTAGATTCATTTTAATGGTTTTTCATTGCAGATAGCGGCAGTTCGATGCGAAAACAAACGCCTTGCGCATAATCGTCGACCAGGTACAGCTCCCCCCGCATACGGCGGATGCAATCTCTGGCGATACTGAGTCCTAATCCGCTTCCTTTTACCGCCCCTTTTCGCTGATGGCTTCCCTGGAAAAAAGGCTCGAAGATCATGGTTTTTTCTGCTGGCGGAATCGGCTCGCCGGTATTCATTACGTCAATGTACACCGTCGCACCATGCAAGCTGCTGCGGATGCAAATGGTACCGGATTCAGCACCATAGTGCACCGCATTGGAATAAAGATTGTCCAGCACGCTCATTAACAGCACCGGCTCTGCCAGACAGGCGCTTTCTGCCAGCGCCACATCAGTATGTATCATTTTGGCGCGCGCGGGCAGACTATGTGCAGAAACCACTCTCTCCACGAGCGGCGCGATTTCAACCCTTTCCAGTTGAATCGCGTCATCGGCCAGCTTGCGGTTGTAATCAAGCAGTTGCTCAATCAGTTTTTGCAGATTGCGGCTGCTGTCATCCAAAATTCCGACAACTTCTTTTTGTTCCGGCGTCAGTGGGCCAACGACCTGATCGGCCAGCAGTTCGGTTCCCTCACGCATACTCGCCAGCGGCGTTTTGAGTTCATGTGAAAGATGGCGTAAAAATTGATGCCGCTGAGATTCAAGCCACGACAGGCGCTCACTCAGCCAGATAATACGCTGCCCCACCGATCGCAGCTCTCGCGGACCGGTAAACGATACGGTATCGCCCAGCGAGCGGCCTTCCCCCAGACGGTTGATCATTCGTTCAATGGATTTTACCGGACCGATGATCATCCGCGTGAACAGCAGCACCATCGCCAGGCTAACGAGAAACAGTACCAGCGCCTGCCAACCAAAGAACTGACCACGTTCAGCAATTTCTTGTTGCAGCTGCTGGCCGCGCGAGAAGACCACGGTTCGCGTGGCCTGCACCATCTCGGTATTGGCATTGGCAAAAGCCTCAAGACGTGCAGCCGCCACACTGTCGGGGCCGCTGTTTTGACACTGCAACTGCGCGAGATCGTTCAGATCCTGGCGAAGCGCCTGATAGAGTTTGACGTCAGGCAACACACCCGCATGGGCATCCAGCATATCGCTGTAACGTTTACGCTGCCCCTGATAAACCTTCGCCAGTGTCGGGTCATCCAGCACGCAGTATTGCCGATAGCTGCGTTCCATCTCCAGTGCCGCGTTAGTCATCGCCTCACTCCGCCGGGCGTCAATCAGCGTGGTGCGGTTGGTTAGCGCCGCCTGGGCGCTTAGGGCATTCAGACTTTGCCATGCCTGCCAGGCCAGAACTAACAGAGGCAGCAGGATCAGCAAAAATGCCAGCGTAACCAACTGACGTAAAGACCGGGGGAAAACAGACCAGCGCTTCAAGGCGTTACTCTCAACGAAAAGGGATAGGACGATGCTAACTGAGGGGAACGCCAGATACAACAAAGCCGGGAATGACCCGGCTTTGTTATGGAATAAGGCGGTGCCTAACTCGACGTTTCGCCCGGAGTTTGATATGCGCAAGGCAAATATCAGAAGTTGGACGGCAGGCACCTTGTTGTGCGTCATTCGAAGTTTATGTAGCGCGTCCCGAAGGGGCTGACATAAGAAGGTGAATGAGCCACTGCTTAGTATTATGCAGCAAGCGTGCCAATATTCAAAACATTATATTAACACAATGATAAATATACAAAATATATTCATTTAATCGATGAATGGTTTTGGCTGTTTTTTGCGCTATGTGTCGCTAATTAGCAACACCTGTAGCACTTAAAAACAAAACACTTATAAATCAATTAATTAAATGTCTCTTTTTGACGACACCACCCTACCCTCGATGTCGGGAATTCCCGACACTTTAATTTTACGGCGCAAGCACTGAGTTTATTGCCAGATGGCGGCGTAAACGCCTTATCCGACCTACAACATAAAAAAAGCCCCTCACGTGGAGGGGCCTTGAACATCACACGGTCGTGTTAGCCGAGTTGTTTACGCGCGTTACGGAAGATGCGCATCCACGGGCTGTCCTCGCCCCAGTTTTCCGGGTGCCAGGAGTTGCTCACCGTGCGGAACACACGTTCCGGATGTGGCATCATGATCGTTACGCGGCCATTTTCGGTGGTCACCGCCGTGATCCCGTTTGGCGAACCGTTCGGGTTAGCCGGATAGGTTTCGGTGACTTTACCAAAGTTGTCGACGAAACGTAGCGCCACCAAACCTTTGCTTTCCAGTGCCGCCAAATGCGCATCATCACGGACTTCCACACGCCCTTCACCGTGAGAAACGGCAATCGGCATCATGGAACCTACCATACCCTGCAGCAGCAGCGACGGGCTTTGCGTTACTTCTACCAGGCTAAAGCGCGCTTCAAAGCGATCGGAGTGGTTACGCACAAAACGTGGCCACAGGTCGCTACCCGGGATCAGTTCACGCAGATTAGACATCATCTGACAGCCGTTACACACCCCGAGCGCCAGCGTCTGCGGGCGATGGAAGAAGGTTTCAAACTCATCACGCACGCGGTTGTTGAACAGAATGGATTTCGCCCAACCTTCACCGGCACCTAATACGTCACCGTAAGAGAAGCCACCACAGGCCACCAGCGCCTGGAAATTCCCCAGACCAATGCGCCCGCCCAGCAGATCGCTCATGTGAACGTCGATGGCGTCAAAGCCAGCACGGTGGAACGCCGCAGCCATTTCAACGTGAGAGTTAACGCCCTGCTCGCGCAGCACGGCCACTTTGGGGCGTGCGCCGGTGGCGATGTACGGGGCTGCAACGTCTTCGTTGATATCAAACGACAGTTTTACGTTAAGACCGGGATCGGTATCGTTGGCTTTGGCGTTATGTTCCTGATCGGCACATTCCGGGTTGTCGCGCAGACGCTGCATCTGCCAGGTGGTTTCTGCCCACCACATACGAAGCGTGGAGCGGCTTTCGCTGAACACCGTCTGACCGTTGGCAGTAATCACAAAACGGTCGCTGGCTTCAGCCTGGCCAACATAGTGAACGCAGTCGCCGAGGCCATGCTGTGCCAGCAGCGCTTCTACCGCCTCACGATCCGCCGCGCGAACCTGAATCACCGCACCTAACTCTTCGTTAAACAGTGCCGCCAGGCGGTCATCGCCGAGCGTGCTGATATCCGCCTGAATACCGCAGTGACCGGTAAAGGCCATTTCCGCCAGCGTCACCAGCAGACCACCGTCAGAACGGTCGTGGTAGGCCAACAGCTTACGCGCAGCAACCAGCGCCTGCATGGCATCATAGAAGCCTTTCAGCTGCGCAACGTTGCGGACATCCGCCGGTTTGTCGCCCAGTTGGCGATAGACCTGCGCCAGTGCAGTCGCACCCAACGCGTTATGACCCAGACCGAGGTCAATCAGCAGCAGGGCGTTGTCTTCGGTTGAGAGTTCAGGGGTGATGGTGTGACGGACATCTTCCACACGGGCAAACGCGGTGATCACCAGCGACAGCGGCGAGGTCATTTCACGCTGTTCGTTGCCTTCCTGCCAGCGGGTTTTCATCGACATGGAGTCTTTACCCACCGGGATAGTCAGGCCAAGCGCCGGGCATAGCTCTTCCCCTACCGCTTTGACCGCTTCGTACAACCCGGCATCTTCGCCAGGGTGGCCGGCTGCCGCCATCCAGTTTGCGGAGAGCTTGATACGTTTGATATCGCCAATCTGCGTCGCCGCAATGTTGGTCAGCGCTTCCCCCACTGCCAGACGGGCAGAGGCAGAGAAGTCCAGCAGCGCAACCGGCGCACGCTCACCGAGAGACATCGCTTCACCATAATAGCTATCCAGGCTGGCGGTGGTCACTGCGCAGTTCGCCACAGGGATCTGCCACGGCCCGACCATTTGGTCGCGTGCTACCATGCCGGTGACGGTACGGTCGCCGATGGTTACGAGGAACGTTTTTTCTGCGACGGCAGGCAGGTGCAGCACGCGGTTGACCGCATCGGCCAGCGTAATCTGCTCACGCGCAAGCTGCTCGCCCTTCGCTTTCAGCGTTTGCACATCGCGGGTCATTTTTGGTGTTTTTCCCAGCAGCACATCGAGCGGCAGATCGATCGGCTGATTATCGAAATGACGGTCATTCATCGAAAGATGCTGCTCTTCGGTGGCCTCACCGATTACCGCATACGGTGCGCGCTCACGCTTACACAGTTCGTCAAACAGGGGCAACTGATCTGCAGCAACCGCCAGGACGTAACGCTCCTGAGATTCGTTACACCAGATCTCCAGCGGACTCATGCCTGGCTCATCACTTAAGATATCGCGCAGCTCAAACTTACCGCCGCGTCCGCCGTCACTGACCAGCTCAGGCATCGCATTAGACAGACCGCCCGCACCCACGTCGTGGATGAACAGAATCGGGTTCGCATCCCCCATCTGCCAGCAGCGGTCGATCACTTCCTGACAACGACGTTCCATTTCTGGGTTGTCGCGCTGTACGGAAGCAAAATCCAGATCGGCATCGGACTGGCCGGAGGCCATTGAAGACGCCGCCCCGCCGCCAAGCCCGATGTTCATTGCCGGACCACCGAGAACGATCAGTTTCGCACCGACGACGATCTCGCCTTTCTGCACGTGATCGGCGCGAATGTTGCCGATCCCACCGGCCAGCATGATGGGTTTGTGATAGCCGCGCAGCTCTTCACCGTTGTGGCTATTCACTTTTTCTTCATAGGTACGGAAATAGCCGGTCAACGCCGGGCGACCGAATTCGTTGTTAAACGCCGCGCCGCCCAGCGGGCCGTCAGTCATGATATCCAGTGCGGTAACGATCCGATCCGGCTTGCCGAAATCTTCTTCCCACGGCTGTTCAAAGCCCGGAATACGCAGGTTGGACACGGAGAAACCCACCAGCCCAGCTTTCGGCTTCGCGCCACGCCCGGTCGCACCCTCGTCGCGGATTTCACCGCCGGAGCCAGTTGCTGCGCCCGGCCATGGAGAGATAGCGGTCGGGTGGTTGTGGGTTTCGACCTTCATCAGGATATGCGCAGGCTCCTGATGGAAATCATAACGACCGGTTTGATGGTCGGCGAAGTAGCGCCCGACCTCAGAGCCTTCCATCACTGCCGCGTTGTCTTTATAGGCAGACAAGACGTGATCCGGCGTGGTTTCGAAGGTGTTTTTAATCATCTTGAACAGCGACTTCGGCTGCGGTTTACCGTCGATTACCCAGTCGGCGTTAAAAATTTTATGGCGGCAGTGCTCAGAGTTGGCCTGCGCAAACATGTACAGCTCGATGTCGTTCGGGTTGCGTCCCAGTTTGATAAACGCATCCTGTAAATAGTCGATTTCATCGTCTGCCAGCGCCAGACCCAAACGCAGGTTCGCGTCGATCAGCGCCTGGCGACCTGCACCCAGCAGGTCAACGCTAGAAACCGGCGCCGGTTGGTGATGAGCAAACAACGCTTGTGCATCGTCCAGCGCAGAGAAAACCGTTTCCATCATGCGGTCGTGTAACACGGCAGCCACTTCCTGCCACTGTTCAGCGCTTAGCGTGGAGGCTTCAACATAGTAGGCAACACCACGTTCCAGACGGCTAATCTGTTGCAAGCCGCAGTTATGGGCAATATCAGTCGCTTTAGAAGACCAGGGGGAGATGGTTCCCGGGCGAGGCGTAACCAGCAGCAGCTTGCCCTCAGGGACGTGGCTGCTGAGACTCGGACCGTATTGCAACAAACGTGCAAGTTGCGCATGCTCATCCTCGTTTAACGGGGCATTCAGGTCAGCAAAATGGACATACTCGGCGTAAATAGTGTGAACCTGAAGATTGGCCGCCTGAAAACGCGCCAGCAATTTGTTAATACGGAATGCAGACAGTGCAGGCGAACCACGCAGAATTTCCATCATAAGTCTCTCGTCTTCGAAGCGCCTGAGGCGCTTATAAGTGTGCGCAAGGGGGGAAACGGGCGTCATTATAAAGAATCTGCCGCGCCGACGAAACCGTTTGCGTCGAAATAAAATCACAACTGTCAGTTATCCTCAAATGCTGCCCCCCTGCTGAAGGAGTTGCCAACTGACGCAAGTTTAAGCAAAATGCCGCTCATTGATGATGAATTCACTTCTTAATCGCGAGCATAGCAGGCTGAAACAACGCACGGTTCAGAGAATTAACTAATTGAAAAAATTAAAGATTAATTATCTGTTTATCGGCATTTTGACGTTGCTGCTGGCAGCGGCCTTGTGGCCATCCATTCCTTGGTTCGGTAAAGCCGACAATCGTATCGCCGCCATTCAATCGCGGGGAGAGCTGCGCGTCAGTACCATTGACTCTCCGTTAACGCATTCCACCCTTACCGGGAAACGCTTCGGGCTGGATTATGAGCTGGCCCAACAGTTCGCCCGTTATTTAGGCGTGAAGTTAAAAATCACCGTGCGCCAGAACATCAGCCAGCTTTTTGACGACCTCGACAACGGCAAGGCCGATCTGCTCGCCGCCGGTCTGGTCTATAACAGCGAACGGGTCAAAAATTACCAGCCAGGCCCCACCTACTACTCGGTTTCCCAGCAACTGGTGTATCGGGTCGGGCAATATCGTCCACGCACCCTGGCCAACGTGACAGATAAACAATTGACTATCGCCCCCGGGCACGTGGTGGTGAATGACCTGCAACACCTGAAAGAAACAAAATTTCCTGAGCTGAGCTGGAAGGTCGATGATAAAAAGGGCACCACGGAACTGCTCGATGATGTCATCAACGGCAAGCTGGACTACACCATTGCCGATTCCGTAGCGATCAGTCTGTATCAGCGCGTACACCCTGAACTGGCCGTCGCACTGGATGTCTCTGACGAACAACCGGTGACCTGGTTTAGCCCGCTGGACGATGACAATACACTTTCCGCCGCCCTGCTTGATTTCTTTAACACCATCAATGAAGACGGGTTACTGGCGCGGCTGGAAGAAAAATATCTCGGGCATGGCAATGATTTTGACTATGTCGATACCCGCACGTTCTTACGGGCGGTCGACAGCGTATTGCCTGATCTCAAGCCGCTGTTTGAGAAATATGCGCAAGAGATAGACTGGCGATTGCTGGCGGCCATCTCTTATCAGGAATCGCACTGGGATGCGCAGGCCACCTCGCCGACCGGCGTACGTGGTCTGATGATGCTGACCAAAAATACCGCCCAGAGTCTGGGATTAACGGACCGAACCGACGCCGAGCAAAGCATCAGCGGGGGCGCTCGCTATCTGCAAGATATGATGAGTAAAGTTCCGGATACCGTCCCCGAGGGCGAACGGATCTGGTTTGCGCTTGCCGCCTATAATATGGGGTATGCGCATATGCTGGATGCCCGCGCGCTGACGGTAAAAACCAAAGGTAACCCGGACAGTTGGGCCGACGTAAAACAGCGCTTGCCGCTGCTCAGCCAAAAGCCCTGGTACAAAAAACTGACCTATGGCTATGCACGCGGCCACGAAGCCTATGCCTACGTAGAGAATATCCGTAAGTATCAGATAAGTCTGGTGGGATATCTGCAGGAGAAAGAAAAGCAGGCGATCGAAACGCAGCAACTGGCGCAGGATTATCCGGCGGTTTCGCCCGCAGAGTTGTTAGGGAAAGAGAAATTTCCGCTCTCAGCGTTTCTCTCGCAAACCTCGTCGAACTATCTGACGCACACCCCTTCACTGCTGTTTTCCCCGCAGAAGAAGGAGGAAAAGTAGTGGCATGCTCATGCCGGATGGCGGCTTAAAAGCCTTATCCGGCCTACCGCTGTAATCACTCCGTGACGGACTTTTTCAGGGCTTTAATTTCCTGACGACGCATACGGAAGAAGTCACTGAGCAGCGTGGCGCATTCATCACGCAATATGCCTTCTGTCACCTCAACCCGGTGATTCATGCCCGGATGATGCAGTACATCCATTAACGAACCTGCGGCCCCCGTTTTCGCATCACGCGCACCAAATACCACCCGACCGATACGGCTGTGTACCATTGCACCCGCACACATCACACATGGCTCAAGGGTGACGTACAGTGTGGCATCCAGTAAACGGTAATTTTGCAGGACCAGCCCGCCCTGACGCAGCGCCATGATTTCAGCATGAGCGGTGGGATCGTGATGACCAATCGGCCGATTCCAGCCTTCGCCAATCACACGATTGTTATGCACCAGAACCGCGCCCACCGGAACCTCACGCTCATCCCAGGCGCGCTTTGCTAGCGTTAACGCATGACGCATCCAGTATTCGTGGCTAAATTCAACATCAGACAAAGGCAGAACTCCAGTAATCAAAGCGGGCGCATTATACACAGACGCTATCGTTTACTCTATTCGAGTTGCTGCAGCTCTCCACGCGGCGTGACGCGCCAACGATGCTGGCAGAACGAGAGCAGCGGATTGTCCTGCTTACTGTCGCTGTAGCCGCTATACAGCGCCAGCGGGGCGCCAATCTGGCGTTCCAGTTGGGTGACTTTCTCATGGCCAAGGCAGCGTAAAGGCAGCACCCAGCCACCGTAACCGCGCGCCATTTGACTGGCGATAAGATTCACCCGAGGCAGCCACGGGGTGTCAAAGTAAACCTGCTCGACCAGCGACTGCGGGGAACCGGTGATCAGCCAAATATCCGCATCAGAGCTTAACAGATAGGTGGTCAGGCGCTGCTGCACCAGCGGAAACGCCGTCACGTGATGGCGAAACCAACGCACAAAATCAGCTTGGTGGGCTTTAAGGCATGCTTCTCGCCGACCAAAAGTGCATCCCCACAGGAGCAAACTCATTGGCCAACGGGCGGCGCGCCCTTTGATCAACATCGCCACCGCGATAATCGGTAACAGCGGCAGTACAAGCAGCGCATTCAACGGTTGGCGGCGCAGCAGATAACGCAGAAAACTACCGAACATATCCTGCTGGTGTAACGTACCGTCCAAATCAAAAAAGACAACGCGACGCTCGTGATTGGTCAAACCTTAGTCCTCTGGATCGTTGAACCCCAATAGCCAGGTAAACAAGAACCCGGCGATAACCGCTACCAGATAGCCTAACAGATAGAACATCACTTTTCCGGCAACAATCGTCAGCGCCAGCGGTAATCCCGAGATACCAAAGGTGATAACCGTCGCCACTTTCCAGTAGCTGATCAGCGCCCCACCGACCGCACCACCGAGGCAAGCGCCGATAAACGGTTTACCCAGCGGCAGCGTTACGCCAAAAATCAACGGCTCGCCAATGCCCAGTAACCCGACCGGCAGCGCGCCTTTGATCACTTTTTTCAGTCGTGCGTTACGGGTTTTCATCAGAACAGCAATTGCGGCGCCAATCTGACCGACCCCGGCCATCGCCAGGATGGGAAATAGCGCGTTATAGCCATGCGCCTGCACCAGTTCCACGTGAATCGGCACCAGCCCCTGATGGAGTCCGGTGAGCACCAGCGGCAGGAACGTTCCCGCCAGCACCGCGCCGACCAGGAAACCGCCGCGATCAATCGCCCAGGAGGCGCCGTGGGCAATGGACTCGGAGATCCAGCCACCGAGCGGTTGTAGCGCCACAATCGCAATCGTCCCGGTAATCAGAGTGGTCAGCAACGGATTAAGGATCAACTCCAGCGATTCCGGCAACACCTCGCGGAATTTGCGCTCTATCCAGCACATTAACGCCACCACCAGCAGCACCGCAATCACCCCGCCACGCCCGGGCTGTAGCGCCTCGCCAAACAGGGTAATTTGCGCTAGCTGTGGGCTGGAGAGAATGCCGGCCATTACGCCGCCCATTGCCAGCGAACCCCCAAACACTTTGGCCGTATTCACCCCCACCAGAATATTCATGATGGCAAAAACGGCGCTGCCGAAAATACCTAACAGCCCCAGCATATTGGGATAATGGGTGGCAAAGTCGCCCACAATATCAGGGCGCTTGAGGATATTGATAATACCGGTAATCAAACCGGAGGCGATAAACGCCGGGATCAGCGGAATAAAGACGTTTGCCAGTTTACGCAGCGCATCGCTCATTGGCGCTTTGTACTTCGCTTTCACCTGAGATTTTGTGCGTTCAATGTCGTTTGCATGCGGACGTTCGCCGTCATCAGCAATCAGAGAACGCATGACATCCACCACTTTGGCGGCCTTACCGGGACCGACAATAATCTGATGCTGCGCCCCCTGCTTCACATAGCCGCTGACGCCGGGCAGCTGCTTCAGCCGGGGAATATCCAGTTGGTCGTCATCCTGGACTTCTACCCTGACGCGGGTCATACAGTTTTCCAGGCGCAGAATATTTTTTTCTCCGCCAACCCCCAGCAGAATATCGCTAGCAAGCGCCGCCGTTTTGTCCATATGTACCTCTTAGTGTTCTAACGCCGCGCGTAAAAAACCCTGGTGAGCGGAGAGTTTTGCCCTGGCTGCCGTCGCGTCTAGCCCGGTCAGCGCCATCAGAATGGCGGGCTTAACGTCAAAATCGGTCTGCTTCAGTAACGTTTCAGCGTCTTCGCGCGAAATGCCGGTGGCTTCCACCACCATCCGGCAGGCCCGATCGACCAGCTTGGCGTTGGTCGCTTTCATATCCACCATCAGGTTCTGATACACCTTGCCAAACTTCACCATCGCACCGGTGGAAATCATATTCAGCACCAGTTTCTGCGCGGTGCCCGACTTCAGACGGGTTGAACCGGTCAGCGCCTCCGGACCAACCACCACGGAGATGGCGATATCCGCTTCGCGGGCAATAGGTGAGTCCGGATTACAGGAAATCGCTACCGTCGTACAGCCCACCGCATGCGCATATTTCAGGCCGCCAATCACATACGGTGTCCGACCCGATGCCGCCAGACCGACAACCAGATCCTGCGCGGTCAGATTCAGCGCCCGCAGGTCATCTTCCCCAAGCTGCGAGTTATCTTCTGCGCCTTCAACCGCTTTTAATAACGCCCCTGGCCCACCGGCAATCAGCCCGACCACTAATCCGTGCGGTACACCAAAAGTTGGCGGACATTCTGAGGCATCCAGCACGCCGAGACGTCCGCTGGTCCCTGCCCCCATGTAAATAATCCGCCCGCCTGCTTTAAGTGCCTGCGCAGCCGCATCAACCGCCTGCGCAACTTCAGACAGTGTCGCTTTTACTGCCTCCGCTACCAGCGTATCCTGTTGATTAAAACGATGTACCAGCTCAAGCGTTGATAACGCATCGAGATCCATCGTTTGTGGATTGCGGGTTTCTGACACTAACGCACCGAGATTCATTTTTGTTCCTTAGGAATTTTTAATTCATAATAATCCGTCATAATGGAATATTATATTCACTCAGGCGAGTGAAATGTTGTTTTGTAATCGCCATCACGTTTTCGCCAGGAGACAGCATGAACTGTTTGATTCGCATTCGTCAGCGTTACCCTGACCTCGCACAAAGCGATAAAAAGCTTGCGGATTATCTTCTTACGCAACCAGATAATGTGCGTCATCTCAGCTCTCAGCAGCTAGCTTTTGAAGCGGGCGTTAGCCAGTCCAGCGTCGTGAAGTTCGCGCAGAAAATGGGCTTTAAAGGCTTCCCGGCCCTCAAATTGGCGATCAGCGAAGCGCTGGCCAGCAATCCCAATCCGCATTCGGTTCCGGTGCACAATCAGATCCGCGGTGACGATCCTATGCGACTGGTAGGTGAGAAGCTAATTAAGGAGAACGTAGCAGCGATGCATGCCACGCTGGACGTCAATAGCGAAGACAAACTAATGGAAAGCGTCACGATGCTGCGCACAGCCAGGCGCATTATCCTCACCGGCATTGGCGCCTCGGGCCTGGTGGCGCAAAATTTTGCCTGGAAGCTATTGAAGATAGGATTTAATGCGGTCGTTGAACGCGATATGCATGCCCTGCTGGCGACCGTACAGGCGCTGGATTCAAACGATCTCCTGCTGGCCATTTCGTATAGCGGAGAGCGACGCGAACTCAATCTGGCCGCGGATGAAACATTACGCACCGGGGCAAAAATCCTCGCCATCACTGGCTTTACTCCCAATGCCCTGCAGCAGCGAGCCACCCGTTGCCTGTACACCATTGCCGAAGAACAGGCCACGCGCAGTGCCGCAATTTCATCAACGCATGCGCAAATGATGTTGACTGATTTACTGTTTATGGCGCTGGTGCAGCAAGATCTCGAACATGCCCCGGAGCGGATCCGCCACAGCGAAGCGCTGGTAAAAAAACTGGTTTGAGCAAAGAATGCGCGTATAATGCCCGCCCGATTTGTGATGTTTTGAGAGTTTCCTGATGGCCCTGTTAATCACTAAAAAGTGTATCAATTGCGATATGTGCGAACCCGAATGCCCGAATGAGGCCATTTCAATGGGTGACAGCATTTACGAGATTAACAGCGACAAGTGTACGGAATGCGTAGGTCATTACGACACGCCAACCTGTCAAAAGGTGTGCCCGATCCCCAATACTATTTTGAAAGATCCGGCACATATCGAAACAGAAGAACAGCTGTGGGATAAGTTTGTGTTAATGCATCACGCAGACAAGCTTTAACTCTCAATAATGACCGTGGCGCAGGCATAGTGACGTTCATCGGCCAGCGTCACGTGCATATGCATAACACCGAGCTTCTCCGCCAGTTTTAACGCCTCTCCCCATAACCGCAAACGCGGCTTGCCGAGTTCATCGTTGAACACTTCGAACTGATTAAATGCCAGCCCGTTACGAATGCCGGTGCCAAAGGCTTTTGCCGCCGCCTCTTTTACCGCAAAACGCTTCGCCAGAAAACGCACCGGCTGCTGATGCGTTTCCCAAATGGTCCATTCGTTGTCGCTGAGGACGCGTCTGGCCAGCCGATCGCCGGAACGGGAGATCACCGCTTCAATGCGCGCAATCTCCACGATGTCCGTGCCTAATCCCAGAATCGCCATTAGCCACGCGCTTCCAGCATTAGACGTTTCATTTCCACTACGGCGTCTTTCAGACCGCTCATCACCGCACGTCCGATGATCGCATGACCAATGTTCAGCTCGTGCATTTCCGGGATCCGCGCAATAGCTTTGACGTTATGGTAAGTCAGGCCGTGGCCGGCGTTCACCTTCAGACCCAGGCTGGCAGCAAAGGTCGCAGCTTTGGCGATACGTGCCAGTTCGCTGGCCTGTTCAGCATCGGTTTTCGCATCAGCATAGCAGCCGGTGTGAATTTCAATATACGGCGCGCCAACATCAGCAGCCGCTTTAATTTGTTCTTCATCGGCATCGATAAACAGCGAGACCATGATCCCCGCATCCGCCAGACGCTTGCAAGCATCACGCATTTTGTCGCGTTGACCCGCCACATCCAAGCCGCCTTCAGTGGTGACTTCCTGACGTTTTTCCGGCACCAGGCAGCAGAAATGCGGCTTGGTTTCAACCGCGATGGCCAGCATCTCTTCCGTCACCGCCATTTCCAGATTCATACGTGTATCCAGCGTTTGACGCAGAATTCGCACGTCTCTGTCAGTAATATGACGACGGTCTTCACGCAGATGAACGGTGATCCCATCCGCCCCCGCTTGCTCAACGATAAATGCCGCCTGAACCGGGTCCGGGTATGCGGTGCCGCGTGCGTTACGTAAAGTGGCAATGTGGTCAATGTTGACGCCTAACAGTAATTCGGCCATGACAATCCTCGTTAATCATTATTTGTTTTTACTGCGCGTTTTGGCAAAAATTGCCGGAACAGTTCCCGGCTTTTTAACGGCTTACCACCAAGATACGGCTTTAACGCCATGCGGGTAAAGCGTTTCGCGGCACGTAACGTATCGGCATCCGGAAATTCACGCGATGCAAGTGCTTTGAGATGGCGTCCGGTAAAGGTGTTGTTATCAATAACGATGCTGGCGATAAACCCTTTTTCTTCCCGATAGCGATAGGTCATGGTGTCGTCCACCGGCTCACCGCTGCCCGCACAGTGGGCGAAATCCACGCCGTAGCCCAGATGACCGAGCAACGCCAGCTCAAAGCGACGCAGGGCGGGCTCTGGTGAACCGGATGTGCCTGCCAACGCCTGGATACAGTTCAGGTAATCGAAAAAGAGTTCAGAAAAGCGGGTCTCGTACTCAAGCACGCGAGAAATGAGTTCGTTGATATACAGACCGCTGTACAGCGTGATTCCGCTAAGCGGGAGTGCCAGAGAGACGGCTTCAGCGCTACGTAGGGTTTTGACCTCACCACGTCCACCAAAGCGAAGTAATAATGGGGTAAAAGGCTGGAGTGCGCCTTTCAGATTGGAGCGTTTGGAACGTGCGCCTTTAGCCACAAGGCGCACGCGACCCGACTCTTCCGTGAAAACGTCCAGCACTAAACTGGTTTCGCTCCAGGGGCGACTATGTAGGACAAATGCGCGTTGCCATCCATCCATCATAATACTCGTCGTCTTTCAGAGGAAGGGTTTAGACGTCGTCGCCGTAACCGAGACTGCGCAGCGCGCGTTCGTCATCGGCCCAGCCAGATTTCACTTTCACCCACAGTTCAAGGTGCACAGGCGCTTCGAACATTTCCTGCATGTCTTTACGTGCTTCAATACCGATGGTTTTAATTTTGGCCCCTTTGTTGCCAATTACCATCTTCTTCTGCCCTTCGCGTTCGACAAGGATCAGGCCGTTGATGTCGTAGCCGCCACGTTCGTTAGGGATAAAGCGCTCAATCTCAACGGTCACAGAATACGGCAGTTCAGCACCAAGGAAACGCATCAGCTTTTCACGGATGATTTCAGAGGCCATAAAGCGCTGCGAGCGGTCGGTGATGTAATCTTCCGGGAAGTGATGAATCGCTTCCGGCAGATGCTTACGCACGATGCCCGCAACGGTATCGACATTCATGCCGGTTTCGGCAGACATCGGTACGATGTCGAGGAAGTTCATCTGGCTTGCCAGGAACTGCAGGTGCGGCAGCAGATCGGCTTTTTCCTGGACGTTATCCACTTTGTTGACCGCCAGGATAACCGGAGCTTTACCGTCACGCAGTTTGTTCAGCACCATTTCGTCGTCCGGCGTCCAGCGCGTGCCCTCTACGACGAAAATAATCAATTCAACGTCACCAATAGAACTGCTGGCCGCTTTGTTCATCAGGCGGTTGATGGCACGCTTTTCTTCCATGTGCAGGCCCGGGGTATCAACATAAATAGCCTGATACGCGCCTTCGGTATGAATACCGACAATGCGGTGACGGGTCGTCTGCGCCTTACGGGAGGTAATGGAAATCTTCTGCCCAAGCAGATTATTCAACAGGGTGGATTTACCAACGTTCGGGCGACCGACGATGGCAATAAATCCGCAATAGGTTTTTTCTTCGCTCATTCCAGCTCCAGTTTTTTCAACGCCTGTTCGGCGGCAGCCTGCTCAGCCTTACGACGGCTCGAACCTGTGCCAACCACCGGTTCACTCAGGCCGCTAACCTGGCAGTGGATAGTAAATTCTTGATCGTGCGCTTCGCCACGGACCTGTACTACCAGATAAGACGGCAGCGGCAGGTGGCGACCCTGCAAGTATTCCTGCAAACGCGTTTTCGGATCTTTTTGTTTGTCGCCCGGACTAATTTCATCCAGACGGGTTTGATACCAGTTAAGGATCAGTTGTTCAACAGTCTGAATATCACTGTCGAGGAAGACGCCGCCGATCAGTGCTTCGACGGTATCAGCCAGAATAGATTCACGACGGAAGCCGCCGCTTTTCAGTTCGCCCGGCCCCAAACGTAAACATTCGCCGAGATCAAACTCACGGGCTAATTCAGCCAGCGTATTACCGCGCACCAGCGTGGCGCGCATGCGACTCATATCACCTTCGTCCACACGAGGAAAACGATGATACAACGCATTGGCAATAACAAAGCTCAAAATAGAGTCGCCTAAAAATTCTAAACGCTCGTTATGTTTGCTGCTGGCACTGCGGTGAGTTAATGCCTGCTGCAACAGTTCCTGATGATTAAAAGTGTAGCCCAGCTTCCGTTGAAGCCGATTAATTACGATGGGGTTCATGCGATACCAATAAATGAATGCGTCAACAATCCAGCACACGAAACAGACCTGATATACATCACTCGGTTAGCCGTTTCGGCGTCACCTGAATGCGCTTGTATACGAATCAACGCTGTTTCGTGTGCCGTGGCAACCTGACGGTGCCAACCTAAAACTACGGGGGAATATTCTATACACAACGACAAGGGATGTCGTTAGTCTGCGGGAATTTATCCGAGAAATAATTCACGTTGCCGCCATTATGACGACAACGTGAACGATTATCAGCAATTAATGAATACCACCAATACGGCTTAAACGAACACCGGTCGGCCATTCACCTTCTTGCTTGTCGAAACTCATCCAGATGCCCGTCGCTTTACCCACCAGATTCGCTTCCGGTACAAATCCCCAGTAACGGCTGTCTGCGCTGTTGTCGCGGTTATCACCCATCATGAAGTAGTGTCCCGGTGGAACAATCCAGGTCGCCAGTTGCTGACCCGGTTGGCGGTAGTACATCCCCACCTGATCCTGCGCGATTGGCACGGTCAGAATGCGGTGCGTCACCTCGCCCAGCGTCTCTTTACGTTCGGTCAGGCGAATACCGTTATCTTTCGTTTCGCTCAGCGGCAGTTCGAAGAAACCACTGGTCGCTTCGCCACCGTTACGACGTGCAAACGTCTGTACGAAATCACTCGGCTGAACGTCAGAGTACGTGACCGGCAATGCGTTTTGACACGCCTGACCGGAGCGGCATCCCGGCTGGATCGTGACCTCTTTAGCCACTGGATCGTACGTCACTTTGTCTCCCGGTAAACCGACAGCGCGTTTGATGTAGTCCAGGCGCGGATCCTCCGGGTATTTAAACACCACGACATCACCGCGTTTCGGATGGCCCGTTTCGATCAGTGTTTTCTGATAAATCGGATCTTTAATTCCGTAGGCAAATTTCTCCACCAGAATAAAATCACCAATTAACAGCGTCGGCATCATCGAACCCGATGGGATCTGGAACGGCTCATAAATAAATGAACGCACCACCAGTACAATCGCCAGTACCGGGAACACGGATGCTCCGGTTTCCAGCCAGCCCGGCTTCGGGGAGACTTTTTTCAGCGTTGCGTTATCCAGTGAATCACCCGCAGCGGCTTGTGCCGCTGCCTGACGCTCCCGGCGTTTTGGCGCAAAGATAAATTTATCTACGCACCATAAAATGCCCGTCACCAGTGTGGCAATCACCAGAATCAGGGCAAACATATTCGCCATGCCAACTCCTTAGGATTATTTGCTGTCTTTACCGACATGCAGAATGGCGAGGAACGCTTCCTGAGGCAGCTCGACGTTACCGATTTGCTTCATGCGTTTTTTACCTTCTTTCTGTTTCTGCAGCAGCTTTTTCTTACGGCTAATATCACCGCCATAGCACTTAGCCAGAACGTTTTTACGCAGCTGCTTAACCGTTGAACGCGCAATGATGTGCGTACCAATGGCTGCCTGAATCGCGATATCAAACTGCTGGCGTGGGATCAGTTCTTTCATCTTTTCCACCAGCTCACGGCCGCGGCTCTGTGAGTTATCACGGTGGGTAATGAGCGCCAGCGCATCAACACGCTCGTTGTTGATCAGAACATCAACGCGCACCATGTCAGAGGCCTGGAAGCGTTTGAAGTTATAGTCCAGTGACGCATAGCCACGAGACGTTGACTTCAGGCGGTCGAAGAAGTCGAGCACCACTTCTGCCATCGGGATTTCATAGGTCAGCGCCACCTGGTTACCGTGGTAAACCATGTTGGTCTGTACGCCACGCTTCTCGATACACAGCGTGATAACGTTGCCGAGATATGCCTGAGGCAGCAGCATATGACACTCAGCGATCGGCTCGCGCAGCTCATAGATGTTGTTCAGCGGCGGCAGTTTGGACGGGCTATCGACATAGATAGTCTCTTTACCCGTGGTTTCAACTTCGTAAACAACGGTCGGTGCAGTGGTTATCAGGTCCAGATCGTATTCACGTTCCAGACGTTCCTGAATGATCTCCATGTGCAGCAAACCAAGGAAGCCACAGCGGAAGCCGAAGCCCAGCGCGGTAGAGCTTTCCGGTTCATAGAACAGGGAGGCATCGTTCAGGCTCAGCTTACCTAACGCATCACGGAAGTTTTCGTAATCGTCAGAGCTGACCGGGAACAGACCGGCGTAAACCTGCGGTTTCACCTTTTTAAATCCTGGCAGCGCTTTATCTGCCGGATTACGTGCCTGAGTCAGCGTATCGCCGACCGGGGCACCGAGGATGTCTTTAATCGCACAAACCAGCCAACCCACTTCGCCGCACTTCAGTTCGGTACGGTCAACCTGCTTAGGCGTGAAGATCCCCAGACGGTCAGCGTTATACACCTGCCCGGTGCTCATCACTTTGATTTTGTCGCCTTTGCGCATGGTGCCGTTTTTAATACGTACCAGCGAGACCACACCCAGATAGTTATCGAACCAGGAGTCAATGATCAGCGCCTGCAGCGGGCCTTCCGGGTCACCTTCCGGCGGCGGAATTTCGCGCACCAGACGTTCCAGAACGTCGGTCACGCCGACGCCGGTTTTCGCCGAGCAGCGAACCGCATCTGTCGCATCGATACCGACGATATCTTCGATCTCTTCCGCTACACGCTCAGGATCGGCAGCCGGCAGGTCAATTTTGTTCAGTACCGGCACCACCTCGAGATCCATTTCCAGGGCGGTATAGCAGTTAGCCAGCGTTTGCGCTTCAACACCCTGTCCGGCGTCAACCACCAGCAGAGCGCCTTCACAGGCGGCAAGCGAGCGCGAAACTTCATACGAGAAGTCAACGTGGCCCGGCGTGTCGATAAAGTTAAGCTGGTAGGTTTCACCATCAGATGATTTGAAATCGAGCGTCACGCTCTGCGCTTTGATAGTAATACCGCGCTCACGCTCAAGATCCATCGAGTCGAGAACCTGCGCTTCCATTTCACGGTCAGACAGGCCACCGCAGATCTGGATAATACGGTCAGACAGCGTTGATTTACCGTGGTCGATGTGAGCTATGATTGAAAAGTTACGTATGTTCTTCATATAGTGTAATTATTGTGCCTTACGCCTGCCTGGGCAGGCTTTGAGAAGTCGCTGTTCTGAGCTTAACGTCGGTTTAAGTGAAACGCCGCATTCTACACTACAACGCTGAGGCGAGGAAATGTTCATAGAGCAAGGATAGCGGGAACTGGAAACAACTTAGCAAAGTCAGTGAAACTTTTACCGAAGTACGGCGAAAGTGCCCTATCTGGCCTACGTAGTAACGGTCCTGTAGGCCTGATAAGCGCAGCGCCATCAGGCATATATATCACTGGTGTGTTTCGACGCGGAGAAGGTCAGGCGGGAGAGCAACATTGAGAATCACCGGTTGCCAGGCCTCACGTTCAGCCAGCTTGCGTGAGAAACCACGAGCAATCAGGAATCCACCCACACCGCCCAGTATCGCACCGCTTAACGCGGCGATATCGCTGCCAAACAATACCTGGAACAATGCGGCAAAAACAAACAGCCCCGCCAGCGGAGACAGATAGACTAACATTGCCGAGCCCAACAGGCTGCCTTCAGCAATGCCTAGCTCAACTTTCTGACCGGGAGCCAGCGGTTCAACGCTAGGCACCACAATGGTGTGCGTTGTCTGCGGTCCCAGTTTATTCAGCACACGGCTTCCGCATCCGGCCCTTGAGGCACAGCTGCTGCACGACGCTTTAACGTCACAGCTGACTGTCGCCAGGCCATTTTGCCAGGAAACAACCGTTGCCCACTCTTTGATCATTGTGCAGCCCTGAACTTGATATTGTCCGCGATGCGCTTCGCCGTTTGCGGCGGAAGTTCACCAACGATAGTGATTTCGGCATTATCTCGTACGCTGGTACTGACCGTGCGGCGTCCGGTACGCAGGAGCTGATCGGCGCTGTTTTGCTGCGCGCGGTTCACATTCACAGAGAAGCTGAACAGCCCGTCAGAATAAAGACGCGATTCAATCGGCATATTGTCCATCGTCGGCAGTGGACGACGGCTGCTGGAGACTTCACTGAATCCTTGCGGCAACCACGATGGGCTCCAGTTGAAGTTGGTTTTCTCGCCCGCGGGAACAGATAGCAACGGCGGCAGGTTGGCTTTTGCCAGCGTCTGCATGCTGTCTCCGACGCCGCTATTCACAGTAAAAGCGATCACGCGGAACTGTTCCAGCGTTTCGCCATCCCGGTCAAGAAGATCGACGCGCATCGGTAGCTTAGTTTCGGTGTCCATCCAGACAATGTAGCTGTAACGAGTCCCGTCACGCGCCACGACGCGGAGCACTTCACAAAGCCTGTCTGCAATACGGGTTCGGCCTACCGAGATAAAATCATAGTAGGGTGCGAGACGTTTAAAGTCGGTGTAAATCAGAGATGGCAGAGAATCAACAATATAATCACCGTTCAGCGTGAACGGTTCAAGCCCCGGCTCAAAATAGCTGATCTCATTCCCACGTTGTACGACTTCCCGGCGTGGTCCATCTAATTGCAACAGTTGTGCAAGCGGACGGTTATCCAGACGAGCATGACGATAACGTAGGGATTCAACGCCCTGTTTATTGATGCTGACGAAGGACAGCTCATAGGTGAGCGACTGGCTGGCCAGATTCATCTGCTGCAATAACGCCCCGGACGCAGGAGTGGCCGAGGCGTTGACAGAGAAGAACAGGCTACCAGCCACAAGTGACATGGCAAACCAAAGTTGCTTCATTACTGCGATTGCGTTCCTAAAGTTTGAATTCCTGGCACCTGTACAGCGGCTTGCTGTGTCTGTGCCTGCTCAAACTGAAGCTGTTCGGAGTGCAGTCGGCGCTGCAGTTCGTAATCCTGCAACATAGCATTGATACGACGACGCTGCTCCTGCACCTGCTGTTGCTGACCGCCGCTGCTGGCCGTCGCGTCAGAAGGTACACCCAAGCTCACCGGACTGGCTTTACCCATCATCGGTAATGTATTAAATACCGGCGTTTCGGGCTGCTGGGACGTTTCAGATTGCCCATTATAGTGCTGGACGCCAACGATAACTGCAAGCGATACGCACGCGGCCACACCCATTTGAGTAAGCTGAGCGGCCCACGGACGCATTTTCTTCCAGAATGGCATTTTCTGCCACTGATGTGGTGCTGGCTGGGCCTCAGGAATCAATGGCGCCGCCTGACGTACTGGCTCATCTGCGATGGCTGCCATTACTCGGTCGGAAATATCGAAATGGAGAACGTCGGCGGTATCACCTCGCATGGAATCGCGGATCAGGTGATAACTCTCCCAGGTTTTTTGCATTTCCGGGTCGTGAGTCAGCTCTTTGAGTAACTCAGTATCCAGCGTTTCGCCATCCATTAAAGCGGAAAGTTTTTCTTTCTGCATGCCTAATACCTTTTCCAGTATCCCGCTACCGTCAACGCCTGATAAGCGGTTGAACTTTATTATCAATAGCTTCCCTCGCTCGGAAGATACGAGAACGCACCGTACCCACCGGACAATCCATGATAGCGGCTATCTCTTCATAGCTCAGGCCATCCAGCTCCCGCAAGGTTATTGCCATGCGTAAATCTTCCGGGAGGGACTCAATAGTTCGGAAAACTATCTGTCTCAGTTCTTCTGACAACATTAAGTTCTCAGGGTTCGAAATTTCTTTCAGCGCACCGCCACTTTCGTAATTTTCTGCTTCTATCGCATCTATATCACTGGAAGGTGGACGACGCCCCTGAGCGACCAGGTAATTCTTCGCTGTATTGACTGCAATACGATACAGCCAGGTATAAAAAGCACTATCTCCCCGGAACGAATCCAGCGCACGATAGGCCTTAATAAATGCTTCCTGTACAACATCGGGAACATCGCCCGACGGTACATAGCGGGAAACCAGACTCGCCACCTTATGCTGATAGCGAACTACCAGTAAATTAAAGGCTTTCTGATCTCCCTTCTGGACCCGTTCTACCAGGACCTGGTCCGTTAACTGCTCGCTCATCCGAGGTAAAGTCTCCCCAAACCAAATTTCCACGCGCTTTCGAAACGCCACTCCATCAGCTGCACTATGAGCAAGCAATGACTTGGAGTGCTCAAGTTTCGTAAAGTTCCGTTACGCATTTGTTTTTGTTTGTCATGTTGTAGACAGGTCTTATCTCTCATTATAAGTCTACATAACCCGATCAACGCACTATCTGTACAGAAATGCCCATTAAACCGCTTGCAGAGTAACCCAACGGGCACTTTATTTCATCTCCTAATCTGACGCTAACGGCCTGCTACACAAAATATTTTTCATACTTTACCTCTCACTATGAATTTCTTTCGTGTTTAGCCATTGCAACACAATTAAAAATATAACGTGCAGTTTCGCACAATGTGGTGCTATGGTGACCAAACACTGTTTAGTAAATTAAACAACAATCATGAATACAACGCCTGAATTATCCTGTGATGTGCTGATTATTGGCAGCGGTGCTGCCGGACTCTCACTGGCTTTGCGCTTGGCTGAGAAACATCGGGTTATTGTCCTGAGTAAAGGGCCTGTGAGTGAAGGCTCTACATTCTATGCCCAGGGAGGCATTGCCGCTGTTTTTGATGAAACCGACAGTATCGATTCTCACGTCGAGGATACGCTGATTGCCGGCGCGGGATTGTGCGATCGCCATGCAGTTGAGTTCGTCGCCAGCAACGCCCGAACGTGCGTCCAGTGGCTCATTGATCAAGGCGTTTTGTTTGATACGCAGGTTCAGCCCAATGGTGAAGAGAGTTATCACCTGACCCGCGAAGGCGGCCATAGCCATCGACGTATCCTGCATGCGGCTGATGCCACCGGCAAAGAGGTTGAAACCACGCTGGTCAGCAAGGCGCAAAATCATCCCAACATTCAGGTGCTGGAACGTAGCAACGCCGTGGACCTGATCATCTCCGATAAAATCGGCTTGCCGGGCACGCGCCGGGTAGTTGGCGCATGGATCTGGAACCGTAATAAAGAAGCCGTCGAAACCTGCCATGCCAAATCCGTCGTGCTGGCCACCGGTGGCGCATCGAAGGTCTATCAGTACACCACCAATCCGGATATCTCCTCAGGCGATGGAATTGCGATGGCCTGGCGCGCAGGGTGTCGTGTCGCCAACCTCGAATTTAATCAGTTTCACCCCACCGCGCTGTATCACCCGCAGGCACGCAATTTTCTACTGACTGAAGCGCTGCGTGGCGAAGGTGCCCACCTGAAGCGCCCGGACGGCTCACGCTTTATGCCCGACTTTGATGAGCGTGGTGAACTAGCGCCGCGCGATATCGTGGCGCGTGCTATCGATCATGAAATGAAGCGTCTGGGTGCGGACTGCATGTTCATCGACATCAGTCATAAACCGGAAGAATTTGTCCGCCAGCATTTTCCGATGATTTATGAAAAGCTGCTGGGCCTGGGGATCGACCTGACCAAAGAGCCAGTGCCTATCGTGCCAGCTGCGCACTATACCTGCGGTGGCGTGATGGTCGATGATTATGGCCGGACTGACGTCGACGGTCTGTATGCCATCGGCGAAGTGAGCTACACCGGGCTGCATGGTGCAAATCGTATGGCGTCTAACTCACTGCTGGAGTGCCTGGTCTACGGCTGGTCTGCAGCTGAAGATATTGATCGTAGAATGCCCTACGCACGTAGTGTCAGCACGCTTCCGGGTTGGGATGAAAGCCGGGTGGAAAATCCGGATGAGCTGGTTGTCATCCAGCATAACTGGCATGAACTGCGGCTATTTATGTGGGATTACGTTGGCATTGTACGCACCACTAAACGTCTGGAGCGAGCCCTGCGGCGTATCACGATGCTGCAACAGGAAATCGACGAGTATTACGCCCATTTCCGCGTGTCGAACAATTTACTGGAGCTGCGCAATTTGGTGCAGGTTGCCGAGCTGATTGTGCGCTGCGCAATGATGCGTAAAGAGAGCCGGGGCCTGCACTTCACGCTGGATTTTCCAGAGCAGTTGCCTGAATCCGGCCCTTCTATTCTTGCGCCGCTTAGCCATCACATAAACAGATAAAATGCCTGGGTCAGCGCGGTGTAACCTTCTGAGTAACGCTGGTCTGGCCCACGGATCACTAATCTGTCGCTAAAGCACTCCCCGGCCTGCGGGGAGAAAGCCAGCAGAACCCGATGCGGCAGCCGGGCTTCGGTTTCCGCCACATCCGTACGCAGACGCAGATGCCATCCCATGTTTAGTGCCTGCTGGGTAAAAGCGTTACCAATCTGCTCCGGCAGTACCACGCAAAAAAAGCCCTCTTCTGTAATACTGTCCGCCGCCAGCGTTATCAGCGCCGCATGATCGAGCGTCGTGGTATAACGTGCCTGCTCGCGCTGTGGCGTACCACACTCCACGCCTTGCTCATAATAAGGGGGATTACTGATAATCAGATCAAAGCGCACGGTCTGGCGAGGTATCCACCGTTGAGCATCTTCAGTATGGATCCGGATACGCTGCCCCCACGGAGATTGCGTGATGTTTTCCTCTGCCTGTTGCGCGGCGTCAACATCCAGCTCCACCGCATCAATCAGGACGCTGTTATCTGTACGCTGGGCCAGCATCAGTGCTAACAAACCACTCCCAGTGCCGATATCAAGGATCCGCTTTACGCCTGCGACAGGGGCCCAGGCCCCCAATAAAATTCCGTCAGTCCCAACTTTCATTGCACAACGATCGTGTGCCACAAAAAACTGTTTAAAGGTAAACCCATTACGTCGAAGTACTGATGAAGACTGGGGCATGAAAAACAACCTTCCTGGAAAAAAAACGATAACATAGGATAAAAACAATACCTGAGAAGGTATATCCATACAAACAGATGAAGATTGCAGCCGTAACGTCTATAATCAGCGCCCCACACAGAGGTAGAACATGACTGTAACGACTTTTTCCGAACTTGAACTCGATGAAAGCCTGCTGGATGCCCTCCAGGAAAAAGGTTTCACTCGCCCGACAGCTATTCAGGCAGCCGCCATTCCACCTGCGCTCGATGGCCGTGATGTACTCGGTTCTGCGCCGACAGGCACCGGTAAAACGGCGGCATATTTGCTGCCAGTGTTGCAGCACCTGCTCGACTTTCCGCGCAAAAAATCAGGTCCACCGCGCGTTTTAATTCTGACGCCGACCCGTGAACTGGCAATGCAAGTTGCCGATCACGCCCGTGAACTGGCGAAGAATACGCATCTGGATGTCGCTACCATCACCGGCGGCGTGGCCTACATGAACCATATGGAAGTGTTCAGCGAAAATCAGGACATCGTGGTCGCGACCACCGGACGTCTGCTGCAATACATTAAAGAAGAGAACTTCGACTGCCATGCGGTTGAAACGCTGATCCTCGATGAAGCCGACCGTATGCTGGATATGGGCTTCGCGCAGGATATCGAGCATATTGCCGGTGAAACCCGCTGGCGTAAGCAGACCATGCTGTTCTCTGCCACGCTGGAAGGCAATGCGGTTAAAGATTTTGCCGAGCGCCTGCTGGAAGATCCGGTTGAGGTTTCTGCGGATCCATCCACCCGCGAACGTAAGAAGATCCATCAGTGGTACTATCGTGCCGATGATATCGAACACAAAACAGCGTTGCTGATTCACCTGTTAAAACAGCCTGAAGCAACGCGTTCTATCGTCTTTGTGCGTAAACGCGAGCGCGTGCACGAGCTGGCTGGCTGGCTGCGCCAGGCGGGGATCAACAACTGCTATCTCGAAGGCGAGATGGTACAAAGCAAGCGTAACGAAGCGATCAAACGCCTGACCGATGGTCGTGTGAATGTGCTGGTTGCCACCGACGTTGCGGCACGCGGTATCGACATTCCTGATGTCAGCCACGTGTTTAACTACGACATGCCGCGTAGTGGCGATGCCTATTTGCACCGTATTGGCCGTACCGGTCGCGCAGGCCGTAAAGGCACCGCCATTTCTCTGGTAGAAGCGCACGACCACCTGCTGCTCGGCAAAGCGAGTCGCTATGTCGACGAGCAGCTAAAGCCGCGCGTGGTTGACGAACTGCGTCCAACAACGCGCGCGCCAAGTGAGAAGTCTAACGGTAAGCCATCCAAGAAAGTGCTGGCGAAACGTGCAGAGAAAAAAGAGAAAGATAAAGAGAAGCCGCGCGTGAAGAAACGTCACCGCGACGCCAAAAATATCGGCAAGCGTCGCAAGCCGAGCGCAGCTGCCGCGCCGCAGTCTGACAAAGAGTAAACGGTATGCCGGGTTAATGAACCCGGCATTTTTTTACCTTCTTTCAACGACAAAAAAGCGGAACATGCCAGTGCATGTTCCGCTTTTTTTATTATCTGATTACCGGGGGTATAACCCCGCGAGCCTTACAGGCTCTCAGTAAAGGTACGGGCAATAACGTCGCGCTGCTGTTCTGGAGTCAGTGAGTTGAAACGCACCGCATAACCAGAAACACGAATAGTCAGCTGCGGGTATTTTTCCGGGTGCTTAACCGCATCTTCCAGCGTTTCACGACGCAGAACGTTAACGTTCAGGTGCTGGCCACCTTCTACGCGAACTTCTGGCTGTACGTCTACCGGTACTTCACGGTATTCGATTTCGCCCAGTTTGCTGACGGCAACGACTTCATCAGCAGAGAAACCTGCTTTAGCAACGATGCAGCGTGCTTCGCCTTTTTCGCTGTCCAGCAGCCAGAAAGAGTTCAGCAGGTCGTCGTTTGCAGCTTTAGTAATCTGGATACCTGTAATCATGTTGATGCCTCCCCGGCAAAATTATTTGATTTCGGTTGGCCGTCGCGCGGCCAATTGGTAAAACCATTGTTGCTTGAGTGTATATATACCCCTCGCACACCCTTGATTCCTTGATTTAAATCAATAAAAACCACACACGCAAAGTGGTAATGAGTGGATTTTATTGTTTTACATCAACTTACGCTATGCGTGTAGATAAAATTTTTACATAAATTTTCAACTATCTTTAAGGGGTAGTCCCTTGAGAATCGTAGAGAATTTTGCGCCCCAGAGAGAAGCAGTTAAGCTAGGGGGAATGAAATTCGCAGGAGAGCGAGATGACTACCGAATTAACCTGGCACGATGTGCTGACCGAAGAAAAACAGCAACCCTATTTTGTTAACACTTTGCATACCGTCGCCGGTGAACGCCAGTCAGGCATGACGATTTACCCGCCGCAAAAAGATGTGTTTAACGCATTTCGCTTTACCGAGCTTGGCGATGTGAAAGTTGTCATCCTGGGACAGGACCCTTACCACGGTCCCGGCCAGGCGCATGGCCTCGCGTTTTCTGTGCGCCCAGGCGTAGCCACTCCACCGTCATTACTGAATATGTATAAAGAACTCGAAGCGACGGTCCCGGGCTTTACACGCCCCACGCACGGGTATCTGGAAAGCTGGGCACGTCAGGGGGTACTGTTACTGAACACCGTCCTTACCGTCCGGGCAGGACAGGCACATTCGCATGCCAGTCTGGGCTGGGAAACCTTTACGGATAAAGTCATTAGCCTGATTAACGAGCACCGTGAAGGCGTGGTGTTTTTACTCTGGGGCGCGCACGCGCAGAAGAAAGGGGCCATTATTGACGCGCAGCGTCACCATATTCTGAAAGCGCCGCATCCGTCTCCGCTCTCGGCACACCGCGGATTCTTTGGCTGCAATCACTTTGTTCTGGCAAATGAGTGGCTGGAAAAACGCGGTGAAAAACCGATCGACTGGATGCCGGTGCTGCCGGCTGAGAGCGAGTAAAAAAATGCCAGCGATTCGCTGGCATTTTTACTATCAGGCTTTGTTCTGACGCCACCACTCTGCGAGCAGGACGCCCGTCGCGACGGAGACATTGAGCGTTTCTACATTGCCCGTACCGTCGATGGCTACGCACAGATCGTCTGCAGAACATGCTGCTTCCGGTAGCGCATCACGCTCGCGGCCTAACACCAGCACCATTTTTTCTGGCAGCGTGGTGTTGAACAACGGCTTACCTTTGTCGCTGGAGGTCATCACGACCGTGTAGCCTGCTTTGCGGAAATCATCCAGCACATCCACAATACTGTCGCCAGTGATCGGTTGCACGTGCTCGGCACCGCCTTCCGCGGTACGGATAGCTGCACCGGATTCCAGCAGCGCGGCATCCTGTACGACCACGCCTTTCACACCGAAGTGAGCGCAACTGCGCATCATGCCGCCCAGGTTATGCGGGTTGGCGATATCTTCCAGCGCCAGTACGCAATCCTGCGCCCCCGCCTGGCCAACCCACTGCTTAACGGTTGTACCGTTACGTTTTTTAATCAGGAAACACACGCCGCCATGGTGTTCAGTACCGGAAGCTTTCGCCAGTTCGGCTTCGTCAACCACGTGGTAGGCTTTGCGGTTTGCCGCCATCCAGCGTAATGCTTCTTTAAATCGTGGTGTCACGCTCTGGACAAACCAGGCGCGGACAATGGCGTCCGGACGGCTCTGGAACAGCGCCTGACAGGCATTCTCACCGTAAACGCGGGTTTCTTCCGCACGCTGACGACGTAATACTTCAGGATCGATAAAGCTCTTGCCGCTGATCCCACCGTGATCGGCTTTTTCCGCTACGTCATCGCTCGGCGCGCGGGATACGGTACGCCACGGTGAGTCTTCACGTTTACGGTCGCGTTCAACATCGCGGTCACGTCCACGATCGCGGCCACGTTCACTGTTCGGACCCTTTCTGTCATCACGGGCAGGGCGACGACCGCCTTCGGCTCGGGAAGTACCTGGGCGACCGCCGCCTTTACCGGTACGTGGATTTTGGGTGCGCTTGTCCGAGTCATCGTCACTGCGGACGTACATCACTTTGACCTTGCCGTTTTTGTTCTTCAGTTCGTCGCTCATTTCTTTTCTCCACCTGCTCTGCGCGAAGCGCGCAGATTACCCGATGTGCACGTCGTTAGCCATTATTTCATTTAAAAGCTTATGACTATTGTACTCATTGAATAAAACGCATTGCTGTTTAAAACAGTCTCCCCGATAATATGTAACATAACAGAAACATATCGGCGTGATTGCCGCGAAGTCCACCCTACTCATCCAGAGGTTAGTTATGAATACCGTTTGTACCAGCTGCCAGGCTATCAACCGCATCCCCGAAGATCGTGTTCAGGATACGGCCAAATGCGGACGCTGTGGTCACGACCTGTTTGACGGTGAGGTGATCAATGCGACCGGTGCTACGCTGGATAAGCTGTTAAAAGACGATCTTCCGGTGGTGGTCGATTTCTGGGCGCCATGGTGTGGCCCATGCCGTAACTTCGCCCCCATTTTTGAAGATGTCGCTGAAGAGCGTAGCGGTAAAGTGCGTTTTGTTAAAGTGAACACCGAAGCTGAACGCGAACTCAGCGCACGTTTCGGCATCCGCAGCATTCCGACCATTATGATATTCAAGAAAGGTGAAGTCGTCGATATGCTCAATGGCGCAGTGCCTAAAGCCCCGTTTGATAGCTGGCTTAACGAATCATTATAATCTCTACGGGGCACATCTTGTGCCCCGTTTTGTCCTCTGCGACAATAGCATTTTTCAACGTGCTTCCCGATGACCAATAACGCCGTTCTCCAGTTACGTGCCGAGCGCCTTGCGCGCGCCACGCGCCCTTTTCTTGCCCGAGGTAACCGTATTCGCCGCTGCCAGCGCTGCTTACTGCCGCTGAAACTGTGCCTGTGCGAAACGCTGAGACCTGCCCAGGCGAAGAGTCGTTTTTGCCTGGTAATGTTTGACACCGAACCGATGAAACCCAGCAACACCGGGCGTTTGATTGCTGATATTCTGCCGGATACCGCCGCGTTTCAGTGGTCTCGCACCGAGCCGCCGTCAGCGCTGCTTGAACTGGTTAACAATCCGGATTATCAACCGATGGTGGTCTTCCCGGCATCTTATGCCGACGAGGGCCGTGAGGTCATTTTCACGCCACCTACGGGTAAAACACCGTTGTTCATTATGCTTGATGGTACCTGGCCAGAAGCGCGCAAAATGTTCCGTAAAAGTCCGTACCTCGATAACCTGCCGGTTATCTCCGTCGATTTATCACGTCTTTCCGCTTACCGTCTGCGCGAAGCCCATGCCGAGGGGCAGTATTGCACCGCCGAAGTGGCGATTGCCTTACTGGATCTGGCTGGAGACACGCAGGCAGCCGAAGGATTAAGTGAGCACTTCACGCTTTTTAAAACTCGCTACCTGGCAGGAAAAACCCAACATCAGGGAAGCGTCACAGCAGACTCGACAGAAAACGTTTAAAATCATTCGGTCACTGGTGTCATTAAGGAAGCCGATATGAGTCAACGTGGTCTGGAAGCGCTACTGCGACCAAAATCCATTGCGGTGATTGGGGCGTCAATGAAGCCCAATCGTGCGGGTTACCTGATGATGCGTAACTTACTGGCCGGCGGCTTTAATGGACCGGTTTTACCGGTGACGCCGGCCTGGAAAGCGGTGTTGGGCGTGCTGGCCTGGCCCACTATCGCCAGCCTGCCTTTTTCTCCCGATCTCGCTGTGCTGTGTACCAATGCCAGCCGCAACCTGACGCTGCTGGAGGCGCTAGGCGAGAAAGGCTGCAAAACCTGTATTATTTTGTCAGCGCCCACGGCGCAGCACGCTGAACTGCTGGCCTGCGCATCACGCTATAAAATACGTCTGCTCGGCCCCAACAGTCTGGGGCTTCTCGCCCCCTGGCAGGGGCTTAACGCCAGTTTTTCACCGGTACCGATTAAACGCGGCAAGCTGGCATTTATTTCCCAGTCGGCGGCGATTTCCAACACCATTCTGGACTGGGCGCAGCAGCGCGACATGGGGTTTTCCTGGTTTATTGCCCTGGGTGACAGTCTGGACATTGACGTTGATGAGCTGCTTGATTACCTGGCCCGCGACAGTAAAACCAGTGCGATTTTGCTCTACCTCGAACATTTGAGCGATGCCCGCCGTTTTGTCTCGGCGGCACGTAGCGCATCGCGTAACAAACCCATTTTGGTGATTAAAAGCGGTCGCAGCCCTGCGGCTCAGCGCTTGCTGCATACCAGCTCGGGGATGGACCCAGCCTGGGACGCAGCCATTCAGCGTGCCGGTCTGCTGCGCGTGCAGGACACACACGAGCTTTTCTCAGCGGTGGAAACCCTCAGCCACATGCGCCCTTTACGTGGCGACAGGCTGATGATCATCAGTAATGGTGCCGCCCCTGCTGCACTGGCTTTAGATGAGCTGTGGTCGCGAAACGGCAAACTGGCCACGCTAAGCGAAGAGACCTGCCAGAAACTACGCGATGCGTTACCAACCCACGTTGATATCGCCAACCCACTGGATTTGCGCGACGATGCCAGCAGTGAGCATTACGTTAAAACGCTGAATATTTTACTCGCCAGCCAGGATTTCGACGCCCTGATGGTCATCCACTCGCCTAGCGCAGCCGCACCTGGCACCGAAAGCGCCCAGGCGCTGATTGAGGCGGTGAAACAACATCCGCGCGGCAAGTTTGTCTCCTTACTCACTAACTGGTGCGGGGAGTTTTCATCCCAGGAAGCCCGCAGGTTGTTTAGTGAAGCGGGATTACCCACCTATCGTACACCGGAAGGCACCATCACCGCGTTTATGCATATGGTTGAATACCGGCGTAACCAGAAGCAACTGCGTGAAACACCAGTGCTCCCTGACAGCCTGACGGCCAACACCGCCGAGGCACATAATCTGTTACAACAGGCGATTGCTGACGGGGCAACATCGCTGGATACGCATGAAGTTCAGCCTATTTTGCACGCCTATGGCTTGCACACGCTGCCCACCTGGATTGCCAGCGACAGCGCAGAAGCCGTACACATCGCCGAGCAAATTGGTTATCCGGTAGCGCTCAAGCTACGTTCTCCCGATATCCCGCATAAATCGGAAGTTCAAGGGGTTATGCTCTACCTGCGAACGGCAACCGAAGTGCAGCAGGCCGCCAATGCGATTTTTGATCGGGTGAAAATGGCCTGGCCGCAGGCGCGTATCCACGGTTTGCTTGTCCAGAGTATGGCTAACCGCGCGGGGGCTCAGGAACTGCGCGTGGTCGTCGAACACGATCCGGTATTTGGGCCACTCATTATGTTGGGGGAAGGTGGCGTAGAGTGGCGACCGGAAGAGCAAGCCGTGGTGGCATTGCCGCCGCTGAACATGAACCTCGCACGATATCTGGTGATCCAGGGGATCAAAAACAAAAAGATCCGCGCCCGCAGTGCGCTACGTCCTTTAGACGTCGCCGGTTTAAGCCAGCTTTTGGTTCAGGTGTCCAATTTGATCGTCGATTGCCCGGAAATTCAACGTCTGGATATCCACCCATTACTGGCATCCGCCGGTGAATTCACCGCCCTCGATGTTACGCTAGATATTGCCCCCTTCACGGGCGACAACGAAAGCAGACTGGCCGTGCGTCCCTATCCTCATCAGCTTGAAGAGTGGGTCGAAATGAAAAACGGTGAACGCTGCCTGTTCCGCCCTATTCTGCCGGAGGATGAACCCCATCTGCAGCAGTTCATTTCACAAGTGACGAAGGAAGATCTGTATTACCGCTATTTCAGTGAGATCAACGAATTTACCCATGAAGATTTAGCCAATATGACGCAGATCGACTACGATCGGGAAATGGCCTTTGTGGCGGTACGTTGCCGTGATAACACTGAAGAGATCCTCGGCGTGACGCGCGCAATTTCCGATCCCGATAACGTCGATGCCGAATTTGCCGTACTGGTACGATCGGATCTCAAAGGCCTGGGGCTCGGGCGGCGATTGATGGAAAAATTAATTACCTACACCCGAGATCACGGACTGAGACGTCTGAATGGTATTACGATGCCGAACAATCGGGGGATGGTCGCCCTGGCCCGAAAACTCGGGTTTGCTGTAGACGTCCAGCTCGAAGAGGGAATTGTTGGGCTAACGCTTAATCTGGCCCAATATGAGGAATCGTGAGTAAGGTACTGGAAATGTTGACCACTTTAACGGGTACTGGTGTTATCATTGCTCGCTTATGTCGTCTGCATAGCACAGAGGACCCTTCAATGAACAGAGAAGAAATGCACTGTGATGTTGTCAAAATTTAAGCGTAATAAACATCAACAACACCTTGCCCAACTACCGAAGATTTCTCAATCAGTTGATGATGTAGATTTCTTTTATGCTCCCGCTAATTTCAGGGAGACTCTGCTGGAGAAAATAGCCAGCGCGACGCGACGTATTTGTATCATCGCCCTGTATCTGGAACAGGACGACGGTGGCAAAGGCATCCTCGACGCGCTTTATGCGGCTAAGCGGCAGCGTCCTGAGCTTGATATCCGGGTGCTTGTCGACTGGCATCGTGCCCAGCGCGGACGCATTGGCGCAGCAGCGTCTAATACCAACGCTGACTGGTACTGCCGAATGGCGCAAGAAAATCCAGGGATCGATATTCCGGTCTACGGCGTACCGATTAACACCCGTGAAGCGCTTGGCGTCCTGCATTTCAAAGGCTTTATCATCGATGATAGCGTTCTGTATAGCGGCGCCAGCCTGAACGACGTTTACCTACATCAGCATGATAAATATCGCTACGATCGCTACCAGTTGATTCGCAATGCGCAAATGGCTGACATCATGTTCGACTGGGTCACGCAGAACCTGATGAATGGTCGCGGCGTGAATCGTCTTGATGATATCAATCGCCCTAAAAGCCCGGAAATTAAAAACGACATCCGCCTGTATCGTCAGGAATTACGTGATGCGTCATTCCATTTCCAGGGTAATGCGGATAATGAACAGCTTTCGGTGACGCCTCTGGTTGGGCTCGGAAAATCCAGTCTGCTGAATAAGACCATTTTCCATCTGATGCCCTGCGCAGAGCAGAAACTCACAATCTGTACCCCTTATTTCAACCTGCCAGCGATACTGGTGCGCAATATTATCCAGCTTCTGCGTGAAGGTAAAAAGGTTGAAATTATCGTGGGCGATAAGACCGCTAACGACTTTTTCATCCCGGAAGATGAGCCGTTTAAGATTATCGGCGCGCTGCCCTATCTGTATGAAATAAACCTTCGCCGCTTCCTGAGCCGACTACAGTATTACGTTAATACCGATCAACTGGTCGTACGCTTATGGAAAGATGATGACAATACTTATCATCTGAAAGGCATGTGGGTGGATGATAAGTGGATGCTGCTCACCGGCAACAACCTTAACCCTCGCGCCTGGCGCCTGGATCTGGAAAACGCCATTCTGATCCACGATCCTAAGCAGGAACTGACTCTTCAGCGTGAGAAAGAGCTGGAGCTCATCCGCACACATACTACCGTCGTTAAGCACTATCGCGACCTGCAGAGTATTGCCGACTATCCGGTTAAAGTGCGTAAGCTCATCCGTCGACTCCGCCGTATCCGAATCGACAGATTAATCAGCCGTATTCTGTAACCTGAACCCCGTCGCTGACGGGGTTTTTCCTATGGAGACGACGGTGCGCCTGTTTATTCTCGCCAGTATCCTGACACTTTCTGGTTGTAGCCATATGGCGAACGACAACTGGAGTGGGCAAGACAAAGCACAACACTTTATTGCCTCAGCCATGCTGGCCGCCGCCGGTAACGAGTACGCTCAGCATCAGGGAAACAGCGCCGATCGCAGCGCTGCCATCGGTTTCATGTTCTCCATTAGCCTTGGCGCATCAAAAGAACTTTGGGACAGCCGCCCCACAGGAAGCGGCTGGAGTTGGAAAGATTTTGCCTGGGATGTCGCCGGCGCATCTACCGGCTATGCCGTCTGGCAAATGGCCCACCATTAGAGGCGCAGGCCTTTACCTTTGCGGTGCAGCAGTAATGAGACAAAGAATGCAACCACGGCCAGAGCGGTGACGTACCAGAAAAATGTGGTTTCCATACCAACGGACTTCAGCGACAGCGCAACATATTCGGCCGATCCACCAAACAAGGCATTCGCCACTGCATAAGACAATCCTACCCCCAACGCGCGGACCTGCGCCGGAAACATTTCGGCCTTCAGAATGCCACTGATTGAAGTGTAGAAACTGACGATCAACAAGGCACACATGACCAGACCAAATGCCATATACGGGGAGGTCACATTCTGCAACGCCGTCAGGATAGGAACGGTAAACAACGTGGCTAATGCGCCAAAACACAGCATCGAGGTACGGCGGCCAATTTTATCTGACAACGCGCCGAACAGCGGCTGTACCAGCATAAACACGCACAGTGCCGCCGTCATTATACCGCTGGCCACGTTGGCATGCATACCTGCCGTATTCACCAGGTACTTCTGCATGTAGGTGGTGAAGGTATAGAAACACAACGAACCCGCAGCAGTAAATCCGAGCACCATCACGAAGGCCTTTCGGTTACGCCATAGCCCTTTCAGGGAGCCTGCTTCTTTCAGCGCACGCACATCCTGTTTTGAGGTTTCATCTAACTGACGACGTAACCAAAGCGCGACAATCGCCAGTACGGCTCCCAGCGCAAAGGGAATACGCCAGCCCCATGCTCTGAGCGCTGAGTCTTCTAACGTATGCTGTAATATCACCACAACCAGCAATGCCAAAAGTTGCCCACCAATCAAGGTCACGTATTGGAATGAGGCATAAAACCCTTTCTTACCTTCCACGGCGACTTCACTCATATAGGTCGCACTGGTGCCATATTCTCCACCAACAGACAGCCCCTGAAATAATCTGGCGAGCAGCAGCAGCGCAGGTGCCCAAGTGCCAATGGTTTCATACCCCGGCAGACAGGCGATCACCAGCGATCCCATACACATCATGCATACTGACAATAACATGGACTTTTTACGTCCGTGCTTATCGGCTATCCGGCCAAAAATCCATCCGCCAATAGGCCGCATCAGAAACCCTGCGGCGAAAACCCCAGCAGTCTGTAACAGTTGTGTGGTGGTGTTTCCTGAAGGAAAAAAGATATGGGCAAAATAGAGGGAACAGAAAGAGTAGATGTAGAAGTCAAACCATTCGACCAGATTCCCTGATGATGCCCCTACGATTGCCCATATACGACGACGGGTGTCGCTGTCCGTCAGCACCCGATTCTCAGTTACACTGCTATCAGCCATTAGAATTGTACCCCTGCCAAGGATCTTGTGAATTTATCAATGATGTCTAGTGCATTTTTAGTGAATGAGATGTTATATAATTGTTATTTTTTATTATGGGATATATATCACATTTTTAATTAGCAGGGAAAGGTTTCGGATTTTTACGAGGAGGGAAGGACAGATTTTTGCAGGACGGATAAAGCACTGACGCGGCTATCCACCCGCTTTCACATACAACAGACGCAAAAAAGCCCATCCGTCAGGATGGGCTTCTTCACTTGTTTGATGCCAGGCAGTTTATGGCGGGCGTCCTGCCCGCCACCCTGCGGGCCGTTGCTTCGCAACGTTCAAATCCGCTCCCGGCGGATTTGTCCTACTCAGGAGAGCACTCACCGACAGACAACAGATAAAACAAAAGGCCCAGTCTTTCGACTGAGCCTTTTGTTTCTATTTGATGCCTGGCAGTTCCCTACTCTCGCATGGGGAGACCCCACACTACCATCGGCGCTACGGCGTTTCACTTCTGAGTTCGGCATGGGGTCAGGTGGGACCACCGCGCTACAGCCGCCAGGCAAATTCTGTTTATCAGACCGCTTTTGCGTTCTGATTTTATCTGTATCAAGCTGAATTGATGTCTTTCTTTCGCCAAAACATCTTTGGCGTTGTAAGGTTAAGCCTCACGGTTCATTAGTATCGGTTAGCTCAATGTATCGCTACACTTACACACCCGACCTATCAACGTCGTAGTCTTCAACGTTCCTTCAGGACTCTCAAGGAGTCAGGGAGAACTCATCTCGGGGCAAGTTTCGTGCTTAGATGCTTTCAGCACTTATCTCTTCCGCATTTAGCTACCGGGCAATGCCATTGGCATGACAACCCGAACACCAGTGATGCGTCCACTCCGGTCCTCTCGTACTAGGAGCAGCCCCCCTCAATTCTCCAGCGCCCACGGCAGATAGGGACCGAACTGTCTCACGACGTTCTAAACCCAGCTCGCGTACCACTTTAAATGGCGAACAGCCATACCCTTGGGACCTACTTCAGCCCCAGGATGTGATGAGCCGACATCGAGGTGCCAAACACCGCCGTCGATATGAACTCTTGGGCGGTATCAGCCTGTTATCCCCGGAGTACCTTTTATCCGTTGAGCGATGGCCCTTCCATTCAGAACCACCGGATCACTAAGACCTGCTTTCGCACCTGCTCGAGCCGTCACTCTCGCAGTCAAGCTAGCTTATGCCTTTGCACTAACCTCCTGATGTCCGACCAGGATTAGCTAACCTTCGTGCTCCTCCGTTACTCTTTAGGAGGAGACCGCCCCAGTCAAACTACCCACCAGACACTGTCCGCAACCCGGATCACGGGTCTACGTTAGAACACCAGCCATTAAAGGGTGGTATTTCAAGGTTGGCTCCATGCAGACTG